>JAUSOD010000093.1 GCA_030656215.1 Azoarcus sp.
TAGTTGCCGACCCAGACTTCGACTTCCTGGCCGGTCAGCGGATGCGTGACGTAGATGCCGGTCGGCATCCCTTTCTTTTCCATCGTCGCGATGTCGGCCTCGGCGACGCCGCCCTTCTTGCATTCCTCGATGAAGACCGCGAGTTCCGGATTATTGGCGGCAGCCTTGGTGGCCAGCGGATGTTCGGCGGCGACGGCGACGAAGGTGACGCCCATGATGGTGTCGGCACGGGTGGTGAATACCCACAGCTTTTCGTCAGCGTTGGCGGCCAGCGGGAAGGCGAAGCGGACGCCGGTGCTCTTGCCGATCCAGTTCTTCTGCATCAGGCGGACCTGCTCGGGCCAGCCGGGCAGGTTGTCGAGTTCGGCCAGCAGTTCTTCGGCGTAGGCGGTGATCTTCATGTAGTACATGGGGATCTCGCGCTTCTCGACCAGCGCGCCTGAGCGCCAGCCACGGCCGTCGATGACCTGTTCGTTGGCGAGCACGGTGTCGTCGACCGGATCCCAGTTGACCGTGCCCAGGCGCTTGTAGATCAGGCCCTTCTCATACAGGCGGGTAAACAGCCATTGTTCCCAGCGGTAGTACTCGGGTGTGCAGGTGGCGATCTCACGCGACCAGTCGATAGCGAAGCCGAGCCGCTTCAACTGGGTCTTCATGTAATCGATGTTGGCGTAAGTCCATTTCGCAGGCGGCACGTTATTCTGGATCGCCGCGTTCTCGGCGGGCATGCCAAAGGCGTCCCAGCCCATGGGTTGCAACACGTTGTAACCGCGCATGCGATGGAAGCGCGCAAGGACGTCACCGATCGTGTAGTTGCGCACGTGGCCCATGTGCAGCTTGCCCGAGGGGTAGGGGAACATCGACAGGCAGTAGTACTTGGGCCGGCTGGTGTCCTCTGCGGCGCGGAAGGCTGCGGTGGAGTCCCAGTGCTGCTGGGCGGCCGTCTCGACGGCGGCGGGCTGATATTTGTCCTGCATGGGCGGGGTGCCTGCGCTCAAATCGTTGAAAACGCGAAAGTATATCGCGAAGCCCGGTCGTGGCGCGCGGGAGGTCTGCCGGAGGGGCCGGTAATGCGCTTGGTCGTGGGGGGCGATGGGTCTGTTTTTGGCGCGATTGAGGCAAAAAAAAGGCATCCGACAGGGAAGTCGGATGCCAAATCTCCATTTTCAGGAGAGGGAGGGAGCTGGTTTGGCGCAAGCCCCGCGGGGCCAGGCCGGAATAGGGTTGGTCAGGCGGGCTGGCTCAGGCCGCCTTGCGGTGCGCGTTGCCGCGACGCTGCCAGTTCGCCGACATCGCAAAGAACATATCTTCCATGGCGGTCAGGGGCAGGCGCCACATGCGATTCTGGCTGCGCACGAAGGGGGTGACGCAGGGCGTGCACAGGGTGTTCTTTTCGGCTTCGAGCAGGTCGAGGAAAATGTCCATGGTCGCGCCCCAGTACTCGGCATTGCCCACCCAGCCGGTCTCCGAGGTTGCTTCACGGACAGCCTTGCGCCACAGGGTATTGGCACGCTCGATCGGCACGCCGGCCTTGCGGGCGTACCAGGGTAGTAATTTGGGTGCTTTCATCTTGGTTCTCCTTGCGGCCGGGGTCGGCCGTTGTGCGCCTTCGGATCTCGTGGATCCGATTATTCGCGCACCGAATGTTGTACTGCAAAAGAGCTTCGTGCTGCTGTTGATAGTGATTCTATGCTTACTTCGGCAAAGTATTCGTGAAGTAGTTCAACAAAATGTTGCGACGCACAAACTCAGGTTAGCTTACGGACTACCGGGACTCAAGTACTTGTCGTACAACTGCAACACCCTGGCAACATCGTGGTGCTCCAGCGCTGACTGCCCGGCGCACCCGCCCGGGCAAGTCAGCAACCGCGGTTAGAATGGCGGCCAGAAAGGAAAACCCATGTCCACGCTGCTCGCCAATCTCAATCCCGAACAAAGTCAGGCTGTCACCCTGCCCCCTCAACATGCGCTGATTCTCGCTGGCGCCGGTTCGGGCAAGACTCGCGTGCTTACCACCCGCATCGCGTGGCTGATCCAGTCGGGCCAGGTCGACGCCGCGGGCATTCTTGCGGTGACCTTCACCAACAAGGCGGCCAAGGAGATGCTTGCCCGCCTCGGAACCATGCTGCCGATCAGTCCGCGCGGGATGTGGGTGGGCACCTTTCACGGCCTGTGCAACCGCCTGTTGCGCGCTCATTACCGCGATGCGGGACTGCCGCAGTTGTTTCAGATCCTTGACTCGGCCGATCAGCTGGCAGCGATCAAGCGGCTGCTGAAAACCCTCAATGTGGACGATGAAAAATTTCCTCCGCGGGAGTTGCAGCACTTCATCAACGGCAACAAGGAGGCCGGTATCCGACCGCATGCCGTTGAGGCCTGGGACGATTTCACCCGGCAGCGCGTTCAGCTCTATCAAGAGTATGAATCACAGTGTCAACGCGAGTCTGTTGTGGATTTTGCGGAGTTGCTACTGCGCACCTATGAGCTGCTCGAACGCAACGAGCCGATCCGGCGTCACTACCAGCGCCGCTTCCGTCACATCCTCGTCGATGAGTTCCAGGACACCAACGTACTGCAATACCGCTGGTTGAAGCTGCTGGCGGACGACGGGCGCGAGGGCGGCGCGGCCTTGTTCTGCGTGGGCGACGATGATCAGAGTATCTATCGCTTCCGCGGCGCCGAGGTCGGCAACATGCGCGACTTTGAACGCGAGTTCCGGGTGCAGAGCGTAATTCGTCTGGAGCAGAACTACCGCTCGCGCAGCAATATCCTCGATGCCGCCAATGCGGTCATCCGCAACAATGCCAATCGCCTGGGCAAGAACCTGTGGACCGACCAGGGCGCTGGCGAGCCGATTCGGGTGTTCGAGGCCTTTGCCGATAGCGACGAGGCACGCTGGATCGTCGAGGAAATCCAGTCGCTGGTGCGCGACGGGCACTCGCGTTCGGGGATTGCGCTGCTGTATCGGTCCAACGCCCAGTCGCGCGTGCTGGAGCACCGTCTGTTTAGCGCAGGACTTCCGTACCGGGTCTACGGCGGATTGCGCTTTTTCGAGCGCCAGGAGATCAAACACGCACTTGCCTATCTGCGCCTGATTGCCAATCCGGACGACGATACGGCCTTTGTCCGGGTGGTCAATTTTCCGACCCGCGGCATCGGGGCACGCTCGCTGGAGGCGCTGCAGGATGCTGCGCGGACCTACAACACCAGTCTTTACGCCACCGTGCCGCACTTGTCTGGAAAGGCAGGTACTTCGCTTGGCCACTTCGTTCGTCTGGTCGAGGAGCTGCGGCGCGACACGGCGGCGCTGACCCTGCCCGAAGTGGTCGACCATGTGGTGGACCGCTCCGGTTTGCGCGATCACTACAAGGCCGAGAAGGAAGGTGGCGATCGGCTGGAGAACCTCGACGAACTGCTGAACGCAGCAGCCAATTTCATTGCCGAGCGGCAGTCGGGCGAGAGCGGCGGGGCTGGGAGGGGCGAGGGGGCGGAGGGGGCTGAACAATCCCACGGTCTGCTCGCGGATTTCCTTGCCCATGCCTCACTGGAGGCCGGTGATCATCAGGCCGACCAGGGGGCGGATGCGGTGCAATTGATGACGGTGCATTCATCCAAGGGACTGGAGTTCGACGTCGTCTTTCTTTCGGGGTTGGAGGAGGGACTATTTCCGCACGAGAACAGCATTCTCGAAACCGATGGGCTTGAGGAGGAGCGGCGCCTGATGTATGTCGCTGTGACCCGTGCGCGGGAGCGTCTCTATCTCTCGTTTGCCCAGAGCCGCATGCTCCACGGCCAGACGCGCTATAACCTGCGCTCGCGGTTTCTCGAGGAGATTCCTGAGGGGCTCACCAAGTGGCTGACACCACCCAATCCGCGTACGGCCCTGGGTGGGGCAACCGGCGGGGCGGGCGGTGCCTATTTCACCGCGTCTGCCAAACCGGCCATGCAGCGCGAGCCGCGCCCAACATTTGCGACGCTGCCCGGCGGCTTGCGCGTCGGGCAGTTGGTGAATCATGCGAAATTCGGCCAAGGTGTCATCGTCGCTGCAGAAGGCGGCGGCAGCGATGCGCGGGTGCAGGTGAATTTCGGCGCGGTCGGGGTGAAGTGGTTGCTGTTGACCGTGGCCAAGCTCACGCCGGCATAGGGTGCTCAACCCGGTGCCACGCCCCGGGGCCAAACCCGCACCCGGCCCCACAGCCCGGTGTTATACCCCGTACCTGCGCGCCAGTGAGTCGTGCAGCGCAACGAACTCCTGCGACAGCTTGTGCTTCGGATCCAGGTGGATCATGGGCTTGGACTGTTCGTGCGACTCCCTGATCTTCACCGACGAGGATAGATAGGGCTGCAGCACGGGGAGTCCTTCCCCGATCAATTCCTGCACCATCTTCTGCGGCAGGCTGGCGCGCGGCTGGTACTGGTTGACGACGATGCCTTCCACCTGCAGATCGCGGTTGTGATCCGTCTTGATCTCCTCGACGTTCTCCAGCAGGGAGTAGAGCGCGCGACGTGAAAAGTCGTCGCAGTCGAACGGGATCAGGCAGGCATTGGCCGCTATCAGTGCAGAGCGGGTGTAGAAGTTAAGCGCCGGGGGAGTGTCGATGAAGACGCAGTCGTAATCCGCGCTGATTTCATCGAGCGCATCGCGCAGTTTGTAGATCTTGTAGCGCGATTCGAGCTTGGTCTGAAGCTCTTCAAGCAGTGGATGCGAGGGCATCACATGCAGTTTGTCGAAGGGCGACTGAACGATGAAATCCTCGGTGGCCTTCGGGTTCAGCTTGAAGTTCAGCGTCTGGTCAAAAAAACCCGCGAGTGTGTTGTCCAGCGTATCCACTGCGTTTCCGAGTAGATACCGGGTGGAGTTGCCCTGTGGATCGAGATCGATCACCAGCGTGCGCTTGCCCTGATAGGCACTGATCGCCGCCAGGTTGCAGGTAATCGTTGACTTGCCGACCCCACCCTTCTGATTGAACACCACTCGACGCATTTTCGATTCCCCTCCAGTTGTTGCGGCATTGTGCCAAAAATCGGGCCCTGTGACCGGCTCCCCACGGCGCATTACCGGCGTTTGGGCAGAAATGCACACGATCGTCCGCGGCCGACGCGGGCGCGATTGGTGAGCGGTGCTGCGGCAAAGCTGTCTGGCCTGGCGCTGTAACGGATCGCAATACCATGCACCCTGCCCAACTTCGCGGCGCTGCGCTAAACTCCGCAGATGTTATTCATGACCGTTACTGCCTACTCCCTGCGGCGGTCGGCATGCGGGCCCGGTCGGGTCCGGTCCGCGGCAAGGCGCCAGACGCCAAAGCAAATAGAAAACGCGGCGGATGATTGCAATTGGCAGGACAAGGGCGGGCGCCCGTTGTCACGCTGGGGTGTTCATGCGAACACCATACAATACCGAGAGGGAGAACCATGGATCAGGATTTCATCGCCGCGGCGCTGGACTACCACCGTGCACCGACACGCGGCAAGATTTCGGTCGTTCCGACCAAGGGCTTGACCAATCAGCGCGATCTCGCGCTGGCCTATTCACCGGGTGTTGCGGCTGCGTGCGACGCGATCGTAGCCGATCCTTCGCAGGCGCGTGAGCTCACCAGCCGTGGCAACCTCGTTGCGGTGGTGACCAACGGTACTGCAGTACTGGGTCTGGGTAACATCGGTCCGCTGGCGTCCAAGCCGGTGATGGAAGGCAAGGGCTGCCTGTTCAAGAAGTTCGCCAACATCGACGTGTTCGATCTCGAACTGAACGAAAACGACCCCGACAAGCTGATCGACATCATCGCCTCGCTCGAGCCGACCCTGGGGGGCATCAATCTTGAAGACATCAAGGCCCCCGAGTGCTTCTACATTGAGAAGAAGCTGCGCGAGCGGATGAAGATCCCGGTCTTCCACGACGATCAGCACGGTACCGCGATCATCTCCTCGGCCGGCCTGATCAACGGCCTCAAGGTCGTCGGCAAGGACATCGACAAGGTCAAGCTGGTGTGCTCGGGTGCCGGTGCGGCGGCCATTGCCTGCCTCGACCTTATGGTCAGTCTCGGTCTCAAACGCGAAAATGTTTTCGTCTGCGACTCCAAGGGCGTGATCTACGAAGGTCGTGACGAGAAGATGGAGCCGACCAAAGCACGCTATGCGCAGCAGACCGACGCACGCACCCTGGGCGACGCCATCGACGGGGCCGATGTGTTCCTCGGCCTGTCCACTGCCGGCGTGCTCAAGCCGGAAATGGTGGCGAAGATGGCCAAGCAGCCGCTGATCTTCGCGCTCGCAAATCCGAACCCCGAGATCCTGCCCGCCGACGCCAAGGCGGTGCGGCCGGATTGCATCATCGCGACCGGTCGGTCGGACTTTCCGAACCAGGTCAATAACGTGCTGTGTTTCCCCTTCATCTTCCGCGGTGCGCTCGATGTGGGCGCGAGCACGATCAATGAAGAGATGAAGCTTGCCTGCGTCAAGGCGATCGCCGAACTCGCCCAGGCCGAGCAAAGCGACGTTGTGGCCTCGGCCTACGGTGGTGCCGAACTCACCTTTGGCCCCGACTACATCATTCCCAAGCCCTTCGATCCGCGCCTGATCGTCAAGATCGCCCCGGCTGTGGCCAAGGCGGCAATGGATTCGGGCGTGGCGGCGCACCCGATCGAGGATCTGGTGGCTTATGCGGCGAGCCTGAGCGACTTCGTGTATCAGTCCGGCATCGTCATGAAGCCGGTGTTTTCCGCGGCCAAGCGCATTCCGCTCGAACTGAAGCGGGTGCTCTACGCGGAGGGCGAGGA
This sequence comes from Azoarcus sp., assembly GCA_030656215.1. Taxonomy (GTDB): domain Bacteria; phylum Pseudomonadota; class Gammaproteobacteria; order Burkholderiales; family Rhodocyclaceae; genus Parazoarcus. The sequence continues at coordinate 6,774 of JAUSOD010000093.1, forward strand.
TGAGCGCGTGCTGCATGCGGCACGGGTGGCGATCGACGAAGGTCTGGCGCGCCCGATCCTGATCGGTCGTCCGAGCGTGATCGAGATGCGGATCAAGAAAATCGGCCTGAACCTGGTGCCCGAGCGCGATTTCGATATCGTCAACCCGGAGTCGGATCCGCGCTACCGCGAGCTGTGCAACGAGTATTACCACATGATGGCGCGCGACGGTGTCACCCCCGACCTGGCCAAGGCCAAGATGCGGCGCGACACCACGCTAATCGGCGTGATGCTGCTGCGCCGCGGCGATGTCGATGCGCTGGTGTGCGGCACCTTCGGCACTTACGACTATCACCTCAAGCAGGTCGAGGATGTGATCGGCCTCAAGCCCGGTGCGAAGCAGTTTGCCGCGATGAACCTGCTGTTGCTGCCCAAGCGCACGCTGGCTGTCACCGATACCTACGTGAATGAAAATCCGACCGCCGAAGAAGTGGCGGATATTGCACTCATGGCTGCCGCGGAGCTGCGCAGCTTCGGTCTCGAACCGCGGGTGGCCTTGCTGTCGCACTCGAACTTCGGCAGTTCCCGGTCAACGTCGGCACGCAAGATGCGCGAAGCCAGCGAACTACTGCGCCTTAGGGCGCCCGAGCTGGAATGCGACGGCGAGATGCATGGCGATGCCGCGCTGTCGCCGGAGATCCGGGCCAAGCTGCATCCTGAGTCCACCCTCAAAGGCGATGCCAATCTGCTGGTGATGCCCAACCTCGACGCCGCCAACATCTCGTTCAATCTGATGAAGATGGCCAATGGCGACGGGGTGTCGGTAGGTCCGATCCTGCTCGGTGCGGCCAAACCGGTGCATATCCTCACCCCGTCGGCGACCGTGCGCCGACTGGTCAACATCACGGCACTTGCGGTGGTGGATGCCGCAGAACTGCGCCGGGTTCAGGGTGTTTGAGTTGAGCTCGGGAGTTCCAGCTTGAGGCGCAGCCTGCTGTCACTGACCTTGGGGGCCGTGCTGGTCACGGCCATGCCGGTGCAGGCTGCGGGGTGGTTGCTCGCCTCGCCCGATCCCCGGGTTGCACCGGGGAAGTCTTTCGAGCTGATCGTGATCGGTGAGCCGGTAGACGGAACCTGGCCGCAGCGGCTGGCGGCCCAGGTCGAGTTGCCCGACGGTGGGCCGCGGATCGCGGTCGATCTGGTGGCAACCGGCGCCGGGGGGCCGATGCAGCATCGCTACATCGGGCACTGGCCGCGCGAGGTGGTCGGTGTGGCGACGCTGTCGCTGCTCGATGCGCCGTCGGCGCGTCTGCTTCTCGACGCTGCGGCGGCCTCTCGCACCCCGGTCGAGAGTGCCCAGCGTGGCTCGGTGGACAGCATGGGCGAGGTCGCGGTGCAGGCGGCCTCCTCAGCCCCGTTGCCGACTGCGGCGCTCGGGTTCCATGAGCCGATGTATTTCGTTGCCGGCGGCAATGACCCGCGTTCGGCGCGTTATCAGATCAGCTTCCGCTACCGCCTGTTCGACGAGCAAGGGGTCGTCGCCGAAACCCTGCCCCTGGTGCGGGGGCTGTATTTCGGTTTTACCCAGACCTCGTTGTGGGATTTGTCGTCCGAATCCAAGCCCTTCCAGGACACCAGTTTCAGGCCCTCGCTGTACTATCAGTGGAGGCTGACCGATCCAAGGGAGGGCAATTCGGCAACGCTTGCGGCCGGGTACGAGCATGAGTCGAACGGGCAGGACGATGCGGATTCGCGCAGCATCGATACGCTGTTCCTGCGCGCCGAGGCACGCTATTTTCTGCCTGACGGGCGCACCTACGTCGGTGTCGAGCCCAAGGTGTGGGGCTATATCGACAAGGATGACAATCCGGACATCACCCGTTATCGAGGCTATGCCCAGTTGGGGCTGCGTTTCGGGCGTGACGATGGGGTGATGCTGGCCGCCTTGTTGCGCCGTGGTACGGCCGGGGTCGGCAGCACCCAGCTCGACTTGTCCTATCCGCTGCGCCAAAGCATTTTTTCCGGCGTCGGCGCCTTCCTGCATCTGCAGTATTTCAATGGCTACGGCCAGACCCTGCTCGAGTACAACGAATCGCACCATCCACAGTTTAGAATCGGCGTTTCGATCGTACGCTGAACGTACCCGGGCGGTGCTTGCCACGGGTAGGTCCGCCAGGAGAACACCATGCCCCACGCCATTCGCTTCCACCAGACCGGCGAGCCCGATGTCCTTCAATGGGAAGCCTTCGAGCCAGGCGTGTTGGCTCCGGGTGAGGCTCGCGTTCGACACCATGCGGTTGGCCTGAACTATATCGACACCTATCACCGTAGCGGGTTGTACCCGGTGCCGCTGCCATCGGGCATCGGCCTCGAGGGGGCAGGGGTGATCGAGGCAGTGGGAGACGGGGTGACCGACGGGGTTGCTAAGCTTGTGCCCGGCGATCGCGTGGCCTACGCCGGTGGCCCGCTCGGGGCCTATGCCGAGGTCCGCAACATGCCGGCCGATCGCCTGGTGAAACTGCCCGATGCAATCTCCTTCGAGCAGGGGGCCGCGATGATGTTGCAGGGCCTTACCGCCCAGTACCTGCTGCGTCGCACCTACCGCGTGCAGCCTGGCGACACCATCCTGATCCATGCAGCAGCGGGCGGGGTCGGGCTGATCGTTTGCCAGTGGGCGAAGGCGCTCGGGGCGACCGTGATCGGTACCGTCGGCTCGGACGAAAAGGCGGCGCTCGCCCGCGCCCACGGTTGCGATCATCCCATCGTGTACACCCGTGAAAAGTTTGCAGAACGGGTGCGTGAAATCACCGGCGGAGAGGGCGTGCCGGTGGTGTACGACTCAATCGGCGCCGATACCTTCATGGAGTCGCTGTCGTGCCTGCGTCCGTTGGGGATGATGGTGCTATTCGGCGCCGCCTCCGGCCCGGTAGCGCCCTTCGATTGCGGCGTGCTGGCGAAGATGGGCTCGCTGTTCCTGACTCGCCCGACCCTGTTTACCTACATCGCAAAGCGTGCCGACCTGGTGGCGATGGCGGCCGAACTGTTTGAGGTGGTCAGCGCGGGCACGGTCAAGCTCGAGATCAACCAGCGCTATGCGCTCAGGGATGCGGCGCAGGCACACCGCGATCTGGAAGCACGAAAAACCACGGGGTCGACCATCCTGTTGCCCTGAGGTGGTTCGCTGACGTGGTGCCCTGCGGTGCGGTGCTGCGGTGGCGGGCGAGGTCCGGTCTTCATCGGTGCGCTGCGCTAGCCCGCAGCGCGCGTTTCGATGAGCGGATCAATCGGACCCTGGCGCCATGCCTCGGGTAAAATCCGGGTCATGACTTCCCCCCTGATTGCTCCGCACGCTCCCCGTTTCGTCCACCTCCGCCTGCACACCGAATACTCGATCACCGACGGTATCGTCCAGATCGACCAGGCCATTGCCAGTGCCGCAGCCGACGGCATGCCCGCGCTCGGCATCTCCGACCTGGTCAACCTGTTCGGCATGGTCAAGTTCTACAAGGGCGCACGCGGCAAGGGTATCAAGCCCGTCGTTGGCGTCGATGTGTGGATTGAGAACGAGGTCGAGCGCGACAAGCCGCATCGCGTTCTGCTGATCTGCAAGAACCGGGTCGGCTATGGCCAACTGTGCGAGTTGCTCACCCGGGCCTATCTGGAGAACAAGCACCGCGGACGGGCGGAGATGCGCCGCGGGTGGTTCGAAGGCGGCGCAGCGAGCGAATTGCTGTGCCTGTCCGGGGCGATGATGGGCGACGTGGGGCAGGCGCTGATCAACGGCAATCCGGAGATCGCCGAGCAACTGGCCGCGGACTGGGCACGGCTCTTTCCGGGGGCGTTCTACATCGAGTTGCAGCGCGCCGGCCACCCCGGCTCCGAAGCCTATATCCGCCAGGTTGTGTTGCTTGCAGGCAAGCTCGGGCTGCCGGTGGTCGCGACCCATCCGGTGCAGTTCCTCAAGCGCGAGGATTACGACGCCCACGAGGCGCGGGTGTGTATTGCCCAGGGCTATGTGCTCGCCGACAAACGTCGGCCACGGGATTTCACCGAAGAGCAATACCTCAAAAGCCAGGACGAGATGTGCGCGCTGTTTGCGGACATCCCCGAGGCGCTGGAAAACGCGGTCGAGATCGCGCGCCGCTGCTCGCTGACGGTGCAACTGGGCAAGAACTTCCTGCCCCAGTTCCCGACCCCGGAGGGAATGACGCTGGACGACTTCCTGGTCCAGGAAGCGAAAGACGGGCTCGAACTTCGACTGGCCCAGCTCTACCCCAACCCGGAGGAGCGCGAACGCCAGCGTCCGCGCTACGAGGATCGGCTCAAGTTCGAGACCGACACCATCATCCAGATGGGTTTCCCCGGCTACTTCCTGATCGTGGCCGACTTCATCCGCTGGGGCAAGAAGAACGGCGTGCCAGTGGGGCCGGGCCGTGGTTCCGGTGCCGGTTCGCTGGTGGCCTATTCGCTCGACATCACCGACATCGACCCGCTCGAATACGCCCTGCTGTTCGAGCGCTTCCTGAACCCGGAGCGGGTGTCGATGCCCGACTTCGATATCGACTTCTGCCAGGACAACCGCTACCGCGTCATCGAATATGTGCGCGAGCGCTACGGCAAGGAGGCAGTGAGCCAAATCGCCACCTTCGGTACCATGGCCTCGAAGGCGGTGGTACGCGACGTCGGGCGCGTGCTCGATCTGCCCTATGGCCTGTGCGACCGGCTGTCCAAGCTGGTGCCGGTGGAGGGCGCCAAGCCGGTGTCGCTGACCCGCGCCTACGAAATGGAGCCGCAGATCGGCGACATGATGAAGGACGGCAACGACGGCGAGTCGGTGCAGAAGCTCTGGAGCCTGGCGCTGCCGCTGGAGGGCCTGTCGCGCAACGTCGGCATGCACGCCGGCGGGGTGCTGATCGCGCCGGGCAAGCTCACTGACTTCTGCCCGCTGTACATCGCCGACGGCGACGACGCCACCCCGGTGTCGCAGTTCGACAAGGACGACGTCGAGGCCGTCGGTCTGGTCAAGTTCGACTTCCTCGGCCTGCGCAACCTCACCATTATCGAGCTCGCGCTCAAGTACATCGAGCGCCAGGAGGGCAGCCGTCCCGACCTGATGAGCCTCGGCTTCAAGGACCCCGCCGCTTACCAGATTCTGAAGGAGGCCAACACCACGGCGATCTTCCAGGTCGAATCGGACGGGATGAAGAAGCTGCTCAAGAAGCTCGCGCCCGACCGCTTCGAAGACATCATCGCGGTGCTCGCGCTTTATCGTCCGGGCCCACTCGGCTCGGGCATGGTGGACGACTTCATCCTGCGCAAGAAGGGACAGCAGGAGATCGACTACTTCCACCCCGACCTCAAAGCCTGCCTGGAGCCGACCTATGGCGTGATCGTGTACCAGGAACAGGTGATGCAGATCAGCCAGATTATCGGTGGCTACACCCTGGGCGGTGCCGACATGCTGCGCCGCGCGATGGGCAAGAAGAAAGCCGAGGAGATGGCCAAGCACCGCGAGACCATCGCTGCCGGTGCGAAGGAGAAGGGCTACGACCCGGCGCTGGCCGAGCAGCTGTTCGACCTGATGACCAAGTTCGCGGAGTACGGCTTCAACAAGTCCCACACCGCGGCCTACGCGGTGGTGACCTACCACACCGCCTGGCTCAAGGCCCATCACTGCGCGTCCTTCATGGCGGCGACGATGTCGTCCGACCTCGACAACACCGATACGGTCAAGATCTTCTACGAGGACACCCTGGCCAACAAGATCGCGGTGCTGCCGCCCGACGTCAATTCATCCGACTATCGCTTTGTGCCGGTCGATCGCAAGACCATCCGCTACGGGCTGGGTGCGGTGAAGGGGGCAGGGGAGCCGGCGGTGTGCGCGATCGTCGCGGCACGGGAGAAGGGCGGGGCGTTCCGCGACCTGTTCGATTTCTGCGAGCGGGTCGACCGCCGGCTGGTGAACAGGCGCGCGATCGAGGCACTGATCCGTGCCGGTGCGATGGACGCGCTGGACGGCCACAAGGGGCTCGACCGGGCGCAGCTGATGGCCACGGTGTCGTTGGCAATGGAGGCGGCCGAACAGATTTCCGCCAACGCGATGCAGGGCGGTCTGTTCGACCTGATCCCCGAGGCTGCCGGCGCCGGCGTCGAGTTCGTCAAGGTGCGCCCGTGGACCGAGCGCGAGCGGCTCAAGGAAGAAAAGACTGCGATCGGCTTCTTCCTCTCCGGTCACCCCTTCAATGCGTTCAGGGGCGAAGTGCGCCGTTTCGTGCGCCGAACACTGGCCCAGATCGAGCCCTCGCGCGACCTGACCATGATGGCCGGGGTGGTGATGGAGGTCCGGACCAAGGTCGGTGGTCGCGGCAAGATGGCTTTTGTGCAGCTCGACGATGGGACTCAGCCGCGCGAGGTGGCGGTGTACTCCGAGGTGCTCGACGCCAACCGCGGCAAGATCGTTGTCGACGAGGTGCTGGTGATCGAGGGCAAGGTCAGCAACGACGAGTTTTCCGGCGGGTTCCGCATCATCGCCGACAAATTGCTGACCCTGGGTGAGGCACGCAGCCGCTTTGCGCGTGCGCTGCAGTTGCGTCTGAACGGTGAGGTGGGCGAGACCGGCGGGGCGATTGCGACCGCCGAGCGACTGCAGACCTTGCTCACGCCTTATCGCGATGGCGGATGCGCGGTGAAGGTCAATTACCGCAACGCGGTGGCCGAAGCCGAATTGCCTTTTGGTGACGGCTGGCGGGTGAGGCTGGAGGAAAGCCTGCTTGAGAGCTTGCGCGAGTGGTTGCCGCCCGAGGCCGTCGAAGTCGTGTATCCGAACTGAGCAATATGAAACAGGCGCCATCGGCGCCTGTTCCCTGCCTGACGACGCGAAGACAGCTGGCCGCTACACCCAGTCGTGCGGCTTCAGAAACACCTCGTACAGCCTCGCCTCCGGCGAACCCGCCTCCGGATGCCAGTCGTAGCGCCAGTGCACCACCGGCGGCATCGACATCAGGATCGACTCGGTGCGCCCGCCCGACTGCAGGCCGAACAAGGTGCCGCGGTCGAATACCAGATTGAACTCCACATAGCGTCCGCGGCGGTAGGACTGGAATTCGCGTTCGCGCTCGCCATAGCTGTCGTGGCGGTGGCGTTCGACGATGGGCAGGTAAGCATCGAGGAAGGCGTCGCCGACCGAACGGGTGAGACCGAAAGCGGTGCCAAAGTCGGTATGGCCGTCGGCGCCGAGGTCGTCGAAGAACAGCCCGCCGACGCCGCGCGGCTCGTTGCGGTGCTTGAGGAAGAAATAGCGGTCACACCACTCTTTCAGCCGGATGTGCTCGGCCTCGCCACCGAAGGGCAGCACCGCCGCCTTGCAGGTGGAGTGGAAGTGTCGGACGTCCTCTTCGAAACCGTAATAGGGGGTCAGGTCCATACCGCCGCCAAACCACCACACCGGCGGCTTGCCCTCGGCCAGCGCGACGAAGCAGCGCACGTTCATATGCACCGTGGGGCAGTACGGGTTGCGCGGATGCAGCACCAGCGACACCCCCATCGCCTCGAAGCGGCGACCGGCGAGCTCCGGCCGATGCGCAGTGGCCGAGGCTGGCATGCTGTCACCCATTACATGCGAGAAATTCACCCCGCCGCGCTCGAAGAACTGACCATCCTCGATGACCCGCGTCAGTCCGCCACCGCCGCCCGGGCGTTCCCAGCCGTCGGCACGGAAAGGCAGGCCGTCGAAGGCCTCTAGTTCGGCAACGATGCGCGTCTGCAGCTCGGTGAAGTAATGCTTGATGGTGACGAGGTCGATGCTCATGCCGCCGCTCTTCAGGCCTTGCGCGCGACGGCGCGGTAACCGATGTCGCGGCGGTACTGGCAGCCGTCGAAGTGGATCGCAGAAGCGAGCTCGTAAGCTCGCTTCTGTGCGGCCTTGACGTTGTCGCCGAGCGCAGTGACGCAAAGTACGCGGCCGCCGGCAGTAACGATGGCGCCGTCCAGTTCCGCTGTCCCGGCGTGAAAGACGTGTGCTTCGTCGCTGGCACCGGTGGGCAGGCCGGTGATCGGGTCTCCCTTGCGCGGGCTTTCGGGATAGCCGGCCGCGGCGAGCACCACGCCCAGCGCAACGCGACGATCCCATTCGGCGTCGATCTGGTCGAGCTTGCCCGCGATCGCGCCCTCGATCAGATCGGCGAGATCGGTCTTGAGGCGCATCATGATCGGCTGGGTTTCGGGGTCGCCCATGCGGCAGTTGAATTCCACCACCCGCGGCTTTCCGGCTTCGTCGATCATCAGGCCGGCGTAGAGAAAGCCGGTGTAGGGCAGGCCGTCGGCAGCCATGCCGGCAAGCGTCGGCAGGATGACTTCGCGCATCACCCGGGCGTGAACCTCAGGCGTGACCACCGGTGCCGGCGAGTAGGCGCCCATGCCGCCGGTGTTGGGGCCCTGGTCGTCGTCGTGCAGACGTTTGTGATCCTGGCTGGTGGCCAGCGGCAGCGCATGCTTGCCGTCGGCGAGCACGATGAAGCTGGCTTCCTCGCCCTGCATGAACTCCTCGATCACGACGCGGGCGCCCGCAGCGTCGTACTGTACGCCCAGCGTGTTGTCTACCAGCATCATGTCGATGGCGGCATGGGCCTCGTCGGCCGTCATCGCCACCACCACGCCCTTGCCCGCGGCGAGACCGTCAGCCTTGATCACGATCGGGGCGCCTTCGGCGTCGATGTAGGCATGGGCCGCAGCCGGGTCGGAAAAAGTCTGGTACTTCGCAGTCGGGATCTTGTGTCGGAGCATGAAGCGCTTGGCGAAATCCTTGGAGCTTTCGAGCTGGGCGGCGTCCTTCGTGGGGCCGAAAATCGCCAGGCCGGCGGCGCGGAACGCGTCCACCACACCAGCAGCCAGCGGAGCCTCGGGGCCGACCACGGTGAACGCGACCTGTTCCTTGCGCGCGAGTTCGACCAACTCCGCAACGGCGGTGACCGCCACATTTTGCAGCAAGGGCTCGCGCGCGGTGCCGGGGTTGCCGGGCGCGACCAGCACCCGCGTGACCTTGGGCGACTGGGCCAGCTTCCAGGCCAGCGCATGTTCGCGACCGCCGGAGCCGATGACGAGGACTTTCATGGGTTGCTCCGGATCAGTGACGGAAGTGGCGGAAGCCAGTGACCACCATGGCGATGTCGTGCTCGTCGGCAGCGGCGATCACCTCGGCGTCACGCATCGAGCCGCCGGGCTGGATGACGGCGGTGGCGCCCGCCTGGGCGAGCACATCGAGGCCGTCGCGGAAGGGGAAGAAGGCATCCGACGCGACCACGCAGCCGGCGATCTGCAGGCCGGCGTTCTCGGCCTTGATCTTGGCGATGCGGGCGGAGTCCACCCGGCTCATCTGGCCGGCGCCGACGCCGATGGTCATGCCGTCGCGGCAATACACGATGGCGTTGGACTTGACGTACTTGGCCACGCGCCAGGCGAACAGCATGTCGCGCATCTCGGCTTCGGTGGGGGCGCGTTTGGTGACGACTTTGAGATCGGCGATCCGGATGCGCGCTTCGTCCGCGCTCTGCACCAGCAGACCGCCGCCGACGCGCTTGTAATCGAGCGCGCCGGAGGGCTTGCCCAGCGCACAGGTGAGCACGCGCACGTTCTGTTTGGCACGCAGCAATTCCAGCGCGTCGGGCGTGTAGGACGGCGCGATCAGTACTTCGAGGAATTGCGCCGAAACGGCTTCGGCCGCCGCGCGGTCGACTTCGCCGTTGAAGGCGATGATACCGCCGAAGGCCGAGGTCGGATCGGTGGAGAAGGCCTTCTTGTAGGCTTCAAGCGGGGTCGCGCCAAGGGCGACGCCGCACGGGTTGGCATGCTTGACGATGACGCAGGCGGTGCCGTTCAGATCGCCCTCGAAGGCCTTGACGCATTCCCACGCCGCATCCGCGTCGGCGATGTTGTTGTACGACAGCTCCTTGCCCTGCAGCTGGGCGTAGCCGGCCACGCCGCCTTCGGGCGCGTTCGGTTCCTTGTAGAAGGCGGCACTTTGATGCGGGTTCTCGCCGTAGCGCAGATTCTGCACCTTGTCGAAGGCGAGCTGGAAGCGCTCCGGGTAGGCCTGCTTTGAAACGTCGCCGGCCTCGTTGGTCACCAGCGCGGTGAGGTAGTTGGAGATTGCCGAGTCGTAGCGCGCGGTGTGGGTGAAGGCCTTCACCGCCAGCGCGAAGCGGGTCTTGTAGCTCAGCTTGCCGCCCTTGGCTTTGAGCTCGGCAACGATCTCCGCGTAGTCTTCCGGGTTGGTGACGATGCCCACTCCGCCGGCTTCGTCGCCATGATTCTTGGCCGCGGCGCGGACCATGGTCGGGCCGCCGATGTCAATGTTCTCGATCGCGTCTTCCAGGGTGCAGTCGGGCTGGGCGACGGTTTGCTGGAAGGGATAGAGATTGACCACCACGAGATCGATGCGGCTGATGTCGTGTGCGGCAATCGTCGCCATGTGCTCGGCGAGGTCGCGCCGCGCCAGGATGCCGCCGTGCACCTTCGGATGCAGGGTCTTGACCCGACCGTCGAGCATCTCGGGAAAGCCGGTGTGCTCGGACACGTCGGTGACATCCAGTCCGGCATCGCGCAGCAGGCTGGCCGTGCCGCCGGTGGACAGGAGCTTGATGCCGAGTCCGGCGAGTTCGCGCGCAAATTCGAGTACGCCGCGTTTGTCGGAGACGCTGATCAGGGCTTGGGTGACGGTCATCGTGAGGCCTGGCTTGAAGAGGTGAATCGGGATGTAAGTCGGGAGCTAAGTCGGAAAAATCGGATTGCTGCCCGGGAGGGCGCGGCCCGCGGGCTGATGCGCTTACCGCTCGCGGATGGAGAACGTGTCAGAGCAGGTCGTAATCGGTCAGCTTGCGTCGCAGTGTGTTGCGGTTGATGCCGAGCATGTCGGCCGCCACGGTCTGGTTGCCCTTGGCCTGCTGCAGCACGAACTCCAGCATCGGTCGCTCGACATTGCGGATCACCATGTCGTAGATCGCGGCCGGACGTTCGCCATCGAGATCGCGAAAGTACTGGTCGAGGGTACGGAAAACGGAATCGGCTATCTCGTTGCTGCGGCTCATGCTGCGAGTTCCTGAGGCAGTTCTTCTTCGTAACGCAGGCGGCTGTCCGCTTCGGCCAGGTGGCCGAAGAATTCGTCAACTGCTGCGAGCTGTGCCGGAATGTCGGGAATCTGGTTCATCGTCCGGCGGAATGCGGCGGAGCCGATCAGGCCCTTGGTGTACCAGGAGATGTGCTTGCGCGCGATCCTGACCCCGGTGTCCTCGCCGTAGAAGGCGTAGAGGTCGGCCAGATGCTCGCGGCACACCTGCAGGATTTCGCTCACCAGCGGCGGCGGCAGTTCTTCGCCGGTAGTGAGGAAGTGTTCGATCTCGCGAAAAATCCACGGCCGGCCCTGTGCGGCGCGTCCGATCATGACCCCGTCGGCGCCGGTGTAGTCGAGCACGTACTTCGCTTTCTGCGGGGTGGTGATGTCACCGTTGGCGATCACCGGAATGCTTACCAGAGACTTGACCAGCGCAATGGTGTCGTACTCGGCCTCGCCCATGTACTGGTCTGCACGGGTACGGCCATGGATCGCGATCGCACGGATGCCGGATTCCTCGGCAATGCGGGCGATCATCGGTGCGTTTTTGTTCTGCCGGTTCCAGCCGGTACGGAACTTGAGCGTGACCGGGGTGCCCGGTACCGCATTCACCACCGCCTCGAGGATGCGGGCGACCAGTAGTTCGTCCTGCATCAGGGCGGAGCCGGCCATCACGTTGCACACCTTCTTGGCCGGACAGCCCATGTTGATGTCGATGATCTGGGCGCCGCGGTCGGCGTTGTGGCGTGCAGCTTCGGCCATCATCGCTGGGTCGGCGCCGGCGATCTGGACCGAAATCGGGTCGACCTCGCCGTCGTGGTTGGCCCGGCGCCGGGTCTTGGCGCTGCCATAGAGCAGCGAGTTCGAGGTCACCATTTCGGACACGGCCACACCGGCCCCCAGTTTCTTGCACAACTGGCGGAAAGGACGATCCGTCACGCCGGCCATCGGAGCGACGAAGAGGTTGTTGCGCAAGGTGAATCCGGCGAACTGCATGGGCGGGGGAGGTGCGGGAAAAGAGCGGCATTTTACCCCATGCAGGGGGGGCTTGGGGACTCATGGTCCGGCGTATTGGGTCGCTGGATTGATTCAGGATGTGCAGGATTGCACAGTGCGAGCCAGGCGAGACTGGGGTTTGCGGGCGGCTGGTCGGGACTTGCTTCGTTCTCGCCGTGTCCTTCTTGGGTCAGGGCCAGGCGCGGGCCCCGAACATCATTCGCCGGGCGACGAAGTGGCGCAGCGGCGAGCACAGGTCGAGCGCGAACAGACCTGCGCCGCGGGCGTGGCGCAGTGGGGCGATGTCGTTGCTGAACAGGCGTACCAGGCCGTCAGTGAAGCGGATGGTGCCGAAACGGTCGAGGTCGCGGGTCTTGCCGTAGGCGGCCAGGGTTGCGCTTGAGCCGGGATCGCCACGGTGGGAAAGCAGGGTGTCGGCCAACGCATGGACATCGCGCAGCGCAAGGTTGAAGCCCTGGCCGGCAACCGGGTGCAGAGTCTGGGCGGCGTTGCCGAGCCAGACGGTACGTTCGCCGATCGGATTCTTGCGGTAGCGCAGGCCGAGGGGGTAGCGCAGGCGGTCGCTGATCGCGGTCAGGGTGACCCGGTGGCCGATGATGGTCTGCAGTCGGGCAAGGTAGGCTGCATCATCGAGTTGCAGCAAGGCATCGGCGTCATCGGCGGCGGCGACGTGCACCAGCGCATAGCCTTGTCCGCACGGTAGCAGGGCAACCGGGCCGGAGGTGGTGAAGCGTTCGAAGGCGGTGTGCTTGTGGCCGCCGGACACGGACAGCTGCGCGATCAGGGCGTGTTGCTGGTAGTCGTGTTCGACGATGCCGTCCGCTCCCGTGTTCATTCCCCCTTCGGCGCAGGCGGCGAGGCGGGCGGACAGGGTGCCGGCATGCCGTCCCGAGAGGCTGGCGATCACGTCGTCGGCCCCAGGGGCAAGGCGGGTGACTTCGGTCTCGTCGAGCACCGCAATGCCGGCCGCATCCACCTTGCGCCGCAGTGCCGCGGCCAGTTCCCCCGCCGGCAGGACGTGGCCGAGCGCGGGAACGTCGTAGTCGGCAGCCTGCAGCATCGAGCGGCCGAAGCTGCCCTGCTGCGAGATGTGAATGGTCGAGATCGGGGTGGCCGGCAGGCCCTGCCACACGCCCAGTTGCTCCAGCGTCAGCCGCGAACCGTGGGCGAGGGCAAGGATGCGCGGATCTCCGGCTGCCGCTTCGCGCGGGCGGGTGTCGGCCAGCACGATGTCGAGTCCCGCGTCTTTCAGGCTCAGCGCCAGCGCAAGGCCGACCGGGCCGGCGCCGACAATCAGCAGGTCATGCTGCTGCATGGGCGCGGTCCCGCATCAGGGCTTCGATATCGTCGATTTCGCGCGGGACGCCGTCGGTGAGGTATTCACAACCGTCGGCGGTGACCACCGCGTCGTCCTCGATGCGGATGCCGATGTTCCAGAATGCCTCGGGCACGTCGGCTGCTGGTCGGATGTAGCAGCCGGGTTCGACGGTCAGGACCATGCCGGCCTCGAGCGGACGCCAGTCGCCGTTGAGCTTGTATTCGCCCGCGTCGTGCACATCCATGCCCAGCCAGTGTCCGGTGCGGTGCATGTAGAAGCGGCGGTAGTCGGCCTTTTCCATGACGTCGGTGAAGTTGCCCTTGAGCAGGCCGAGGTCGAGCATGCCCTGGGCAAGGACCGCAACGGCTGCTTCGTGGGGCTCGTTCCAGTGTGCGCCGGGCCGGATCGCGGCGCGGGCGGCGTGCTGCGAGGCGAGCACCAGCGCGTACACGTCACGCTGGGCACCGCTGAAGCGGCCATTGACCGGGAAGCTGCGGGTGATGTCGGAGGCGTAGCCGTCGAGCTCGCAGCCGGCGTCGATCAGCAGCAGGTCGCCGTTGCGCAGCCTGCACTCGTTCTCCACATAATGGAGCACGCAGGCATTGGCGCCACCGGCGACGATCGAGGTGTAGGCGGGCGCCTGGCTACCGGCGGCGCGGAAGGCGTGCAGCAGTTCGGCCTCGATCTCGTATTCGAAGCGTCCCGGACGGGTCTGACGCATGGCGCGACAATGGGCCTCGGCGGAGATTTGCGCGGCACGGCGCATGGTGTCGAGCTCGCTCGTATCCTTGATCAGGCGCATCTCGTCGAGATCGGCGCGCAGGTCGCGCACCGAGTGGGGTGGGGTGACGCCGCTGCGGGCGTTGGCGCGCACGGTGTTGAGTGCGGTCATTACCCGGGCGTCCCAGTCGTTGTCGTAGCCGAGGCCGCACCACAGCACGGGCTGGTTGGCGAGGAGGTCCGGCAGCCGGCGCTCGAGATCGCCGATGGTCCACGCCTCGTCGAAGCCGAACAGCGCGCAGGCGGCGTCGGGGCCGTAACGGAAACCGTCCCAGATTTCACGTTCTTCATCTTTCTGACGGCAGAAAAGGATCTGCTTCGGCGTTTCGCCACCAACCAGCACCACGACCGCCTCGGGCTCACGGAAGCCGCTCAGGTAATAGAAATAGCTGTCGTGCCGGTAGGGGTAGTGGGTGTCGCGGTTGCGCGTGCGCTCGGGGGCGGTGGGCAGGATCGCGACGCCGCCGCCGTTGGCGGCCATGCGCGCGAGCAGGCGTTCGCGGCGGGCACGAAAGGGGGTAGTGTCGAGGTGCAGCGGATCGGTCAGCGTATTCATGGCGAAATTATGGCACGGCGGCAGGATGCGGGTCTGACTGCGGCGGCGGCTGAAGGTGCCGCCGTTTTCAGCGGATGGGGTGGCAGCGCACGCCGGACGGGTCGGCCTGGAGTGCGGCGTCGAGTCGGGTCAGGCGTTCAGGGGTGCCGACATCGACCCAGTGTCCCGTGTGCTGCGTGCCACTGACCTGCTCCGCAGCCATCGCGGTGCGCAGTAGCGGCGCCAGCTTTGCCGGCTCGCCGGAAACAAGATCGGCGAACAGCCACGGATGGTAGACGCCGATGCCGGAGAAGGTCAGTCGTGCGCTGTCACCGTCCCGGACCCCGCCGTCCCGGACCCGGGCGCCGGTGAGGACAAAGTCGCCTTCAGGATGGTGCGCGGGGTTGTCCACCAGCAGCAGGTGGGCCAGATCGCCCGAGCGGCCGAGCTGTGCGCCTGCCATTCGGAGTGCGGCATGGTCGGCATCGCAGAACACGTCGCCGTTGACCACGATAAAGGGCTCGTCGCCCAGCAACGGCAAGGCCTTGCGGATGCCTCCTGCGGTTTCCAGCGCGCGGGGTTCCGGCGACCATGCGATGTGTACACCCAGTGCATCGCCGTTGCCGAGCGCGCGCTCGAGCAGGTGCCCGAGATGGGCGTGGTTGATGACCAGTTCGGTGATCCCGGCCGCGCGCAGACGTTCGATGTGCCATACGATCAGGGGCTTGCCGCCCGCCACCAGCAGCGGCTTGGGACAGGTGTCGGTGAGCGGGCGCATGCGCTCGCCGCGGCCGGCGGCGAGGATCATGGCCTTCATCAGAAGGTGTAGCCGTACTCGACCGGCACCGGGTCGAGCTTGTCGAGCACCTTGAGCAGCGGGCCAAGGGCGCGGTAGCGGTCGCAGGCCTTGCGCAGGTAGTCCATCACCAGCGGCATGTCGTTCAGGTAGGCTTCCTTGCCGTCGCGGTGGCACAGGCGGGCGAAGATACCGAGCACCTTGAGGTGGCGCTGCACCCCCATCCACTCGTAGTCGCGATGGAATGCGCCGAAATCCTCGCGCACCGGCAGGCCGAGCTTGCGTGCCATTTCCCAGTAGCGCGCCAGCAGATCGAGGGCAAACTCCTCGTCCCAGCGGATATAGGCGTCCTTGAGCAAGGACACCAGATCGTAGGTGATCGGGCCGTAGACGGCGTCCTGGAAGTCGATCACGCCGGGATTCGCGCCGTTTTCGATCCGCATCAGGTTGCGCGAGTGGAAGTCGCGATGAACGAACACTTTCGGCTCGGCCAGGTTGACCGCGATGATCTGGTCGAAGGCCGACATCATCGTGGCCTGGTCGGCTGCGTCCAGGGTCATGCCCTTGTGGCGACCGACATACCATTCCGGAAACAGCATCAGCTCACGCCGCAGGAGCTCGGCAGAGTACTCGGGCAGGACGTCGGGCTGGCTGGATGCCTGAATCGCCAGCAAGGTGCCGATGGCGTCGGCGTAGAGATGAGCCGCCTCGAGCTGGCTGCACTCGGGGTGCTGCAACGCAGCCAGGTAGGTCGTGCTGCCGAGGTCGGAAATCAGGAGGAAGCCCAGCGCTCGGTCTTCGGCCAGCACCTCGGGGACATGGGCGCCGGCACTGCGGAACAGCGCGGCGACCTGCAGCCATGGGCGGCAGTCTTCATGTTCGGGTGGGGCGTCCATCACGATCAGGCTGGGGCGGCCATCGCTGAAGCTGACGCGAAAATAGCGTCGGAAACTGGCATCAGCCGAGGCGGGGCTAAGCTCGAAGGGGCGGCCGGGAAGCTGGTCGGCAAGCCATTGTTGGAGTTGGGCGAGTCTGGGCAAGCAGGTTCTCCGCGATCGTTCGTGTAGAATTCGCGAGTTTATCAATACGGTAGCCCGTGCGGGCGGCCGATCACTTTCAGCTCAACGGGGATCGCTTTGCCAGACTTGGGTTTGAAGACGCGGATGCGACTGATTCCGCTGCTGCTGTGCTGCATGTCCGGTTCCGCGCTGGCGGCAGGGTTGGCGCCGCTGGTGGTGTCCCCCGATCTCGTTCGCACTCCGGCCACCGCAAGTGGGGGGAGTGCGGCAAAGCCTGCAGCCGGGGGGGCAAAGACCAATGTCGCGCCGACCACGGGAAGTGCCGAGGTGCTCGAGGTTCAACCGCGACCGGTTCGACGGGTCGAGCCCTCGTCGCCAGCCGGCACGACGGTGCCGGCTCCTGCAGCGGCGGGCGCGGCAGTCTCAGGAGCCGCCGCGGTTAGCGCTCCGGCACCGATTACCCCGGCTTCCGTGTCGGGAGCCGAGACCCGAGGTGCGACTGCGCCGACGCAGCCAGGTGCGACCGAAGTCAGCGCGCTGCGCATCTCCGGCACGCGGGCGGTCGAGCTGGTGGCCGATGGCGATGCCGAGTTGCAGCGCGGCGAAATGATGCTGAGTGCGGACCGACTGACTTACCGGGAACCTACCGACGAGGCGGTTGCCGAGGGCAATGTTCGTCTGCGTCAGGGCAGCGACGAGATGTCCGGTCCCTCGGCCAGCCTGGTGATCGGCGATCAGACCGGCAGCTTCCAGTCACCAAGATACGCGATCACCCGTATCCGCGAACCGCTGGAGCCCGGCGATGTGCCCCGGGAAGTGACCGGTGGCGGGCGCGCGGATGTGCTGTACTTTGAAGGCGAGAACCAGTACCGGGCCAAGAACGCGACCTGGTCCACCTGCCAGGTTGACGATCCCGACTGGTATATCAAGGCCCGCGACCTGACCCTCGATTACGATCGCGAGATTGGCGTTGCGCGCAATTCCACGGTGGTGTTCAAGGATGTACCGCTGTTCTGGCTGCCGTGGGCGGAGTTCCCCCTGGTCGGTCAGCGTCAGTCCGGACTGCTGCCGCCCACCTACGGTTCGTCGAACAAGACCGGTTTCGACCTGACGGTGCCGTACTACTGGAACATCGCACCCAACTACGATGCCACCATCGCGCCGCGTTGGATGAGCCGGCGTGGCTTGCAGATCGGTGGCGAGGTGCGCTACCTGGGCGCAAGCTATCGTGGCGAGGGCCGGGCTGAATGGCTCCCGCGCGACAACGTAAGCGGTGAGGAGCGCACCCTTGGCTCCTTGCAGCATCAGCAATGGATTAGCCCGACGCTCTACGGGTCGCTCGACCTGAATGCGGTCTCCGACGACGAGTACTTCGAGGATCTCAGCTCGCGCGTGTCGGTCGCATCCAAGGTCAACCTGCTGCGCGAGGGGAGGCTGATTTATGCAGGCAGTCCGTGGTGGAGCGCCTCGGCACTGGTCCAGAGCTACCAGACCCTGAGCCCAGATCCCGATAACCCGGTCACCACGCCCTATCGTCGCTTGCCGCAGCTCTTGCTCAAGGCAACGCGGCCGGATCTCGCTGGCGGGGTGAGTTTTGCTTGGCAAAGCGAGTACGTGCGTTTTGCCCATCCCCAGGACAACAGGCCAGATGCGAGCCGTCTGACGGCCTACCCGCAGCTGTCCCTGCCCATCGAGCGCGCCGGCTACTACATCACGCCCAAGGTCGGGGTGCATTACACCCGCTACGACATCGATCGCGATCAGCCGGTGCCGACACTGCGCGATTCGATCAACCGTACGGTGCCGATTTTTTCGGTTGATTCCGGCGTGACCTTCGAGCGCGACGCGAATTTCTTCGGTCAGGATTACATTCAGACCCTGGAGCCGCGGGTGTATTACCTGAACGTCGCCGACCGTCGTCAGGATGACATTCCGCTGTTCGATACCAGCCGCTATGACTTCGGCTTTGCCCAGATCTTCTCCGAAAACATGTACACCGGCGGCGACCGGATCGCCGACGCCAACCAGGTGACCGCAGCGGTCACCTCGCGCCTGATCGATCCCGAGACCGGCGCAGAGCGCATGCGGGTGTTGCTCGGGCAGCGCTACTACTTCGAGGATCAGCGCGTCACTCTCAACTACCGTGATGTAAACGGCAATCTGGTGAACGTCGAAACGCCGCGTACCAGCCGGCGTGCCGACGTGCTTGCCGGTTTCAGCGGACGCCTGACCAGCGATACCTCCTTCGAGTCCTTGTGGCAGTACAACCCGCGCGACTACTGGACCGAGCGCTTCAATGCGACTTTCCGCTATCAGCCTGCATTTGCCAAGACGCTGAACCTGAGCTACCGCTATGCGCGTGACATCCTGCGAGATGTGGATGTATCGGGTCAGTGGCCGCTTGGCGGAGGGTGGTACGGCGTGACCCGCCTCACCCACTCACTCAAGGACCGTCGTCTGACCGAGGCGATCGGCGGTATCGAGTACGACGGTGGCTGTTGGGTCGTTCGTGTTGCCATGCACCGTTTTGCGACGCGTGAAGATGAGCTCACCAAAGCCGTCTTTATCCAGCTCGAACTGAACGACCTCGCGAGCATCGGCTCAAATCCCGTCAGCCTGATCAAACGCAGTGTGCCGGGTTACGGCAAGATCAACGAGCCTGGTGCCGACCGTGTCTTCGGTGTCGAATGACCGCCTGCGGTCCACATTCATAGAGAAACCATGAACCGATTCCTGTCTCTTACCCGTGTCCTGGCCGCCGTCGGCCTGTCCTGCTCCCTGTTGGCGATTCCCGCCCATGCTGCGCCGACCCCCGTCGCGATCGACCGCATCGTTGCGGTGGTCAATAGCGAAGTGATCACCGCATTGCAGTTGCGCGATCGGGTTGCACAGGCCACCCGTCAACTTCAGCGCCAGGGCACCCAGTTGCCGCCGGCCGACGTGCTTGAGCGACAGTTGCTCGAACGCCTGATCGTCGAGCGTGCCCAGCTTCAACTGGCGCGCGAGACTTCGTTGCGTGTTGACGATGCCATGCTCGAACGCGCAATTGCCCGCATTGCCGAGAACAACCGCTTGTCGTCCACCGAGCTGCGCGCGGCACTCGAGCGTGACGGCGTGTCGTGGAGCCGGTTCCGCAACGAGATCCGTACCGAAATCCTGCTCACCCGGCTGCGGGAGCGTGAAGTCGACAACCGGGTCGTGGTGACCGATGCCGAGGTGGATAACTTCCTCAGTACCAACCCGGATGCCTTTTCGGGGGCAGAGTTCCAGCTTGCGCATATCCTGCTGCGCGCCCCCGAGGGGGCGACGCCCGAGCAAATCGAGCGTTTGCGCGAACGGGCCGAACAGGCCATGCGACGCCTGCGTTCGGGTGAGGGTTTCGCCCGGGTGGCAGCGGAGATGTCCGACGCCCCCGACAGCATCAGTGGCGGCGAGCTCGGCTGGCGCGAACGTGATCGCCTGCCGGCGCTCTATGCCGACGCGGCGCGCGACCTTGAGCCGGGTCAGCTGTCGCCGGTGCTGCGCAGTGCCTCCGGCCTGCATATTGTCAAACTGGTCGACAAGCGCGGTGGCGCCGCCGCAGGTCCGCAGCAGCTCGAGCAGACCCGGGCCCGTCATATCCTGGTCAAGACTTCCGAAGTGCTGACCGACGCCGATGCCGAAGCCCGGCTGTTTGCGTTGCGTGAGCGGGTGGTCAATGGCGCCGACTTTGCCGAGCTGGCCAAGGCCAATTCGGCCGACTTGTCTGCGGCCAAGGGCGGCGATCTCGGCTGGGTGAACCCGGGCGATACCGTGCCGGAGTTCGAGCGGGCGATGAATGCCCTGCAACCGGGTGAGGTCAGCCCCGCTGTGCGTTCGCCCTTTGGCTGGCACCTGATACAGGTCATGGAGCGCCGTTTGCAGGACGTGACCGACGAGCGCAAGCGCAATGCCGCGCGTGCCATCCTGCGCGAGCGCAAGGCCGAGGAAGCCTACGAGGACTGGCTGCGTCAATTGCGTGACAGCACCTATGTCGAATACCGTCTGGAGCGCGAGTGAGTGCCTTGTCCGGTGAGCTGCCGGTACTTGCGATCACCAGCGGTGAGCCGGCCGGGGTTGGCCCGGAGCTGAGCGCTGCGCTGGCCGGGCGCGACTGGCCCGCACGTCTGGTGGTGCTAGGCGATGCCGAGCTGATCGAGGAGCGCCTGGCACGACTTGACAGCACGGTGCAGGTACGCGCCTGGTTGCCCGAAGTGGCACCACAGCGCGGCGTGCTTGACGTACTGCACGTACCGCTCGTCCGTCCGGCCGTTGCCGGAGCGCTTGATCCGGCCAATGCGGCCTATGTGCTGAGCCTGCTCGACCGCGCGCTGCACGGCTGCGTGTCCGGCGAGTTTGCCGGCATGGTCACCGCACCGGTGCACAAGGGCGTGATCTGTGACGCCGGGGTGCCTTTTTCCGGGCATACCGAATACCTCGCCGACAAAACCGGCACACCCCTGGTGGTGATGATGCTGGTCGGGGGTGGCATGCGGGTGGCGCTGGCCACCACCCATCTGCCCTTGTCGGCGGTGCCTGCCGCGATCACGCCGGCCTTGCTCGAACAGACCTTGCGTATCCTGCACCGGGATCTGATCGTCCGCTTCGGTCTGGCGGCGCCGCGCATCCTGGTGGCCGGGCTCAATCCACACGCCGGCGAGGGTGGGCATATGGGGCGTGAGGAGATCGAGGTGATCGCACCGGTGCTGGACAAGCTGCGTGCCGAAGGCATGCGCCTGCTCGGCCCCTTGCCCGCCGACACCCTGTTCGTGCCGCACACCTTGGAGCAGGGCGATGCGGTGCTGGCGATGTATCACGACCAGGGCTTGCCGGTGCTCAAGCATGCAAGCTTTGGCGGCGGCGTGAATGTGACGCTGGGCCTGCCGGTGATCCGGACCTCGGTCGATCATGGCACTGCACTCGATCTGGCCGGTAGCGGCCGTGCCGATCCGGGCAGCCTGTTTGCGGCAGTGGAACTGGCGATCGCGATGGCTGCTGCAAAGCGAGGAGTGGCCTGATGCAGGATCGCGAAACCGACGGTCACCGCGCACGCAAGCGCTTCGGCCAGAACTTCCTGTCCGACCCCAACATCATCCGCCGCATCATCGACGCGATCCGCCCGCAGCCGGGCGAGACCATGGTCGAGATCGGTCCCGGCCTGGGCGCGATGACCGACCCCTTGATCGAGCGCCTCGACCATCTGCATGTAGTCGAGATCGACCGTGACCTGATCGCCCGTTTGCGCGAGCGCTATCCGGCCGAACGTCTGAGCATCCATGAAGGCGATGCGCTCAAGTTCGATTTCGCCAGCCTTTGCACCGACCCGACCAAACCGCTGCGCATCGTCGGCAACCTGCCGTACAACATCTCCACCCCCATCCTGTTTCACCTCGCCGAGTTCGCAGCGCAGGTGAAGGACATGACCTTCATGCTGCAGAAGGAAGTGGTGATGCGCATGGTGGCCGACCCCGGTACCGAGGATTACGGCCGCCTGTCGGTGATGCTGCAGTATCGCTTCCGCATGGGGCGGATGTTCGATGTGCCGCCGGGCGCCTTCCGTCCTGCGCCGAAGGTCATGTCGAGCATCGTGCGCCTGGTGCCGCTGCCAGCCGAGGAGCTTGGCGCAAGCGACGAGGACCTGTTCGGTCGCATCGTCACCGCCGCTTTCGGCCAGCGGCGCAAGACCCTGCGCAACACGCTGCGCGAGTTCCTCGATGATGCGGGCTTTGCAGCGCTCGGGCTCGACCCCGGGCTGCGGGGCGAACGCCTGTCGATGGCCGAGTTTGTTACGATCGCCAATTACTGTGCAGCCAGGGGGCCGCGCTCGTAAGGTGGCGCTGGAAACGTGAAAAAGCCGGGCAGTACCCGGCTTTTTCACGCGCTCAGGGCCATTTCAGGGCCAGGACTACGACTTCTTGAGCGGGCAGGTGTTCAGACCCAGCAGCGTATAGGCCGGGCACCAGCCCATCAGGCCGGTGACGAGCGGCACGATGCCGATGAAGGTCCACGGTGCGCCGATACCCATGATGGCCAGTACCAGCAGTACCAC
The DNA here is from genome assembly GCA_030656215.1 of Azoarcus sp. Taxonomy (GTDB): domain Bacteria; phylum Pseudomonadota; class Gammaproteobacteria; order Burkholderiales; family Rhodocyclaceae; genus Parazoarcus. The sequence goes on from JAUSOD010000093.1 coordinate 29,389, forward strand.
GCCGGCAACGATGCGCAAGATCTTGTCCATACCGCCCACATTCGATTTCATTGTCGTGCTCCTTGGGGAAAGTGAAGCCATTGGAGCATGGACGCAGGCCGCGGGTCTGTAACCCGAGTTACACAGGCATTGGCAGTGGACCGGACTTCAGCCCGATCAAGCGTCGATACCGCTTGCAACACGGCGCAGCCCGGCCGGGTCGAGGATCTCGATCTGTTCGCGCGATAGCTTGACCAGTCCCTGTGCGGCGAAGCCTTTGAGCAGCCGGCTGACGAACTCGCGCACGCTGCCCAGTTCGTCGGCCAGATGCTGGTGGGTGGTATGCACCAGGCGTCCCTTGCCCAGCAGCAGGGCCGCGAGGCGCTGATCGAGGCGCTGGAACGCGACCTCTTCGATCAGCTGCATCAGGTCGGCAATGCGCTCCGCGAACAGGTTGAAGACAAAACCGCGAAAGGCGGGCTCGCCCAGCAGCGCATCGAAGACCGGCTTCGGCAGCAGCATCAGCAGGGTGTCGGACTCGGTGATGCCGCGGGCGTTGTAGTCCTCATTGCCGAGCAGGCAGGACGAGGAAATGATGCAGGTCTCACCCGGTGCGACACGATAGAGCGGCAGCTCCCGACCGTTCGGTGCGCACTTTGCCACGCGCACCGAGCCCGTGATGACAAAGGGAAACCCTTCGCAGGCCTGGTGGTCGTCGAACAGCAAGGTTCCGGCGGGCACGGTCAGCCAGCGCGCGGCGCCTAACAACTGCGCGCGTGCGCCCGGCGACAGCGCGCTGATCACCGGGTAGCACAGGCCGAGGCGCTCGCTGTTGTTCATGGGTTTCCGTCGCCGAGTTCGAGGATCACCGGCGCATGATCGGAAGGCCGCTCAAGTTTGCGCGGGGCCTTGTCGATGCTGCAGGCGTGGCAATCGGCCTGCAATGCAGCCGACACCAGCACGTGGTCGATGCGCAGGCCGAAGTTGCGGCGAAAGGCCATCATCCGGTAGTCCCACCACGAGAAGCTGCGCTCGGGCTGCTCGAACAGGCGGAAGGCATCGACCAGCCCCAGCTCGGTGAGGGTAAGGAACGCGGCGCGCTCGGGTTCCGATACGTGGATTTCGTCTTTCCACTCGGGATGGGCGTCGCGATCTTCGGGGGCGATATTGAAGTCGCCGGTCAGCACCAGCTTCGGGTGCTGGCGCAGCTCTTCGCGGACCCATGCGGTCAGCGCCTCGAGCCAGCGCAGCTTGTACTCGAACTTGTCCGAACCGACCGCCTGACCGTTGGGGAAATAGCCGCAGATCAGCCGAACGTCACCCACGGTCGCCGCTATGATCCGCTTCTGCTCGTCCTCGAAACCGGGGATGTCGCGCACCACGTCGACGAGCGGTTGCGGACTCAGGATGGCCACGCCGTTATAGGTCTTCTGGCCGTTGAATGCCGCGTGATAACCGGCAGCCTCCAGTTCCGCAACTGGGAAAACCTTGTCTTCCATCTTGAGCTCCTGCAGGCACAGGGCATCGGGACGGTTGGCGGCGAGCCAGTCGAGCACATGGGGCAGGCGGACCTTGAGAGAGTTTACGTTCCAGGTGGCGATTTTCATGTATTGGCTAAGTATATGTATAACAAAGTCAATTGTACGTCTGAAGCCACTCAGTTACGCATCGACGTCGCCCTGATCCGATCAGGGTGCTCGACAGAAGGCGCGGAACCATCAGGAGCGGATTGCCCCATGCGATCCTGAGATCGCGTAACCGGAACGGCACCGTTCTTGCTGAGCGTTCAGTGAGCATTGAATTGGTGTGCCTGAGCAGGCTCATGGCACCGGGCCGGTGCATTTGGCCTGTTTATGCACCACGATGATGTGCGGATGCTGACTGCTGTGCCCCATTCCGGGCGGCAGGGCCGGAAACGGGGTAATGCGATGAGTGCGGTCGACATCGATGTGATGTGGGTGGTGGTCTGTGCCGGGCTGGTGTTCCTGATGCAGGCCGGGTTTCTGTGTCTTGAGTCCGGGCTGACGCGGAGCCGGAACGCAATCAATGTCGCGATCAAGAACGTGGTCGACTTCGCGATTGCGGTCGCGTTGTATTGGGGTTTCGGCTTTGCGCTGATGTTTGGCTCCTCGGCATTCGGGCTGGTGGGGGCCGACCGGTTCATGGTGCCGGTCGGGCATGGCAGCGTGAACTCGCTGGCGGCGTTCTTTCTGTTTCAGGCCATGTTCTGCTCGACGGCGGCCACCATCGTGTCCGGCGCGGTGGCGGAGCGGATGCGCTTCGCGGCCTACCTTGCGGTGGCGGCGATGGTGGGCGGGTTGATCTATCCGGTGTTCGGGCACTGGGCCTGGGGGGGCGCGCTTGGTGGCGAACGTGGCTGGCTGGGCGAGCTGGGTTTCGTCGATTTCGCCGGCTCGACGGTGGTCCATGGCGTGGGCGGCTGGGTGGCATTGGCCGGTGTGCTGATGATCGGTCCGCGCAGCGGCCGCTTCGACGCGGCCAACCGGGTGCAGCCGATTTCCGGCGGCAATCTGCCGCTGGCCATGCTCGGCGTCATGCTGCTGCTGTTTGGCTGGCTGGGCTTCAATGGCGGCAGTACGCTGGCGCTCGACGAGCGGGTGCCGGGCATTCTGGTCAACACCGTGCTGGCGGCGGTCGGCGGCATCCTGAGCGGACTCGCGCTGGGCTGGTATGTGCGTGGCTATGCCGACGTGATCCAGACCCTGAACGGTGCGATCGCCGGGCTGGTGGCGGTGACGGCAGGGGCGCATGTGCTGGGTGCGGGCAGTGCGATGGTGGTGGGCGGCGGTGGGGCGCTGGTGATGGTGCTGTGCCACGAGTGGCTGCTGAAACTGCGCATCGATGATGCCGTGGGGGCGGTTCCGGCACATCTTGCAGCAGGGATCTGGGGCACGCTGGCGGTCGCGCTGCTCGGCGATCTGGATGCGCTCGGGACCGGGCTGGGCCGCGGCGAACAGTTGCTGGTGCAGCTGCTCGGGGTGGCGTGCTGTGGGCTGTGGTCGTTCGGTGTTGCCTGGCTGTTGCTGCGCGGGCTGAACCGCATTCTTCCGTTGCGTGTATCCGCGGACGAGGAGCAGGTGGGCCTCAACGTGTCGGAGCACGGTGCGCGCACGGAGTTGCTCGAACTCCTGCAGGCGATGGAGCTGCAGGAAAGAACCGGGCAGCTCTCGGTGCGGGTGCCGGTCGAACCCTTCACCGAGGTCGGGCAGATCGCGTCCGCCTACAACCGGATGATGGATGCGCTCGAACGCGCGGTGGGGCAAACCCGCGCCATCATCCGTGATGTGCGCGACGGCATCATTACCTTCGGCCGCGACGGGGTGCTGCGCAGCCTCAACCCCGGCGCGGAACAGCTGCTGGGGGTGCAGGCCGCCAACGCGGTGGGCATGCCGCTCGCCAATCTGCTTGGTGATTCGCCGGTGCTCCCGGAGCGTCAGGTTGAGCGCCTGATGGGGCGTGGCGACAAGACCGAGCTGCGCATGCACCGCCGCGGCATGGAGCCTAAGGTGCTGGAGATTTCCGTGAGCGAGGGTCAGGTCGATGGCCAGCCGGTGTTTACCGGCCTGGTACGCGACGTGACCGAACGCCGCCAGATGTCCGACCAGCTGCAGCGTGAGCGCGATCTGGCCCAGGTCACGCTGGCGTCGATCGGCGACGGGGTGATCACCACCGACGATGCGGGCATGGTGCAGTACCTCAACCCGACCGCGGAGCGTCTGACCGGCTGGACGCTGGACGAAGCGAAGGGGCGCAATATTGCCACTATCTACCGCCTCACCGACGAGTTGAGCGGGCGTGAGCTCGACAATCCGGTACGCGTTGTGCTCGCCTCGGGGCGGGAGATCCGGGCGCTGGATCATGGTCTGCTGCAGCGCCGCGATGGCGAGCTGATTGCCGTACAGGATACGGCAGCCCCGATCCGCAGCCGGCTGGGCTATCTGATCGGGGTCGTGCTGGTGTGCCACGATGTCACCCTGACCCTGAACCTGACCCGCGAGCTCACCCGTCAGGCCAGCCACGATGCGCTGACCGGCATCCCCAACCGGCGCGAGTTCGAGCGCCGTCTGGCCGATCTACTGTGCCACGGGCTGGATCCGACCGCGACCCACATCGTGTGCTATCTCGATCTCGACCAGTTCAAGGTGGTCAATGACACTTGCGGACACGTGGCGGGTGACGAGTTGCTGCGCCAGGTCAGCACCCTGATGCGCGAGCGGATGCGTGCTTCCGACCTGCTCGCCCGCCTTGGTGGCGATGAGTTCGGGGTGATCTTCTTCAATTGCCCGGTGGACCGGGCGCTCGAAATGGCGGAAGGGTTTCGCGCGGCGATCCGCGATTACCGCTTCGGCTGGGAGGGTAAGTCGTTCTCGATCGGCGTCAGTATCGGGCTGGTGCCGGTGACCGAGGCTGACCGCGACATGGGGCGGGTACTGTCGGCGGCCGATACCGCCTGCTACGCGGCCAAGGAGGGCGGGCGTAACCGGGTGCATCTGTATCGCCCGGACGACGACCAGCTGATGGAGCGCCACGGTCAGATGCAGTGGGTGTCGCGGCTGCACAGCGCGCTCGACGAGGACAGGCTGCGACTGTATGTGCAGCCCATCGTGCCGCTCATCCGCGGGGCGGCCATCCATTACGAGGTGCTGGTGCGGCTGGAGGAAAACGGGCGCCTGATCAGCCCGGGCAGCTTCATCCCCGCCGCCGAGCGTTACAACCTGATGCCACGCATCGACGAGTGGGTGTTCCGCAATGTGCTGGCCTGGGTGGGCGACACCTACCGCAAGGAGGGCCGGATCGAAGGCACCTGGTGCATCAATCTGTCGGGTAATTCGCTCAGCGACGAGCGTCTGCTGGCCGATATCCGAGCCGGGCTGGTGCGTGCAGCGTTACCGCCCGGTGCACTGTGTTTCGAGATCACCGAGAGTTCGGCGGTGGCCAATCTGTCGCGGGTGGTGAGCTTCATCGGCGAGGTGAAGAAGCTGGGCTGCGCTTTTGCGCTCGATGATTTCGGCAGCGGGCTGTCGTCGTTTGCCTACCTCAAGAATCTGCCGGTCGATTACCTCAAGATCGATGGCTCCTTCGTGCGCGATATCGCCACCGACCCGGCCGATCGGGCAATGGTGCAGGCGATCAATACCATCGGCCACACCATGGGGCTGGTCACGATCGCGGAGTTCGTCGAGGACGAAGCGATTCTCGACGTGTTGCGCGAAATCGGGGTGGACTACGCCCAGGGCTATCATCTGGGCATGCCGCGACCGCTGGTCGAGATGGGGCGGGTACGCATGATGCCGCGCTAAGTGCGGGGGTGCTGCCCGGGCGCTTATCCCGGCCTGCCGCTTCGCCCCGGCTCCGGTCATAATGCCGCCCTTGAGCCACGCGCTGCGTGAGCGCGCAATTTCGACGAGGATGTTTCATGGGCAAGGCGGCAGTGGTGGCGGGTGTGATCGGGGTGGCGGCTGTGGCCGTGGTCGGTGGCAGCTATGTGGTCGGCGGTCACATCGAGTCCGGCTTCAAGGACAACGTGGCGGCAATGAACAGCGGCGGGCTCGAGGTGCGGATCATCGACTACCGGCGCGGCCTGTTCGGTGCCGAAGCGCAAACCATGTGGACCCTTGCCGATGGCGAGGAGTCGATCGATTTCAGCGTCAATCACCACATCGACCATGGTCCGCTGCCGGCCGGAAAGGCGGCCGAGGTCCGCTCGGTGCTGGTGCTGCCCCGGGACTATGCCGATACGGTCGGTGCCGCCCTCCAGGGACGCGCTCCGCTGGAGGTGCAAACCCTGGTTGGATGGAGCGGTGAGCTGCTGCACCGGATCTCTTCGCCGGACTACAAGGGCAAGGTCGGGGACGATCTCGATATGGCGTGGGGCGGGATCCGTGGCGAGCTCACGGTGAGTGCCGACGGGCTGCGCGCACAAGGCAGCATCGAGGCCCCGGCGCTTGATGTCAGGGATCCGGACGGGAGTGCGCTGGTGATGGAGCGCATGGTGCTCACGCTGGATTCGGTCCGCCCGCAGCCTTATCGGTTCTGGACCGGGCCGTCGTCGATCACGCTGGAGCGCGCCGCGTTCAGCGTGGGCGGAGAGGCGATGTTTGAAGTCAACGCGCTGCGGATCGGGTCGATGGCGTCGCTCGATGGCGATGTGGTGAACCTGAGCGTCGATTTTGGTGCCGCACAGGCGGTCGGTGGCGGCGAAACGATAGAGGATCTGAGCCTTGCGCTTGCGCTCGAGCGGATCGATGCGGGCGCGCTCGATGCGATTGCCCGGATTGCGGAGGAGGTCGGCAACGCCCCGGGAGGCCAGGAGGCTCAACAGGCGCGACTGATGGGGGGGCTGCTGGAACAGCTGCCGGTGCTGCTGAGCCGTTCGCCGGCGATCGAGGTGAAAAAGGTGGGGGCACGGCTGGCCGAAGGTGCTGCCGAATTTGGTGCCCGCGTCGCCTACACCAGTCAGGGAGAAGCGGGCGGCATCAACCCCGCCCGTGATCTGGCGGGCAATCTGCACTTGAGCCTGCCCAGGGCGCTTCTGCTGCGGCTGGTCGACATGCAGGAGCGTCAGACCATCCTCGACTACGTGGAGGAGATGGAGATCGAGGCCGAGGAGCAGGAAATCGAGGATGCGGTTCGTGCCGCGGTCACGGAGCGCATCGCCGGCATGACCGGCGATGGTCTGTTGCAGGAGAAGGATGGTGTGCTGACGACAGCCATGAGCTACAAGGACGGCGGGTTCGAGGTCAATGGCCGGGCGCTTCAGCCGGGCGAACTCCGTGCGCTGGGCTTGCCGTTCTGATTGTGGTGGTGTGCGGACGGATGACGGAGACCGTGTCACCTGCTCCGCGTCCGCCGCTATGCTTGCAGCCCGGCGTTTGCCGGTTCAACGTCCCTCCGTTCAGGGGGCTTTCGGATAACCGACGTCGTCGAGCAGGCGGCCCCATGCGTTCGCCTCGAAACCCTTGTACGGCGTATTGCCTACACTCAGGGTGGGTACGGTCTCGGGAGAGCCGAGGCGCTGGCGATAGCGGGCCAGATCTTCGGCGGTAGCCAGCTTCGATTCGGTGAAGGGAATGCCGCGCGCACCCAGCAGGGCGCGCGCGGTGTCACACAACTCGCCGCAATTGTCCGAGGTGTACAGCGTGACCGGAAAGTCTTCGGTGAGCTTGCGCAAGGTGTAGGGCAGCGTGGCGTCCGGCGGCGGGGCAGCGTAACGCTTTTCCTCCAGGGCTCTTACCGTGGACGGGGGTGGTCGGTCCGAGAAATTGACCTGCCCGCGCTCGTCCACCCATTGGTAGGTGGTTTGCGCCAGCGCACCGGCAGTGAGGCCGAAGGCAAGTAGCGGGACGAGCAGGGCAGGTCGGATCATGCAGTCACCATTCCGTTGTGTCGCAGCAGGGCATCCACCCGCGGTTCGCGCCCGCGGAATGCCTTGAACGACTCCAGCGCGGGGCGGCTACCGCCGACGGCGAGAATCTCGCGCCAGAAGCGGGCGCCAGTCTCGGCGTCGAGCAGGCTGCCCTTCCCGGCGCCGGCTTCCTCGAAGGCCTCGAAGGCGTCGGCCGACAGCACCTCGGCCCACTTGTAACTGTAGTACCCGGCGGCATAGCCACCGGCAAAAATGTGCGAAAAGCTGTGCGGAAAACGATGCCAGGCGGGCGGGATCAGCACCGCAACCTCAGCCCGTACCTCGGCAAGCAATTCCAGCAGCTTGGCTATCGGTACCCGTGCATCGTCGCCGCAGCCCTCGGGCGCAAGTTCGCCGTGCAGACGCAGGTCGAACATCGAAAACTCGAGCTGGCGCACGGTCTGCATGCCGCTCTGGAAGTTCTTCGCCGCGATCATCTTGTCGTACAGCGCGCGCGGCAGGGGTTCGCCGGTCGTCACATGGGCGGTCATGCCGCACAGCACGTCCCATTCCCAGCAGAAGTTTTCCATGAACTGGCTCGGCAGTTCTACCGCATCCCACTCCACGCCGTGGATGCCGGAAACCGCCAGTTCGTCTACCTGCGTCAGCAAATGGTGCAAACCGTGACCGGCTTCGTGGAACAGGGTGAGCACGTTGTCGTGGCTGAAGGTCGCCGGTTTGTCGCCGACCGGGCCGGGGAAGTTGCAAACCAGGTAGGCGACCGGCGTGGTGCTGCCCTGCGTGCCGCGATGGCGGCTGCGGGCGGAATCCATCCATGCCCCACCACTTTTGGTTTCGCGCGCATGCAGGTCGAGGTAGAAGTGGCCGACCAGTTCGCCCTCTTTCTCGATGCGGAAAAAGCGGGTGTCCGGATCCCAGCTCGGGGCCTCTTCGGGCAGGATATCCACGCCGTAAAGGGCTCGAATCACGCCGAACAGGCCGTCGAGCACCTTGGGTTCGGGGAAGTACTGTTTCACTTCCTGGTCCGAGTACGCGTAGCGCGCCTCGCGCAGCTTTTCGGCAGCGTAGGAGACGTCCCATGGTTGCAAGTCGGTGATTCCGAGTTCGCTGCCGGCGAAGGCCCGCAGCTCTTCAAGATCGCGTTCGGCGAAAGGCTTGGCCTTGGCCGCCAGTTCTTGCAAGAAGCCGAGCACCTGCTCGGGCGTGTCCGCCATCTTGGGAACCAGCGAGACCTCGGCAAAATTGCGATACCCGAGCAGTTTCGACTCTTCGTCGCGCAGCGCGAGAATGCGGCCGATCAGCGGGCCATTGTCCCACTCCGGCTTGCCCAGCTCCGAGGCGCGGGTGGCGTAGGCGCGGTACATGCGTTCGCGCAGCGCACGGTTGTCAGCGTACTGCATGACGGGCAGATAGGCGGGCATCTGCAGGGTGAACTTCCAGCCCGGTTTGCCGTCCTTTTCGGCCGCAGCCCGTGCCGATGCGCAGGCGTCTTCGGGGATGCCGGCAAGGTCTGCTTCATCGGTGATCCATTCGGCGTGGGCGTTGGTGGCGTCGAGGATATTCTCGGAAAACTTGGCGCCAAGCTGCGACAGCTGCTCCTGAATGGCCTGAAAGCGCGGCTTGAGCTCGTCTGCCAATTCGGCGCCCGACAGGCGGAAATCTCGCACCTCGTGGTCGAGGATGCGCTGGCGGGTCGGCGACAGGGGGGCGTATTCGGGGCCGTCGTGCAGCGCCTTGTACTTCTGGAACAGAGCGAGGTTGTGCCCGAGTTCGGCATAAAAGCGTGACACCTCGGGCAACATGGCGTTGTAGGCCTCGCGCCATTCGGGTACGTCCATGACGCTGTGCATGTGGCCGACCACGCCCCAGGCGCGTCCGACCCGCTCGCCGCATTCGGTCATCGGCACCACGAAGCTGTCCCAGGTCGGCAGGGCGGTATCCGAGGTGAGCTGTTGGATCAGGGTCTGGTACTCGGCCAGCAGTTGCCGCATCGCCGGGGTGACATGCGCCGGGCGAATATCGTTGAAACGCGGCAGGCCCGAGAAGTCGAGCAGCGGGTTGGCAGTGGCGTCGATCGTGGTGTCAGAAGTAGTTTCTTGCATGATGTCCGGGTCGGGTGAAGGCCAGCGATGGCCTTATTGTGCAGCAAAAATACGAAAGGGCGCCGCTATCGGCGCCCTTGACGGAATTGATCGCGGCTCAGGATTCGATCAGGTCCCGGTAGGCGTGCCAGGTGGCATGGCCGAGCAGCGGTAGCAGCACCACCATGCCTATCATCATCGTCGCAAAGCCGATGCCGATCAGCGCCACGATCAGTGCGGCCCACACCGCCATCGCACCGAGGTTTGCACCGACGGCGCGCATGCTGGTCATCGCTGCGGTGATGTTGTCGGTATCGCGATCCATCACCATCGGAATGGAAATTGCGGCAAGCGAGAACACCACCGCAGCCAGCGCACCGCCGACCACCAGATAGGCGACGACGAAGTGGGTGTAGTCGCCGGACAGGAAGACCTGGCTGAACAGGTTCGACAGTTCCGGCACATTGCCCGGGTAGAACAGCGCGAACATGATCGCGGAGATGCGCTCCCATCCGATCAGCGTGATGGCGAGGAACAGGCCGAAATACATCAGTCCGTCGCCGTGTTCGCGCAGGCCCTTGAGCGAGTCGGCGAGCGATGCGGATTGCCCTCGCTCGTGGCGACGCGAGATCTCGTAGAGTCCGGCCGCCGCAAGGGGGCCAACGAGGAAGAACCCCGAGATTGCCGCGATGAACAGGTAAGGCTTGTCTGCTGCAAAGGCGAGTATCAGATACCCAAGAGCCGCAAAGAATGCGCCGTAGGCCAGACTGGCGCCCAGGTTCTCGCGCATGTCGCTCCAGCCCCGGCTGAGCCACTGCATTGGGCGCGAGGCCCCGACATGGCGGACGTGGGGCAGGTTGAAGTGCTGATCCAGCGGGTGAAATGATTTGTCCATGGCAACCTCCATTGGCAGGAAAAATCGCCGGATGGCTCCGTCATTGGCACGGAACCGCTCCGGGCTGCCGATTTGAGCGCCATGGAACGACAAAGTTCGCGAATATGAGCTGTCATGGGAGCGCCAGACAGCGGCACGCTCAGTCCAGTTGCAGTCCGGTCAGCCGGGCGTAGGCCTCGCGGTACTTGGCCGCGGTGTGCTCGATGACATCGGCAGGCAGTGTCGGCCCCGGTGCCTTCTTGTTCCAGTCCAGCGTCTCGAGATAGTCGCGCACGTACTGCTTGTCGTAGGACGGCGGGCTGATACCCTCGCGGTAGCTGTCGGCGGGCCAGAAGCGGGATGAATCGGGCGTCAGCGCCTCGTCGATCAGATGCAGGGTGCCGCTGGCATCGATGCCGAACTCGAACTTGGTGTCGGCGATGATGATGCCGCGCCCGGCTGCATAGTCGGCGGCCTCGGTGTAGAGCGCAATCGCAGCCTGGCGTGCTTCTTCGGCCAGACCCGCGCCGGTCTTGCCGGTACCGGCAAGTGCGTCGGCCAGCACGGCGTCGCAATGGGCCTGGGCCTGGGCGAAGGAGATGTTTTCGTCGTGATCGCCCATTTCGGCCTTGGACGCCGGGGTGAAGATCGGCGCCGGCAGTTTTGCCGCCTGCTTCAGACCGGTCGGCAGGGCGATGCCGCAAATCGCACCGGTTTCCTGGTAGTCCTTCCACCCCGAGCCGATCACGTAGCCACGGACCACGGCCTCGATCGGCAGCGGCTTGAGGCGCTTCACCACCAGCGCCCGCCCGCGTACCTGGTGGCGCTCGTCGGCGGCGACCACGGTCTCGGGGTCGATGCCGGTGAGCTGGTTGGGGACGACATGGCCGAGCCGTTCGAACCAGAAGTTGGCCATCGCAACCAGTACGCGGCCCTTGTCCGGAATCGGGTTGGGCAGGATCACGTCGAAAGCCGACAGACGGTCACTGGTGACGATCAGCAGCTTGTCGGCATCGACTGCGTAGATGTCACGGACTTTGCCACGGCCGAGCAGCGGCAGGCTCTTGATGGTGGATTCGAAAAGCGGGGTGGTCACGGATGGGTTCCCGGTCAGAACATAAAGAACGGATTATAGGTGAGCCTTGCCGGCTGCACTCAGTGAGTAGCGGCTGGTTCATCGGCGCCGAGGGTCTTGCGCATCTTGCGCAGGCTCAACGCTACCAGCAGTGCAATGACCGGAATCGAGATCGCGGTGACAATCTCCGGCGTGAAGGGAAGGATGAAGTCCTTGCCGCCCTTGGCCATGTAATTCACCAGCTGCGATGCGTAGTAGGTGATCGCCACCACCGACAGGCCTTCCACCGTTTCCTGCAGGTGGAGCTGGATCTTGGCGCGGCGGTTCATCTGCGCGAGCAGTTCCTGGTTCTGGCGCTCGAGCTCGATATCGACCCGGGTGCGCAGCAATTGCGAGTTGCGCGCGATGCGGCCGGAGAGGTCTTCCTGGCGCTGGGCGATGGTGGCGCAGGTGTTGATCGCCGGGGCGAGGCGGCGTTCCATGAACTCGCGGATGGTCGGGAAGCCGGAGAGACGGACTTCGCGCAGTTCGTCGATGCGTTGTTGCACCAGCCGGTAGTAAGCCGCAGCGGCGCCGAAGCGGAAGGTGGTGCGGGCCACCGAGCGTTCGACGTCGGCCGCGAGCCGGGTCAGGCGGCCGAGCATGGCGCGGTCGTCCTCGGTGTTGCGCGCAAGTTCGAGCCCATCCATCAGGTCGGCGAGCTCGTCCTCGGCGCGCGACAGCAGGCGGCCGACTTCTTTGGCTACCGGAAAGGCCAGCAGCGCCATCACGCGGTAGGTTTCGATCTCGACCAGGCGTTGCACCATGCGTCCGGCCTGGCGCGGGGTGAGGCCGGCGTCGACCAGCAGGAAGCGGGAGAAGCCTTCGTGGATATGAAAGTCGGTAAACACCCAGGCCGCGCCTTCGGCGGCCTGGGCTGCAACCAGTGTTTCGCCGTGCGGCGAGACCTGCACCATGACGGTGTCGGGCGGCACGTCGGCGACCGCGCGAAGCTCGATGTGGGTCGCGGCGATCAGCTGGCCGGGAATATTCTTGCGCCAGGTGGCGGGCACGGTGAGCAGGGCGTGTTCGTCGGCGCCATCATCGGCTTCGATGCGGCGGAAGAAGGTGTAGCTGGAAAACTCGTTGTGGCGCTCCCACTTGAGCCGGAATGCGCCCGCGTCGATGAAGGTATGGCCAGTTTCGGTTTGTGGCGGGGCAAGGTCGAGCTGTTCGGCAAGCGCCGCCAGGTGCCCGGCTTCGCGACCGGCGCTGCCGTCGGTATGTACAAAGGCGAGATAGGTGACAAACTCGGGGGTGTCGAGCGGCACCGGCGGGCGGGCGTGGACCTCGTCGTTGAGCGACTGGCGCAGTGGGTGCTGGTTGAACAGGGACATGAGGTCGGGTTCGGGCCTGATGGCGCCCCGGAGCGGGCGGGATGCCGCATTCTTGCCCATCGATACCAACACTGACAAGCAAACTGTCGGGTGGTGGCCGGGCGCTGGCAGGAAGCCCTTCCCCGGGGTGTCCCTGCACGGGGCAGACGTTCGCGGCCTTCGGCTTCCCGTTCAGGCGGGCGCTGCGGCGGAGTCGGCGCAAACTCGGGCGCGAAGCGCCCTCAGACATGCGCCGCCTTCTTTCCGCCACAGCACCCGCCTGCACGGCGCTCTCGACAGCCCCGTGCAGGGACACCCCGGCGGGCTTCCTGCCAGCGTCCGGCCACCTTCACTGGTCGGGACTTACTCCTTGATCGCTTCCATGGCGATCTCCAGCGTGACCTCGTCGCCGACGTTCGGGGCGTACTTGCCGGCATTGAAGTCGCTGCGCTTGATCATGGTGGTGGCGTTGGCGCCGATCGCGTCCTTCGGCAGCATCGGATGGGGCATGGCCTTGAAGGAGGTGACGGTGAGGGTCACCGGGCGGGTAATGCCCTTGATCGTCAGGTCGCCTTCCACGCTGACGGGTTTGTCACCCTCGAATACCACACGGGTGGACTTGAAGGTGGCGGTGGGGTGGTTTGCGGTGTCGAGAAAGTCGCTGCCCTGGATGTGACCGTCGAACAGGGCGAGCCCGGTGTCGACCGACGTCATGTCGATGGTCACATCCACCGCTCCGGTCCTTGCGACCTTGTCGAGGGTGATGGTGCCGGTGGTCTTGTTGAAGCGCGACAGCTGCTTCGAGAAGCCGAAGTGGTCGTAGGAGAAGCGCGGAAAAGTGTGCGTGCCGTCGATGTTGTAGGTTTCCGGTGCGGCGAATGACGGACTGGCGAACAGGGTGGCCGAGGCGGAGAGGGCGAGCAGGGCGAGGGTCTTCTTCATGGGTAGTCCTTTGGGTATTGATGGGTTGGGGTTGGAAACGGAATAGCGGGGGCGGAAAGCCGGATCAGGGGTGGTTCAGGGAGGGTGGGGCAGGCGTGCCCTTTACTGCGCGCCGTGTAACGCACGCAGCTGGAAGGCGATGCGAATCTCGTCGGCGAGGATGACCACATCGGCCCATTCCCCTTCGCCGATGGCAAAGTCCGAGCGCTTGAGCGTGAAGGTGCCATTCACATCGGCCGCCTTGTCCGCGGGGGTCAGGGTGAAGGGCGCGCTGACGTTGCGGCTGCGGCCCTTGATCGTCAGCGTTCCGGAAACTTCGTAGCGGTTGTCGCCAAGCGCCTTGAAGCCGCTCGACTTGAAGGTCGCCACCGGGTGGGCTGCAGTGTCGAACCAGATCTTGCCCTTTACGTCCTCGTTGGCCTCGGTCAGGCCGGTGTCGATACTGTCGAGCTGGAGTTCGAAGCTTGCCCGGGCGGCTTCGAGACGTGCGGGGTCGAAGAGGATGCTGGCACCGAAGCGTTCGAAGTGGCCGTCCATGCCCACGCCCATCTGGGTGTATTTGAAGGTGATCCGGCTGCTGGCGGTATCGACCCGGGTGTACTCGGCAGCGCTTGCGCTTGTTGCAAGGCCGAAGGCGAACAGGGCGGCTGTGGTGACTGTACTCAGGGCTTTGCTCGGGGTTTGAGTGCTCATCTTATTCTCCGTGGGGGGCAGGGGGGCAGGGGGTGCGACGATGACCGGTTCAGGCGGATCAGCCCGGACGGCGGCCAGGTAGCATGCGGCGCAGGATGTCGTCGCGATCGATGAAGTGGTGTTTGAGTGCGGCGCCGATATGGGTGAACACCAGCACCGCCATGGTGTAGTTGAGCAGAAAGTGCAGCGACTCCAGCTGCTTGCCCAGGTCTGCATTCTTGGTCAGCAGGTCGGGCAGCGGCACGATGCCGAACCAGACCGTCTGGACCCCCTTGGCCGAACTCATCAGCCAGCCCGACAGCGGAATCGCGATCATCAGCACGTAGAGCGCGATATGGGTGAAGTGGGCGGCCGCGCGCAGCACGGCGGGCATGCTTGCGGGGAGTGGTGGCGGCGGGTGGCCGAGGCGCCAGCCAAGACGGATCAGCACCAGCAGAAAGATGCTGACCCCGGCCCATTTGTGCCACGAGTAAAGCTCGAGCTTGCGCGGCGACAGCGACAGATCGGTCATGTAGGTGCCGAGCGCGAAGCTGCCGATCAGGCACAGCGCAATGAGCCAGTGCAGCGCGATGGCGGTTCGGGTGTAGGTATTGTTCATGTTCATTTCTCCCCGCAAAGGTTCAGGCCAAGGCCGCTGTCGATGCCGGGGCCCCGACGTCGGCCGCGGGGCCGAAGCTGAAGCTGTCCATCGAAAGCACCCCGTAGGTCACACCGCCGGTAATTCGGCGCGCCGTGCTCCAGTCGCTTCCCGCGGCACCGATCGCCACGAACAGGGGTAGAAAGTGTTCGTCGGTGGGGTGCGCGCGAGTGGCATGTGGGGCTTGTGCGCGGTAATCGAGCAAGGCACCCAGGTTTCCCTGTTCGATCTGATCCCACACCCATTGCGCAAAATGGCGGGCATAGGCTTCGACGCCGGTATCGGGTGCTTGTTCGCGACGCAGGTCGTGAAGGTTGTGGGTCAGGCTGCCAGAGGCCACGATCAGGACGCCGCGTTCGCGCAGTGGCGCCAGTGCCTGGCCCAGCTCCAGCAGTGCAAGCGGGGACGGGGCTGACGGTTGTGACAGCTGGATCAGCGGCACATCGGCGTCGGGATAGAGGTGCATCATCGGCACCCAGGCGCCGTGGTCGCGACCACGGGTGAGGTTGGCGCTTGCCTTGACCCCGTGACGGGACAGGACGGCGAGTACCTCGGCGGCGACTTCCGGCGCGGCGGGGGCCGGATAGCGCAGCGCATACAGGGCGCGGGGAAAGCCTCCGAAGTCGTGGATCGTATCGAGCGGGTCGGCGGCCAGCACCTCGAGCTCACGTGTCATCCAGTGCGGGGATACCACTAGCACAGCACGCGGGCGGGGAAGGCTGCGCCCGAGCGCGCCGAGCTGCGAGCCGAGCAGGCCGGGCTCGAGTGCGAAGGTGGGGGAGCCGTGTGAAATGAACAGCGTAGGCAGGGTCATCGGGCGATCCTTGATCGGGTAGGGCCGGTGCAATATTCGATGGCTGAAGTCTATTGATAGTTGATGCGTAGATAAATATCGATCCATTTGACGAACTGTCACGATAATCGTGACAATGATCCAATGGACCGTTTTCGTGAGATGAGCAGTTTTGTGGCGGTGGTCGAGGCCGGCAGCTTCGTGGCCGCCGGTGACGCTCTGCGGGTTTCCAAGGCCGCGGTGTCACGCAGCGTGATTGAGCTCGAGACCCGGCTCGGCGCACGCCTGCTTCAACGCACCACGCGCCGGCTGTCGCTGACCGAAGCCGGGCGCGCCTATTACGGCCACTGCAAGCAGATCCTGGCCGAACTCGACGAGGCCGACCGTGCAGTCGGGATGGTGACCGGCCATCCGATCGGACGGCTGCGGGTCAACGCGCCGTTTTCGTTCGGGATTCTGCATCTGGTGCAGTTGTGGGGCCCGTTCATGGAGCAGTACCCGGAAGTCGATCTTGAGGTCACGCTGTCCGACCGGCTGGTGGACGTGGTCGAGGAGGGTTTCGATGTGGTCATCCGCATCAGCAGCTTGCAGGACTCCACCCTGGTCTACCGGCGCCTGGCCTCCACCCGTATCCTGCTGTGCGCCAGTCCGGAATACCTTGCCCGCCACGGCACCCCGGCGACGGTGGAGGAGATTGCCCGGCATCCGGTCATTGCCTACAGCTATGCCGCGCAGGGTGATGTGTGGCGTTTCACCACGGCCGATGGGGTGCGCGAAGTGCAAACCCGACCACGTATGCGCACCAATAATGGCGACACCTGCCGCGCGGTGGCGCTTGCCCATCAGGGGCTGGTACTGCAGCCCGATTTTCTGGTGGGCGCCGACCTGGCACAGGGGCGGCTGGTCGAAGTACTGCCCGAATGTCGCGGCCCGGAGATCGGTGTGTACGCGGTTTACCCCTCGCGCAAGCACCTGTCGGTAAAGATACGTGCGCTGGTGGATTTTCTAGTTGCAGCTTTTGAACGCCCGGATTGGCAGCGCTAAACGAGGTAGATCAATACTTATTTCTCGGTATCCGTCATTGCGTTCGTGGCATCATCGCAAGTGCTCGGGATGGCGTCTCATGACGTTGACCTGAAGGCCGTGCAGTTGTGCATGTCGCTTTTTTCACGGATTTTTGTTGATGAATGATTTTGTGAGCGCGTCGGACGAACTCATGCTGCCTGCTGGTCCGCCGGCGACGATCCTCATTGTCGATGACGTGCCGGACAACCTCGTGGTATTGGGCGACCTGCTGCAGCCGCTGTACGACGTGCTGGCGGCACCTTCCGGCATGCGCGCGCTCGAGATTGCCACTCGCCAGCCGTCGCCTGACCTGATCCTGCTCGACGTGATGATGCCCGGCGTGGACGGCTACGAAGTGCTGACACGCCTGCAGAACGCAGAGCTGACACGTGGCATCCCGGTCATCTTCCTGACCGGGCTCGATGATGCGCGCGACGAGGAACACGGCTTGGCTCTCGGCGCGGTCGACTACATCGCCAAACCGCTGCAGCCTGCGGTGGTGCTGGCACGAGTCAGAAACCAGCTCGAAGTCAAGCGCGCCCGGGATGTGCTGCGCAATCAGAACGTCCTGCTCGAAGCCGAGGTCAGCCGGCGCATGGTCGAGAACGACCTCACCCAGTTGGTGACGATCCGCGCGCTGGCACATCTGGCGGAGACGCGGGATCCGGAAACCGGCAATCACATTCTGCGCACCCAGGCCTACGTCCGGTTGCTGGCCACCCGGCTGCAACACCATCCGCGTTTTTCCGCAGTGCTCGACGATCGCTACATCGAACTGCTGGCGCGCTCGGCGCCGCTGCACGACATCGGCAAGGTCGGCATTCCCGACCATATCCTGCAGAAACCGGGCCGGCTGACGCCCGATGAATGGGCCATCATGATGACCCATTCACGGCTTGGCGCCGAGGCCATCGAGCTCGCCGAACAGGATATCGAGCAGCCCTTGCCCTTTCTCGCGCTGGCCAAGGAGATTGCGCGCTGGCATCACGAACGCTGGGAAGGCGGGGGTTATCCAGATGGGCTCAAAGGCGATGACATCCCGGTGTCGGCGCGGCTGATGGCGCTGGCCGACGTGTTCGACGCCCTCATCACGCAGCGGGTGTACAAGCCCGCGATGCCTTTTTCGGACGCCTGTGAGTTGATCGTGGCGGGAAGAGGGGCGCATTTCGATCCCGATATCGTCGATGCTTTCCTTACCGGATTCGACGATTTTGTTGCGATTGCCCGTCGTTACCACGACGATCAGCACTGATCCGGTCCTTGATCAGGCCGGCGCCGTTGTGTTCTCCCGGATGCGACGAACCGGATGCCGGGTCTGAGAACCTGGTTTGGCCGTGTAGTCGAGGATGCCCGAAATGAATATCGATGTGCCCGAAGTCTCCGCAAACGCCGATCGAGCCATGATCAGACGTGCTGTGTGGCGTGTCGTTCTGCCTTACGCGACCTTCGCCGCCCTGTGGATCGTGCTCTCCGACCGGGTCGTCGAATGGCTGCCGATTGAGGGTACGCCGCACGTGTGGCTGCAGACCTTCAAGGGCTGGTTTTTCGTGACGGTCACTGCGCTGCTGCTTTATGGCCTGGTGCACCGCATGCTGCTCCAGATCACCGAAGCCGGACGGCGCCAGCACGAGGAGCAGGCTCGCAGGCTGCAGGCGCTGAGTCTGTTGAACACCATCGCCAACAGTTCGACCGACTCCATTTTTGCCAAGGATCTGCAAGGGCGTTACCTGCTGTTCAACAAGGCCGCTGAGGCCTTGACGGGCAAGTCGTCTGACGAGGTGCTCGGACAGGACGACCACGTGCTGTTTCCGCCGGAACAGGCGGTGCAGGTCATGGCCAACGACCGCGAGGTGATCGCGGGGGATCGGACGGCGTCCTTTCTGGAGGAACTGATTACGACTGCTGGCAAAGTAATCTTCCTCGCGACCAAGGGGGCGCTGCACGATGGGGAGGGCCGGGTGATCGGCATGTTCGGTATCTCGCGCGATATCTCGGTGCTGAAGGCGGCGGAGAACGAGCTGCGCAAGCTGTCGCAGGCGGTGGAGCAAAGCCCCGAGAGCGTCATCATCACCGACCTGGAGGGGCGGATCGAGTATGTGAATGCTGCGTTCTCCGCCCATAGCGGCTATCAGGCGAATGAAGTCCTGGGACAGGCGGTAGCGTCGCTTGGCAGCGAGCTGACGCCGGCAGCCACTTATGAAGCGCTCTGGGTCAACCTGTTGCGTGGCGACAGCTGGAGCGGTGAGTTCGTGAACCGGCGCAAGGATGGCCGGCCTTATACCGTGTTTGCCCATGTGGCTCCGATACACCAGCCTGACGGGCGTATCACCCACTATCTGTCGATCCAGGAAGACATCACCGAAAAGAAGCGCAACGGTGCCGAGCTCGATCGCTATCGCCTGCACCTTGAGGAGCTGGTGGCCAACCGGACGGCCGAGCTGACTGCAGCCACCCAACAGGCCGAAGCGGCGAACCGGGCCAAGAGCGCATTCCTGGCCAACATGAGTCATGAGATCCGCACGCCGATGAACGCCATCATCGGCCTCACCCATCTGCTCCGGATGGATGTGCCAGTGCCGCGCCAGGCCGATCGATTGACCAGGATCGACGCTGCGGCGCGCCACTTGCTGACGATCATCAATGACATCCTCGACCTGTCCAAGGTCGAGGCCGGGCGGATGCAACTGGAGTGCACCGAATTCGCCCTTGGCGCTGTGCTCGATAATGTTCAATCCCTGATCGCCGATCAGGCCGCAGGCAAGGGCCTGGTGATCGAGGTGGATGCCGGCGAGGTGCCCGGGTGGCTGCGCGGCGATCCGACCCGCCTGCGCCAGGCTCTACTCAATTACGCCGGCAACGCGGTGAAGTTTACCGAGTCCGGCAAGGTGTCCTTACGTGCCCGGCTGGTCGAGGACAGGGGCGACGACATGCTTGTCCGCTTCGAGGTGCGGGATACCGGCATCGGCATCCCGGCTGACAAGTTGCCACAGCTATTCCAGGCCTTCGAGCAGGTCGATGTGTCCACCACCCGCCGCTATGGCGGCACCGGCCTGGGGCTTGCCATCACCCGGCGTCTGGCGACGCTCATGGGGGGAGAGGCCGGTGCCGAGAGCGAGCTGGGCCGGGGCAGCACCTTCTGGTTCACTGCGGTGCTCGGTCGTGGTCATGTCGGGTTGCGCGTGCCTGAGGCGGTGCTGGAAGCCGAGCCTGCGGTTTTGTTGCGGATGAGGCATGGCGGCGCCTGCGTGCTGCTGGCTGAGGACAATGCGGTCAACCGCGAAGTGGCGCTCGAGTTGCTGCATGGTGCCGGTCTGGAGGTGGAGGCGGTGGGCACCGGCCTCGACGCGCTCAATCGCTGTGCCGAACGCGACTACGACCTGATCCTGATGGATATCCAGATGCCGGTGATGGATGGCCTTGAGGCAACCCGTGCGCTACGCGCCGGAGTCCGCAACCGTGACACCCCCATCGTGGCCATGACGGCCAATGTGTTCGACGAGGACCGACGTGCCTGTACCAGTGCCGGGATGGACGACTTCGTCGCCAAGCCGGTCGATCCGGCGCAGCTTTTTTCTACCCTGTTGCGTTGGCTGCCGGCGCCGGTACAGCAGCGTTTGCAGAACTCGGTGGGGGCGGACGGGGTCGAGGCCGTCGCCGCCGGCTTCGATCCTGCCGTTTTTGCGAATGTTGCCGGCGAGATCGGGGTCTTGCTCGCCGTCTCGAACTTTCGGGCCAACCAGGTCCTGGCGCGTGAGCGGAGCTTGTTCGAGGCCGCACTGGGGCCGGCCTACGGTGAATTTGCCGGGCATGTCGAGGGTTTCCGCTATCCGGAGGCGCTCACCGTGCTGCGCGAGGCAGGTGCATGACCGCGTTCATGCGTGGGCTGGATCGCTGCGCATGCTGCCGGTCCGGGTTCAGGCTGCGCCGGTGGCTGCCTTGAATGCCGGTGCCGCCCCGGGTACCGATTCATCCATAGATCCCGCGCGCGGGCGACGCTCCAGCCGGATTGAGCGCGCCCGCAACTGACCGCAGCCGGCATCGACTTCCTGTCCCGCAGAGTGACGCAGCTTGGTCAGCACGCCGTGCTGGTGCAGCCACCGCCCCAACTCGGAAGCGCGCTCCCATGAAGGACGCCTGAAATCGAGTTCGGCCACCGTGTTGTACGGGATCAGGTTCATGATCGCGTACTTGCCGGCCAGCAGGCGGACGATGCCCTCCATTTCTTCCTGGCTGTCGTTGACCCCTTCGATGAGGGTCCATTGGTACTGGATTGGATAGCCGGTGGTACGGGCATAAGTTTCGCCAAGCGCCACCAGCTCGGCGGGCTCGAACCGAGGTGCGCGCGGTAACAGTTTCTCGCGCAACTCGGCACGGCTTGAATGCAGCGACAGTGCCAGCGCCGGCTTCACCGTCATCTGCGGCAGACGTTCGAACACACGGTGATCGCCCACCGTGGAAAACACCAGGTTCTTGTGACCGATGCCACCGGCCGTACCGAGGAACTCTATCGCCTCGATCACATTGTCGAGATTGTGGGCCGGCTCCCCCATGCCCATGAAGACCACCTTGCGCACCGTCCGGAGGCGGCGGGCGAGCACGACCTGGGCCACGATCTCGGCGCTGCCGAGCTGGCGGATCAGCCCGTCGCGTCCGGTCATGCAGAAGACGCAGCCCACCGCGCAGCCAAGCTGGGACGACACGCACAAGCCGTCACGCGGCAACAGCACACTTTCCACCATCTGCTCATCGGCCAGCGCCACCAGCAGGCGTGAGGAGCCGTCCTCGCCCGGATGCTCGGAGCGCAGTTGGGCGAGGCCCTGCAAGCGGCTTGTCAGCTCGGGCAGCGCCTGGCGGACGCTCAGTGGCAGATCGTGCTCGGCCCGGCGGGGGCCGGCGTCAAGCGGTTGCCCCTGAGCCCAGGCGCGGAGTATCCGTTGCTGGTGGCAGGGCTTGGCGCCGAGTTCGCGCAGGCCGTGGGTGATGTGTTCGATGCGCATGGGGGGTGGATTCTAGCGGGACACCGGGTGGACAGCAAAAAGCCCCGAGGCATTGCCATCGGGGCTTTCGGCCGTCGGTCCCGAGGGACCGGGGCGGGTATTACTTGCCGGCGTTCTGGAACTTGGCCATCGCGGTCTGGCCAACTTCGGTCGCCAGTGCGGTGAAGGCTTCGCCCTGAGCTTGCAGGAGCTTGAACAGCGCGGTGTTGGCATCAACGTTGAAGCGAACCAGCTCTTCCGGCGACTTCAGCTTGGTGGCCTTTTCGGCTTCGGACTTGAAGAAGGCCATCAGCTCTTCGCTGGCTTTCTTCTGCAGTTCGATCGACTTGCCGATGGTCTGGGCCTGGATGGCCATCAGTGCTTGAACGGCTTCGATCGGGTTCTGGAAATCGGTCTTTGCGGACATGGTGTTGCTCCTTTGGTGGTTATGTTGCAGTGCACAATGAACGCTACTTTACCCCTTCTAAAATTGATGTCAACAGTTTTTTTAGACGAACTTCTCCCTGGCCTGCCGTTTGAATTCCGGCGCCATCCTGTGTTCTGACATTCGCGGGGTTTTTGCCTTGATTAGCTGCCGGGGGACGCGTCGGGGTGATCCGCGTCCTCGAGCGGATAGGCGTCTGCGACATAGGCCGGGCCCTTCATCACCAGTACGATGAATGCACCGATCGCCACCGTAAACACGATGGTCCAGTGCAGGATGACAAGGCTGATTCCGTAGATATCGATGGTGGTGATGCGACTGGCGATGTCCACTGCAGTCCCGCTCCAGGGATAAAATCGGGCGAGTACGGAGGGCAATGCCAGCACCAGCGTACCGATGAGCAAGGCCTTCGGCAGGAGACGCAGGATCTTGCGCTCGCGACCGGGATTGGTTTTCCGAAACCCTGGCAATGTGTTGAAAAAATTCATGGTCATGTTTCCTCGTGGTGGGGTTGCCGTGGTGAGGCGGGGCCCATCCTCACGGGCCGACGCTGCCGGCAATCAGACACAAACAGGCGACCACCGTGAGCCGACTGCGCAGGGGCAGGTACCACCCAGGCAAACCTACGCTGACAGCCAGGCGGCGATACTGCCAATAAGTGGAGAGGAAGCCGCCGATCAGCAGCACGTTTGCAGTTGTCGTATCGACCAGCAATGCCGGCCACGCCAGCAGGGCTGGCACCACACTCCATATAAAACATAGAGTGCGCTGACGTGGAGAAAGTGCCGCCAGGCTCATTGCGAAGCCCCAGTGTAAGGCCCCGACAAAGCTCAGGATCACGCCACCGTAGGCGAGCAGTGCATCACGCCCGCGCGATGCGATTTCTCCATCAACGAAGACCGCCACCGCCAGCAGGACAAAGGGAAGCAATCCACCGTAGCCCAGTAAAGCCACGATTGTGGGCGTCGGGGCTGGCTCAGTCGTTGTCCGGGGACCCGGGGTCATAGGCATCAGAACATCGCTCCGTGTACAGTGGGGTCATGCAGAGATACTATGAACCATGTTTCTAGTTGTCCAGGACAAAATAATGGAAAATTCAATTTCACGCGCAATGAGGCAGGCATGACCATGACAAACAGGGTTATTCGGCTACGCTTTCTCCCTTTTCGGAACATCTTGCGCGTCCTTTTGCTTGCGCCTTTGCTCGTGCTCAGTGCCTGCTCGACCATGCCGCCGGAGGGGGTTGCTGTGGTGACCCCCTTCGATATCGCGCGCTACGAGGGCAAGTGGTACGAAGTGGCTCGTCTGGATCACTCGTTCGAGCGCGGGCTGAGCGATGTGAGCGCACGCTACCGCATGCAGGCCGATGGCAGTGTGGAGGTGATCAATCGTGGCTACGACAGCAAGCGCGGGGAGTGGCGCGAGGCGAAGGGACGGGCCCTATTCACCGGAAGTCCGGAGCGTGGATCGCTGAAAGTTTCCTTTTTCGGACCTTTCTATGGCGGCTACCACGTCGTGGCGCTGGACCAGCAACACTACCGCTGGGCCATGGTGATCGGTCCCAGCCGCAATTACCTGTGGATTCTGTCGCGGGACAAGGCGTTGCCGGTCGGTACCCGCGAACAACTACTCGAGCAGGCTCGCGCGCTGGGGGTGGATCCCGCGCAACTGATCTGGGTTGCCCAGACCCGCGACGACGGTTGACGGTGCCGGTCGGGTGGCGGATTGAGTCGGCTCGCGTGCGGCGGCCACGGCAGGCAAAGGCGCTGTCGATCGCTGCAGCCGCTGTTCGCCGGTGAGCACCTTTGCCGCGTTCAGGCTGCGGATCGGCACAGAGGTGTCGGCCGGGATCAGGCCTGCGACCTGCAGTTGAAGGTAGCGGCTGCAACTCACGCGCAGGAAAGAGGTGAAGTTTGCGCGGTCGTGGGCGGTGCCGGTGTCGGGCAGTTCGTCGTGAAGGCGGGTCACGAGTTGCGGAACGCTGAGTCCGTCGCGCTCGCCGATCTCTTCCAGCACGCGCCAGAAGATGTTCTCCAGACGAATGCTGGTGGCTACGCCGCGCAGGCGAATCGAGCGCGCACGGCAGGCGTAGAGCGCGGGGTCGGCGTTGGTGAAGATCTGGCACATGGACGACTCCGCAAAACGATGATCACAAGGGCATTGTAGGTGCTGGCCGGCGTGCGCGCGACATGCTGACCAGCAC
This sequence comes from Azoarcus sp., assembly GCA_030656215.1. Classification (GTDB taxonomy): domain Bacteria; phylum Pseudomonadota; class Gammaproteobacteria; order Burkholderiales; family Rhodocyclaceae; genus Parazoarcus. The sequence goes on from JAUSOD010000093.1 coordinate 53,894, forward strand.
TGTACCCGGTGATCAGTGGGTGATGCGGGTACCCAGCAGGGTCAGAAACTGCGCCAGCCACGCCGGATGGGCGGGCCAGGCCGGTGCGCTGACCAGATTGCCATCGGTCACGGCCTGATCGATCGGGATGTCGGCATAGGTGCCACCGGCCAGCTCCACCTCTGCACGGCAGGCAGGGTAGGCCGAGCAACGTCGGCCCTCAAGCACGCGGGCGCCGGCCAGCAGCTGGGCGCCGTGACACACTGCTGCAACCGGCTTGTTGGTGGCGAAAAAGTGCCGCACCGCGGCGATCACCTTGTCGTTCATGCGCAGGTATTCGGGACCGCGTCCGCCGGGTATCACCAGCGCATCGTAATCGGCAGGGTCGAGCTCGTCGAAAGTCGCGTTGAGCGCGAAGTTATGGCCCCGCTTCTCCGAATAGGTCTGATCGCCCTCGAAGTCGTGAATGGCGGTTGCAATTGACTGGCCGGCCTTCTTTCCCGGGCAGGCGGCGTGGACTTCATGGCCCACCGCGAGCAGGGTCTGAAACGGCACCATGGTCTCGTAGTCTTCGCAGTAATCGCCGCAGATCATCAGGATTTTCTTGCCCATCATCGTCTCCTCGAGTTGTGTGTGAACGCACGGTCGGCGCTGTCCCGTATCAGACCGCTGCCCAACCGCTGCGTTTAGTCTGGGCGAACTCCGGGGGGCGGGGGTGGTATCCGGTTGTGACCTTGGACGACGGCTCGGACTGTGGCCTGTGGAATCCGTGTGGTGGCGAAGGCCGACAAAGAATGCCCGCCATCTCGCGATGGCGGGCGAAATGCCCGAATGGGCAGGGAATCTCGCCCAACCCGCTTGTCGGCGCGGATCAGGCCGCCTTCCTGGGCGCGTAGCGGCGGGCGATGGCGTCGAGTGACAGCGGTTTGATCCGGCTCGCCTGGCCAGCGCAGCCGAAGGCTTCGAAGCGCTCGCGGCAGATGCCGGCGGCAGCGTCGCGCGCGGCCTTGAAGAACTTTCGCGGGTCGAACTCCTTGCGGTCGGTGTCGACCAGGCGCCGAATTGCGCCGCTCATCGCCAGACGCAGGTCGGTGTCGATGTTGATCTTGCGCACCCCGTTGCGGATGCCTTGAACAATGGCCTCGACCGGCACGCCGTAGGTTTCGCCGATGTCGCCGCCGTGTTCGCGGATGATCGCGAGCCACTCCTGTGGCACGCTGGACGAGCCGTGCATCACCAGGTGGGTGTCGGGGATGCGACGGTGGATTGCGGCGATGCGCTCGATCGCGAGGATGTCGCCGGTGGGCGGGCGGGTGAACTTGTATGCACCATGGCTGGTGCCGATCGCGACCGCGAGCGCATCCACCCCGGTGGCGGCGACGAAGTCGGCGGCTTCGGCTGGGTCGGTGAGCATCTGGCTGTGGTCCAGAATACCTTCGGCGCCGACCCCGTCCTCCTCACCGGCCTGACCGCTCTCGAGCGAACCGAGACAACCAAGCTCACCTTCGACCGATACCCCTACCGCGTGCGCCATGTCGACCACGCGGCGGGTGGTGGCGACGTTGTAATCGTAGCTCGCCGGGGTCTTCATGTCCTCCATCAGCGAGCCGTCCATCATCACGCTGGTGAAGCCCGAACGGATCGATTGCTGGCACACCGCCGGGCTGGAACCGTGGTCCTGGTGCAGGCAGATCGGGATGTCCGGCCATTGCTCGACCGCGGCCTCGACCATCTTTTTGAGGAAGGCCTCGCCGGCATAGCCGCGAGCACCGGCCGAGGCCTGCAGGATGACCGGGCTGTCGGTGCCCGCGGCGGCCAGCATGATGGCCTGGATCTGCTCCATATTGTTGATGTTGAATGCGGGGATGCCGTAGTCGTGGTCGGCGGCGTGGTCGAGCAATTGACGTAGTGAGATCATGGCCATGGGTGACTCCTCAGTTGAATTGCGGCTCGTGTTCGAACGCCGGCACCGGATTGATCCGCCGGCTGTTGGGCCGGGCGCGGGCGCGCAGCGCGGTGACTGCGGGCAACTCGCGGCCTTCGAGAAACTCGAGGAAGGCACCGCCGCCGGTCGAGATATAGTCGATTTGCTCGCCGACTCCGAAGGCGGCGATCGCCGCCAGCGTATCGCCACCCCCGGCGATGCTGTATCCGGCGCTGGCCGCGATCGCCTCGGCCAGCGCCCGGGTGCCGGCAGCGAAGGGTTCGAGCTCGAATACGCCGAGCGGCCCGTTCCATACGATGGTGCCGGCGTCGGCGAGTTCGGCCGCGAGTTGTGCGGCGCTGGCGGGACCGATGTCGAGGATCATGTCGCCGTCACTCAAGCGGTCGATGTTGCGCACCGCGGTCCACGCGTCGGCGGCGAAACGGTCGGCGACGACCACGTCTTGCGGCAGCCACAGGCGGGCGCCACGGGCCGCCAGACGTTGTTCCACCCGACGCGCGGCGTCGGCCAGGTCGGGCTCGGCGAGCGACTTGCCGATGCCGTGGCCGCGCGCGGCGATGAAGGTGTTGGCGATGCCGCCGCCGACCTCGAGCAGGTCGACCTTGTTGGCCAGTGATTCCAGAATGGCGAGCTTGGTCGACACCTTGGAGCCGCCAACGATGGCGACCAGCGGCCGCGCCGGCGCAGCAAGCGCGGTGCCGAGCGCGTCGAGCTCGGCGCTCAGCAGCGGCCCGGCGCAGGCCATCGGGGCGGCGAGCGCGAGCGCGTGCAGGGTGCATTCGCGGCGGTGCGCGGTGCCGAAGGCCTCGTTCACATAGACCTCCACCCAGCGCGCGATGCGTGCGGCGAGTTGCGGGTCGTCGGCTTTTTCGCCACGGTTGCCACGGCAGTTTTCCAGCACCACCACCTCACCGTCGGCGAACTCGAAGTCGCCGTCGATCCAGTCTTTCACCAGCGGCACCGGGCGTCCGAGCAGGGCGGACAGGTGGGCGGCCACTGCAGCCAGACTGTCGGCGGCGGTGAGGGCCCCTTCCTGCGGGCGACCGAGGTGGGAGGTGATCGCGAGCGCCGCGCCGGCATCGAGGCAGGCGTGGATGCCGGGCAGGGTGGCACGAATGCGGCTGTCGTCGGCAATGCCGCCGTCGGCCGCGAGCGGCACGTTGAAGTCGGCGCGCATGAACACGCGTCGGCCGGCGAGGGCACCATTGCCGATCAGGGTGTCGAGGCGCAGAAAGCTGTCGGTCGCCATCACGCGGCCTCCATCATCGCGCACGCGGTGTCGAGCATGCGGTTGGAGAAGCCCCACTCGTTGTCGTACCAGGCGGTGACCGTGACCAAGTTGTGGTCGACCTTGGTCAGGGTGGCGTCGAACAGGCTGGAGTGGGGATTGTGGTTGAAGTCGCACGACACCAGCGGCAGGTCGTTGACCGCGAGGATGCCGTTGAGCGCACCATGCGCGGCCTCGCGCACGAGGTCGTTGACCTCGGTGACACTGGTTTCGCGCGCGGCGAGGAAGGTGAAGTGGGTGAAGGATACATTGGGCGTGGGCACTCGCATCGCGTAGCCGTCGAGCAGGCCGGCGAGTTCCGGCAGCACCAGCCCGACCGCGGCGGCAGCGCCGGTCTTGGTCGGGATCAAGGACTGGGTAGCGGAGCGGGCGCGGCGCAGGTCGGCGTGATGGACGTCGATCAGCACCTGATCATTGGTGTAGGAATGCACCGTGACCATGTGTCCGCGCACGATGCCGAGCGGGCGGTGCAGGGCGAAGGCGAGCGGGGCGAGGCAGTTGGTGGTGCAGCTCGCATTGGACACGATGCGGTGGCTGCTGCGCAGCACCTGATCGTTGACCCCATAGACGATGGTGGCGTCGATGTCGGCGCCGCCCGGGGCGGAGATCAGCACCTTGCCCGCACCTGCGTCGAGATGGGCGCCGGCCGTGGCCCGGGTGGTAAACAGGCCGGTACATTCGAGCACCACGTCCACGCCCAGCTGTTGCCACGGCAGGCGGGTGGGGTCGCGCTCGGCGAGCACGCGGATGCGGTCGCCGGCGACGCGCATCTCACCCTCGCCGCCTTCACCTGCCCCGACCTCGACCGGATGCGCAAAAGGGCCGTGGATGCTGTCGTAGCGGGTCAGATGGGCATTGGTTTCGGGGCTGCCGAGATCGTTGATGGCGACGATCTCGAGGTCGTGCTGTTTGCCGTACTCGTAGTGGGCGCGCAGCACGTTGCGCCCGATGCGGCCGTAGCCGTTGATCGCGACTCTGATGGTCATGAGTGTCTCCTCGAGTGGTGTGATCGGTCGTGTTCAGAGCAGCTGGCGGGCGGTGTCGGCGACCCGTTCGGGCGTCATGCCGAACAGCGCGGCGAGTTCGCCGGCGGGGGCGGAGTCGCCGAAGCGGTCGATGCCGACCACGGCCGCGCGCGGGGCGCCGGCGAGGTATTTCCACCAGCCGTCCGGATGCGCGGCTTCGACTGCGACCCGGGGGATGCCGGCGGGCAGTATCGCGCTGCGCCAGGCGCTGTCCTGGCGATCGAAGGCAGCGGTGCAGGGCATGGACACGACACGGGTGGGGATGCCGTCTGCTTCGAGCAAGGCGCGGGCGGACATCGCCAGTGCGACTTCCGAGCCGGTGGCGATCAGCACCATGGTCGGGCGCCCGCCCCCGGCTTCGGCGAGCACGTAGCCGCCACGTGTGATCGCGCCGAGCTGCTCCGGATCGCGCGTCTGATGCGGCAGGTTCTGGCGCGACAGGGCGAGCAGGCTGGGGCCGTCGGCGCGCAGTACGGCGGCGTTCCACGCGGCCTGTGTTTCGACCGCGTCGCACGGGCGCCACACGTCGAGCCCGGGGATCTGGCGCAGGCTGGGAATGTGTTCGATCGGCTGATGGGTGGGGCCGTCTTCGCCGAGGCCGATCGAGTCGTGGGTCATCACGTACACCATGCGCTGGCGCATCAGTGCGCTCATCCGGATTGCGTTGCGGGCGTAGTCCGAGAACACCAGGAAGGTGGCGCCGAAGGGCAGGTAGCCGCCGTGCAGGGCGACGCCGTTGAGCGCCGCCGCCATGCCAAATTCGCGCACGCCCCAGTTGATGTGGCGTCCCGGCTGGTCGGCGCGCACCGCGCCGCAGCCGGGCCAGTCGGTGAGGTTGGAGTGGGTGAGGTCGGCCGAGCCGCCGAGCAGTTCAGGCAGGGCGCGGGCGAGGCGGGCGATGGCCTGCTGCCCGGCCTTGCGGCTGGCTACGGTGGCCGCTTCGTTATGCACCCCGCGCACGATGGCGTCGGCAAGTACGCGAAAGCCGGTGGGCAGCTTGCCGGCCATGCGGCGGGTGAATTCGGCGGCAGCGTCGGGCCAGGCGGTACGGTAGGCGTCGAAGCGTTGTTGCCAGTCAGTCTGGGCGGCGGCGCCGGTGGCGCGGGCGTTGAAGCTGGCGCGGACTTCTTCGGGGATTTCGAACGGGGCATGATCCCAGCCGAGGGCTTCGCGGGTGGCGGCGATTTCGTCCTTGCCCAGTGGGGCGCCGTGGATGCCGGCAGTGCCGGCGCGTGCCGGGCTGCCCCGGCCGATGGTGGTGCGGCAGCAGATCAGCGTGGGGCCGACGTCGTTGTCGGCGTTGGCGCGCGCTTCGCGCAGGGCGCGGTCGACGGCGCCGACGTCGTGGCCGTCCACCTGTTCGATGACGTTCCAGCCGTAGGCACGAAAGCGCGCCGGGGTGTTGTCGCCGAACCAACCGGCGACGTCACCGTCGATGGAGATGCGGTTGTCGTCCCACAGGGCGATCAGTTTCGACAGGCGCTGGACGCCGGCGAAGCTGGCCGCTTCGTGGCTGACGCCTTCCATCAGGCAGCCGTCGCCAAGGAAGACCCAGGTGTGGTGGTCGACGATGTCGTGGCCGGGCTGGTTGAATTCGGCGGCGAGGAGTTTTTCGGCGAGCGCCATGCCGACGGCGTTGGCGAGGCCCTGGCCGAGCGGGCCGGTGGTGGTTTCGACGCCGGGGGTGAGGCCGTGTTCGGGGTGGCCGGGGGTTTTGCTGTGAAGCTGGCGGAAGCGCTTGAGTTCGTCGAGCGGGAGGTCGTAGCCGGTGAGGTGAAGCAGGCCGTAGAGCAGCATGGAGCCATGGCCGTTGCTGAGCACGAAGCGGTCGCGGTCGGGCCAGGCGGGGTCGGCAGGGTTGTGCTTGAGGTGGCGGGTCCACAGCGCCACAGCGATTTCGGCCATGCCCATGGGCATGCCGGGGTGTCCGGACTGGGCGGCTTCGACGGCGTCGATGGCGAGGAAGCGCAGGGCGTTGGCGCACAGGGTGTCTTGCGCGGTCTGGGAGAGTCGCATGTTCATGGAGAGGGCTCCTGGATATGAGGGTTCTGTTATGAATTCGCGCTCTGCGCTGGGTGCCTGAAACCGCCCAATGTGCGGGGCATTTGCTCCGAGGGCTGCGGAACTCGCCCTGCGGGCTCGGACAGTCCTCGCCCTCTCCGCAAACGCCCCGCACATTGGGCTTGGCTCCCGTGCCATCCGGTCGTTATATGAGAGGGGTGGACGCGCATCGTCTTGCTGGTTTTTCGATCAGGGTTGGCACGAACTCCGTGGTGTGCGGGGTATTCACGGAGCGGGCGAGGACTGTCTGAGCGAGCGCAGCGAGCGAGTTCCGCAGCCCGACGGAGTGAATGCCCCGTACGCCACGAAGCGCAGGCACCGATCCTTCCGCGACGATGGTTTGCGGCGTTTCGCATTGCCGAGACGAAAGGCGGTGCGCGACGGGAGGTGCTCCGAACCGCCCGCTGCATGGGGTATTCGCTCCGAGCGCTGCGGAACTCGCCCTGCGGGCTCGGACAGTCCTCGCGCTCTGCGCGAATACCCCACGCATCGGGCTTGGCTGAGGTGGCGTGATTGAGAAGAAGCCGGGGCTTCACAACAACTTCCTTCGCCGTTCCATCAGGCGCCAGATGAAGGGAGTGAAGATCAGCTGCATCGCCAGCTCCATCTTGCCGCCCGGCACCACGATGGTGTTCGCTCGGCTCATGAAGCTGCCGTGGACCATGTTCTGAAGATACTGGAAGTCGATCCCCTTGGGGTTGGCGAAACGGATCACCACCATCGATTCGTCGGCGGTCGGGATGGTCCGGGCGATGAAGGGGTTGGACGTGTCCACCATGGGCACGCGCTGGAAGTTCACATGGGTGCGGGCGAACTGGGGCACGATGTAATGCACGTAGTCGTGCATGCGGCGCAGGATGGTGTCGGTGACCGCCTCGGTCGAATAGCCGCGCATGTTCTTGTCGCGATGCAGCTTCTGGATCCACTCCAGATTGACGACGGGGACCACCCCGATCAGCAGGTCGGGGAAGCGCGACACGTCGATGCCCTCATGTTGCACCGCGCCGTGCAGGCCTTCGTAGAACAACAGGTCGGTACCGGTCGGGATGTCCGCCCACGGGGTGAAGGTGCCCGGCTCCTGCTTGTAGGGCTCGGCCTCCTCGCGGCTGTGCAGGTATCTGCGACGGCGGCCGCTGCCCGATTCGGCATAGGAGCGGAACAACTGCTCGAGTTCGGCAAAGAGGTTGGCCTCGGAGCCGAAGTGGCTGAAGTGCGACAGCTTGCCGCCGGACTCGGCTTCGGCGAGCTTTGCGCGCATCGCCATGCGGTCGTGGGCGTGGAAGCTGTCGCCCTCGACCACTGCGGCGGTGACGGATTCGCGGCGGAAGATTTCCTCGAAGGTACGCTGCACGGTGCTGGTGCCGGCACCGGAGGAGCCGGTGATGGCGACGATGGGATGGCGTTCGGACATGGCGGGCTCCCTTATTGTGAGAATGCTGGGTCGTTGAACAGTGAGCGGCTGTTGAACAGCGGCAGGGGGCTGTCGCTGGCGCCGAACAGAGGTTCGGTGTGGTAGCGCTCGATGCGCTCCACCTCCTCTTTCGAGCCGAACACGAAACCGATGCGCTGATGCAGCGACTCTGGCTGCACCTCGAGCACCGGGCGTACGCCGGTCGAGGCACGGCCACCGGCCTGCTCGACGATCAGACCGATCGGATTGCACTCGTAGAGCAGCCGTAGGCGTCCGGGCTTGGCTGGGTCCTTGTGGTCGCGCGGGTAGAGGAACACGCCGCCGCGCATCAGGATGCGATGGGTCTCGGCCACCAGCGAGGCGACCCAGCGCATGTTGAAGTCGGCACCACGCGCGCCGCTTCTGCCGGCAAGACACTCGTCCACATAGCGCCGCACCGGCGGCTCCCAGAAGCGGGCGTTGGAGGCGTTGATCGCGAATTCGCGGGTGGCTTCCGGGATGCGGATGTCCGGGTGGGTGAGGAAGAAGTCGCCGATGATCGGGTTGAAGGTGAAGCCGGCCACGCCCTTGCCCACGCTCAGCACGAGCATGGTTGAGGGGCCGTATATGGCATAGCCGGCGGCGACCTGGTGGGTGCCGGGCTGGAGGAAGTCGTCCGGCGCGGCGTCCTCTCCCGGCGTGGCCGCACGCAGGATGGAGAAGATCGAGCCGACCGCCACGTTCACGTCGATGTTGCTCGAGCCATCGAGCGGATCGAACAGTAGCAGGTACTTGCCGCGGGCGTGTCCTGCGGGGAGCGGAATCGGCGCCTCGTTCTCCTCCGACACCATGCCGGCGAGGCTACCGCCCCAGTGGGTGGCGCGCAGGAAGATCTCGTCGGCGAGCACGTCGAGCTTCTTCTGCTGTTCGCCCTGCACGTTGGCCTGGCCGTAGTCCCCGAGCATATTGGCCAGCGCGCCGTGGGCGACGGCACGCGAAATGGCTTTGCACGCCTGAGCGACCTGCAGGATCAGCGCGTTGAGTTCTCCAGTGGCCTCGGGGTGCTGGCGGCGATTGTCGATCAGATATTCGGTCAGGGTGCTGCGGTCGATGCTGAACATGGCAGTGGCCTCGAAGTGCGTGATTCAGTAGTCGATGCGGTCGGTGCCGCGCTCGGGGTCGAAGTCCACATCACGTTCGTCGTCGGCGAGCGTGCGTGCGGCTGCGGCGCTGAACTGGCGGCTGGCGCGGACGTCGGCCTCGGTCAGGGTGGTCAGGGCGAGGGCATCGACGGTCGCGCCGGATTCGAACAGGCGCAGTGCCTGGCGCATGCGCATGCGGTCGAGGGCGTTGCGGATGCTGCGTGCATTGGCAAAGTGCGGGCGGGCACGGCGCAGGGTGATGTATTCGTTGAAGGCCAGTCGTGCAGCGGGGTCGAAGCGGTAGTTCCATTGCGCAAGCATGCGTTCAGCGATCTCACCGAGTTCGGCGCTGCCGTAGTCGGGGAAGTCCACATGGTGGGCGATGCGCGACTTCATGCCGGGATTGGACTCGAAGAAGTGCTCCATCCGTTCGGCGTAGCCGGCGAGGATCACCACCAGATCGTCGCGCTGGTTCTCCATCACCTGAAGCAGGATCTCGATCGCTTCCTGGCCGTAGTCCTTCTCGTTCTCCGGGCGGTAGAGGTAATAGGCCTCGTCGATGAACAGCACCCCGCCCATGGCGCGCTTGAGCACCTCCTTGGTCTTGGGCGCGGTGTGGCCGATGTACTGGCCGACGAGGTCGTCACGGGTCACCGGCACCACGTGCCCGCGGCGGCAGTAGCCAAGGCGCTGCAGGATCTCGGCCATGCGCATCGCGACCGTGGTCTTGCCGGTGCCGGGGTTGCCGGTGAAGCTCATGTGCAGCGAGGGCGCCTGGGTCGCCAGTCCGAGGCGCTGCCGCACGCGGTCGACCAGCAGCAGGGCTGCGATCTCGCGCACCCGGCGCTTGACCGGGGCGAGGCCGACGAGGTCGCGGTCGAGGCGCTCGAGCACGTCGGCGATACCGGCCTCGGCGTATTCCGCTGCGAGGTCGATACGGTGCTCGACCGCCGGCGGGGCGGTTTCTCCCGGAGGGGCTAGATGCTGAAGGTCGCTTGCGGTCATGATGGTCTCCTGCGGCATACGGGATGGCGGCGCGCATGCGGTGGGTTGGGCCGTGAAGGTGCGGGGTCGCGCGACGCCGCACCGCATGGCGTTCGTCAAGCGCTGTAGCGTTCGCCTTCAGGGCTGCGCTGCACGGCGTAGCTCTCCAGCCGGTACTGCAGTTTGCGGCCGTCGGTTTCCTGGCGCACGAGGCGGAAGCCGGGCTCCACGGACGGGCGCTGGGCGATGAAGGACATGCGCACCGTCTCCCAACCGCGGGTCGAATCGAAGGCGTTTACGCGGATGTAGTGTTCCGGCTGCGCGTCGCGACAGGCGGCGAGTTCCTGCATCACGCCAGCGGGGTCGGCGAGGTCGAACATCGGCAGGCCCCACATCGACCAGTAGTTGTTGCGCGGGTGGGGGTCGTCGGTGTATTCCAGCGAAACCGCCCAGCCCTGTTGCAGACAGTAGGCGACCTGGGCGGTGATCTGGGTGTCGGTGAGGTCGGGCAGGAAGGAAAAGCAGCCTTGGGTGATGCGCATGATGATGTCTCCTTTGTGTTCGATTGGATCTCCGGTCGGGGCCGTCGCTCCTCTTGATACCGTTCTTTGCGTCAGCTACCGTGGCCGATGCTGGTTCTGTAGGGCGGGTTTCAACCCGCTGCAGGTGGTGATCTGGGCACGAGCCCTCGGTTCGGGCACCTGTGGCCGACTGAAGTCGGCCCTACGAAAAACGTAAGAACCGCCTCACTCTCGCTAGGCCGTGGTCGGCGTCGCGACGAAGTCCGACGTGTCGGTACTGGTGTAATTGAAGGTGATGTCGCCCCAGGTATCGAGGGCGGCGCGCAGCGGCTGGCACCATTTCGCGGCTTCGACGAGGATCTGCGGCCCCTCATTGACGATGTCGCGGCCTTCGTTACGCGCCATCACCATCGTCTCCAGCGCCACGCGGTTGGCCTGGGCGCCGGCCTGGATGCCCATCGGATGACCGATGGTGCCGCCACCGAACTGCAACACCACTTCATCGCCGAAGAGATGGAGCAACTGGTGCATTTGTCCGGCGTGGATGCCGCCCGAGGCCACCGGCATGACCTTGTTAAGGCTCGCCCAGTCCTGGTCGAAGAACAGGCCGCGCGGCAGGTCCTGCTTGGTGACGGTATCGCGGCAGACGTTGTAGAAGCCCTGCACGGTCATCGGATCGCCTTCGAGCTTGCCCACCGCGGTTCCCGCGTGCAGGTGATCGACGCCGGCCAGACGCAGCCACTTGGCAATGACGCGGAAGCTAACCCCGTGATTCTTTTGGCGCGTATAGGTGCCGTGGCCGGCGCGGTGCATGTGCAGGATCATGTCGTTGTCGCGGCACCAGTTGCTCATCGACTGGATCGCAGTCCAGCCGATGACGAGGTCGATCATGACCACGCAGGAGCCGAGGTCGCGCGCCAGTTCCGCGCGCTTGTACATCTCCTCCATGGTGCCGGCGGTGATGTTGAGGTAGTGGCCCTTCACCTCACCGGTCTGGGCGGCAGCCTGGTTGACGCCTTCCATGCAGTACAGAAAGCGGTCACGCCAGTGCATGAAGGGCTGCGAGTTGATGTTCTCGTCGTCCTTGGTGAAATCAAGCCCACCGCGCAGGCCTTCGTACACCACCCGGCCGTAATTCTTGCCCGACAGGCCGAGCTTGGGCTTCATCGTCGCGCCTAGCAGCGGGCGACCGAACTTGTCCAGGCGCTCGCGCTCGACCACGATGCCGGTCGGGGGGCCGCGGAAGGTCTTCACATAGGCCACCGGGAACTGCATGTCCTCCAGGCGGCAGGCTTTCAATGGCTTGAAGCTGAACACGTTGCCGATGATCGAGGCGGTGAGGTTGGCGATCGAGCCCTCCTCGAACAGGTCGAGATCGTAGGCTACCCAGCAGAAGTACTGCCCCTCCTGACCGGGCACCGGATCGATGCGGTAGGCTTTGGCGCGATACATCTCGGAGGCAGTCAGGCGATCTGTCCACACCACGGTCCAGGTTGCGGTGGAGGATTCGCCGGCGACCGCGGCCGCGGCCTCTATCGGGTCGACGCCCTCTTGCGGGGTGATGCGGAACACCGCAAGAATGTCGGTTGCCTTGGGTTCGTAGTCGCCGTCCCAGTAACCCATCTGCGCATACTTGAGCACGCCGGCCTGATAGCGCTTTTTGGGATCGAGGATTTGCTGCGGGGTGTCGGGTGCGCCCATGTCGGTCTCCTTTGGTCTGGTGGAGAAACATTAAGCGTTCTCTGATATAAGCTCCAATGATGAATATTGTGTGTTTGAGATAAGATTTTCTGATGAAGCTCGCGCAACGTCTGACCCTCAGGCAGCTCCGTTCCATCGTCGCGGTGGCCGAGACCGGCAGCTTCACCCAGGCTGCACGGCTGCTGCATCTCACCCAGCCGGCGGTGTCGATGCAGATCAAGGAACTGGAGACCATCGTCGGCCAAGTGCTGGTCGATGGTCGGCGCGAGATCCACCTGACCTCCGCGGGAGAAGTGTTCGTGCGCCGTGCGCGCGAGGCCCTGTCGGCGCTGGAGCTGGCCGAGGTCGAGCTGAAGTCGATGCGCGGGGTGGCATCGGGCACGCTTGAGGTGGTGGCGATCACCACTGCGGAGTACTTTGTGCCGCACCTGCTGGCCGAGTTCGGCCGCCGCCATCCGGACATCAAGTTCCGCCTTACGGTGGAGAACCGGGATCGGGTTCATGCCCTGCTGCAGGAGCAGCGCGCCGATCTGGCGATCATGGGGCAAGCACCGCGTGGCATGGCGCTGCGACGGATCCCGTTTGCTCCCCACCGCTTGTCGTTCGTGGCGCGGCCCGACCATCCGCTTGCGGGGCGCAGCAACATCCTGCCGTCGGCGCTCGCCGGTGAGCGATTGTTGTTGCGCGAGCGCGGTTCGGGTACGCGCACCAACCTGGAGCGCTTTCTGCGCGCGCACGGCGTCAAGCCGCTGGCCGCCGATGAGCTTGGCAGCAACGAAACCTTGAAACAGGCGGTGATGGCCGGGATGGGCATCGCCTTTCTGTCTCACCACACTTTCGCCATGGAGGTGGAAAGTGGTCGGCTGCTGCGACTCGATGTGCAGGACACTCCGGTGATCCGCGAGTGGAACGTGCTGGTGCACGCGGAAAGGCCGCTGACGCCTGCGCTCGAGGCATTGCTCGATTTCCTCCAGGGTGACGGTGCGGCGATGATGCGGGCGATCAGTGCCTGAGGCGCGGAATCACCCGCTATTAAGCATTTGGTAATATTTCATGCGGCCTTCTTTGTGTGACATTACCCATAACGGGGTAGTGGCAATGTCTGACATAATTCGCGCTTGATTTTTGCCAAGATGCCCTAAGTGGTGCAGGAGATGGCGTGAACCTCAACCGCAAGATCACATTGCTGCTGGCCGCAGTTGCCTTTGGCATCCTGCTGACCCTGGTGTTGATCAGCCTGTATGCCTTTCGTAGCTTTTCGATCTCGTCTTCCACGGCACATGTACGTACGGCCGCCGAGATGGTGCGGGTGCATCTGACCGAAGCCATGATTCACGGCGTGATCGACAAGCGGGAACAGTTTCTTGCAAGACTGAAGGAGGTTGAGGGGCTGCTATCGGCGCGGGTGATTCGGTCGAGCCATGTGAATGCGCAGTTCGGCAAGGGTATGGCGCAGGAGGAGGCTGCCGACCAGATCGAACTCCAGGTGCTGCAAAGCGGCCAGGCCCACTATGAACTGACGGATGGGCCCAGCGGAGCCGCGTTTCGCGGCACCATCCCTTTTCCCGCGACGTCGCGCGGTACGCCCAACTGCCTGCAGTGTCACCAGGTGACCGAGGGGACGGTGCTTGGTGCGGTGACGATTGAACTGTCACTGGAGGCAATCAAGAGTAAGGCGCTGCTGGCGGTTGGCATCATCATGCTGGCGGTGGCCCTGTTCTCGCTGGCCGCGCTACTGTTTGCGCGGCGCCTGATCCTGCCTGTCGGCGAAACGGCTCAGGCAGTTGAGAGAGCGGTGCAGCGCGCGCTCAAGGGCGACTTCAAGGGACGACTGGAGCAGCGCACCGACGACGAGATCGGCAAGATCGCCAACCAGACCAACAGCTTGCTCGAGTTCCTCGACGAGGGCCTGTCGCGCATCAGCCAGCGCGTAGTGCAACTGACCGGGCGTAGTCCGCGCAAGGACGAGAATCAGCTCGAAGCCACCATCGACATGGTCAACGGCCTGGCCGATGCGTCGACCTTCAAGCAGGCCATCGAAGAGGACGAGCACAAGCGCGAGATCTACGATCGGTTCGGCAAGGTGCTGGTCGATCGCTTTGGTATTCGCGAGTTCTCGATCTACGAGACCGAGGGCGCGAAGCAGATGGTGCCGATCGCGGTGGACGGACTGCCCGGCGGCGAATGCCGCTGGTGCGATCCGCAGATCCTGGGGCGCAGCGACATGTGTCGTGCGCGGCGCACCGGTCACCCGGTTGATGGCCTGATCCACCCCGGGCTGTGCTACGCCTTCCGCCAGCCAGATGATGCAGGCGAGCCACGGCGCCACTATTGCGTGCCCATCATCCAGTCGGGCACAGTGGGTAGCGTGGTTCAACTCGTTGTGGCCGAGGTGGACGCGGCCGCGCTCGAAGAACAGGCGCCCTATGTGCATGTCTATCTGCGCGAAATGGCGCCGGTACTCGAAGCCAAGCGCCTGACCGAGACCCTGCGCGAATCGTCGTTGCGCGATGCGATGACCGGGCTCAACAACCGGCGTTTCCTGGAAGAATACGTCGATACCCTGATCGCCAATGCGCGGCGGCGCAAGACGCCGCTGGCAGTGATGATGCTTGACCTGGACTACTTCAAGGTGGTCAACGACACTCACGGGCATGATGCGGGTGATGCGGTCCTCAAGGCATTGGCAGGGGTGCTGCGCCAGTCGGTACGTGCCTCGGACATGGTGATCCGTTTTGGCGGCGAGGAATTCCTGATCGTGCTGCAGGACGCTGATCAGGGTGCGGCGCTGAAGGTGGGTGAGAACATCCGCCAGGCGGTCGAAGCGATGAAGGTGCAGGTCAATGGACTGGTGCTGCAGAAGACCATTTCGGTCGGCCTCGCGATGCTTGCCGATGACAGCAACTCGTTCTGGCAGACGGTAAAGTTTGCCGACGTGGCGCTCTATCGGGCGAAGGAAAACGGTCGCAACCGGGTGGTCGCCTTCGAGCCGGAAATGTGGAGCGGACAGGCCGAAACGTACTGAGCCGACGTTGCTGACTCAAGGGTAGCAAGTCAAAGGCGCTGAACCCGGGCTCGATTCAGAGCCGGGTGTAGCCGACGTACCGGCGCTCGAAGCGCTGGCGGCCATCGCGCAGGAAGTTCGCATAGTCCCAGTCGCCGGGCAGCAGCAGGGCAGCGTGCTCGGGGCGGAAGACGTAGGTGTCCGCATCGAGCATGCCACCGTCGGCAAGCTTCACCTTTACCGTGATGCGAAGGTACTGCGAGCCCTCAAAGGTATCGAGGCGGGCGAGGGCCGCCGGTGGCACGTCGTGATACAGCACCCCGCTGACGGTGCTGCCGCTCGCCGGCACCATGCCCGGATAGTCTTCATCGCGGACCGGGTGGCGGCTGAAACCCTCGAGCACGGCGGGCGTCGCGGCAAGCGGCATGCCGCAAACCGCAAACATGATGCTTTCACACATCAGCGAGCCGTAGGTAAAACAGTGCCGGTGCGGGTTGCTCATTGCAGCCCCCTGATCCGGCACGCCTTCCTGCCAGCGGCGAGTGTGCACGTCCCGGGGCAGCCCGGCGACGTGCTCAAGCGCACTTCCAGCAGATGGGAGCGAGCCGCGTTATGCACGAATTCAGCGCACGATCTGGGTCAGCTGCCCGGACTTGTAGCGCGCTGCCATCGCATCGAGCGAGAGCGGCTTGATCTTCGACGCCATGCCGGCGCAGCCGAAGGCTTCGAAGCGGGCCTTGCACACCAGCTTGGCGGCTTCGCGGGCGGGTTTGTTGAATTCGCGCGGGTCGAACTTGGACGGATTCTCGAACAGGAACTTGCGCACCGCGCCGGTCATCGCCAGGCGGATGTCGGTGTCGATATTGATCTTGCGCACGCCGAACTTGATCGCAGTCTGGATTTCCTCGACCGGCACGCCGTAGGTTTCCTTCATGTCGCCACCGTACTGGCGGATGATCTCGAGCAGTTCCTGCGGCACCGAGCTCGAGCCGTGCATCACCAGATGGGTGTTGGGCAGGCGCTCGTGGATGGCCTTGATGCGCTCGATGGCGAGGATGTCGCCGGTGGGCTTGCGGGTGAACTTGTAGGCGCCGTGGCTGGTGCCGATGGCGATCGCAAGCGCATCGCAGTCGGTCTGCTTGACGAAGTCGGCGGCCTGGTCGGGGTCGGTCAGGAGCTGGGAGTGGTCCAGCGTACCCTCGGCGCCGATTCCGTCTTCCTCGCCAGCCTGGCCGGTCTCAAGCGAGCCGAGGCAGCCGAGTTCGGCTTCCACGGTGACGCCGATGGCGTGGGAGAACTTCACCACCTCGCGGCTTACCGCGACGTTGTATTCGTAGGAGGACGGGGTCTTGCCGTCCTCGAGCAACGAGCCGTCCATCATCACGCTGGAAAAGCCGGAGCGGATCGCGCCCATGCAGATCGCCGCGCTCTGGCCGTGGTCCTGATGCATCACGATGGGGATGTGGGGATAGGACTCGACTGCGGCGTCGATCAGATGGCGCAGGAAGGCTTCGCCGGCATATTTTCGGGCACCGGCCGAGGCCTGCATGATCACCGGGCTGTCGGATTCCGCCGCCGCTTCCATGATGGCCTGGACCTGCTCCAGATTATTCACATTGAAGGCCGGCAGGGCATAGCCGTTTTCGGCAGCGTGATCGAGCAGCTGACGCATGGATACGAGAGGCATGAGAAATCTCCGAGGGCGGCGGCGCAGAGCGGCCGGTGGGGGTGTGAGTCGATAATAACGGCATTTTATCCCGTGTGCTGCCCACGCCGGAACAGACACACATGGATTGAGACAATCGGTGTCGCGACAAGTGTCACGAATCGGGCTTACTCCTCCGCGCCGGGATGGGGGTGCTCGCCGACGCGCACGATTTTCAGCGTGTTGGTTCCCCCCGGGGAGCCGATCGGTTCGCCGATGGTCAGGACGATCAGGTCGCCGTAGTCGACCACGCCCTGATCGAGCAGGATCTGCTCGGCTTCCCACAGCAGCAGATCGCGATCGTAGTGGGTCTGACTGATCAGCAGGGGATAGACCTCGCGATAGAGCGTCATCTGGTTGCGTGCATTGATCTCCGGGGTGATGGCGTAGATCGGCACGCCACAGTTGAGCCGGCTCATCCACAGCGCCGTGGAGCCGGTCTGGGTGAGCAGCGCGATGGCCTTCACTTTCAGGTGATAGGCGGTCCAGATCGCGGCCATCGCGATCGACTGATCGATGCGGGTGAACACGCGATTGAGCACCTCGCGGTCAAGGCTGACCTCGGCCGATTTTTCCGCTTCGAGGCAAACCCGGCTCATCGCTTCGACCACCTCGATCGGGTACTGGCCCGAGGCCGTCTCCGCCGACAGCATCACCGCGTCGGTACCGTCGAGCACCGCATTGGCCACGTCCGAGACTTCGGCGCGCGTGGGCACCGGGCTAAGGATCATCGACTCCATCATCTGGGTCGCGGTGATGGTGAGCTTGTTGCGATCGCGCGCGGCGCGGATCATCTTCTTCTGCAGCGCAGGCACGGCCGCGTCGCCGACTTCGACGGCCAGATCGCCCCGAGCCACCATGATTCCGTCCGAAGCGTCGAGGATCTCCTCGAGATTGGTCACCGCCTCGGTGCGTTCGATCTTGGCGATCAGCAATGCTTCGCTGCCCGCGGCACGAAGCAACTGGCGCGCCATGTACATGTCGGCAGCAGTCTTGGGGAAGGACACCGCGACAAAATCGACACCGATCCGGGCCGCGGTCTTGATGTCGTCCATGTCCTTTGCCGTGAGCGCGGGTGCGGTCAGCCCGCCACCCTGGCGGTTGATCCCCTTGTTGTTCGAGAGTTCGCCCCCGACCCGCACTCGGGTATGGATCTCGTGGCCGACCACTCTTTCAACCACCAGCTTGAGTCGACCGTCGTCGAGCAGCAATATGTCGCCGTGCTTCACATCCTTGGGCAGGTCCTTGTAGTCCAGCCCGACCCGCAACCCATTGCCCATTTCACATTTCGCATCAAGGATGAATGCCTCGTCGCGGGTGAGCATGACCTTGCCGGCCTCGAACTTGCCTACCCGGATTTTCGGCCCTTGCAGGTCGGCGAGGATGCCTACCGGCCGACCCGCACGTGCCGACGCGTCGCGGATGGTGTTGGCGCGGGCGACATGATCCTCGGCCTTGCCATGCGAAAAATTCATTCGCACCACGTCGATACCGGCATGGACCATGCGCTCAAGCACATGTGCATCGGTTGACGAGGGGCCGAGGGTGGCGACGATCTTGGTGTGACGGGACATGCGGTCTCCTGTTATCGGACTGATACAAACTGCTTCGTCGGCTTATGGAGCAGGGTGCTCATAATTCTAATGGAGTGCTGTCCAATGGGATGGGCGACGGAGCAGATTTGGTGTTCTATGCTGAAGGCAAAGACAGGAGGGAGTAAAAAATGGAAGAAATGGGCATTCTACTGATACTGGCCGCGGGGATTGTCGTGGCATGCGTGGCACTTCTGAAATGGACCGGTGGCAGAAAAGCGGGGCAGATCGAGACGGCGGAGGTCGGAAGAGGGGCGTCGTTCCATGCGGTGGAAGTACGCTCGAAGGGAGGGGGCTGTGAAGCCGCCCGCGCGGTGCACGGCAAGCGTTTTCTGTCTACCGAGGCGCCGCCCATCCCGCTACCTTCGTGCAAGCGGAGTTCGTGTTCGTGCGTGTATGTCCACTTCGACGACCGGCGCTCGCAACAGCGGCGCGACGTCTACCTGCATAAGGCATACGAGATCGGTGAGCGTGCGCAGGAGCGACGGGAACGGTACGGACGAAGGCAGTCGGACCGTTTGCTGTTCGACCCCGGACATCGATTCCAGTGACTGATGACGACCACGCAGTCGTGGCCGTCATCCTCGTGCTACGAGCGCATCCGTCGTCCGAAGGGTCAGTCGTTCAAGAGTCAGTCGTTATACCGCGCTTCCAGTGCCGCGATCGCGGGCAGGGTCTTGCCTTCGAGGAACTCGAGGAAGGCTCCGCCGCCGGTGGAGATATACCCGACATTGTCAGCAATGTGAAACTTGGCAATGGCTGCCAGGGTGTCGCCGCCGCCGGCGATCGAGAACGCCTCGGAGTGGGCGATGGCCGAGGCCATCATCTTGGTGCCCCCGGCAAACTGTGCGTGCTCGAACACGCCGACCGGGCCATTCCAGACGATGGTGCCGGCATGGGCAATGATGTCGGCAAGCTTGGCCGAGCTCTTCGGCCCGAAGTCGAGGATACGGTCATGGGGGCCGACTTCGTCCACCGTAATGCGGTTGGCGCGGGCCAGTGCCGAGACTTCGTCCGCCACCACCACGTCGACCGGTAGTGGCACCTCGGCGCCGCGCGCCCTCATGATCTCCATCACCTGAAGGGCTTCGGTGACCATCTCGGGTTCGGCGAGCGATTCGCCGATGCGCTTGCCTGCCGCGAGCAGAAAAGTGTTTGCGATGCCACCGCCCACGATCAACTGGTCAACCTTGTGGGCCAGGGTCTTGAGGATGGTGAGTTTGGTCGATACCTTGGCGCCGCCGACGATGGCCACCAGCGGTCGGGCGGGCGCGTGCAGCGCCTTGGTCAGGGCATCGATTTCGGCACCCATCAGCATGCCCGCGCAGGCCACGGGGGCAAATCGGGCAATGCCGTGCGTGGAGGCTTCCGCCCGGTGGGCAGTGCCGAAGGCGTCGTTGACATAGATGTCGCACAGCGCGGCCATCTTTTTTGCAAGATCCTCATTGTCCTTTTTCTCGCCCTTGTTGCAGCGACAGTTCTCCAGCAGCACGACCTGACCTGGCTCGACAGTGAAGCCGCCATCGACCCAGTCGGCGATCAGCTTGACCGGCTTGTGCAGCAACTGGCCGAGGCGCACCGCGACCGGGGCCAGGGTGTCGTCGGGGCCGATCGTGCCCTCGGTGGGTCGGCCAAGATGTGAGGTGACCATCACCGCAGCGCCGTTGTCCAGGCAGTACTGGATCGACGGAATGGAGGCGCGGATGCGGGTGTCCTCGGTGATG
>JAUSOD010000098.1 GCA_030656215.1 Azoarcus sp.
TTCATTCGTGGGCACGAATTTGGGTGCCCGCTCCGGACACCGATCGTCAGGGATCGCTAGGCGAAGGGCAAGACGGTATTGGGCGGACGCTTACCATGAAGTTGCACCGGGGCCTCAACATGCCAACCACGACTTTGAATAACGGCAGATTACTGGCGAGCGAACTGAGCGACAATTCAACGAGGCTCGCAACGACCTCCTAGCCTTACCCGCCCCCTGTTTCCGCACTACCAACCTGGGCCTGAGCCCTTGACGGTCTAGTCGCCCGCTTTCGTAGGTACCGCAGCGCGTACAGGCTAAAACCTTAACACTTCTTAACACTGTCGCCGTGCAAGCGTGTGCCTTGGTGGAAGACGGCTTGGTAGCGTCGGCTTGAAACCTCAACATCTTTCAACAGCTGCGGCGTCGAAAGGGGGTGGCGTTTCGCGCCACCCTTGCAGTGTCATCCTCGTGTGTGCGGACTACCGCACGCACCGGACGCGTGGATCGATCACGACAAGACCAAGGTTGGCTACGAAATTCCGTTCAACCGGCATTTCTACGTTTTCGAGCCGCCACGTCCGCTGGCCGAGATTGACGCGGATCTCAAGCGCGCCACCGACCGCATCAAGCAGATGATCGAGGGTCTGGCTGGATGGACACCTTGCCGGAACCCAGCTTCGACGAAGTCGTCACCCTCATCCACACCGCCCGCCAGCGCGCCACGCAGGCAGTGAATGCCGCGTTGATCGAACTCTACTGGCAGGTCGGGGCCATCATCAGCCGCAAGATCGCCTCTGCCGAATGGGGCGACGGCGTGGTCACCCAACTGGCCGCACACATCGTGCACACGCAGCCGGGGCTACGCGGTTTTACGCGTCCCAATCTTTTCCGCATGCGGCAGTTCTACGAAGCCTATCGCGACGATGCAAAAGTCTCGGCACTGCTGAGACAATTGCTGTGGGCGCATAACATCATCACCCTCAGCCAGAGCAAACGCCAGGAGGAGCGCGACTTCTACCTGCGTATGGCGATTCAGGAAAAGTGGAGTAGCCGCGAACTGGAGCGCCAGTTCAAGGCTACGCTGTTCGTGCGCGCCGTGCTCAATCCGGCAAAAGTGTCAGCAGTGGTGACACAAATGCACCCCGAGGCGTTGAGCGTCTTTCGCGACGCCTACATGGTCGAATTTCTCGACCTGCCCGAGGAGAGCACGAGGGGGTGGACCTGTCATCGCTCGCGCTCACGCACTACACGCTCAAGGATCTGGGTGCGCGCACGCCCGCACTCGACGAGATCATCGCGCGCGTGAATGAGCTCTTCGAGGGCGACCTCACCCCCGGCGACAAACTGCTCTACGTGAATAACGCAATTAAGGGCAAGTTGCTCGAATGCGAGACGCTGATCGAGCAGGCAGTCAACAACACCAAGGAGCAGTTCTCCAACTCGCCCGATCTCGACGCCCGCATCATGGATGCGGCCATGGATGCGCTCGCGTCATTCACCCACATGAGTAAGCAGGCGCTGGAGTCGGCAAGAATCCGGGCCGAGATCAAGGCGATCCTGATGGGGCCGGGCAAGCTGTACGAGATGCTGCGCGAGCGGGCGGTGACGGAATAGGCCGTCACCGCCCGCTGGCCGAGTATCAATGCGCAAACGGATGAAGGGGCGGCGACTCAGTGGCTGGGCGTCGGGCGCCTTCGGGGTTTGCGGCTTTGCTGCGGGAGCGTGGCCCCCCCTGAGTCAGACGCTGGCGGTCGCAGCACAAGCTACGAGCTTGCAGAACCCTGGACAGGGCTCTGCGATAGCGGCTGAAGCAGGCCGTCGCGACCGAAAAAGTCTGCGGGAATCGACCTACAGGCAATTCAGTTTGACCTGACAGCGGCTTGCCTGCGGGATTCCTATGATCAAGCCAGGTCCCGGCAATGCTGCCGTGTGCGTACCGAACTTTTTCATTCATGAAGGAAAGCCATCATGCCCCAGCTACTTCACGACGTCCGCCAGAACCACCTGCTCGCCGCCTTGCCGGCAAAGGCCTTCGCCCACCTGATGCGGCATCTGGAACGGGTCGCGTTGCCGCTTGGTCACGTTCTTCACGAGTCCGGCGTTCCGATGAGTCACGTCTACTTCCCGACCACTGCCATTGTCTCCCTCCTCTACTTCATGGAGGACGGCGCCTCGGCCGAGATCGCTGTGGTCGGCAACGAGGGTATGGTCGGGATCTCGCAGTTCATGGGCGGTGCAACCATGCCCAGTCAGGCCATCGTGCACAGCGCCGGCAACGCTTACCGGCTGAAGGCGCCATTATTAATAGATGAGTTCGACCGCTCCGGGGGACGCCGTGCCGGTGTATTGCACCATCTCTTGCTGCGATACACGCAGACCTTGCTGACCCAGATGGCCCAGACGGCGGCCTGCAACCGCCACCATTCTCTCGACCAGCGCCTGTGCCGCAGGCTGCTTCTGAGCCTCGACCGCCAGCAGTCGAACGAACTGACCATGACCCAGGAGCTCATCGCCACCATGCTCGGCGTTCGTCGCGAGGGGGTCACGGCGGCCGCTGGCAATCTGCAGAAGGCCGGTCTGATCGAGTATCACCGTGGGCACATTACCGTGCTTGACCGGGAGGGACTGGAGGCGCGGGTCTGCGAATGTTATGCGGTGGTCAGGGACGAGTCCGATCGCCTGCTCCCCGAGGCATGCGCTGCGTGACCACCCGCCAGTAAGCCTTGCCGATCCGGCACAGCACCGGCGGCAACTGCAGGGCGGGACGCCCTATTCGCAGTCGAGCCAGCCGCCGCGAATCCTTCTCCGGAATCAATCCGTGGTCCACGTTTCGCGCGCGATTTCCACCTACGGCTGCGACTTCACAAAACGGCTCAAGCCCTTGATGATGTATCCCGCGCCTCTCAGGCCGGTCAAGCTCGGCGGCGTGCCGGGGTCGATCGCCGAGCTGACGGCCTGAACGGCTTTTCGGCGCAGCCCGATCGGTCAGCGATGCACGGCTTCCGCAACACCGTCGCGGCCCGCCATCTCAAGCATGACTTTGTAGTCCACGATGCCGGCCACCGAGCCATCCGGCGCCAGCCCCACGATCGGGCCCTCGAACACGCAGAACAGCACGCAGCCGCCCGCCGTACGCGGCTGGTGGATGTCGCCGGCGGGCTCGAACATATAGTCGCCAGGCCGGCCGATATCGGCCTCCTCGTAACAGATGTCGCCCTCGAGCACGATCACCTCGATCGCGCCGAGATGATGATGCACTGGCGCCTCCACGCCTGGCATCACCTTCAGCATGCAGGTGAAGCCGCCGCTGCGGCGATTGACGCTGAGCAGCTTGTACTGCACCCCCTCCATCACCCATGGCCGCCACGGAATCGGGTCGAGTTTCTGGAATTTCGGATACGGCAGGGTGATCTTCTCGCGTGCGCCAGCATGGGATTTCTGGCTTTCCGCACTACACAACAATGCACTCATCAAGGGTCTCCTTTGGTCTGTTGGCGTCCTGCGATGCCCGTTCGGCGGCATCTCGCAGGCCGCACAGGTATCGATACTAGGTCGGACCACGCGCAGATTTTGACCCTGCGGGAAATCACCGCGACTACTCCAAAACCTCGATAAAACAACAGTTCCACGCCCCAGCTGCGGCCAATTTCAAAAAAGTGGCGGTCTTGTCGGGATATCGCTCAGATTACCGCCCCCCTGTGTTTGTGCGGCGCACACCCCGCTAGATTGCGCCTCACCGGTCGACCGGCCGGTCAACGATAAACACAGGAGACAGACCCATGACCGCAGCCGTACTCAGCCCGGCCTCGACCCCAAACGCCCCCCTCAGCCACCGCACCGGCAAGGATTTCGTCAATCTCGCCGCGATCCCGTGGACACCTTGGGTCATGGACGGAACCCACTTCAAGCTCCTCGCGATCAACGAGCTTTCGGGCGGCTTCTCGATGCTGCTCAAGGTCGAGCCCGGCGTCCAGGCACCGGTGCACGGTCACCTCGGCTCGGCCGAGGCCTATCTGGTGGAAGGCGGCTTCTACTACGAGGAAGACGATCCAGGCTACGCCGGCGACTACACCTACGAGCGCGGCGGCTCGGTGCACCAGCCGGTCTCACCACAAGGCTGCGTGATGTTCGCCGTCACCCACGGCCCGCTGGCCGGCTGCAATCCCGACGGCTCGGTATCGGCCGTGGTCGATTGCCGGCTGATGCTGCAACTGGCCCAGGCCAACGCCGCCGCGGACCACGTCGTACAACTGGTCTCCGGTCGCTGAGCCCACAGCCCGACACACCCCCCTCGACATGGAGGAACACATGAACGCACGACATCATAGCCCCGGATTTCGCCGCGCCTGTCTGGCGGTGGCAGTGGCCGCGCTGGGGCAATCGGCCCACGCGGGCGACTTCGAACTCAGCGACGAACTGAACGGCACCTGGACCCTCAACGCCAGCCTCGGCACCAATGTGCGCATGCAGGGCCGCGACCCGGCGCTTACCTCGTACGGCAATGCCGACCACAACGGCGGCAGGCCCGGAACGGGCGGCGGCAGCACCGACGACGGTGACCTCAACTTCGACCGCCACGACGTCACCTCGACCACGCTCAAGCTGGTGGGCGACATCGAACTGCGCTACCGCAACTACGGCGCACTCGTGCGGGCCAAGGCCTGGCACGACTTCACCCTGAGCAACAAGAAGGTCGACCATGGCCACTTCGACAACGCTTACGTACCCGGCCAGCGCCTCAACGACGATCACTACGACGACGCCGCCAAGTTTACCGGAGCCGAGATCCTCGATGCCTTCATCTACGGCGACTGGGAACTGGGCGACAAGGCCCGCCTGAACATGCGTCTCGGTAATCAGGTGTTGAATTGGGGCGAGAGCATCTTCATCCAGGGCGTCAACGTGGTGAATCCGGTCGACGTGCCCGCCGCTCGCCGCGCTGGCGCACAGGTGCGTGAAATCCTGCTGCCGGTGCCACTACTGTCCGGCAACCTCGGTCTGCCCGGCGGCGTCAGCCTGGAAGCCTTCTACCAGTTGAAGTGGAAAAAGACGGTGATCGACGGTTGCGGCACCTTCTTCTCACCGGCCGACGTCATCAACTGCGGCGGCTCACAGTTCGGCCCCGACGCATTCTCAGACCGCGAGCAATACGAAGGCATTCCCGCGCTGGGCGGCCTCAACGTGCGTTCCCTGCGGCTCGACGACGAGAAGCCGTCCGACGCCGGCCAGTACGGCCTCGCCCTGCACTGGCTGGAGCCCGCTACCGAGACCGACATCGGCCTCTACTACATCAACTACCATACCCGCACGCCCTTCCTCACCCTGTCCAGCATCCCCTCCGAGCCCAGTTCGCTGTACGGTACCGCCGCGCCGCTGTCCTACCGGCTCGACTATTCGGCCGAGGACATCAAGACCTTCGGCCTGAGCCTGTCGAACACCCTGGGCGGCGCCTCGGTGATGGCGGAACTGTCCTACACCCGCGACCTGCCGGTTCAGATCAACGGCGGCGACCTGGTGCAGTTCGGCATCTCCGGTGGGACCCAGGGCCCGCTGGTTGGCCATCGCAGCTACGACCCGGCCGGCGCCAACATCCGCGGCTACGACCGCATGGACAAGATCCAGCTCCAGTTCGGTGCGATCAACGTGTTCAGCCAGGTGCTGGGCGCGCAGTCCCTGCTCGCGGTGGGCGAGGTCGGCCTCAGCTGGGTGCCCGACCTGCCCAACGCCAAGACCGGCGTGCGCTACGGCCGCGCCTTCACCTTCGGCACCGCCTGGCATCCGGGCTACACCAACCCGGCACTGTCGTCCCGCGACGGTTGCAACGCCGCCAACACTGCGGGCCAGGTCACCCCGGCCAACTGCTCGCAGGACGGCTTCGTCACCCCCTTCTCGTGGGGCTACCGCCTGCTCGGTGAACTGGAGTACCCCAACGCAGTCGCCGGCTGGACCGCCAAGCCACGCCTGTACTGGGCACACGACGTCAAGGGCAATGCCGCCGACGGCGCCTTCCTAGAGAACCGCCGCACCCTGGGTACCGGCGTCGCGCTATCACGCCTGGCCGACGGCCGGCGGTGGACGGCAGACCTCGCCTACACCCGCTTCATCGACGGTTCGCGCTGGGACACCAACCGCGACAAAGACTTCCTCGCCGCCAGCCTCAGCGTGGCGTTCTAAGGAGAAACAAACATGACATCCCATCCCCGCCGCCGGCTTGCCGGCCTGGCCCTGCTGCTGCTCGCACTGCCCGCCCACGCCGCGATGACCGCGGACGAAGTCGCCCGCCTTGGCAAGGACCTCACCCCGGTCGGCGCCGAGCGCGCCGGCAACGCCGCCGGCACCATCCCGGCTTGGACCGGTGGCCTCACCAAGGCCCCCGCCAACTTCGACATCGACAAGGGCCACGCCCATCCCTTTGCCGACGAAAAACCGCTTTACACGATCACCGCGCAGAACTGGGAGCAGCACAAGGAAATGCTGGCGCCGGGTCACGTCGCCATGCTCAAGCGCTACCCTGACAGCTTCCGCATGAACGTCTATCCCAGCCATCGCACCGCCGCCCTCACGCAGGCCGACTACGACCTGATCCGTCAGCAGGCCGGCAAAGTCAGCGTCACCGCGTCAGGCACCGGGCTGGAAAACTGGGCCGTCTCGCCGGTGCCCTTCCCCACCCCCAGGACCGGTCTGGAGGCGATCTGGAACCATCAGGTGCGTTCGCGCGCCGGCGGCATCGAACGCCGCCACCTGATCGGCGCGGTCAATCCCAACGGCAGCTTCAACGCCTACGGCGTAGACGAAAGCTGGATTTTCGCCCAGAACATGGACCGCCAGGAGGACAACCGCTTCTGGTACTTCATGGCGCGGATGTACTCGCCCGCCGACGTCAGCGGAGAGGTGGTGATGGTGCATGAACCGCTCGACGCCGCCCGCGACGGCCGGCTGGCCTGGGTGTACAACGCCGGCCTGCGGCGGGTGCGGCGCGCGCCGCAGATCATCTACGACTCGCCGGGCAGCTTCTCCGAAGGCACCCGTACCGAAGACGACTACGACATGTTCAACGGACCACCGGACCGCTATGACTGGAAGCTGGTGGGCAAGCGCGAGCTGCTGATCCCCTACAACAGCTACGCCATCCACTCGAAGGCGCTCAAGGCCAGCGACATCGTCAAGCCACACCACCTCGAGCCCGCGCTCACCCGCTACGAACTGCACCGGGTGTGGGTGATCGAGGCTACGCTCAAGGAGGGCGCACGCCATATCTACGGCAAACGGACCTTCTACCTCGACGAGGACTCCTGGACCATCGCGGTGAAGGAGCAGTACGACGGCCGCGGGCAGTTGTGGCGCGTCGGCGAGGCACAGCTGATGCAGTACTACGACCTGCCGCTGCCCTACTACGCCTTTGAAAACATGTACGACCTGCTCGACGGTCGCTACTACGTCGCCGGCCTCAGCAACGAGGAAAAGCCGTGGCGTTTCGGCGCCAAGGCACGGCGCGCCGACTTCGACCCCGACGCACTGCGCCGCAGCGGCACAAAATAAGAACCGACGGCCCGGGTGGTGCTGATCCAGCCGGCACCACCGAACCCCACAGGGACACCCGACATGACACACATTCCCCTCGCCACCCTCGTTGCGGCTGCGGTACTGGTCGCCACCGCAGGCGCCGGTGCCGGTATCGCGACCCGCGACGCGCCGCCCATCGACCTGCTGCAGACCGCCGCCCCACAAAGCCCGCGCGCCGCCGACCAGCTCATGACGAGCCTCGTCCACGCCGGCACCCGCCTCGTCGCCGCCGGCGCCCGCGGCACCATCGTCTATTCCGACGACGGTGGGCTGCATTGGCAGCAGGCAGCGGTACCGGTCGCGGTCATGCTGACCGCGCTGCATTTCCCCACCGCCAAGGAAGGCTGGGCGGTGGGTCATGACGGCATCATCCTGCACAGCGCCGACGCCGGCGCCACCTGGAGCCGCCAGTTCGACGGCAACCAAGCCAACACGCAGATGCTGGAATGGGCTCGCACGCGGGTCGCCGCGGCACGCGACGCACTCGAACGCATCGGCAAGGGCGACCGGCGCGCAGCTGAGGACACGCTCGCCGCTGCCGAGGACGGCCTCGCCGGCATCGAGCAGACCGTCTCCTTCGGCCCATCGCAACCCTTCATGCAGGTGTGGTTCCGCGACCGCCGGCACGGCTATGCGGTCGGCGCCTTCGGCATGGCCTTCGCCACCACCGACGGCGGCGCCACCTGGACACTGATCGCCGACCGCCTTCCCAACCCGGATGAACTGCATCTCTACGCGATCGCCTCGCCTTCACCCGAGGTTCTGCTGATCGCCGGCGAACGCGGCTTGATCCTGCGCTCGACCGATGGTGGGCAACACTGGCAGGCCCGGCACGATCTCGCCGCAGGCGGCCTCTACGGCCTGATTGCCCTGCCGCAGGCAAACGCCGGCATGCTCGCCTACGGCTTCGACGGCATCGTGCTGCGCAGCACCGACCTCGGCAACAGCTGGCATACGGTCGACACCGGCACCCGCAGCGCGCTCTACGGCGCCGCCGTATCGGGCGAGGAGGTGCTGCTCGTTGGCAACAACGGTACCCGCCTGCGTGCCGTCGACGCGCACTTCGAACCGCTGCCCGCCAGCGACGGCCGGCCGCTCACCGCCGCGGCACACGGCGCCGCCGGCTGGGTGCTGGCCGGCGGGGGCGGCGTCGCGGCGACCGCGGGCACGCCCCCTATGGGAGTCGAACGCGATGAATGAGGCCACCACCCAGCGCGCTGTGCAGCCGCACAACGGCCTGCTCAAACGCATCGAACGTCGGCTGGAAGGCACGCTCTTCCGCCACCGCGCCGCCACCGTCGCAATCTTCGCCGTGCTCACCCTGTGGCTGGGATGGAGCGCGCTCGGGCTGCGCGTCGACGCCAGCTTCGAGAAGATGATCCCCACCCACCACCCGGCAATCGCCAACTACCTCACCCACGAAGACAACCTGCGCGGCCTCTCCAACGTGGTGCGGGTGGTGGTGGAGAACCGCCATGGAGACATCTTCGATCCCGCCTTCCAGGAGGTGCTGCGCAAGGTCAACGACGAGGTCTTCTACATCCCGGGCGTGGATCGCGCCGGAATGCGCTCGCTATGGACGCCCAACGTGATGTGGGGCGAGGTCACTGCCGAAGGCTTCGAGGCCGGCCCAGTGATCCCGGACGGCTACGACGGCTCGCCCGCCGCCCTCGAGCAGCTGCGCGCCAACGTCTTCCGTTCCGGCGAGGTCGGTACCCTGGTCGCCAACGACCAGCGCTCCGCGCTGGTGCTGGTACCGCTGATGGAACGCGACCCGGACACCGGGGCGCGCCTCGACTATGGCCGCTTCGCCACCGACCTGGAACAGAAGATCCGCGCCCGCTACGAAAGCGAAACGGTGGGCATCCGCATCGTCGGCTTCGCCAAGGTCATCGGCGAACTGATCGATGGTGCCGTCCCCATCCTGGGCTACTTCCTGCTCACACTGGTGCTCACCGCCGCGCTGCTGTTCCACTACTCGCGCTGTCTGCGCAGTACCGCCACGACCTTGCTGTGCTGCTTGATTGCGGTGGTGTGGCAACTCGGCATCGTGCGCCTGCTCGGCTACGGGCTCGACCCTTACTCCATCCTGGTGCCCTTCCTCACCTTCGCCATCGGCATCAGCCACGCGGTGCAGAACATCAACGCCACCGCCAATGCCATGCTCGACGGCGCCGACCGGGTGGAAGCCGCGCGCCGCTCCTTCCGCAGCCTGTTCGTCGCCGGCACCGTCGCCCTGCTGTGCGACGCGGTCGGCTTTGCCACCCTCCTGATCATCGACATCGGTGTGATCCAGGAGCTGGCGGTGGCGGCCAGCATCGGTGTGGCGGTGATCATCTTCAGCAAGATGTTCCTGTTGCCGGTACTGATGTCGTGGACCGGGGTGTCGCCGGCCGCGATCGCACATGCCCGCAGCCGCCGTGATCACCTGCCCTGGCTGTGGCGCCAGGTGGCGCGTTGCGCCCAGCCTCGCCCGGCCGTGCTGGTGACCGTCGCCGGTGCGCTGCTGCTCGGCCTCGGCTACTGGGGGGCGCGCGACCTGCAGATCGGCGACCTCGACCCCGGCGCCCCCGAGCTGCGCACCGAATCGCGCTACAACCGCGACGTCGGCTACCTGGTCGAGCACTACGCCACCAGTACCGACGTGTTCGTGGTCATGGCCGAAACCCCGCCGCAGGGTTGCCGCGACTACCAGGTGCTGGCCGGCATGGACCTGCTCGCCGCCGAACTGGAGCGCGTACCCGGCGTGCAGCGCTCGATGTCGATGTCGGATTTCGCTTACCGCGTGCTCGCCGGCAACAACGAGGGCAACCCCAAGTGGTACGCGATCAGCCGTAACAAGTACGCGCTCGGCGGCGCCTTCCAGAAGACCCCAAAGGAATACATCGGTAACGGCTGCACGATGACGCCCTTCGTGGTCTACCTCAACGACCACAAGGCCGCCACGCTGTCGGCGGTGATGGCCACCGTGCGCGACTTCGCCGCCCGCCACGACTCCGACAAGGTGCGCTTCACCCTGGTCGGCGGCAACGCGGGCATCGAGGCCGCCACCAACGAGGTCATCCGCGACGCTGAGCGCACCATGCTGATGCTGGTCTACGCCATCGTTGCACTGTTGCTGCTGATCGAGTTCCGCTCGCTGCGCGTCACCCTCTGCATCGTGGTGCCGCTCTACATCACCTCGGTGCTGTGCGAGGCGGTCATGGCCTGGATGGGGCTGGGGGTGAAGGTCGCCACCCTGCCGGTGATCGCGCTCGGCGTCGGCATCGGCGTGGATTACGGCATCTACATCTACAACCGTCTGCAGTCCTATCTCGATCGCGGCCATGACCTGTCCGAGGCCTATCTGCTGACCGTCGCCACCACCGGCCGCGCGGTCGCCTTCACCGGCCTGACGCTCGCCGTCGGCGTGCTGACCTGGATCGGCTCCGAGATCAAGTTCCAGGCCGACATGGGTCTGCTGCTGACCTTCATGTTCCTGTGGAACATGGTCGGCGCCCTCGTCCTGTTACCCGCGCTTGCCCGCCTGCTGCTGCCGGCCACCAAGCCAGCCCCGGCCGGCGTGAGCCTCCCCCCGTCCGCGACCCAAAACACCCAACCCGACCTTGGTCTTGCCCAAGCGCAAAGGAGCTGAACGCCATGAACCCGATCGAAACCCGCCTGATGGACCTCACCGGCCGCGTCGCCCTCGTCACGGGCGGCGCATCCGGCATTGGCCGCGCTACCGCCCACGCCCTGGCCGCGCAGGGCGCCCGCGTCATCGTCGCCGACATCAACGAGGCCGGCGGCTGGGAAACCGCCGACGCCATCGGCGAAGCGGCCGGTTTTGTGCACCTGGACGTCGCCGACGAAGCCGCCTGGTGCCGCGCGCTTGACTACCTCATTTCCACCGAAGGCCACCTCGACATCCTTGCCAACGTCGCCGGCATCGGCCTTGGGGGCGACTTCGAAGATCTCGCTCTGGCCGACTGGAACCGCCTGATGGCGGTCAACGCCACCGGGCCCTTCCTCGGTTGCAAGCACGCCATCCGCGCCATGGCCGGCAACGGCCGCCCCGGCGCCATCGTCAATGTGGGCTCCATCGCCGCCACCAGCGCCGCGCCCGACCTTGCCGGCTACTGCGCCAGCAAGGGCGCACTGCGCATGCTGAGCAAGTCGGTGGCGCTGTATTGCGCACACAAGGGCTACCCGATTCGCTGCAACGCCATCCACCCCACCTATGTGGACAGCGAAATGCTCGACCCCATCGCCAACCTCTACGGCAGCCGGGAAGCGATGGTCCAGGCGATGTCCAGGCTGGTGCCGCTGGGACGGCTGGCGAAGCCGGCCGACATCGCGGCAGCGGTGGTGTTTCTGGCCTCGGATGCGACGGCGATGGTTACGGGGACGGAGCTATTCGTGGATGGAGGACAGACGGCAGGGATTGCGCCGTCGCATTTCGGGTGAACGTTGCGGAGCTCAGGAGCTCGAGTAGCGTTATCCGAGTCCTTACTGCCGCCGGTGGATGATCGAGGCGCCCCGTGACCGGATCAAGCGCGTGAGACCGGGGACGCGCCATCCGCCCGTCGCCCCCTCACCCCCGATACCCCTTAGGACTCATCCCTGTCATCCGCCGAAACGTCGCCGAAAAGTGGCTCAGATTCTTGAACCCGCAGCGGCGCGCGATCTCGGCCACCGGCAGGCTCTGATCTTCCCGCAGTAGCGTCCTTGCCCGCTCCAGCCGCTGCGACAACACGTAATGGTAGGGCGTCTGCCCCACGGTGTCGCGGAAAGCGCGCAGGAAGTGGTCCTTGGAGACACAGGCCAGTTCGGCCAAGTCCTGCAGGCAGATGTCCTCGTGCAGACGTTCGTGGATCAACGCGGTGATCCGCTTAAGCACGCTCTGGCGCAGCAGGCTACCGCTACCGGCACGCACCAGCGAGCGTTCGGTGTCGGCGCGGCGGTCGCGGGCGTAGTGGGTAACGAGGTGGCGCACCAGCAGGCTCTGGATCTGGTCGAGCACCAGGGTTTCCAGCCGCGTGCCGTGACCGGCCGCGGGCGGTGCCTCACTGGCCAGCATGCGGAAGAAGCCGTCCAGCCAGGTGTCGTTGACCGCGAAGAAATCCTCGATCTCGGGACATGTGTCGCGTTCCAGGGTGTCGCGGGCAAAGGTGTCGAGCAGGACCTGCGACAGGTAAAGGTGGAGCACCTGGGTGTTGCCGCCCAGCCGCCAGTCCGACTCGGAATCGCGCGGCATGAAGGTTACCGAGCCGACTCGCGAGCGGAAACCGGTGAGCATGCCCTGTCGCAGGCGTTCGACGTCGGTGTTGCCGGACAGGTGATAAACCAGCACGTGTTCCGCGTTGCGGCGCAGCTGAGACTCGCCGGCCGGGTGGTTCCAGCGTGCACCGAAAATCGCGCCGTTATGGCCTTCCATCACATAGTCGGGCCCTGAACTCGTGGCGCGTGCGATGAGCTGGGGGGTCGATACGAGCACACCCATTCTTGTCTCCTCTGTATGGGTACCGCTTTTCTTATGCAGACCATTGTAGGCGCGTCGATTTTCCAAATACAGCGTGCGACTTTGCAGATATCGCGAAAGTTATCTGCCTGCGCGCGCGCCGAGTCAGCGCCCGGCTACAGTGTTTGACACCGAAGCGGCCCGCATGAGGGTCGTCATACAAGAAGGAGACAGACATGCAGGGATTGCTCGAACAGCGCGTGGTGATCGTCACCGGCGCCGGATCAGGCATCGGTCGCGCGGCGGCCGAGGTGATGGCGCGCGAAGGTGCGATCGTAATCGCGAGCGACCTCAGGCTTGCCAGTGTGGAGGAAACGGCGCAGCGCATCGTCGATGCCGGAGGGCGGGCGCTGGCCACTTGCACCGATGTATCGAAGCTCGACCAGCTCGACGCACTGCACGATCTCACCTTCAAGGAATTCGGCCGCCTCGACGGGGCCTTCAACAATGCTGGCATCCCGGGTGACGGCCTTGCGCTGGCCGACCATACCGAGGCCGGCTTCGACGCGCTGATCGCGGTCAACCTCAAGGCGGTGTGGTACGGCATGAAGCGCCAGATCGAGCTGATGCTGCCGCACGGCGGCGGAGCCATCGTCAACACCGCGTCGGTCGGCGGCATCGTCGGCAAGCCGGGTCTGTCGGTGTATTGCGCCACCAAGCACGCGGTGATCGGCCTGACCAAGACCGCTGCGCTGGAATACGGTAGCCGCGGCGTGCGGGTCAATGCGGTATGTCCGGGCGTGGTGCGCACCGCGATGGTGGATACGGTGATGGCCGGCCAGCGCGGTGCCGAGGACGAATGGAGCAAACTGCAGCCGATCGGCCGCATGGGCACGCCGGAAGAAATCGGCGAGGCGGTAGCCTGGTTGCTGTCGCCTCGCGCCTCGCTGATACACGGCCATGCGCTTGTCGCCGATGGCGGACTGACCGTCGCCTGAGCCACGAACAGGGGAATGGTGCCCCTCCTCTTGGCCCGGCCGCTGGCCGGGCATTTTTTCGTCTTCCAGCCCGCGAGGAGCCCGGATAAATGATCAGCCCCTCCGCCGCCCCTTCAAGCGTGGCACCACAATCTCCCACTGCTCGCACTTGACCGCAGCAAGGTATTCCTTCTCCGTGTCTTCGATGTAGCGGGTGATGATGCCGGCGACTTCGCACGCTTCCGGTTCGATGTCCAGGCAGAAGGCCTTCGAGGTACGGCCCAGCCGCTCGCCCGCACTGTCGCGAATGGCGTAGCGCTCGCCGTCGGGTTCCAGGTGCAGTGCGTCACCGGGTTCGAGTCGGCCGATGGCCTTGTGGATCGCCGCGCCCATGGCTTGGCGGCCCGCATAGCCGAGGTCGATGTCCTTGAGGCTGAGGGTTTGAAACTGGACGTCGAGCGCGGGATCATGCTCGCCGTTGAACGGGCGTGTCGGCACATCGTCACCGAGGCTGCGGGTAAAAGCGTTGTCCGGCGCGAACTCGCACAGCGTGAGGGTTTCTTCGGCGCGCGTCATCCCCACGTAGTACAGGCGCCGCTCCTCGTCGAGCTGCTCGCGTTTCGCGCTCCAGTCGCCGTCGAGCAATGCAACATGCCGAAACTCCAGGCCCTTGGCCGCATGCACGGTGCCGAGAAACAGCCCTGGCCGGCGCTGCTGGCGGATTTCGCGTGCGTAGTTGTACAGCCAGTCGATCAGTGTGGCGGGGGCGAGCTGGCAGTTGCCGAACTCCCCGGCGAGCTGTTCGAAGGCGATGCCAAAGAAGCTCTGCCACTGCGGGTCCGGCGTGTTTTCCTGCGCATCGCGAGCCGCGGCACTGATCTCCAGAAAACGGGCGTCCGTTGCACGGAGGTGGGCGACGAAACGGACGAACGCGCGCTGCCGGGTGAGCGGGAGCGCGCTGTGCTTGTCCGCGGCGAGGAAGTACGGCACCCCATGGTGTTCGCACCAGGCTTGCAAGGGCCACAGGTAGCGATGGCTGCGGGCCAGTATCGCGCACCCTTGCCAGTCCTCGCATTGCGCCAGGCTGCGTAGCCGCTGCAGCTCGGCCATCACCGCCTGTGCCTGCAGGTTGCCGGCGGCGCGATCGGCAGCGGGCAGACGGATGCGCAGCACCTTGCCGGCCCGTTCGGTGTCGAGCGTTTGCCAGCGACCGCCTGGCGGATCGTCCGCGCGTTGCTTGTCGATACGGATCGGCTGATCTGCCTTCAGTCGCTCGGCGTTGTGCTCGATCAGCCGGTTGGAGGCGGAGATGATGTTGCGTGTGGAGCGGTAGTTGTCCACCAGGTAGCTGATCTGCGCCGAGTATTCGGTGCGAAAGGTCTCGATGTGGCGGTTGCTGCCGCCCCGCCACTGGTAGATGTTCTGGTCGTCGTCGCCCACGGCAAGAATGCACAGCTCGGCACCGCTTTCACCGCTCTGCTCGCCGTGCCGTTTGGCCAGCGCGCTGACCAGGCGATACTGGCGGTCGTCGATGTCCTGGTATTCGTCGACCAGGATGTAGCGGTAACCCTGCAGCAGACGTTCGCGCAGGTCGTCCTCGCCGTCGACCAGGGCCTTGCCCTCGAGCAGGTCGGCGGCGCGATCGAGCAGGCCGTCGAGTTCGCCATCATCGAGCTTGTCGCGCCGGTTGAAGCTGGTGCCGGTCAGCCGCATCGCCATCGCATGGTAGGTGAGCACGGTCAGCCCGATGGCGTCGTTGCCGACCAGATCGAACAGGCGGTGGCGGATCTCGTTGGCGGCGTGGCGGTTGAAGGTGAGCGCGATGACTGCCGCGGCCGGGACGCGGCGCACGCGCAACAGGTAGGCAATGCGGTGCACGACGACGCGCGTCTTGCCCGAGCCCGGACCGGCGAGGATGAGGCGGTTGCAATCCTTGTGATCGGCAACAATGGCCTTCTGGGTGCGGTCGAGCGCGTCGATGATGGCTTTCCACGAGCCCTCGCTGGTGGCCAGCTGCAGGATGTCCTCCTTGCCGGCGAAATAGCGGCGCAGAAACTCGTCCTTGCTCCCGGTGAAGTAATGCATCACCAGACGTAGCGCATCGGCCATTTCGCGCAGCGCGATCTCGGCGTATTCGCGCATCACGTGCACCTGGATGCGGCGTTCGCGGTAGTGCTCGTCCAGGCGTCGGTAGTCCTCTTTCGCGAAGCGCTGGCCGTGCTTTTCCGCGTTGATGTCGATGGTCATCGCGCGCCGCATGACAGTCATGCCGTGGTTGAGGGTGAGGATCTCCTGGTGGTGCAGGTAGAGCAGTACATGCTCCATCGCCTTGAGGCGCTTTTCGGGCTTGATCGTGGCGTTCAGTTCGAGATCGCTGCTCAGCAGTTGCTGCAGTTCGCCGAAGGTGGTGTTGACCAGCAAGTCC
This sequence comes from Azoarcus sp., assembly GCA_030656215.1. GTDB lineage: Bacteria > Pseudomonadota > Gammaproteobacteria > Burkholderiales > Rhodocyclaceae > Parazoarcus. The sequence continues at coordinate 16,388 of JAUSOD010000098.1, forward strand.
TTGCCACGCAGCCCGGCCGGGATCTTCGCGATCAGGAAAGGCAAGGTGGCGGCGGCTATGGCCCGTCGCTTGTCCCCCAGCCCCTCGACCTGCGACCAGGTGTAGCCGCCACGGATGCGCAGCTTGAGATAGTCACGGCCGAGCTGGCGCAGCTCGAAGCTGCTGCGTTGCTGGCTGTCGCCATCGCGATCCTGCGCCAGGCTTTGCAGCAGGCGCAGCACGTGGAGCGGCAGCAGATCGGGCAGATCGGCGTTGGCCCGCAGCGTGGTGGTCAGCGGCGTGAGGTTGATGTCCTGCCATTCGCCGTGGTCGGCATCCGGAGCGAGCTCGCGCAGCGCCTTGAACAGCGCGCGCTCCAGCGCAAGCGACTGCTTCAGGCGATCGCTCGACGCGCCGGCCACGCCGTGCCGCAGGTAGAGCGTGAGCTGCGCATCGTTTTCGAGCAGGCCAAGGGCTTCGAGCTGTTTGAGGCTTGCCGAGACTTCCTCGCTGGTCTGGCCGGTGAGCTGCATCAGGAGGTCGGTATTGACGCGCTCGTCCGCCGCGGCGGAGTAGAGAAAGCGCAGTATCGCCCGATACTGCTCCAGCCGCCGTACCGGCAAACCGGCCTTGCCCAGGCGGCTCTCGGCCTCTTCCGCGCTCAGGCACAGACGGGCCGGGAAGACCCTGGTGTGATTCTCGTCGCGGCGCAAGAACTGCCCGCGCTCCAGCCAGGCGATGGCGGTGACGACCTTGGTCTCGGCGTCGCGATCCTCGGCGTCGAAACTGGTGTGCACGGTGTCGTCGAGCAGGATCTCCCCGGCCGTGATCACCAGTTGCCCGCCCTTGCGCTTGCTGCTTTCGAAGCGCAGTTTTGCCAGGATCTGCTGAATGTCCCGGTGGCTCAGGCGCGACCTTTCGCTCAGGCCGAACTGGGTCTCGATGTCCTGCGGGTCGTACAGCAGCACGCAACGGGCGTCCTCCTGATCGCGCCCGGCGCGGCCCGCCTCCTGCAGGTAGTTTTCCAGCGAGCCCGGAATGTCGGCGTGCACCACCAGGCGCACGTCCTGTTTGTCGACGCCCATGCCGAACGCGTTGGTCGCGACGATGACGCGCAATTCGCTACTCTTGAAGTGGTCCTGGATGTCCTTCTTTTCGTGCGGCTGCAGCCCGGCATGAAAGTGTTTGCAGGTCCAGCCCTGTCCGAGCAGAAAGTCGGCGAGGTCTTCGGCCTTCTTGCGGCTGGCAACGAAGACCACGGCGCCGCCATCGCGCTCGCCCAGCTCGTCACCGAGCAGCAGGTGGGTGCGTGCGAACTTTTCTCCGGCGCTGACCGGAAGGACCTCGAAGTGCAGATTGGGGCGCTCGGGCGTGCCAATGAAGGATTTGAAGGTGATTCCGAGGCCGCTGTGAAAATGCTCGCGGATATCGGTCAACACATCCTGTTTGGCGGTGGCGGTGAAGCAGCCGATCGGCGCAAGCTCGCCCTGGCCGGTGAACTCACGGATAAAGCGGGACGCGTAAAGATAGTCGGGGCGGAAATCGTTGCCCCACTTCGACAGGCAGTGCGCCTCGTCGAATATCCAGGCTCCGATCTGGCGGTGGGCAATCGCGTTGCGAAAGGCCTTATTGCGAAACTGCTCGGGGGAGACCAGCAAGATGCCGACATCGCCCAGCTGGATCTTTTCGAGCACGTCGGCGCGCTCGGGCATGGTGAGCAGGCCGTTGAGCGCCGCGCCACACTGGATGTTGCAGGCAAGCATGCCGTCGACCTGGTCTTTCATCAGTGATTGCAGCGGCGAGATGATGATCGTGAGGCTGCCGTTGCGGTGGTAGCGGTTGAGCGCGGGCAACTGGTAGCAGATCGACTTGCCGCCACCGGTAGCCAGCACGGCCAGCACCGAGGCACCGCGCATGCCGGCCACAACGATGTCGTGCTGCGCGCTGGTGCCGTCCGCTTCGTGACGAAAATCGTCGAAACCGAAATAGCGTTTGAGCTCGTGACGGGGGTCATGCGTGGTTTGGCAGTAGCTGCACTGTGGGTCGTCGCAGGGAACATCACGCAGCTCGGCGATGAGCTTGCCCACCGCCGGAAACTGGTGGCGAACCCACGGCGCAAGGACCGAGTTGCCGCCAGAAACCCGAAGCCAGGCCAAGGCGTAGGCGATGGGCCAGTGCAGTTCGGGCTGATGCAGCTCATGCTCGATCAGCGCACTCAGGCGGGTGGTGCACACTTTGTGCGTTCGCCGCAGGCCCGGATCGGTTTCAGCGAGCAGCCCCGGCAACAGCTCAGCCACCTCGCCCAGCGACGCAGGCGTGCGCCCGGTCTTGGCGAAAAACAGGTTGCCGAGCCCAGCCCCGGTTTGCGGGGCGACCAGCGCCTGATAACAGCGCAGCTCATCGCGATGGGTGTCCGCGAGCCGGTCGAAGGCCTCCTGCTGGTCGAGGAACAGCGTCAGCGTCGAGCGGCAATCGGCCAGCGGCGAGTTGAGGCTGTCGCGGATCAGCTTGTAATCCTTGATCAGGCGGTGATAGGGGTTCTGCGGAAATGCCAGCGGTGACAAACGCAGCGTGTCGGTTGCCGGGAGCTGCAGGACCGGGTTTGCGGGTGCCGCACGGCGCAGCACGGCAAGGTCGTGCCCGATGATGTTGTGCCCAAGCACGAAACTCGCTCCCGCAGCCATCTCGCCGAGCCGGCCCAGCGCAGCATCAAGTTGCCTGCCGCCATTGAGTTCCAAGGTGGCACCGGTATCGGGGCGGAGTGCGCCGATCTTGATGATGCGTTCCGGCTCGCCCTCGTCCGCCGGCACCACTTCAAGGTCAAGGATCAGGCACTTCGGTTGAGCTGCTTGCGCCATTCAGTGCTTCGTCGCCTCGTGTTCGCCTCTCGCGGCGTTGATTATTATCGAGGTGAACTGCATTTTCAGCAGTACCGACACGCTCCGGGGCGAAAGCACCACGCTGCACGAATGGCCTGTCCGTAGGTTGATCTGGCGGCTACCCGTGCATCGTCCGGCAACGGACAGGCGCTGCACCTTGCTTCAAGCCCCTGGCGCTTGACCCCTTCACGACAGAATACGCCAGGTGCCGGAATACGTGTGCGCCATATGGCTCAATCATTGACGCATGGATATTTGTTCATCCGTGTATATGACTTCAAAGAGCTCGTCGCCGACGAGAAAGCTCGGCACCGGCAATGTCGATAGCCGGCCCCGCGCACACCGGAGTTGAACTGTGCTGCCGACGCGCTCAGCAGAATTCAACCCAGCGCTGCGCCGGCCCCTTACGCTGGGCCTGTCTTCCCGCGCGGCGTCGCAACTCCCGGCACGCCGCCCTCCCTGCGGACCCCGCCCCTGTTCGGGGGCGGGCCTTTTGCCGCCCGGCAGGATGCGGCGAAGCGGACCGACCGCCACCGAGGATCAGACCATGCACGCGACCGACGACACCCGATGGATCATGGAACTGGACAGGGGCGCAACGCTCGCCTTCAGCTTGCGCCAGGGCATGGTGGTGGTCTGCCACCGCGGCAGCGTGTGGCTGACCGAATACCACCCCGGCGTCGATATCGTACTGGCGGCAGGAGAACGCCACACCACGACCGTTGACGGGCAGGTGGTGATAAGCAGTCGCGGAGCGGCGCAGATCGCGATCAGCCCGGTATCAGGATTGCTTGCCGGACACCAGCGGCTCCGCCTCATCGGCAAGGCCCTCGCTAGGCTAAACCGCAGGCTGCAGCTCGGTGGCAAGACTCATGAGCACCCTGGCGCAGGCGTGCACGACGGGACGCGCACGCCCGCCTGCTGAATACAACAGCACGTAGCTCTTGCCCGTCAGGCGCAGCCCATGCACCGGCACCAAGCCGTGGCGCTCGCAAAACCCGCCGCTCAGGCGCAGCGGCAGCAAGGCCAGGCCTTCGCCGCGCACACAGGCCGTCAGCACCGCATAGAGATCGTGACACACCAGGTCCGGCTCGCGCGGCAGCGCGCCAAGACCGATCCGTTGCGCGAGCCGCGACCACGGAAGCGACGGATGTTCGATCAGGGGCTCGCTCGCCAGCAGGTCCGGCAGCGAGCGCAGGCCGAACCCTGCGGCACGCGCGGCGGGGGCCAGGATGCCCAGCGTTTCGGCCCACAACACGCTTGCCTCGCCATCGAGCTCTTCCGGGTGACAGTAGCGGATGGCAATGTCACACTCGCTGCGCTCAAGATCCGACAAGGCCTCGCTCGCCGACACGGTGAAGGCCACCCGCGGACAGGCGGCACGAAGCGCCTCGAGCCGTGGCACCAGCCACAGCCGGGCAAGCCCCGGGCTGGCGGAAATCCGGATCTCGGTGGTGTAATCGCCGCCGAGGCTGTGCAGCGCGTCGGCGGTGCCACGGGCAAAGACCGCCACCGCATCGTAGTAGGCACGACCCTCGTCGGTCAGCTCGACCTCGGGGAGCTGACGCACCAGCAGGCGCAAGCCGGTGCGTTCTTCGAGCAGGGCGATGGAGCCGGCGAGTGCGGCCCTGGTCACGCCCAGTTCGCGCAGCGCGCGCCCGACCGTCCCGTGGCGCACCAGCGCCTCGAACGCGACCAGGGCATGCAGTGGGGGAACTGGCATCGTCATCGACATGGTGGAGCATCCTGCAGGTGAGTCGTTCATTATTGCGTGATCTGCCCTTGCTGGAACTGGTAGCGCTCGAGGCGACGATCCGCCTGGGCAGCCTTGCGCTGGCCGCCGAGGCGCTGTCGGTCACGCCCTCGGCGATCAGCCATCGCATCCGCCAGATCGAGCGCACCCTCGGTCTCACCCTGCTCGAACGGCGCGGACGCGGCGTGGTGCCGACTGCCGCGGGGCTGGCCTGCCATGCGGAGTTGAGCCCGCTGATTGCGGGTTTTCGCGAGGCCACGCTGGCGCTGCGGATGCACACCCAGCAGCGGCTCCACTTCGACGTGACCCCGGTGCTAGGTGCCAGCTGGCTGCCCCGCCAGTTTCCTGCGCTGCGCCAACACCTTGGCCTGCCCGGCTTGCGTTTCGAGCTCAGTACCAACCGGGTTCCGGATGCGCGCCCCAATCCCGCTGCCGACATCGTGATGGATTTTTCCGCTGCGCCGCCGGCGGACAGCGCCCGCCGCCTGTTCGACGGCGGGATGGGCATCTACGTCGCCGCCGCCAGCCCGCTCGCCGCACCGGTATCGGTGCGCGACCTGCAACACCACGCGCTGGTGCGACACTCGGCCGCCGACTGGATCCAGTGGAGCGGCGCCGTGTTCGGCCACTGCCCGCCGCTGCACTACTCGGTTACCCTCGACGACCCCCTGAGCGCGCTCGAGGCCTGCATCGCCGGCGCCGGGCCGGTGCTGCTCACCACCCTTGCCGCGCGCGATCATGTCCAGGCCGGCCTGCTCCGGTCGGCGCACCCCGCGTCAGTCGACACCGGGTGCTACTGGCTGGCCCTCACCCCGCGCGGCCTGCTCAAACCACTCGCGCACCGGGCCGCCGATCACCTTCTTACCCTGGCCGCCAGCGGATGGCGTAGCCCATCAACCGGAAACCCCCTCAACGACACAGGAAATCCAGCGCCAGCATCGAGATCATGAAATCGGGGGCGAGGTAGGCACGCATTGCCAGCATCGCCACGCCCCCGATCGACAGCGCAAGGACGAGGTCGAGCACGGCACCGCCCCGTGCACCCTGCCGTCCGCTCATGCCACCCGCCCTGCCGGCGCCGACAGCCCGACCACCCGGTCGTCGATCGGGTAATGCAGGATGGCCGCCACCAGCGAGAGTCCGATCGACACCGTCCAGATCACCGCATAGGAGCCGGTCGCATCGAATACCATTCCCCCCAGCCACACGCCGAGAAAGCTCCCCAGCTGGTGACTGAAGAAGACGAAGCCGAACAGGGTCGAGATGTAGCGCACACCGAAGATCTGCGACAGCACGCCACTGGTCAGCGGCACCGTGCCCAGCCACAGGAAGCCCATTCCGGCCGCGAACGCATAGGTCGTGGCCGCACTGACCGGCATCGCCACGTAGGCCACGATCAGCAAGCCGCGCAGCAGATAAAGAATGCTCAGCAGATTCTTTGCCCGCCATTTTCCGCCCAACTGGCCCCAGAACCACGTGCCGGCGACGTTGAGCAGCCCGACCAGGCTCAGGGCGATCATGCCGGTTCGCGGCGTCAGCCCCTGATCGACCAGAAAGGCCGGCAGATGGTTGCCGATGAAGCCGAGCTGAAAGCCGCACACCAGGAAGCCCAGGCCAAGCAGCCAGAAGCCGCGATGCGAGAACGCCTCCGCCAGCGCCTGAGACAGCGCCTGGGGTGGCCGTGCCGAAGCGGTGTCGCCCGCTGCCGGCTCGGCCATGACCGCGGCGAGCAAGATCATCAGCGCGACCGTGGCGGCCAGCACCCACAGCCCCTGGGCCCAGCCGGTTCCCGTGATCAGGCTCTGCGCGTAGGGCAGCATGGCGAACTGCCCGAGCGAACCGAGCGCACCGGCCGCGCCGAGCGCCGCACTGCGCCGCTCGGCGGCAACGGCACGACCGATGGCGCCATAGATGATGCCGAAGCCAGTGCCGCTCAACCCCAGACCGACCAGCACCCCCGCGGTCAGGCCAAGCTCGAGGCCGTCGGCCGACAGCGGCATCAGCACCAGCCCCAGCACATAGGCAAGGGCACCGCCGAGCACCACCCGGCCCGCGCCGTAGCGGTCGGCGATCATGCCGGTGAAGGGCTGGGCGATTCCCCACACCAGATTCTGCAATGCAATGGCAAAGGCAAAGGTCTCGCGCCCCCAGCCAAGATCGAAACTCATCGGCTGCAGGAACAGGCCGAAGCTGTGCCGCATGCCGAGCGACAGGCTCAGCACCAGCCCGCCACAGATGATGACCAGCGTGGGCGTACGCCATGAATGAGTGCGCATGATTCCTCCGGAATCGACGATCGGGTGTTCCCAGCTTAGGGCTGGCCCGGCGGTCGATCTGCGAGGATTGCTGTCACCGATTCAAGCGATATTCATGTGAGCGGATAAAGGGAAAACGGATGACCTGCGCTCAGAACACCGACAAACCGGTGCGCGCGACGAACATTTCGAGCGGATGCGCGCCGTCGCTGCCATGCTTCCGGCGCCGCGTCGGCACCGGGTAGAATTCCCGCCTGCAATCGCCCCCGGAGATCTCCCGGGCCACCGATCGCTTCACCAGAGCGGCAAACCGGAGGAGGCGCATGGAACCCGAACCACGACGCGCCATTAGGGCACCGGCCGATTCGGACAGGAAGTGCAATCAGTGCACCCACTACTACATCACCCACGAAGTCGCATTTCCGCACGCCTGCCGGGCCTTGAACTTCAAAAGCCGGGCGCTGCCCTGCCGCGAGGTACTAGCTGCCTCGGGGGAAGAGTGCCAGTACTTTGAAGCCAAGCAGCGCACCATACGTAAGGGCACCCGATGAAGCGGAGGGCAAGCGATTCACCCATTTTTGAAGAGCTGGCCTAGGAATGTTCAACGCTGACCCCCGCTCTGACATTCGTTGGAGCGGGGGGTCAGTTTCAGTACGTCGTGCCGTAATGGGCGTGAACGCTCTTTCCCCAGGCGGCATCTGCCATATTGGGCCAGTTGTCGGTATCGAACCCAGGTGCGTTCTTCAGGCGCTCTTCGTCGGTATCCATGACAAAGCGCTTGTTTTCGGTATCGACCGTCAGGGCGCTCCACGGTACGGCAAAGAGCTTTTCGCCGAGACTGAGGAAACCGCCGAAGGACAGTACGGCATAGCAAACCTTACCGTTTTCAATGTCTATCATGAGATCCTTGATGCTGCCCAGTTTCTCACCCTTCGGGTTGTACACGTCGTCGCTGCTGAGCGAACCGGCACTGAGTACCCTTGAGCCAAAACGGCCGGCATTGCTTACTTCGGTATGGATCGATTCGTTCATTTTGTGCTCCTGAACATAGTGCGGGAAGTGCTGAATGTGAATGGATGGCGCTGGCCCTGAGACTCCTCTCATGGTGCGTTTCTGAAATGAAACGGATTGAGAGCGCCAGTGCCGGAACACTCATTCGGCGTTTAGAGAATAGACAAGGCGGCTCCGGCAATCTGTGCGCTGGCGCCCATAAGGAACAGACCCGCTTCTTCCATGACTCGTCGCCACCGACGGCTTTCAACACCTTCCCAGCACCCATTCGGGCGCTAGGTCGGCCTCTATCCTTGCGGGTGTTCGAGAAAGAAACGCATCATCTGCTGCGTCGCATCGGGCCCTTTGGGATCGGTGTACGAACCCTTTGCACTTCCGCCCGACCACGCATGCCCGGCGCCGTGGATGAGCCAGTGCTCCGCGACTGCCGGCCCCTTCGGCCCATGGTGGATTGTGCGCGTGAACGCATGTCCGTTCGGCACCTGTCCTTTTTCCACCGTCATCTGCGGATTCCGGCCCCCCAGCGCCGGGGCGGCACCTGCGCACTGCGCGATCACCTGGTCGCCGTTGCCCGGATGGACGGTGGTATCCCGATCGCCATGGAACACGATGGCCGCAATGGGGTGCACCGCCGCGCGTTTCCTCGCCTGCCGTCCGACCGGACCGGTTCCGCCCTGCTGCATCGCCGCCAGCGCCGATGGCAGGTCGCCCGCCACCGCGTGCGGCAACCCGGAATGGATGCCGACCGCCGCGTACAACTCCGGATGGCTGATCGCCATCGTCACAGCCATCGCCCCACCTGCCGACAAGCCGGCGACGTAGATCCGTTTCGGATCGACGGCATAGGTGTCGCGCACGTGGCGGGTGATGCCGGCGATGATGGACGGCTCGCCGCCATCACGTTGCTGGTCGCCCGGTTTGAACCAGTTCCAGCATTTCGACGGATTAGCGCAGGCTGGCTGAGCCGGATAGATGACCAGACAGGGCTGCTTCTCGGCAAGCTCGTTCATGCCGGTACCGGCCGCAAAATCGTCCGGATTCTGGGTGCACCCGTGGAGCATGACCACCAGCGGAAGGGGCTGGCCGTCATAGCCGCTGGGCACATACAGTTTGTAGCTGCGCGTGCCGGCTGCATTGGTGAACGATTCGGTGATGAAGCGGGCGCCGTCTGGCAGCGGCTCGGCGGATGGCATCGGCTCGGCCTGCGGGCCATGGAATCCGCGCCACTGGGTGCGCAGCGCATCGGCATCGACCCCGGGCCAGGGGCGCCGTGCATGTGTCGATGCGCCCGCAGCCTGCGGCCGGTGGACCTTTGCTTCGGACTGCGGGCGCTCGACCGTGGCAGATTCCGCATCCTGCAGAAAGACATCACCCCCGAGCGGCACTTCATTGGCGTGGGAAGTGTCGGTGGGCGCGGTGAAAGTGAAGGGCGTACCGCCCAGTGCGCCCTGGATAAGCGCGCTAGCCTCCGCCAGGCGCCCCTCGCGGGTCAGCCTCAGGGCTTCGAGCATTGCGGGATTCATGGGTGCGTTCATTGCGTTGAGTCTCCGGTAACGCTGCCTGACAGGGGAACCGGCCAGGCGAGCGCCCGCCACGAGGGCGGTCAGTGAATTCGCTCAGTGAATTCGATTAGCCAGTGCGGCCTTGACCGCGGGGCTGGCGTGGAAGGCCCCCAGCACGACGATCGAGTCGATCGTGGCAAGGGCGAGTTCGGGTGGCACATCGTTGGCGATGCTGGCGAGGCCCAGGACCTGGATCTGCAGCTTGTGTCCGGCCGTTTGCACCGCTTCGAGGTCGCTGCGGCTGTAGTGCTGCAGGCCAAGGACGAAGGTCTTGCGCGCGACGGTCTCGCGGACCACATCGGCATGGGTCGCCAACTGGTTGCGGATTGCGGTGCGGATCAGGTCGGTGCGGTTGGAGTAAAAACCCTCCTGCACCAGCAGATCGATCTGCCCGAGATCCACCACGCCGAGGTTGATCGTAATCTTTTCGCTTGCTTCGCCTGCCTTGACTCTTAGTTCGTGGACGCTCATTACCATCTCCTTACCATCTGCATGGATGGTATAGTACGCCACTGAACGTCCCTGTCAAGTTTCAGCCAATCCGTTTTCTCCGCGCCCTGTACAGAAACCCAACGAAGAACCTGCCGTCGCTGACCTCATGCCTCATGCTGCTGCATCAGGCCGCTCCGGCAGACGGTCGGGACTAAGAGGCGGTTCGAGCACGCGCCTTGCGCACCGCGCCCAGGCCAAGCATGCCGGCAGCCAGGCAGGCCAGCGTGCCTGGCTCGGGAACACTGGCCGGCGCGGTCGCATAAGCAAAGACGGTGAACGCAAACCGGTCGGAGAAGAACCCGCTATCGGCAAAGTCGATTCCGCTCAGCATCAGCGTGTGACCATCGAACTCGGCGGAGAACCAACCGAACTGGCCTGCCAGGCAGGGGCCCATCGCCGGCGTGCAGGGGTCTTCACTCCCTGAGAAGACACCCCCTTCTTCGATCGCCAGGTAAGTCGGAAACGAGAAGCCCATCTGAGTGGCGCCACCGCCATCGACCGAAACGGACTGGAACCGGATCGCGTCCCGGTAGTGACCTGAAGGCGGATAGAACGAGTCGGTGATGAAGGCTGTCGTCCGCTCGACCTCGAAACTGCCTGACAGCGCAAACGTCTGCGATGCAGGCGGCTCGGGGCAGTTGCCGTCGGGGTCGCAGAGGACCATCCCGCCGAAGGTGTAGGTCACCGAACTCTGGGCGGGATCGATGGTAACGAAAGTTGCCTGTGCGCTACCGGCGGCGCCAAGCAGCAGGGCGGCGATCGCGGGCGCGACCGCAGTATTGCAGATTCGAAGTATGGGGTTCATGTCGGAAAGATCGCTTGTCGAAGTTGTTGAAGGCCGCGCGGTTGACCGAGCGGGTGGAGCACCGGCAGGGACCGAAGCAAGATCAAAGCCAGTGTCATATATTCCATACAAATCACCTGATTGGTGTCGCCGACCATCCCGGAAACGTATCCAGGCAGCGGCGTTTGTAAGAAAATCCGACGGCACGGCAACAATCAGCGCTTCATTGGAGGGCCCGCCGAAAGGCATGGCTGAACCATGCCCACGCCCGAAGGTCTGCAAGAAACCGCGTTCACTATTCACTACAGAGGAGATCCTCCATGCCCAGCCCCCGCCTACTCGCTCTGTGCGGCAGTGCCCGCCGTGATTCATACAACCGTCGTGCCCTTGCGGTTGCCATGACCGGTGCGCGAGAGGCCGGCGCCGAGCTCACCTTCATCGAGCCGCGTGAGTTCGTCATGCCGCTTTACGATGGCGATCTGGAGGCGAGTGAGGGACTGCCCGAAGCGGCTGCGCGGCTACAACAATTGTTTGCCGAGCACGACGGCGTGCTGGTCGCCACCCCCGAGTACAACGGCTTTTTCACCCCGCTGCTCAAGAACACGCTGGATTGGGTGTCCCGCCCCCTGCCCGACGGCAGCAACCGCCCCGGCACCATCCATCTGCGCGGCAAGGCCGCCGGCCTGGTCACCGCCTCGCCGGGCGCGCTCGGCGGCATCCGGGCACTGCAGCATGCGCGGCTCTATCTGGCCAATCTCGGTCTTGTGGTGGTCCCGGAACAGGCCGCGGTCCCCGCCGCCGACAAGGTGCTAGGCGCCGATGGCAGCGTTGCCGACGATCGCACCCGCAGCATGCTGGAAGGTGTCGGCAGCGCCGTGTGCAAGCTCGCTACCGCCCTCGCAAAACGTGCGGATTAAGCCTGCCATGCACAAGATCGTCTTTCTCGACCGCGCCACACTGGCGCCGCAAATCACGCTGACGCGTCCGGCCTTTGCCCATGAGTTGACCGAGTACGAGCGCAGCGCGCCGGACCAGGTGGCGGCCCGCCTTGCCGGCGCCACCATCGCGATCACCAACAAGGTCGCGCTCGGTGCCGAGACGCTGGCGCAATTACCCGATCTGCGCCTGGTGGCCGTGGCCGCCACTGGCTCCGACTGTGTCGACAAGGCCGCCTGCCAGCGGCTGGGGATTGCGGTGAGCAACATCCGCGGCTACGCGGTCAATACCGTACCCGAGCACGTCTTCGCCCTGATCCTCGCGTTGCGCCGCAACCTGGTGGGTTTTCGCGACGACGTGCTGGCCGGCGAGTGGCAAAAGGCCGCGCAGTTCTGCTTCTTCAACCATCCGATCCGCGACCTGGCCGGCACCCGGCTGGGCATCATCGGCAGCGGCGTGCTGGGCAATCGCGTAGCCGAGATTGCCCGCGTGTTTCGCATGGAGCCAGTGTTCGCCGCGCGCAAGGGCGCGAGCGAAGTCGGCGCAGGCTACCTGCCGTGGGACGAGGTAATCGCCACCAGCGACGTCCTCACCCTGCACTGCCCGCTGACGGCGCACACCCGCGACCTGATCGGCCTGCCCGAATTCCGCGCGATGGCACGCCGCCCGCTGCTGATCAACACCGCCCGCGGTGGCCTGGTCAACGAACAGGATCTGGTCCGTGCGCTCGACGAAGGGCTGATCAGCGGTGCCGGCTTCGATGTCACCGACGGCGAACCGCCCGCGGCCGACAACGCCCTGCTACGCGCCGCCAACCGCCCCAACGTGATCCTTACTCCGCACGTGGCCTGGGCCTCGGACGAAGCCCAGCAGGCCCTCGCGGATCAGTTGATGGACAACATCGCCGCCTTCGTCGCCGGCCATCCGCGCAACCTGGTGCAGGCAGGCTGAGGCGACACTAGCGCGCTGCACCGACCTCGATCGTGATCGTGCCGATGCCGTCCACCCCGCCGTGCAGACGGTCGCCCACGTGCACCGGCCCCACCCCCGCCGGCGTGCCGGTGAAGATCACGTCGCCGGCCTCAAGCGCAAAGTAGCGTGACAGGTGGGCGATCAGCTCCGGCACGCGCCAGATCTGATCGCCGATATCGCCGCGCTGGCGCGCCTCGCCGTTGACCTCGAGCCAGATCGCACCGCTCGACGGATGCCCGATACGCGCCGCCGGCACGATCGCCGAGCACGGCGCCGCGCCATCGAAAGCCTTGCCGATCTCCCACGGCCGGCCCGCGCGCTTGGCCTCGGCCTGCAGGTCGCGCCGCGTCATGTCGAGGCCCACCGCGTAGCCGAACACATGCTCCAGCGCCGACTCGACCGGGATCTCGGCCCCGCCGCGACCGATTGCCACCACCATCTCTACCTCGTGATGCACCTCGGCGCTTGCCTGCGGATAGGCAAACACGCTGCCATCGGGCAGCAGGCTATCGGGCTGCTTGGTGAAGAAGAAAGGCGGCTCGCGATCGGGGTCGTGACCCATCTCGCGCGCGTGGTCGGCGTAGTTGCGGCCAATGCAATACACCCGCCGCACCGGAAAGCGCACCGCGCTGTCGCTGATTGCCAGGCTGGGCACGGTTGGGGGAAACAGGAACGACTCGGGGGATTGAACAGTCACCGCGACAGCCTCCAGAAAACGGATCGATCGATTGAGCAAGGGAGCGGATGAGGATAACGCCGGCGCACGTCGACGGCTACCTCCGGCGGCAATTGCCTGCACCCGGCCGCGCAGCTGCGCATGGGGAAGGCTGCATGCCGGAAGCGACATTCCGTTGCGCACTCAACGCGGGCGATGATCTATGCTCCGAACGTGACCATGGTCAAGAATCTGCATCGCCCCACCGCGACCGCCTGCCACATGGACACACGCCGCTGCCCCAGCCGGAAACATCACGATGACCAAGGAGTTCGACCCGATGAACCAGGAAACCACGTGGAGCACCCGTTACCGGGACGCCGGCGACACCTATCTGTTTGGCACCGAGCCCAACCGTTTTCTCGCCCATCGGCTCGACCTGCTGCAGAGCGGCCGAACCGCGCTGTCGGTGGCCGACGGTGAAGGCCGCAACTCGGTCTGGCTCGCTGAGCAAGGCCTCGAAGTCACCGCCATCGAGATCTCCGCCGTCGCCGTCGAAAAGGCCCGCCACCTTGCTGCGGGGCGCAACGCCGACGTCCGCTTCATCCAGGCCGACATGCTCGCCCCGGGCTGGCCCCCCGCCGACATGCACGACGCCTTCGACTGGGTGGTCGGCATCTTCATCCAGTTCGTCGGCCCCGAATGGCGCGACCGCCAGTTCGACGTAATGAAGCAACTCACCCGCCCCGGCGGTCGCATCCTGCTCCAGGGCTACACGCCCAAGCAGCTCGAATACAAAACCGGCGGCCCGTCCGCGGTCGAGAACCTCTACACCGCAGAAGACCTTCGCGCCGCGTTCGCCGACTGGCAGCTGGAGGAGTTGGTCGAGTACGAGGAAGATATTGCCGAGGGCGTGGGGCACAAGGGGCGCTCGGCGCTGATCGGATTGGTCGCGCGCAAGCCCGAGTAGCCCATCGACGCAAAATATATTGGTCGAAACAGTAAATATGGCTTAATGAACGACGCAAGTGAGCCGTTAGCAGTCATTACTTGGGAGATGCGTAGCGACATTTCCAGCACCTGAAGCCACGGCGCTTCAATCAGGGAGAGTGACATGTTCGGCACGATGAGTCTGAAGAGCCGTTTGCTGGCGACGGTGTTGGTGGCGCTGATCGGCATGATCGCGCTCGCCGCGTTCCAGATTCTTCACCTGCGCGGCCAGCTCCTGGAAGACCGCAAGGCCACGCTGAATGCGGTCATCCACGCCGCGGTGAGCAGCGTGGCCGGCCTGCAGGCCCAGGAGAAGAGCGGGGAGCTGTCGCGCGAGGAAGCCCAGAAACGCGCGGCCAACGTGCTGCGCAACATCCGCTATCTGGGTAACGAATACCTCTACGTATACGACAGCAAGGCCATGGGCGTGATGCACCCTATCCGGCCCGAGTACGAAGGCGCACCGCACTGGGACCGCAAGGACAAGGAAGGCAACTACACGGTTCGCGCCCTGGTCGGCGCGGCCACCGGCGGCGACGGCTTCGCCTTCACCATGACGCCCAAGCCGGGGTCCGACGTGCAAGTGCCGAAACTGCATTACCTCGAGCACTTCAAGGAATGGGACTGGGTTATCGGCACCGGCCTCTACACCGACGATCTCGACGCCCTGTTTTACAGCCAGCTGAGCTACGTGACGATGGTGATCGCGCTGGCGATGCTGTTTGTCGGCGCCCTCACCTGGATCATCGCGCGAACCATCCTCGGCCAGATCGGGGGTGAGCCCGGTTCGGTCATGGCCCTGATGGAAAAGGCGAGCCACGGCGATCTCACCATCGAGGTCGGCAACGCGCAGCCCGGCAGCATGCTGGCCTCGCTCGGCGCCATGACCCTGGGCCTGCGCGAGATGATGCGCCAGGTCGGCGACAGCGCACGTACCCTGGTGTCGAACGCCACCCACATCTCCGACGCGTCCGGCCAGGTCGCCGCCGCCGCGCGCAACCAGTCGGACGCCACCTCGTCCATGGCGGCCGCGATCGAAGAGCTCACCGTCAGCGTCGGCCACATTTCGGACAGCGCACGCGAGACCGAGATCAACTCCGCTCGCGCCGTCGACATGGCCGGCAGCGGCGAGAAAACAGTGCACCTCGCCGCAGACGAGATTTCGCTGATCGCCGAGCGCGTCACCTCCGCCGCAACCCGCATCCGCTCCCTCGAAGCACGTGCCGGAGACGTCTCCGCGATCGCCAGCGTGATCAAGGACATCGCCGCCCAGACAAACCTGCTGGCGCTCAACGCAGCCATTGAGGCCGCGCGCGCCGGCGAACACGGCCGCGGCTTTGCCGTGGTTGCGGACGAGGTCCGTGGCCTGGCCGAACGCACCGCCACCGCCACCGTCCAGATCAATCAGATGATCACCGGCATCCAGGGCGACACCGCCGCGGCCGCCACCTCAATGGACTCGGCTCTGCCCCAGGTCGAGCGCGGCGTAGCCCTCGCCCGCGAGGCGGCCGACTCGCTGAAAGCCATTCGCGCCGGCGCTGCCGAGACGCTGGAGCGCACCAGCGACGTGGCCCTGGCCACCCGCGAGCAGAGCGCGGCGAGCACCGCCATCGCGCAAAAGGTGGAAGGCATCGCGCAAATGGTCGAGGAAACCAGCGCCGCGGTCGACAGCACCGCGGAATCGGCGAAGGCGCTGGAGCGCGTGGCGAGCAACCTCGATGAACTGATCTCGCGCTTCCGGTTTTAGTGGCGGGGCCGGCGCCGCGCACAGCAACTCGGTCATCTCGCCTTCCAGAACCTCCTGCAGCGCCTGCTTCATCAGCACCTTCATCAGGTCCGAATCCGACGCCACCAATGCTTCCACTGTCGCGCCCATCGAACTACGCTTGATCGTGGTCATGGCTGCCCCCCACAGGGTTAAAGGTCGATCGGTCAATCAACCTTAGCCATGGCCAACCACGCCTTCCAACCGAAGACGCTTCTGCACACACTTATGAACACTACCTCCTGGCGCTCATCTATTTGTCCCCATCCTGTCGTTAGGTTCAGCCATTTGGCCTGTCCGGCGCGAGTGCATCGGATGGGAGGATTGTCTTCGCCCCCCACTCGCGCTTCGCCTCTGCGGCAGCGGCGTAAAGGGGGTTAGAATCGAAGCGGGTCGTCCGACGTGGGGGAAGGGGCCGAGCATGAAGCACCAGGGAAAACCGCCACGCGGGCACCATGCCCATCCGCACCGAACGCCCCTCGCCGACGCCCCGCTCGCGGCCGAGGTACAGCGGACGATGCGCGCGCTTCGCACCCTGAGCGCCGGCAACCGCAGCTTGCTGCGCGCCACCGACGAAGACGGGCTGCTGCACGAGATGTGCCGGGTGATTGTCGAGGAAGGCGGCTACCGCGTCGCCTCCGTCGGCTACGCCGAACACGACGAAGAGAAACACATCCGGGTGATGGCCAGCGTAGGCATCGACCGCGCCCTGCTTCAAGGGCTCGCCCTCACCTGGGGCGAAGCGGGCACCGGCCAGTGGGCGGTGGCCACCGCGATCCGCAGCGGCGAGCCGTCGGTCGGGCGCCACCTCCTCACCGAACCCGCTTACGCCGACATCCGCGACTACGCAATCGAAGCCGGGTACGCCGCCGTCACTGCGTTTCCGCTGCGCATCGAAGGCGAAGTCATCGGCGCCCTGAGCGTGCTCGCCGCCGACGCGGACGCCTTCGACAAGGCCGAGGTGACTCTCCTCGGCGAGTTGGCCGAGGACCTCTCTTACGGCATCGCCAACCTGCGAACGCGCGTCAAGCACCGCGAGGCCGAGAAGACCATCGAGCGCATGGCCTTCTATGACGCGCTGACAGCGCTGCCCAATCGCACCTCGCTGTGTGACCGTCTGAGCCACACGGTGGCGAACGCGCGACACGACTTCCGGCCGCTCGCCCTGCTGGTGATCAAGATGGGGCAGTTCCAGGAGATCAACGAGACGCTCGGCTACATGGAAGGCGATCTTTTTCTGCGCGCCGTGTCGGCGCGCCTCGCACCCTTCACCGACGACGTCCGCCTCGTCGCGCGCGTCGGCGAAGACGAGTTCGCGGCCCTGCTCCCCGGTGCAGGCGCAGAGAATGCGACCCAAGTCGCGCAACAACTGCTGAAGATCCTGCGCGAGCCGGTCGAGCTCACCGATTTCGCGGTCGATGCCCACGCCAGCATCGGCATCGCGCTCTTCCCCGGCCACGGCACCGATGCCTCGGCGCTGCTGCGCCGCGCGACCGTCGCCGCGGGCCAAGCGACGCACAGCGCCGCCGGCTATGCGCTATGCATCAGCACCCCCGACCGCGAATTCTCCCAGCGCCTGGCGCTGATGGGCGAGTTGCGCCGCGCCATCGCCAACGAGGAATTGCGCCTCTATTGCCAGCCCAAGGTGAACTTCGGCTCCCGACAAACCTGTGGTGCCGAGGCGCTGGTGCGTTGGCACCACCCCAGACACGGCATGCTCGCCACCGGACACTTCATCAAGCTCGCCGAGCACGCCGGGCTCATCACGCCACTCACCCACTGGGTGCTGGAAGCCGCCTTCCGGCAAAGCTACGCGTGGGCCGAAGCGGGGTTGGATATGCCGTTATCGGTGAATCTTTCCGCGCACGACCTCCGCGACCCCCAACTGCTCGACCGCATCAAGGGCCTCTTCGCCACTTGGGGCACCCGCCCGGAAATGATGCAGTTCGAGCTGACCGAAAGCGTCCTGATGGAAGAGCCCGCCAGCGCGGTGGACATGCTCACGCGGCTGAAGGCGTTGGGCGTCAAGCTCTTCGTCGACGACTACGGCACAGGTTTTTCCAGCCTGAGCTACCTGCAGAGGCTGCCGGTGGATTCGCTCAAGATCGACCAGTCCTTCGTCGGGAACATGCTGGACAGCAAAGACTCGGCGATCATCGTCCAGTCGACCATCGAGTTGGGGCACAACCTCGGCCTGGAGATCGTGGCCGAAGGCGTCGAAAGCGAAGGCGTGTGGCAGCGCCTGGCCACCCTGGACTGCGACACCGCCCAAGGCTACTTCATCTCCATGCCCCTCCCGGCGGCGCAATTTCCGGAATGGGAGGCGCAGTCGCGCTGGCACGCGCCGGCCTGAACCGGGCGCCCCGCGCTGCGGACTTCAGGAGGTGCGCTCCCACAGCACCATCTTGTTCGCATCGCCAAACCGGGTGGCCGCCGCGTCGAAAACCAGTACCAGTACCACAAACGGCGTTGACACCCGGATCGTTACCGCAGCAGTGACCAAGATCCGGCAGACGGTCACGCCCAACAAGCAGGGCGAATACGCCACGTCGGCGGTGGGACAGGTTCTCGCGCAAATGGGGCACGACAAGACCACCCGCGCCCGGATCGTTCGCGCCATTCCAAACCTCAAGGAAGCCGGTTCGGGATCGGAGAAGTGGTTGATCTTCTGACCAACCGCAGCGCATTCACACTGGTCGTAAATGGGTGTGCTATTGGTTCCGGCTGCGGTTCATGTGCGACAGGCGGGCACGCTGGCGTAGGGCTGGATTATCACGGCTTGGGTGGCGCGATGCGCAGCGGTATGGTGACAGGACCGTCGTTCACCAGATGGACCTGCATGGCGGCGGCGAATTCGCCGGTCTGCACCTCGGGGTGCAGCTGGCGCGCACGGTGCACGAATTCGTCATACAGGCGGCGGCCTTCGTCGGGCGCCGCGGCGTTGGTGAAGCTGGGCCGATTGCCGCCGGCGGTGTCGGCCGCCAGGGTGAACTGGCTGACGATAAGCAGGCCACCGCCCACATCCTGCACCGAGCGGTTCATTTTGCCCTCGAGGTCGGAGAAGATGCGCAGCTTGAGCAGCTTTGCGAGCAGGCGCTCGCCTTCAGTGGTGCTGTCGCCGCGTTCGGCACACAGCAGCACCAGTAGTCCGTGACCGATCCGACCCAGGGTCTGCCCGTCGACGACGACATGCGCTTCGGATACGCGCTGCACCAGTGCCAGCATCGGGCTTGCCTTTATTGTGTTTGAACGCCGGCTTGCAGCGAGAGCGCGACCTTACCGCCGCCATCCGGGCCTGACAAGCATGCCGGGAAACTGGGCACCAGGGCGCCGGGGAGGCGTGACTCCGACTCACGCGGCTTGTCCGGCCCCGGAACGAGGCGAGTTGTGTGCGTCAAGTTGTGCAATTTGGGTGAGCACGGCATGGTTGATGTGATTTCGCTTTCAGCGCCGCGCAGGGCGTAGCCCGAAGCGGCGCTGAAAGCGGGTGGCGGCCTCACGCGGCCAGCCGCAGGGCCTCCTTC
>JAUSOD010000021.1 GCA_030656215.1 Azoarcus sp.
TCCAAGGTGGACGACTTGTCGCGGGTCAACAACGACATGCAGAACCTGCTCAACAGCACGGAGATCGCCACCGTCTTTCTCGATGGCCGGCTGCACGTACGCCGCTTCACCCCGCCCGCCTCGCGCATCATCAAGCTCATAGCAGTCGATGCCGGTCGGCCGCTGTCAGACCTCGCAAGCGATCTGGTGTACCCCACGCTGGAAGAGGATGCCCGCGAAGTGCTGCGCACACTCATCTTCTCGCAGAAGGACGCAGCGGCGCGCGACGGCCGCTGGTTCACGGTGCGCATCATGCCCTACCGCACCATGGAGAACATGATCGATGGCGTGGTCATCACCTTCATCGATATCACCGTAGCCAAGCAGCTCGAGGCGAAGCTGCGCGCGGCCGTCGCGCACAACCGTGACAAGCCTGCGGACGGGGTAGCCGACGGCGAGTGAGCGAGGCGGAAAACCGGCACGGCGTGCGACCGACGGGCTAAGCTCAGCCCGGTCGCCCCCGCACGAAATCGACAATGCGCTCGGGCGCCAGCGGGCGGCTGATCAGGTAACCCTGCAACTCGTTGCACTTGAACAGCCGCAGGAAGCGGGCCTGATCCTCGTCTTCCACCCCTTCGGCGATCACCTTCAGATCCAGCGAATGGGCCAGCGAAATGATGGTCGACACGATGGTCATGCTCTCCGGGCTGTCGCCCATGGTCGCCACGAACGAACGATCGATCTTGAGCGCATTCACCGGCAGCTTGGCCAGATAGCCGAGTGAAGAATAGCCGGTGCCGAAATCGTCGATGGCGATCTCGATACCCATGCGCCGGATCTCGGCCAGGCGCGCCACATTGGCATCGAGGTCGGTCATGATCATGCTTTCGGTGATCTCCAGATCCAGCCAGCTGCCCTTGTTCCGTAAGCCGCCCCCGAGCTCATCCCAGCGCTCATCCCCCCACTGCGGCCCCCCGAACGCATCCACTACCTGCCGGATCGATTCCACAAAGTCGGGCTGCTGCAACTGCAGTGGCGACACGTTGACCGCGACCCGCAGCGGTTCGAGCCCAGCCATCCGCCATACCCGCATGTCGGCAAGCGCCTTGCGGATCGCCCACAGACCGACCGGTATGATCATCCCGGTTTCCTCGAGAATGGGGATGAAGTGGCCGGGCTGCACCAGGCCGCTGGCGGGGTCGTTCCAGCGCAGGAGCGCCTCCAGCCCGGTCACTTTGCCGGTGGCGCCACTGATCTTGGGCTGGTAATGGAGCACGAATTCGTCGCGCTCCAGCGCCTGCCGCAGCCGGTTCTCGCGCAGCAGGGTCTCGGCGATCAGCGCATTCATCTCCGGCCCGTAGAACAGGTAGCTGACGCCGGAGCTCTTGGCCTTGCGCAAGGCGGCCTCGGCATTACTGATCAGGGTGTCGGCGTCGTCATCGGGGCCGCTGCACACCGCAATACCGGCCGAGATGGTGATGCGCAGCTCATGTTCGTTCACCACCACCGGCCGGTCGAGCGCCGCACCGGCGGCTTTTTCGATCAGATGGGCGATATCGGTCAGCTCGTACGTACCGCAGATGACGCCGGCAAACTGATCCACGGTAACGCGCGCCACATCGCCTGCTTCGGGCCACACTTCCACGAAGCGGCGGGCCAGTTCGCGCAACACGTTATCGCCCACCTGGCGCCCGAAGGTGTCGTTGATGTTGCGAAACCGGTTCACGTCCCACAGCACCACGGCGACCCGGTCGCCCGGGTGATGGCGGCTGGCCTGCAGCGCCACACCGAGACGATCGAGCAGATGCGCGCGGTTGGGCAGGCCGGTGAGCACATCGTGGTAGGCCAGATAGGCGAGCATGTCCTGCTTGGCGATGTACTCGAGTGCGAACGAGATATCGTTCGCGAGCTCCGTCAGCAGCGACAGCTCCTCCGTGGTGAAAAAGTCGGGTTCGTGTGCGTAGAGCACCAGGACACCGGTCACGCGCGTGTCGACAATCAGCGGCAGCGCAATCAGCGATCGGTATCCACGCCGCTGCGCCTCTTCCCGCCGCCTCCCGACCGGATCTACCCCGGCCAGCTCGTTGAGAACGCAGGGGGTCCCCTCGCGCAGTGCCTGGCCCACCGCGCCCATTCCTGCCCCGACATCGCTGCGCAGCGAAAGTCGGTCGGCGCCGATATCGTCGCCGACCCCCGCCCACGCGACCGGGACGACCTCCTCCGTGTCGGCATCGACCTCACCCACCCAGGCAATCCCGAAACCGCCCTCGTCGACCGCAATGCGGCACGCCTCGCGGAACAGCTGGAGACGATCGTGAATCCGCACGATGACCGAGTTAATGCCGCTCAGTACCGCGTATACACGGGTCAGGCGCAGAATGCGTTGCTGCTGTGAGATACGTTCGAAGAACCGGCCGATCTGCCCCCCGAGCGTAACCAGCGTATTGGCCAGCTCCGAATCCAGTTCGCTGGTCTCCAGCCTGAACACATCGATGATGCCGGTGACCCGCTCGCCGACCATGATCGGGATCGCTCCACCGGACTGCAGTCCCAACACCTGGGCGGCCTGCAGCCTGAGAAAACCCGGCTCACGTGACAGATCGGACGCCCACACCGGCTTTTCGGCCGCCCACGCCGCACCCGGCAGACCATCGTCCGGCGCCAGCGTCATCCGCCGTGACTGCGCCATAAACTCACCGGAGTGCGCCATCGGGCGACACCAGACGTCGACACAGTGCAGCCGGCGTTCGACTTCGTCCACCCGCCACAGCGTGGCTGCCGCAAACCCCAGATCGTTGCAGATGGCGGCGAGAAGCTTTTCGGTCGCGCCCTCCACGCCGGCCGACTCGTTGAGTATCCGCGCCACGCTGAACTGCGCCTCGAGATGGTGTTGGGTACGCTCGCGCTCCGCGATCTGGGCCTCGAGTTCGTGCGCGTAATCCTGAAGTTTTGCGTACAAGCTGCCGTTCTCGTAGATCCGTCCGGTCTGGGCCGCGAGTATCCTGAGCACCTCGAGGTCGTCAGCGGAGAATCCCGAGTCGTCCGCCTTATTGCCGAGACAGATCCATCCGTAGCTCGCCGACAGCGACTTTACCGGTGCGGCCAACAGCTCGCGCACCAGAGGATAGCCCGCAGGAAGGCCGGTATCGCCATACTTGTCCGGCGGCAGACGCAGGTGCAGCTCGACCGCATCCCGATACACCCGTCCCAGCTGACCGCTGTCGAGCCGCAACGCTTCCATGCGGGCAAGGGTGTCCGGTTCGATGCCGCAGTGGCTGGCGTGCGCAAGTGCGTCACCGCCCGCCGCGCGCACCGCCACCGTGCCATATTCGGCCCCGAGCAACGTGCGCGCCCCACGGCACACATGGGCAAGCAGTCGTTCCTTGTCGCGCTCGGATGCCAGTTGCAGATTGAGTTCGATCAGGGCCGCAAGCTTGTCATTGACCCCCTGCAGCTCGCTCACCTTCTGCGTCAACTTGGTGCTGAGCAGGTTGAGATGCTGGCGCTCGAACTCGCCGCCGGGCAATGGCACCGAAGGCTGGATTCCGTTTCCCTGCCCGAGAATGGCATCGACGACGGCCATCATCTCCTGCGCGTCGATCGGCTTGGTCAGCACCTTGCTCACCCCGCAGGCTTCAGCCAGCTGGCGCGCGTCGAGCTCCAAAAAGTGGGCCGAACAAAAGACCACCGGGATGGCGGCGATGGCCGGATCAGCTCGCAAGCGGCGCACAAACTCGTAGCCATCCATTTCCGGCATCAGGATGTCGCAGATGATCAGGTCGGGGCGCTCCCTGCTCACCAGTTCGAGCGCGCTGACGCCGTCATCGGCCTCGCTGATCCGGTGCCCAAGGGGTTTGAGCAAGGTGGCGAGAAGCTCGCGATTGACCGCGACATCATCGACCACCGCAATCAGGGCCATGTCTCACCTCCGCTGCGCGCATCGCCACGCGACTGGGCGCGCAGCGAGGGCGGAAGATACTGCTCGAGCTCGGCGACAAAGCGCTCGACTTCGATCGGCTTGGAAAAATAACCATCGAAACCCGATGCGAGCACCTTCTCGCGATCGCCGATCATCGAGAAAGCCGTCACCGCAATCAGTGGAATGTGGCACAAGCGCTCGTCGCGCTTGATCTGGAAGGCCACTTCATAGCCATTCATCTTCGGCATCTGCAGATCGCAGACGATCAGGTCCGGCCGCTCGTGCCGCGCCAGGGTGAGCGCAAGTTCGCCATCCACCGCGGTCAGCACCGTGTAACCGTGGGCCTGCAGCAGATAGCGCATCAATTCGAGGCTATGAGGGTGATCTTCGGCAATCAGGATGCGCGCGGTCATGGTCTAAGCCTCCCGCAGCGACACAACAAAGCGGCTGCCCTTGCCCACGGTGCTGTGACAGTGCAGCTCTCCACCCAGCAATTCCGCCAGCTTGCGGCTCAGATGCAGCCCCAGCCCGGTGCCCTCGCCGCCCTTCCTGCGTGCCGCCTGGCCCTGCACAAAGGCACCGAACAGCACAGCCTGATCTTCATCACTGATGCCGGGGCCGGTGTCTTCGACCGCGAACTCCATCCTGCGGCCGGCACCGGAGTCACTCATGCTCAACTGGAGAAGCACATGGCCGCTGTCGGTAAACTTGATCGCATTGTTCGCCAGGTTGAGCATGATCTGGTTCAGCGCACGCCGATCGGTGCTGAACACCGCCGCCGCCTCGGGAAGCTCGACCAGAAGCTGAAGTCCCTTGGCCTGTGCCATCGGCTGCAAGGACGCCGCCGTATCGCGCACCAGGCTGCTGCATTCGGTGGGTTCGGGGTTGAGCTGGACCTTGCCGGCCTCGATCTTGGCCAGATTGAGCAAGTCGTTGATCAGGGCCAGCAGATGCCTGGCATTGCTGCGCACAATCTCCAGCTGATGGGTCTGCTCGGCGTTCAACTCGCCCGGCAAGCCCATCAGCAGCGTGCCGGTAAAACCGATGACCGCATTGAGCGGGGTGCGAAGCTCGTGACTCATGTTCGCGAGGAAACGGTCCTTGGCCTGGTTTGCCTGCTCCAGCTCCAGGTTCTTTTCCTGCAGCGCCTTCTCGAAGCGCTTGCGTTCGCTGACATCGCGAATGGCGCTCATGACCAGCGGCGTTTCCTCCGTTCTCAAGGGACTCAGGCTGATCTCGACCGGAAACTCGGTGCCGTCCTTGCGCAGGCCGTACAGCTCCAACCCCGCCCCCATGGCCCGGGTCCGCGGCTGGGAAAAATAGTGTGAGCGGTGCCCCTTGTGCCCCGGACGGAAGCGCTCGGGTAGCAACAACTCCACCGGCGAGGCGCGCATCTCACCCGGCCCGTAGCCGAACAGGCGCTCCGCCTGCGAGTTTGCGATCAGGATATGCCCGGTCGGATTGACGATCACGATGCCGTCCGGGGTCGATTCGAGCAACTCGCGATAGCGCAATTCCAGCGACTTGCTGTCGCGCTGGACCTTGAGCGAGGTGACGTCCTTCTCGGAAAAAAGCAGCCCCGCACCTTCACCATCGGCCGCCGGGGGTACCGCCAATCCGGACACATCGACGTAGATCAGGGTCCCGTCCTTCCTGCGGCGCAAGGTCTCGAAGGTGGCTTGTCCTGCGTGCAGCGTCTCGGCGATGAAGCCCCGCTGCTCGTCAAGCCGGTCGGGAATCACGATCAGCGTGTCGATCGTCATCCCCAAGGCTTCATCCGCTGCGTAGCCAAACATCTGCTCCGCACCGGCGCTCCATTGGCGCACCCTGCCCTCCCCGTCAAGCAACATCAGCGCATCGGGAAGGCGGGCCATCCACAGCTCGGCATGGTTGGAAAACATGCGTAATCCTTATTGTTTTGGCACAGCTGCCGCCACGCCGGCCGATGACTTAAGGGTAGCATTCTAACCAGCTATTACCCGAGCAATAAAGTCAACTTTCCATCCGAACTGTAAGCATCGTCGATGGGCGGCGGCCCGACTTGCCAATACAGCACCGATTAAGTACTATTTAACCCAGACAGCAGAAGGAAGTGGATCGCCATGCTACGCATCAGCAAGATTACTGACTACGGCACCCTGATCATGACCCACATGGCATGGCAGCCGGAACGCCTGTACAGCGCGGCCGAACTGGCCGACAGCCTGGGGCTTGGGCTGCCCACGGTAAGCAAGGTGCTAAAGGCGCTCGGTCGCCATCAGCTGGTAAGCAGCCTGCGCGGTGCGCATGGCGGCTACAAGCTGGCGCGCCCCGCACGGGAAATCACCGTAGCCGACATCGTCGACGCCCTGGAGGAGCAGCCCTTTGGGCTCACCGAATGCAGCGCCAGTTCGGGCGTTTGCGGCCTCGAGAGCGGCTGCCGCATCCGGGTGAACTGGATGCACATCAACACCGTGGTGCGCCGTGCGCTGGAGGACGTCAAGCTTGCCGACATGATCGAACCGGTCCCCCACGTCGTGCTCGGCGCCCCCGCCGCACTCCCCACCGTGGCGGCGAGCGGCCACGGCGATCATGCGGCCGCCCTTGCGGCCAACGTACACCCTGTTCGCGGACCCGACAGCCGGGCCAAGCACCCCATCTCATGACCTGGAGGCCAGTACCATGAACGACGCCATCACCCGCGACACCATCGTCCCCGACACCACCCCCCGGCCTGATCCCCGGCCTGATCCCCGGCCTGATCCTATAGGCAACTTCCTCGAGCAGGACTACAGCGCCGGCTTCGTCACCGACATCGAAACCGACACCGTGCCCAAGGGCCTGTCGGAAGACGTGGTCCGCATGATCTCGGCACGCAAGGGCGAACCGCCCTTCCTGCTCGAATGGCGCCTCGCGGCCTATCGCAACTGGCTGACAATGAGCTCCCCGCAGTGGGCGCAGGTCAGCTTCCCCGAGATCGATTACCAGGACATCGTCTATTACTCGGCGCCAAAGTCGAAGAAGGACGGTCCGCAGAGCCTGGACGATGTCGACCCCGAACTGCTGCGCACCTTCGAGAAACTTGGCGTGCCGCTGCACGAGCGCGCCCGCCTGGCCGGCGTGGCGGTGGATGCGGTGTTCGATTCTGTGTCGGTCGGCACCACCTTCAAGAAGGAACTCGGCGAGCACGGCATCATCTTCTGTTCGTTCTCCGAGGCGGTGAAGGACCATCCCGAACTGATCAAGAAATACCTCGGCACGGTGGTGCCGCCGGGCGACAACTACTATGCCGCGCTCAACTCGGCGGTGTTCTCCGACGGCTCCTTCGTGTTCATCCCCAAGGGGGTGAAGTGCCCGATGGAGCTGTCCACCTACTTCCGCATCAACGCCCGCGACACCGGCCAGTTCGAGCGCACCCTGATCATCGCCGAGGAAGGCGCCTCGGTGAGCTACCTCGAAGGCTGTACCGCGCCGATGCGCGACGAGAACCAGCTCCACGCCGCGGTGGTGGAGCTGATCGCGCTCGACGACGCCAAGATCAAGTACTCCACGGTGCAGAACTGGTACCCCGGCGACAAGGATGGCAAGGGCGGCATCTACAACTTCGTCACCAAGCGCGGCGACTGTCGCGGCGCACGCTCGCACATCTCGTGGACCCAGGTCGAGACCGGCTCGGCGATCACCTGGAAGTACCCGAGCGTGATCCTGCGCGGCGACGATTCGGTGGGTGACTTCCACTCGGTGGCGCTCTCCAATCATCGCCAGCAGGCCGACACCGGCACCAAGATGATCCACATGGGGCGCAACACGCGCAGCACCATACTCTCCAAGGGCATCTCCGCCGGGCGCGGCAGCAACACCTTCCGCGGCCTAGTACGGGTCGGCCCCAAGGCCGAGGGCGCACGCAACTACACCCAGTGCGATTCGCTGCTGATCGGCGACCGCTGCGCGGCGCATACCTTCCCCACGGTCGAGGTGCGCAACCCCTCGGCGCGGGTCGAACACGAGGCCACCACCTCGCGCATCGGCGAGGACCAGTTGTTCTACGCCATGCAGCGCGGGATCAGTGCCGAAGATGCGGTGTCGATGATCGTCAATGGCTTCTGCCGCGAAGTGTTCAAGGAATTACCCATGGAATTTGCCGTCGAGGCGCAGAAGCTGCTCGGCGTCAGTCTCGAAGGCAGCATCGGCTAAGGAGAATCACACATGCTCGAAATCAATAATCTGCAGGCTTCTGTCGAAGGCAAATCCATCCTCAAGGGGCTCGACCTCAAGGTCGGCAACGGCGAGGTGCACGCCATCATGGGCCCCAACGGCTCGGGCAAGAGCACGCTCGCCCAGGTGCTGGCGGGACGCGACACTTTCCAGGTCGAGGGCGGCTCGGTCAGCTGGGACGGCCAGGATCTGCTCGCGATGCCGGCCGAGGAGCGCGCACGCGCCGGCCTCTTCCTCGCCTTCCAGTACCCGGTGGAGATTCCCGGCGTCTCCAACGCCTACTTCCTCAAGGCCGCGGTCAACGCCGTGCGCCGCCACCGCCAGCTGCCCGAGTTCGACGCCTTCGACTTCCTCGCCCGGGTCAAGGCCGAGATGAAGGCGGTGGGGATGAGCGAGGAGTTCCTCTACCGCTCGGTGAACGAGGGCTTCTCCGGCGGCGAGAAGAAGCGCAACGAGATGCTGCAGATGTCGCTGCTTGAGCCGAAGCTGGCGATTCTCGACGAGACCGATTCCGGGCTGGACATCGACGCGCTGAAGATCGTCGCCGAAGGGGTCAACCGCCTGCGCTCGCCCGAACGCTCGCTGATCGTCATCACCCACTACCAGCGCCTGCTCGACTACATCGTGCCGGACCAGGTGCATGTGCTGTCCAAGGGCCGCATCGTGCGCTCGGGCGGGCGCGAACTGGCGCTGGAACTCGAAGAGCACGGCTACGGCTGGATCGGTGACACTGGAGAAGTGCCGCGCGCCCCCGCAGGAGCCGCGTCATGAGTGCGATCGACATCTGGGTGCGGGATTTCCACGCCCGCGCAGGGCAGCTACCCGGGGCGCAACTGCCCTGGCTTGCCGGGCTGCGCCAGCGCGCCATCGAGCGTTTTGCCGACGAAGGCTGGCCAACGCGGCGGCGCGAAAACTGGGCGCACACCTCGCTTGCCTTCATGGAAGGACAGACTTTCGATGCGCCTGACACAAGCGCCGATGCGGCCAGCGAAGTCGCGACCGAACACCCGGCCACCACCCTCGCCCGCCTGCGAGCGGATAACGCCGAGCCTGGCCACTGGCTGGTGTTCGTCGGTGGGCGTCATGCGCCGACGCTGTCGGCCATCGGCACCCTGCCCGCCGGCGCCACGCTGAGCAGCCTCGCCGATGCGCTCGCACAAAAGGCCGACGGCACCGCCAGCGCGGTGGAGCAGGCCTTCGGCAGCAGCGATGACGGCGACAGCCCCGCCGCCCTCAACGCCGCGCTCGCCGCCGACGGCGCCTATCTGCGCCTCGCCCGCGGGGTGGCGGTGGAAGAGCCGATCCACCTCGTGTTCATCGCCGATGGCACCGAAACGACCCGTCACCTGCGCAACCTGGTGATCGCCGAGGCCGGTGCCCAGGCCACGCTGGTCGAGCACTACCCGGATGGCGGCGCGAACACAGGCGAAAACCCCGGCGCCACGCTGACCACCGCGGTGACCCGGATCGAGGCTGGCGCCGATGCCCGCATCACCCACCTCAAGCTGCAGCAGGAAGCCGAACAGGCCATCCACCTCGCCACCCTCGACGTGCGCCAGGGGCGCGGCTCGGTGTTCGCCTCGCATTCGCTGTCCTTCGGCGCGCGTCTGGCACGCAACGACATCCGTACCCGCTTCGACGGCGAAGGCGGCGAGGTGCTGCTCAATGGCCTGTATCACGTCGATGGCCGTCGCCATGTCGACCATCACACCCTGATCGACCACGCCACCCCGCGCTGCAGCAGCCGCGAGTTCTATCGCGGTCTGATCGACGGCAACGCCCGCGGCGTGTTCGCCGGGCGCATCGTGGTGGCGCAGGACGCCCAGCGCAGCGACGCCATGCAGCGTTGCGACAACCTGCTGCTGTCGCGCCAGGCCGAAGCCGACGCGCGTCCGGAGCTCGAGATCTACGCCGACGACGTCAAGTGCGCGCATGGCGCCACCGTGGGCCAGATCGACGACGACAGCCTGTTCTACCTGCGCTCGCGCGGGCTGGACGAAGTGCGTGCGCGCAACCTGCTCACCTACGCCTTTGCCGCCGAGGCGCTGGCGCGCATCGAGCTGCCGGCGCTGCGCCGCCGCGCCCGCGCCGCCCTGCTCGCCCGCCTGCCCGGTGCCGATGCGCTCAGCGAATTGCTGGAGGAAGTGCTATGAACACACTCTCCGATGCGCTGCGCCAAAATGTCCCCAACTCGGCCCAAACCCCGGCCCGCGCTCCCGCGCCGGCCCCGGCGCTGACTCCGATATCCGCGACGCTGAACGTGGCTGCCGACTTCCCCATCCTCGCGCGTCCGGTGCATGGCCGCCGCCTGGCCTACCTGGACAACGGCGCCACCACGCAAAAGCCCGAAGCGGTGATCGACGCCGAAGCGCGCTTCTATCGCGAATCCAACGCCAACATCCACCGTGGCGTGCACTGGCTGTCGCAGCACGCCACCGATCTCTACGAGGCCGCGCGCGGCACGGTTCAACGCTTCATCAACGCGCCACGCGCCGATGAGATCGTGTTCACCCGCGGCACCACCGAGGCCATCAACCTGGTCGCCTACAGCTGGGGGCGGGCCGAGTTGCGCCCCGGCGACGAGATCCTGATCACCACCATGGAGCACCATTCCAACATCGTGCCGTGGCAGCTGCTGTGCGACCACACCGGCGCGGTGCTCAAGGTGGTGCCGATCAGCGACGCAGGTGAACTCGATCTCGCGGCCTTCGATGCGCTCCTCACCTTGCGCACCCGGCTGGTGGCGATCACCCACATCTCCAACGCGCTCGGCACCATTATTCCGGTCGCGGCACTGACCGCAAGCGCCCATGCCGTGGGCGCGATCGTGCTGGTCGACGGTGCCCAGGCGGTGGCCCACCAGAAGGTGGACGTGCAAGCGCTGGGCTGCGACTTCTATGCGTTTTCCGGGCACAAACTCTACGGCCCGACCGGCATCGGCGTGCTGTGGGGCCGCGCCGAGCTGCTCGCGGCAATGCCGCCGTGGCAGGGCGGCGGCGACATGATCCGCACCGTCAGTTTCGAGCGCACGACCTACGCCGACGCGCCTCAGCGCTTCGAGGCCGGCACCCCGAACATCGCCGGCACCATCGGCCTGGCGGCGGCAATCGACTATGTCAGTGCAATCGGCATCGAGCGCATCGCCGCCCACGAACACGCGCTGCTGGTGCATGCCACCGCGGCGCTGGCCGCCATCCCGGGCATACGCCTGATCGGCACCGCCGCGCACAAGGCGGGCATCCTGTCCTTCATGGTCGAGAGCATCCACCCGCACGACCTGGGCACCATCCTCGATGCCGAAGGGGTGGCGATCCGCGCCGGCCACCACTGCGCGATGCCGCTGATGACGCGCTTCGGCATCCCCGGCACCGCACGCGCATCGCTCGCGATGTACAACGACGAAACCGACATCGCCGCGCTGGTCGCCGCCATCTACAAGGCCCAGGACCTGTTCGGCACGCGGAGACCCGCAGCATGAGCAACATCGACAGCAACCTGCGCGAGCTCTACCAGGAGGTGATCTTCGATCACAACCGCAAGCCGCGTAACTTCCACCCCATGCCCGACGCCGACCACCACGCCGACGGCCACAACCCGCTGTGCGGCGACCAGCTCACGGTGTATCTGCGCATCGAGAACGACGTAGTCGCCGACGCCAGCTTTGTCGGCCACGGCTGCGCGATCTCCACCGCATCGGCTTCGCTGATGACCGAGGCGATCAAGGGCAAGCCGGTGGCAGAAGCGGAAGCGCTGTTCCACAACTTCCACGCCATGCTCACCGACGCGCCGACTGACAGCGAAGACGGGCCAGACATGGGCAAGCTCGCGGTGTTCGCCGGCGTGCGCGAATTCCCCGCGCGGGTCAAATGCGCCACGCTGGCCTGGCACACGTTGCACAACGCCATCATCGGGGCGAAAGCCCCGGCCCGCACCGAATGAACACGCCGCTCGCACCACCCCTCAGCTGGAGCCGCCCCTTGAGCGGGCGCGGACAGCACGCGGGCCGGCCCGCCTATTTACTGGAAGGAGATAGCCATGGGTGACCGCTACGGCGAAACCGATTCCCGCGTCCTGAGCCGCGATTGCGCGGTGATCAGCGTGCCCTGGGGCAAGCCCGACACCCTGGAGGAAGGCAGCTACGCTCTGATCACCCAGCGTCTGGGCGGTTCGATCACGGTGATGAACGGCGGCAACCTGTACCGCATCGACGAACGCAATGCCGATGCGCTCGGGCTCGAGCCACAACTGCCCGACATCGCCCTGCCCGCAGCCGGCGGCACGGTCGACGCCGAATCGATCGAACGCATGGCCTGGACCCACCTGGGCACCTGCTACGACCCCGAACTGCCGATCGACATCGTCAATCTGGGCCTGGTCTATGCCTGCACCGCAGAACCGCTGGCCGACGGCACCTTCCGCCTCGCGGTAAAGATGACCCTGACCGCCCCCGGCTGCGGCATGGGCACCCTGATCGCCGACGAAGCGCAGGAAAAGCTCAAGACCATCCCCGGCGTCAGTGACGCCATCGTCGACCTGGTGTGGGACCCGCCGTGGAGCCGCGAGATGATGAGCGAGGCGGCAAGGCTGGAAATGGGGATGTTCTGACGGCCTGGAACGGCGGGCGTGAGCCACGAATCGTCGCCCTGACACAGTACGCGCGGGTTCGATAGGACACTCAGTCGGCTGCAGGTGCCAATGCAAGTGCCAACACCTGACGTCAGTGCCCGAATCACCACCTTCGGCGGACTGAAGTCCGCCCTACGGCGGCTGTCCGATCGGCATGGCCGAAACGATGTTTTTCGTAGGACCGACTTCAGTCGGCCACAGGTGCCCAACTCTGGCGCTGGCGCCCGAATCACCTCCTGCGGCGGACTAAAGTCCGCCCTACGGCGGATGTCCGATCGGCATGGCCGAAACGATGTTTTTCGTAGGGCCGACTTCAGTCGGCCACAGGTGCCCAACTCTGGCGCAGGCGCCCGAATCATCTCCTGCGGCGGACTGAAATCCGCCCTATGGCGGCGGTGCTCGTGACGGGCGATTGACTCGGATAATTGTATTCACGGCGTTGATCGGCGCCGGGGCCACTTCATCGCACTCAATGACCCGCTCGCCGCGCCTGCAGGTCGATCTCGACCTGATGATCCGCCCCGTCGTTGACCAACGCGATCAGGCCGTCGGCGCGAAGCACCCCATCGACGCTCACTCGCTGTACATCCTCCTGGCCACCTTCGCTGGCTGGTGTCTGGACGACCGTGATGTGATACATCGTGTCCCGATAACGGTAGCGCATCCTGAACCCCGGCCAGTTCGCCGGCAGGCACGGCGTGACATGCAGGGTCTCGCCCGCGAGCCGCAGGCCGAGCAGGGACTCCGTCATCAGGCGGTACAGCCAGCCAGCCGAGCCGGTGTACCAGCTCCAGCCGCCCCGACCGATGTGGGGCGCAAGAGCATAGACGTCGGCCGCGACCACATAGGGTTCGGCCTTGTAGATCGCGACCCCCGTGGCGGACAAGGCGTGGTTGGCCGGGTTGATCATGGTCATCAGCATCCACGCACGTTCGCGCTCGCCCAGCGCGGCGAAGGCCATTGCCGCCCAGATCGCGGAATGGGTGTATTGGCCGCCGTTTTCGCGCACGCCCGGCACATAGCCGCGGATGTAGCCCGGATCGAGGCTCGAGGTATTGAAGGGCGGGTCGAGCAATTGCATCAGGCCGTCGTCCGGGCGCACCAAGCGTTCGGCGACCGCATTCATCGCCCGCCGCACACGCCCCGCGTCGCCCACCCCGGATAGCACCGCCCAGCTCTGAGAGATCGAATCGATGCGGCACTCCTCGCCCTCAGCCGTACCCAGCGGGGTGCCATCGTCGAAGTAGGCACGCCGGTACCAGTCGCCGTCCCAGCCATGCTCCTCGAGGTTCCGTCCCAAGCGGCGCGCCTCCTCGCGGCAGGTGTCGCCAAAGCTGCCGTCGCCGTGGGCCCGCGCCACGCCTTCGAACTGGCGCAACACCTCGCACAGGAAGAAGCCGAGCCAGATGCTCTCGCCCCTGCCCCCGATGCCGACCAGGTTCATGCCGTCGTTCCAGTCGCCCGACCCCATCAGCGGCAATCCGTGCTCGCCAAAGCGCAGGCCGTGGCTGATGGCACGCACACAGTGTTGATACACGCTGGCGCTGTCGTCAGAGCGGCCAGGCAGGTCGTAGTAGGAGTCGTCCTCCGCCGGAACCGGCCGCCCCTCTAGAAAGGGTGCCGTTTCGTCGAGCACCCCGGTGTCCCCGGTTGCGCTCACGTAGCGGCACACCGCCAGCGGCAGCCACAGATAGTCGTCCGAACAGTGGGTGCGCACGCCGCGCCCCGACGGGGGATGCCACCAGTGCTGCACATCGCCCTCCCGAAACTGGCGCCCGGCGCACAGCAGCAGGTGGGCGCGCACCCGCGCCGGCTCGGCGTGGATCAGGGCCATCACGTCCTGCAACTGGTCGCGAAAACCGAAGGCGCCGCCGGACTGGTAGTAGCCGCTGCGTGCCCACACCCGACAAGCCAGGGTCTGATATACCAGCCAGCCGTTGGCGAGCACGTCAAAGGCTGGATCGGGCGTTTCCACCTGCACCGCAGCCAGAGTCCGGTTCCAGTGCGCATGCACTGCATCGAGTGCGCCGCTCGCCGCCAGACTGCCACGGAAGCGCTGCACCAGCGCGGACGCATCGCCGGCATCACGCCCGACGCCAAGGCGGAACACGAGTTCGTGCGCGTCGCCGTCGGCCACATCGAAGACCACCTGGACAGCGGCACACGGATCCAGCGCAGCACCCACCTTGCCCGACAGGCGTGCGCGCCGCATCGCCGCCGGATTGGCGAGGGTCCCGTTGCGGCCGAGAAACTCGTTGCGGTCGCCGCTTACATTGCGCGTCGGACCATCGACGTCGAAGAACGCCACCCGGTCGGAAAACTCGGTGCTGTACGGGTTGCGTGCAAACAGCGCGCCGCTGCGGGGATCGATCTCGGTATTCAGGTGCATGGCCGTTTTCGCCTGCAGATCTCCCAGCACCCACTCGACGTAGCCGGTAGCGGACAGGCGGCGCGGACGGCCGGATTCGTTGCGCACTTTCAGTACCGAGAACTTGATCGCGGCGTCGATCGCGACATAGATCCAAAGCTCGGTATGGATGCCGTCGCAGCGGGTTTCAAACACGCTGTAGCCGAAGCCGTGGCGGACCCGATAGTGCCGTGCTGTGCGCGCTGGCAAGGGCGTGGGTGTCCAGACCAGGCCGCTTTCTTCGTCGCGCAGATAGATTGCCTCGCCGCCGGCATCGCTCACCGGATCGTTGTGCCACGGCGTGAGGCGGAACTCGTGCGCGTTCTCGCTCCATGTGTACGCGACGCCACTTTCGGAGATCACCGTACCGAAGGAAGGATTGGCCAGCACGTTGGACCACGGCGCGGGCGTCACCGCACCGGGCGCGAGTCCAATTACATATTCGCGCCCGTCGGGGGTGAATCCGCCGAGGCCATTGGCCAGGATCAGCGGCTGCGGGTCGGGCGCAAGGGCCATGGCTGACTCGCGCGCCATCGGGCGGCTCGCCACAAACTGCGGCGGGCGTGGCTCCGCAAGCCGGCGGTGATCGAGCTGCTCCTCCAGCGAACCTCGTGCATCGGTGATCACGACCCGTGCCACTGACTGCAGCAGGATGCGATCTTCGCTCGGGATCTGCTCGGCCGGGCGCACGAAGATGCCGCCCGGGCGGTCGACCACGCCGGCTTCGATGCCAGAGGTGATCATGCCCATGATCTGATCCTGCAGGCGCTGGCGGTAGCCGGCGTGATCCTCGTTCCAGATCACCAGATCCACGGCCAGTCCCTTCAGGCGCCAGTAGGCATGGGCCTGCACCAGCTGGCGCACGAGGTCGACGTTGGCGAAATTGGCGATCTGCAGCAGCACGATAGGCAGGTCGCCCGAGATTGCGTAGCCCCACAGGCCGGACTGGCTGCGGCGATTGCGGATCAGTAGCGCGGGGTCCGGGCGCAGCGAGGCATTGGCATGGATCACTGAACTGGCCAGCCGCGCATAGAGTTGGGCGTCGGCCTCGGTCGCATTGAGCTGGCGCAGCATCACCTGGCCGTGGGTCCAGGCGAGATCGAACACACGATCGGCCAGATGGCGGTCCTGGTATTTGTCGATCAGGCACAGTGCTTCGTCGCGGGTCCGGGCGATGCCCGACACGATGTCGATGGTGACCGACTGCTCGGGGTCGAGGCTGACCGGGCAGCGGATCGCGACGATAGGATCGAGCACCGGCCCCGCACTGCCCGACAGCATCCCGGCCTCATGCATGGCTGCCGGGGCGGCCACGCTACGGGTGCGGCCGATAAAGCGTGCACGATCGGTCTCGTACGACATCTCGCCCGCCTCGGCGCCATGCACCGCCATCAGATGCAACATCCACGGCGAGCGCTCGCTGGCCGAGCGCGGCCTGCGCATGCACAGTATGGCGCGCCGCGCGGGCAGGATCTCGGTCTGCACGAACAGATTGCTGAATGCCGGGTGCAGCGCATCCGCGTCGGCCGGTGCGATCACCACTTCGGCGTAGCTGGTGAGTTCGATCTCGCGACGCTGGCCCGAGCGGTTGGTGATGCGGACCCGGCGCAGCTCGATGTCGTCCTCGGGCGACACGACGATCTCGGTGTAGGTCTCGATCAGGCCGGCGCCCGCGCCGGTGCCGATGGCGTCGCGGCGGCGAAACTCGGCGCGGCCCTCGGAGAAGATCGCCTCATAGAGCTGCGCGCGCCGCAGTGTGGGCTGATGCGCGGTCGACCAGTAGGCCCCGCTGTGCAGGTCGCGCACATAACAGAAGGTGCCGCGATTGTCGCAGGTGCCGTCCTCGCGCCAGCGCGTGAGCGCGAGATCGCGCCAGCGGCTGTAGCCCCCCCCGGCATTGGTGAGCATCACGTTGTAGCGGCCGTTGGACAGGAGCTGCACCTCGGGCGTCGCGGTGTCGGGGCTGTCGAACACCCGGATCAGCATCTCCGTGGTGTCGGCGGTCGAGTGCTCGGCAAATCGCTGAACGGTCTGCGAGAACAGCGCACCCGCCTTGGGAACGCGCTCCTGCAGCAGCAGCATGACCGCCTGGAAACGCGGGTCCGACTCGAACCGCGCCTGCATCGGACGATCGAGGAGCAGATAGGCGAGCGCAAGCAGACTCATGCCCTGGTGGTGAGCCATGAAGGAGCGCACCACCACCCGCGACTGGCCGCGGCGCTGACGCGCCGGGGTGTAGTCGATGGCCTCGTGGAAACCGAAACGGCCAGAGAAGCCCTCGGCGGCAAGGCGCTGCAGGTTGCGGCAGGCCTCTTCCGGGGCCACCATCAGCGCCATCACCGAGGCGTAAGGGGCAATCACGAGGTCGTCGGCGAGTCCGCGCTTGAGCCCCAGACCCGGCACCCCGAAGGCTCGATACTGGTAGTTGAGATGCACGTCCACCGTGTTGTAGCCGGACTCCGAAATCCCCCACGGCACGCCGCGCTGCCGGCCGTACTCGATCTGCCGCGCGACCGCCGCCTTGCAGGTCTGATCGAGCAAGGTGTTGTCATAGGTCGGCATCACCAGCAGGGGCATCAGGTACTCGAACATCGAGCCGCTCCACGACAACAGGGCGGGCTCGCCGCCGACGCGGGTCAGCAGACGCCCGAGCGCGAACCAGTTCTCCTGCGGCACCTGGCCCTGGGCGATGGCGACGAAGCTGCTCAGCCGTGCTTCGGATGCAAGCAGGTCGTAATAGCTTGCATCGGCGCGGCCTTCGGACACGTTGTAGCCGATGACCAGCAGATGACGCCCCTTGTCATACAGGAAGTCGTACTCCATGCAGGAGAGTTCGCACGCGTGCACCGCCAACGCCTCGATTTGCGCGATTCGCGCTCGCGCGCGCTGGCTCCCGACCGCGAGTTGAGCGCGAAAGGCGTCCAGCCCGTCGCGCTGCGCATTGCTTGCCGCCGCGTCGAGCCGGCGCACGATCTCCGGCACCAGCGCCTCATCCAGCGTCGCCAGCGTGCGCAGCGACGGACAACCGACGAGCGCCTCCAGTCCACCCGGTACGGGCGACAACAAGAGCCAGGGGGCAAGCAGCTCGAGCTCGGTCAGCAGTTCGCGGCATTGGCGCGTCAGCGCTGCGGCCCAGAAAGCCGCGTCGCTGTCGGACGCCGTATCGTCCCGGGTCAGGAGTCTGTCCACGATGCCGGGCAGCGCCGCAGCGCGGGATTCGAGGCGAAGCAGGGTCGCATGTACGGCCGTGAGGCTTGCCGGGGGTGCCGCCAGTACCGCGTCCAGATCGCTGCGGAGTGCGTGCAGCGAATCCGCCGCCGCGCCGCCGGGCGCCATCGCGTCCTCCACCGCGTCGAGTGTGTCGGCGAGGCCTTGAAACAGCCGCGGCGAAGCGACCGCGTCGTCGGCCAGTGCGAGCAGACCCGCGCTGAGCGTCAGCAGATGGCCGGCAAGGTTGCCGCTGTCGACCGTCGAGACATACAGCGGCGGCAGCGGATCGAGGGTCTCTGTGTCGTACCAGTTGTAGAAGTGCCCGCGGTGGCGCGCCAGCCCGTCCATCGTGCGCAGGGTATTGGCCGTGCGCGTGAGCAAGACGCCGCCGCCGATGTAGCCGAAGTCATAGGCCGCCAGGTTGGCCAGCAGCGCCATGCCGATATTGGTCGGTGAGGTACGGTGGGCGACCGACACAACACGATAGGCCTGGCTGTTGTCGGGCGGCAGCCAGTGATCCGCGGCGCCGACATGGGTTTCGAAAAAACCCCAGGTCCGCCGCGCAAGGGCACGCAGAAAGCGCGTTTGCAGCGGCGTCAGATGCGCCTCGCGGCGCGGCAGCGGACGGCTGATCCACCATGCGATCAGCGGCGACCCCAGCCACAGCAGCAGTATCGGCAGCGCCACGGTCAGGGCCGAGGGGCCCACGGTGGTGCTCACAAGAAGTAGAAAGATCGTCACCACGATGGCTGTGGCCGGCCCAGCCCACATCGAG
This sequence comes from Azoarcus sp., assembly GCA_030656215.1. Lineage (GTDB taxonomy): Bacteria > Pseudomonadota > Gammaproteobacteria > Burkholderiales > Rhodocyclaceae > Parazoarcus. Next base: position 19,111 of record JAUSOD010000021.1, read on the forward strand.
CGCAGCGCAGCGCTCAGGTCGCTGCGCCGGGCCAGCTTGCGCTCGATTTCGGACGACGGACTCCATTCCAGCAGGCGCCGGCGGCTGACACACATCCGCCACAGGGTGCGCGCGATCGCGTCCAGACTGAGAAAGGCCTCATAGGGCAGGCATGCAATCTCGAATACAAGCTGCGCCAGCTGGCGCGATACCGAGTGCCCGACGGTACCAAGGTGTTGCATCGGCGAGATCTCATCGGGCTTGCGCACAAGTTCGAGCATCGCTGCGAACAAGGCAGGCAACAGCAGGATGGCGATCACCACCAGGGTCCACAACCACGGCTGCCCCAGTAGCGTCCACCCGAGCACCAGCAACAGCGTCAGCGCCACGGGTACGAGGCTGCGCCGGAGATTGTCGATCAGCTTCCATTGGGACAGCGCAGACAGCGGATTCGACTGACGGTGCTCGCGCTTCGCCCCGGCACTCGGGCCACAGCCGCAGGGCACCCACGGCAAGATCCAGCCACCGAGCTGCCAGTCGCCCCGCATCCAGCGCTGGCGGCGACTGACGTCGGCGCTGTAGCGCGACGGATAGTCTTCGAACAGTTGCACGTCGCTGAGCAGGCCCGAGCGGGCGAAGCAGCCTTCGATCAGGTCGTGACTGAGAATCCGGTTCTCGGGGAAACGCTCACCCAGCGCCTGCTCGAAGGCATCCACGTCGTAGATGCCCTTGCCGATGAAGGAGCCCTCGCCGAACACATCCTGATAGACATCCGAGACTGCACGCGTATACGGATCGAGACCCGGCTCGCCGCCGTACAGGCGCGCATAGCGCGAGCGATTGCTCCCCGGCAGGCTTACCGCAACCCTCGGCTGCAAGATGCCGTAGCCCTCCACCACGCGCAGCCGGCCCGCGTCGTATCGGGGACGATTCAAGGGGTGCGCCATCGCACCGACGAACTGGCGCGCCACATCGCGCGGCAACTGGGTGTCGGTGTCGAGCGTGATCACATACTTCACGTTGGACAGGATGGCCGTGTCGCCCACGACCAGGTCGAAACCGCCGCCCGCCTGCCCCGGCGCCCTGCCGCGCAGCAGCGCGTTCAGGTCCGCCAGCTTGCCGCGCTTGCGCTCGTAGCCCATCCACACCCGCTCCTGCGGGTTCCAGCTGCGGGCACGGTGAAACAGGAAAAAGATGTCGCCGCTGCCCTGACGTGTGCCATCCGCGTACTTGCGGTTCAGCGCCTCGATCCGCGTTCGCGCAAGCTGTTCGAGCGCGGCATCCTCGGGCAGCGTCGCCTGCGCCGCGTCGAGAAAGTCGGTGAGCAGCCCGAAATGCAGGCTTTGGTCCCGGTTGGCCAGGAAGCGGACCTCGAGCGCTTCGACCAGAGTCTCGATGTCATCCGCGCTGGTAAGCATGGTCGGCACCACCACCAGCGTGCGCAGCTGGGTGGGGATGCCCCTTGAGAAGTCCATCCGGGGCAAGGGATGCGGCGTCACCAGCACGGTCGCCAGCCAGTTCACGAGCGCCACCGCGAGCTGGCTCGCCGCCAGCAGCGCAATGCCCGATATCAGGATGCCCACCGGCAGCATCACCCAACCGGGCGTATCGGACGGCCAGCGAAGCGGTCCGGTCCACGCCAGCAGGCTAAGGCCGATGACGGACACGATCAATGCAATCGCACCCAGGTACAACGGCAGGGACCAGCGTGCCGCTGCCCCGCGCATGGATTCAAGGGCCGAACGACGGGGCCGGACGATGCGCTCGAGTTGGCGCTCGCCCTTGTCGATCAGGTAGTAGCCGACGTGGGCCTCGCGCGCGTCGGCACCACCACCTGCTGCGGCCGCGGCGCCGGCGTGTGCCAGCGCCACCACCTGGCGCGCCACTTCGCCTTCGCTGAGACGGCTGCGGCGGGCAATCTCTTCGGTTGCATGGCGATAGCGGTCGCGGGTCGCAAATTCCATCCGCCCATAGACGCCGCCCGGGTCGCCGCGCAGGGTCTGCTCGACTTCGCTCATGGTTTCGACGAACTCGCGCCAGTCCATCGCGCCCAGCACCCGAAGGCTGCCGATGCTGTTGCTGATCGAAACCTGATCGGCCGCCTGCTGCTGGTTCTCCAGCAGCACCAGTTGCTCGATGGTCTGGCCCGACTCGGACAAGCGTTGTTCGATCCAGGTCAGCGGCAGGGCCAAAGCCGAGCCCCGCCCCTGCAGCTTGCGCGCGAGTTCGGCCACAAAGGCAGTACTCATGGGCGGACCGGATCGCGCCATGTCGGCGACGACCAGGATCAGGCTCTTCGGATCGGTTTCAGCAGCCGAGATCATCTGATCGGCCCACTGAGCGGCCAGCGTGTGCTCGGCCCAGTCTTGCGAGATGCGCGCGCTGACCCGGCGCAGGTTCTCGATCACCGCCAGCCGGAGCATGATCGGAATCGCCCACAGCTCGCCCAGTTTCAGGCTGGAAACGCTCTGGTAGGCCGCGACGAAGCGGCTCAGACTATCGGTATCCACGCGGCCGTCACCGTGGGCGATGGTTTCGAGCGCGATGTCATACACCCGCGGGCGCCCCGCCGAGGGCCCACGCTCCAGACGCGGGAGTTCGCGGCTGTAGCCACTGGGCAGGTGCCGCTTGGCGGTGCGGATCTGCTCGTCGATGAGGTAAAAATTGTCGAGCAGCCACTCGCCGGCCGGCGTGATGCGTCGCCCTTCGGCGACCGCGACGGTAAGCAGCCGGCACACGCCGACCAAGGTATTCTCGTTCTCGGACAGCCGCGCCAGGAGCCGGTCCGGCGAGCCTGGGGCGCTCAAGCGATGGGCCGCCGCAAGCGCCTTGCCGTGCTGCGCCATCTGATCGGCGTTGAACAGCTCGGCTCGCAGGGGCGCATCGTCAGGGGCTGGCCGTGGGCTCCTGTCAGGGACGAATCGCGACTTCAATGCCTGCAGAAGGCCGCTCAGGCCCGTGTTTTTGGTCAAGTCAGCACGTCACACGGTTCACTTGAAACGAGCCGTCATCTTTTCCATCGCCTTGCCCATTTCGGCCCAGACTTTTTCCGTGCTGTCCTTCATGTCTTCCCAAGCACTCTCGCTGCGCTTGCCCAATTCCTCAAGCGACTTGTGGGCCTCTTCACGCTTGAGCTTCATTTTCTCGAGCTCGTTCTCGAAGCTGACCCGGGCGTCGGCGGTCGCCTTGGCGGCCTGCGCCCGCACCAAGGCCAGGTTTGCGTCCCACTCCTTGAGTTGCGCCTCGAGCTTTTGCTGATATGCCGCTTTGCTAGCCATGATGACTCCTTGAGTGTTCTATTCGGGGATGACCCGGCGTCATTGCGCGAACAGGGGTTCGCGCAATGACGCCGACACGGATCCGGCTTACTTGATCCGCATGTCGTTCTTGACCGACTTCACCCCGGCCACGCTGCGCGCCACTTCAACCGCCTTGTTCGCAGCGGCCTGCGAGCTGACGAAACCGCTGAGCTGAACCACGCCCTTGAAGGTCTCGACGTTGATCTCGGCTACCTTCAGCGCGGCATCCTCGAAAATCAGGGCCTTTACCTTGGCGGTGATGACGCTGTCGTCCACATACTGGCCCGTTCCTTCCTGCTTCGAGGTGGCAGCGCAGCCCACCATGGAGGTCAGCGCAAAGGCCAGCATCAGTGCAGAAAAGTACTTTCCGATTTTGTTCATGATTGAGTTCTCCAGATGCAATAAAACCGGATTCCTGATCCCGTGCCTCGTCAGCGCGTCGCTGTCCGGAGCCGGGCCCTCCACCTTACGTCATCCGGCACGACGAGGCGGGGTTGCGACTAGCCTTAGCTTGCGGCGTATCGAAACCTCATTGACATCATGATTGCCCGGCGCCCGATGGTCGGTACGCTGGCGCACATATCCGGGCCAGATCCGGCAGTAAGACATGGGCAAGACCCACGCGGCAACGGGAGCCCGCTACGGGACTGACACCGCGAGCCCGGCCCGGCCCCGCTCGCCCGGGCGCCCGCACTCGAACCAGCGTACGACGTCCTCGGGAGGCAGCGGGTGGCTGAACAGAAAGCCCTGCCCCTCGTCACATAGCCGGGTACGCAGAAAGGCGAGTTGCTCGTGCGTTTCCACCCCCTCGGCGATGACCCGCTGCCTGAGGTTGATCCCCATGCCGATGACCGCGCTGACGATGGTCGCATCATCGGTCTGGGCACCGATGTCGTGCACGAAGGTCTGGTCGATTTTCAGGGTATCGATCGGAAAGCGTCTCAGGTAGCTCAGGCTTGAGTAACCGGTGCCGAAGTCGTCGATCGCCAGCTGCACCCCCATGGCCTTCAATGCCTGCAGCACCGACACTGACGCCTCCGCGTCATGCATCAGGATGCCCTCGGTCAGCTCGAGTTCGAGATAGCCCGGCGCGAGACCGGTCTCCGCCAGGATGAGCGCAACGCCGGAGAGGAAGTCCTTGTGCCGGAACTCCACTGCCGAGACATTGACCGCCACCGGCACCGCACGCAAGCCCGCCAGCTGCCACGCCCTGACCTGACGACAGGCCTCGCGCAGCACCCAGCGCCCGATTGGCACAATCAGGCCGCAGTTTTCCGCAATGCCGATGAAATGCTGCGGATAGACCATCCCGAGCTCCGGGTCCTGCCAGCGCAGCAAGGCCTCGACACCGGTCATCGCGCCCGAGGCCAGATCGATCTGGGGCTGATAGTGGAGCAGGAACTCCCCCTGCTTCAGTGCACGCCGCAGACTGCCTTCGACCAACAGGCGGTGCACGGCACGGGTGTTCATGTCCGCATGAAAGAACTGGTAGTTGTCCCGGCCATTCTCCTTGGCGTGATACATCGCGGTGTCCGCGTTCTGCATCACCGCGTCGGCGTCGGCCCCATCGTCCGGATACACGCTGATACCGATACTCAGGCTGACATGCAGTTCGTGCTCGTCGATCTGATGTGATTCGTTGAGTGCAAGCAGCAGTTTGTCGGCGACATGCGCGGCGTCTTGCCCATCCTCGATTTCGGCCAACAGGATCACGAACTCGTCTCCACCCTGGCGGCACACGGTATCAGTGTTGCGCACGCAGCCCTCCAGTCGCCTGGCAACCGACTGCAACAGACGGTCGCCGACCGCGTGACCGAGTGAGTCATTGATATGCTTGAAGAAATCCAGATCCAGAAACAACAGCGCGACCTGCTTGCGGTGACGCTCCGCCTGGCCGATCGCACGGGTCAGGCGCTCGGTCAGCAGCACACGATTGGGCAGACCGGTAAGGAAGTCATGCTGGGCCAGATGCGCCATCTTGATTGCCATGGCCTGCGACTTGCTCACGTCGTGGAACACGATCACCGCGCCCGCAACACGGCCGGCGCGGTCGTGGATGGGCGCAGCCGAATCCTCGATCGCGGACTCGGACCCGTTGCGACGGATCAGTATGGCGTTCGCTGCCAGCGCCACCGTTCGGTCCTCCGATATCGCCTGTTCCGCGGGGTTCGCAGCCGGTTGCCGCGTCTTGCCATCGATGATGGTGAACACCTGAGAAAGCGGCAAACCCTGTGCTTCCTTCCGCGACCAGCCGGTCATGGCTTCCGCCACCGGATTCATATAGGTCACCCGGCTCTGCAGATCAGTCGTCACCACGCCATCCCCGATGGACTTGAGGGTAACCTGGGCGCGCTCCTTCTCCTCGAACAAGGCCTGTTCGGCAACGCGCAGCACCTGCTCCGCGGCCTTGCGCCCGCTGATATCCTCTACGATCTGCACCCGTCCGCGTGACCGTTGTCCAGCATCTTGGATCACCCCCGCATTGAGCCGGGTCCACACCAGGCTGCCGTCCTCGCGCACAAAGCGGACCTCGGACTGAAACGGCTCATCGTCCTGCACCGCGTCATGCCATTCGGCCAGCACCCGATCGCGGTCCTCGGGGTGGACGGCCATGCTCCACTTGGTGCCCAGGGTCTGTTCGAGGCTCAGCCCGGAGATCTCGTGGTAAGCCAGGTTGGTGTAGACACAAGCCCCGGTCGGGTCGGACACGAAGATACCCAGCGGCGATGCATCGCTCATTGCGCGAAAACGAATTTCACTGCCGTGCAGAGCGTCACGGGAGGTCTTGCGCTCGATCACGTACAGCAGCGCACGCGGCAGCCAGTGCGCATCGATATGACCCTTGGCCAGATAGTCGCTCGCACCACTGAGCATGGCTTCCTGCACCGCCTCGTCATCGGTGGCGGAGCTCAGCACCAGGATCAGCGCACGTGGCGCCGCCTTGAGAATCTGATTGAAGGCTTCGACCCCCTTGCCGTCGGGCAGCGTGAGATCGAGCAGGACAACCTCGAACTCCCTCTCGGCCAGCCGCGCGAGCGCATCGGCGAGATGCCTCACCCACTCGACCACGAAGGGGCGCGTCCGTGAACCGGTGAGCGCCTCGAGTATCACTCTGGCGTCTTCGGGCTCATCCTCGACAAGAAGTACGGCGATCGGGGCCTCGTTCATGGGCTGCTCCTTCCGATCATGCCGAAGGCCGCTCCGCGACTCCTTACAAGGCTCAGACAGGGCATTCCATGATCTATGTTTGACTGGATAAAGGGATCTGTTGCAGATGGAGCACGCGCGACAAAACAAGACGGATCGCAACCCATCTTCTGTTGCAGCGCAATATGCCCTCACCGTGGGGGCTCGTCTGTACGCCAGCGAACACAGGCTGGCGGCCGCGCGAAACAAACCAGACTCGGCGTGTGCGCTGCCGTACAGACAGCCGGGCGCACCCGAGCGATACTAAATTCAAGTCCATGCGGCCCATCATCGGGATTGGCCGCGCCCGCCACGCTGGCGGCAAGCCGGCGCAGCGCGACTAAGGTCTGTCCGGCGCTGACACTGCGACCATTCGATACAAAGGAGAAATGAGATGAGCCTGGGCACAATTTTGTTGATAGTGCTGGTACTGATGCTGCTCGGCGCGATTCCAAGCTGGCCCCACAGTCGAAACTGGGGTTACGGTCCCAGCGGGCTTTTCGGGCTGGTTTTGATCGTGGTCGTCATCCTGCTGCTGACGGGCCGACTCTAGGAGTCAGTCGGGCTTGAAGCAGTCGGACTTGAGGCAGTCGTGGCACCGGCATGTCCTCACCCAATCCCGCTTGGGTCTGGTGCGGATGGAGAATTCACGACTGCAAACGAAGCCGCCGCAGGATGACCCGACCCGATGCGGGCTGGTCATCCCTGCGGTGGCCTCGTCAGATTTCATCGTAAAGTTGGCAGCCTTAAATTGCCGCGGTCTTACTTCTTGTTGCCGTCCACCGCATCCTTAATGCTGTCACCCGCCTTCTCGATCGTCTGGTCGACCGATTTTCCCGCTTTCTCTGCGGGACCTTCCTTCTGGCAACCTGTGACGGCCACCAGCAACGCACTCATCACCAATACTGCACTGAAGCCTTTACCGAATTTCATGCTTGCTGTCTCCTGAAGTAAAACAGACGCCGGCCCGGACATGTCCGGCACCGGCTCACAAATCTTGTCGCGGCCCGATGCAACGCGCCCGATCTGTCATCGACGGGATCGGGCGCATCGAACTCACGCACATCACATTCTGACGAGCGCTCAGGGTTTGCTGACTTCGTGCCCGATGATGCCGCCGACGGCTGCGCCGCCCACGGTCCCGACCGCGCTGCCGCCGGTCAGAATTGCACCACCGACCGCACCCGCACCCGCACCAATCACGGTGTTCTTGTCCTGTGACGACATTCCGGCACAAGCACCCAGTGCGAACACCATCGCCACGGTGCTTGCACCAAGTGCAAATCGCTGTATCGTTTTCATTGAATGGCCTCTTCACCTTGTTTTAACTTGCAGTGATGCACGGACACACAGGATCGTGCATGCCATACACCATCAGGAGCGGCACCGTGGCGCGTGTTGCCGCATAACGAACAGCAATCAGCGAACCTAAGCCTACTCCGACGGGTTCATCGTATGGCAAGGCACGCACGCTGTCGGTTGGCTTGCGCACATAGGCGGCCGAGCCTCCGCTCAGGAACTCGCGACCGGGCTCGGTGTCTTCCAGCTTGTCGGCGGTACGCTGTTGCAGTACACCGCTGTTGCACTACGCTTACGGTACGCAAACGGCAGCACCTGATGCCCTGCTCTGCTGGCGCCCGACGCCGGAAGGGGAACGGAACGGCGTGCTGCTTTCGGAACGCGTTTCGGGCCGGGAGCCTTGCCCGAATCGAAGGGGGCGAATGCAATGCACCGATCCGGATGCAGCCGATGAAAAGGCCACCTTTGTGCAGCCACTCGCGCCGCACCGGGGCGAGCGGGTCGTCTTCGACTCCACTCACCGACCCGACGGCCGCCGTAAGGAACACGGCAGCGGCCACGCCGGCGCAATCGGCGGCGGATGATGCGCCGGGGCCTTGGCAGCGCCTGGCCCATCGCCACGAAAGACGTCTGTGGCTGCTCGTGCTGGTGCTCGGCGCCCTGGCATTCTGGTGGCGCACGGAGCCACCGGTCGCCGCGCCGCTGAGCTTCGTCCAGATCGATCACCTGGTGCGCAAGTCGATCGAGGAAAAGCCGCTCACCCCACCAGCCAGGTTGGCCTACGAGCGCATGATCCCCTCGGTGGTCCGCGTGGTCGGGCTGGCGGAACCCGAACCGGCCGCGAAGGAAGCGCAGTCACGAAACGGAAAGCCCGGCGGAAAACCGGGGACAAAGCCCGAACCGGCCGACGAGCCCGCCAATCCCGCGGAGCCGGTCGAACAGGGCGTGGGCACTGGCGTGGTGATCATCGACAACGGCACCATCCTCACCAACCTGCACGTGGTAATGGGTGCGCGTGCAATCCGGGTAACCTTTGCCGACGGCCTCGAATCCGACGCCCAGATTGTGAACGTGATGTACGAGCACGATCTCGCGGTGCTGCGCACCAGCACGGTTCCCGACGACCTCGTCGCCGCCACCATGCGCAGCACCGGCGGCCTTGCGCCGGGCGACTCGGTGCTGGCAATCGGCTTCCCCTTCGGCATCGGCCCCTCGGCCTCGGTCGGCGTGGTGTCGGGGCTGAAGCGCGAATTCCGCTCGCCCGAGGGCAAGCGCGTGCTGACCAACCTGATCCAGTTCGATGCGGCAGCCAACCCGGGCAACTCCGGGGGCCCGCTGGTGACGATGGATGGCGAGGTGGTGGGGATCGTTACCGCCATCCTCAACCCGACCGAACAGCGCGTGTTTGTGGGGATCGGCTTCGCAGTACCGATCGAGAACGCCGCCGCCGGCGCCGGCATGCACCCTTTCTGAGGACGCCCATGGAACCGATCTCGAACTCAGGCAACGAAGCCGCCTCCCTGATGGAACGCGTCCTCTACGAAGTCAAACGCGTGGTAGTGGGCCAGGACCACTTTCTCGAGCGGGTCATGGTGGCGGTGCTGTCCAACGGTCACCTCCTGGTCGAGGGGGTGCCGGGGCTGGCCAAGACGCTGACCGTGCGCACGCTGGCGCAGACGCTGCGCGGCAGCTTCAAGCGCATCCAGTTCACCCCCGACCTGGTCCCGGCCGACCTCGTGGGAACGCGGATCTACAGCCCGAAAACAGGTGAATTCGACACCGCGCTGGGGCCGGTATTCACCAACCTGCTGCTGGCCGACGAGATCAACCGGGCGCCGGCCAAGGTGCAGAGTGCGCTGCTCGAAGTGATGCAGGAGCGCCAGGTCACGATAGCCGGCACCTCGCATCGGGTTCCCGAGCCTTTCCTGGTGATGGCCACACAGAACCCGATCGAAACCGAGGGCACTTACCCGCTGCCGGAGGCGCAACTGGATCGCTTCATGATGAAGGTGCTGGTCGATTACCCGAGCGAGGCGGAGGAGTTCGTGATCGCCGAACGCGTGACCGGCGCCACCATCACCGTCGCAGCGGTAGCGAGCATGGGTCAGCTCTCCGAGCTGCAGCAGGCGTGCCGCAAGGTGTATGTCGACCCCTCGCTGATGCAGTACGCGGTAAAGCTGGTCAGCGCCACCCGGCGGCCGGCGGAGTACGACCTTCCCGATGTCGCTCGCTACCTCACTTACGGCGCCAGCCCGCGCGCCACCATCGGCCTGATCGAAGGGGCCCGTGCGCTGGCCTGGATGCGCGGGCGCAGTTACGCGCTGCCCGAAGACATGACCGGACTGGTCGGCGACGTGATGCGCCACCGTCTGGTACTCAGCTACGAAGCGCTGGCCGACGGCCTGGACGCCGACCAGGTGATCCAGCAGGTGATGCACAAGATCCCCGTCCCCGACAAACCGCTCGCGCCCCATGAACACCCTGGCACTCGATCCTGAAGGCAGCGCAGCCGGCGCCGAGGCACTCCTGCTCAGGCTGGAGTGGACCGTGATTCGCCGGCTCGACGGCCTGTTGCAGGGCGACTATCGCACCCTGTGGCGCGGCGCCGGGCTCGACCTTGCGGACCTGCGCGAATACCAGCACCACGACGACGTGCGCCATATCGACTGGAACGTCACCGCGCGGCTGCAGCAGCCCTATGTGCGCCAGTTCACCGAGGAACGCGAGCTGTCGGCCTGGTTCCTCGTCGATCTCAGCGCCAGCGTCGATTTCGGCTCCGACACGCGCACCAAGCGCAGCATCGCGCGCGAATTCGTCGGCGTGCTTGCACGCCTGCTGACGCGCCACGGCAACCGCGTGGGCGCGCTATTGTATGGCACCGAGGTGGACACCGTGATCCCGCCGCGCGCCGGCCGCCTGCATGTGCTGCACCTGATGCAGCGCATGGCGCGGCGCCCGGTCGAGACCGCCCTTGGGGTGACCCGCCTGGACGAACTGCTGGCGGCTGCCCAACGCGTCATCAAGCGTCGCAGCACCGTGTTCGTGGTCTCCGACTTCATCTGCCCGACCGGCTGGGAGGCGGTGCTGGCGCAGCTGGCGCGCCGCCATGAAGTGACTGCGGTGCGCCTGTACGACCCGCTGGAGATGGAGCTGCCCGATCTTGGTCTGGTGACGCTGAACGACGCCGAGAGCGGCGAACAACTGGTGGTCGACACCCGCGACGCCGGGTTTCGCGCGCGTTTCGCCGCCGCGGCCGCCGAGCGCGAAACCACCTTGCGCACAGCCCTCGCCACCGCCGGGGTGGACACGCTCGAACTCGCCACCGACGACGACGTGCTCGACGCCATCCTGCGCTTCACCGACCTGCGCCGCTCGCTGGCGATCCTGTCCAGGCGCAATGCCACCGGCAACGGACTGCCCACCCATCTCGGCGAACACGGAGCGATCAGACCATGACGACGCTGCCGCTCAATTTCATCTGGCCCGAGATGCGGTGGTTGCTGCTTTTGCTGCCGCTGCTGATCGTCCTCTATCTGTGGTTGCTCCACCGCCGCAAGAAAACCTCGCTGCGCTATGCCGATCTGGCCCTGGTGAGGCAGGCCATGGGCAAAAGTGCGGCCTGGCGCCGCCACCTGCCGCCGGCGCTGATGCTGCTCGCAATCGCTTCCCTGCTGCTGGCGGCGACGCGACCGACCGCACTCATCAGCCTGCCCTCGCAACAGGAAACCATCATCCTCGCCATGGACGTGTCGGGCAGCATGCGCGCCGCCGACGTGCAGCCCAACCGCCTGATCGCTGCGCAGGAGGCGGCCAAGGCCTTTATCGCCGAGTTGCCGCGTCATGTGCGCGTGGGCGTGGTGCAGTTTGCCGGCACCGCAGCGGTGGTGCAGCCACCCACCCACAGTCGCGAGGACGTGGTGGCCGCGATCGACCGCTTCCAGCTCCAGCGCGGTACCGCCACCGGCAGCGGCATCGTGCTATCGCTGGCCACGCTGTTCCCCGAGGCCGGCATCGACCTGTCGCACATCACCGGCCAGCGGGCGATGCCGCCGGGCCCGAGCGACCTGCCACAACCGGCGTTCACCCCGGTGGCGCCGGGCTCATACTCCTCCGCCGCCATCATCATGCTGACCGACGGCCAGCAAACTACCGGCCCCGACCCGCTGGAAGCGGCCAGAATGGCGGCCGACCGCGGCGTACGCGTCTACACCGTGGGCATCGGCACCCGGGACGGTGACACGATCGGCTTCGAAGGCTGGTCGATGCGGGTCCAACTCGACGAGGAAGCGCTGCAGGCGGTCGCCAACATCACCCGGGCCGATTACTTTTATGCCGGCACCGCCGAGGACCTGAAAAAGGTCTACCAGAGCCTGTCGACCCGTATCGCGGTCGAAACCAAGGAGACCGAGATCAGCGCCCTGCTTGCCGCACTGGGTGCGCTGCTGGTGATCGTCGCATCCGGGCTGTCGGTCTGGTGGTTCGGCCGGGTAAGTTGAGGCCGATGAACTGAGGCCGGATGATTTCTCGCGCCGTGCGCACAAGCGACCCCTATACTGAAAGCACAATCCCAACAAGATCATCGGAGGAAACGGCCATGTCAGATCACGTGTACAAGATCGTAGAACTCGTCGGTTCATCGCCCGTCAGTTCGGACGAAGCCATTCGCAATGCCATCGCCCAGGCGAGCAAGAGCCTCCGCCACATGGACTGGTTCGAGGCTACCGAGATCCGCGGCCACCTGAGCGACGGCAAGATTGCCCATTTCCAGGTCAAGGTGAAAGTCGGGTTCCGGCTGGAAGACTGAAGCCCGCTGGACCGATCGCCACGCGATGAGTGGCAACAGGTGACTCATGGCGCCGCTTCCCCGGCCTCCGCGAACAGGGTTCGGATCATCTCCACTCGCCGCCGGTTTACACCGAAATCGTAGTAGCCGGACTGCGAGGCCGAGCGCACCTGAATCTGGCCGGGCGGATCGAAACGAAACGCCACCTCATCGACGAATCCAAACAGCGCCGAGCGGAATTCGGCATGGACCGTTCCATCGGCATCGTGCGTGGTCCGCACCCGTTCCATATGGTTGAGGACGGCCATCAAGCGCGCCCGCGCCCGGGCCTCGTCGCCGCTGTAGCGCAGGGGATCGACCCGCTGGCCTGCAGTAGTCGCCTGGGAAGAAACACAGTTCGGGGACGCCGGACACGGGGCAAGAAAAGACGCGCCCGGACTCGTACCGGCCCGCAGTTGCTGTGCGCCGGCCAGACTGCCCAGCACCAGCGCCATCAACAGGCCCACACGATTCACACCGCCTGTCCAGCGTATCATTTTCATGTTTTCCCCTTTCAGGGCGTGAAGAAGCGTTCTGGAAACACGACGTCGAGTTCGGCGTCGCTCATGTCGACAATCTCGATCAGCCCACCGTTCTCATCGAAACTCTGTACCTTCAGCGGAAATCGCGTGTCCTGCGCGAACCACACGCGGTAGCGATGCACGCCGGCAACACTGACGCCGGCCACTGCGCCGATCTCGATTACGGTCGCGGGCCGTCCGGCCACTTTGGTGTCGGCCGGCACACTCGCGCTGCCGTGGGCAAGCAGTTCGGCCAGGTTCGCCAACAGTGTACCGACGTCGGAGTGGTCAACGCGGTGACCGCGCGGGCTGCGAATCAAGCGATTGTCGGGCGACAGGCTCAGCGCCGGCAGATGATCAGGGCCGAAGGGTAGCAGGCGCACGCGTCGCGCATGGGGATCATGGATCATCACCGTGCCGCCATGAGGGTCGACAAAGTCCATTCGAATCCATCCCGGTCTGCGCCAGGCGTAGCGGATCACCATCCGCTCGCCGGCGGCATCGACCGTACGCAGCGTGACGCGGTAACTCTCGAGGGTGCGAAATCGGGCTGCGGCGGTGTCGAGCGGATCAGTTGCCATGACCTCACCTGCAATCAGGACGAAGATAGGGAGCCACCTTCGCACGCGCTGATGGATCGAAGCGCGCTTCTTGTCGCGGTATTGATACAGCGTAGTTGATGGACGTTCGGATGCAATGGATGTGGCGGGATCGATCTGTCAACCCGTCGATGCGTGTGCTCCCACCATTTCCGCCACCCGCTGCCCGATGGCCAGTGATGCGGTGAGGCCAGGGGATTCGATACCGTAGAGGTGGATCAGCCCGCTTACGCCATGCCGTGCGGGGCCGTCGATGCGAAAGTCGGCGTCGGACTGGCCGGGACCGACAATCTTCGGGCGCACGCCGGCATAGCCAGGTTGCAGGCGTTCGGCATCGAGTGCGGGCCACCAGGATCGGATGGCGGCGGCAAAGCGCTCGGCGCGAGCGGGGTCGACATGGTAATCGGGCGTATCGATCCACTCGACATCGGGGCCGAACTTGGCCTGACCGCCCAGGTCGAGGGTGAGGTGCACTCCGAGGCCGCCGGGCTCGGGAATCGGATAGATCAGGTGCGAGAATGGTGCCTTGCCCGCATAGCTGAAATACACTCCGCGCGCGAAGTAGGCCTTCGGCACCTGCGCCACGGCCGCGCTGCGGATGGCGCCGCCAAGCGCCACCGCATCCAGCCCAGCCGCATTGATCACCCAGCGCGCGCGCAATTCCATCGGGCTCTCGCCACCGACCTGCAGCACCACGCCCCCACCGTCACCCTCGCCGTCGCCATCGGCATGGCCGCCGGTGACCGGGCTGCCGAGCGCGAGCATCGCGCCATGGCGCTCGGCATCCCCGAGCAAGGCGAGCATCAGACCATGGCTGTCGACGATGCCGGTGGACGGCGACAGCAGCGCGGCATGGGCGTCGAGTGCGGGTTCGAGCGCGGCAAGCTCGTCGCGTCCGAGCAGGCACAGGTCGGTAACACCATTTTGCTGCGCGCGATTGGCGATGGCCTGCAGCGCGTCAAGCTGGGCGGCACGGCTGGCAACCAGCAGTTTGCCGCAGCGCGCATGGGCCACACCGCGCTCGCTGCAGTAGGCATACAACTGCTGCCGACCGTCGACGCACAGGCGGGCCTTCAGCGAGCCGGGCGGGTAGTAGAGGCCGGCATGGATCACCTCGCTGTTGCGCGCGCTGATCCCGCTGCCGAAGCAGGCCTCGCGCTCGACGATCAGGACTTCGCGCCCCGCCTCGGCAAGCGCCCTTGCACAGGCGAGGCCGATAACGCCCGCGCCGATCACCACGACATCCACGTTATCCATGCGGCTTTCCTTCCTCGGTCTGGCGGACTCGGCGATCCGGAACCGGGGTTGTAGCAGAGCCGGAAAGCGACGGAAAGCCCTCCTTGCGCGGCGCTCGCCGATCTTGCCTGGAATGTTGCGTTGCAGTGTGCGAATCATCCGACCGGCCGGCACGGTCGATTCCGGACTTCCGCCAGCGGCGTGCGCTCGCGACACCGAGGTCTTCATTAACATCAATATAAAACAACGACTTAAACATATCCGCTTGCGCCATCCGGGCTGGCATTGGGCTTGCTAAGAAACAAAGCCAGCTTATGGCCGCATCACCCACACTAATTAAAGAGGAGACTTCCGATGAAATCCCTGATCCGCAAATGCGCTGTCGGCGGCATGGTCCTGGCACTGAGCACGGCAGCGTCGGCGACGACTTTCGTCAATGTACTGACCGGCGGCACCAGCGGGGTCTACTACCCGCTCGGCGTGACCCTGTCGCAGATCTATGGCGAGAAGATTCCCGACAGCAAGGTTCAGGTCCAGGCGACCAAGGCCTCTGCCGAAAACCTCAACCTGCTGCAGGCGGGGCGCGGCGAGATCGGCTTCTCGCTCGGCGACTCAGTGTCCGATGCGTGGAAGGGCAATGCCGAAGCGGGCTTTACCAAGCCGCTCGACAAGTTGCGTGCCATCGCTTCGGTGTACCCCAACTACATCCAGATCGTTGCCTTGTCCGACGCCAACATCAAGACCCTGGCCGACCTCAAGGGCAAGCGCATTTCCGTCGGCGCACCGCGCTCGGGCACCGAACTCAACGCACGCGCCATCCTGAAGGCGGCGGGCCTGTCCTACAGCGACTTCGCCAAGGTCGAGTACCTGCCCTTCGGCGAGTCGGTCGAACTGATGAAGAACCGCCAGATCGACGTCACCCTGCAGTCGGCTGGCCTTGGCGTTGCCGCGCTACGCGACCTGTCGGCTGCGGTGAAGGTGAACTTCGTGCCGGTGCCGGCGGACGTGGTCAGCAAGGTGGGCGATGCCGCCTATCAGCCGTCGGTCGTGCCGGCCAACACCTACGAGGGGCAGACCGCCGATGTGCCGACCGTGGCGATCAACAACCTGCTGGTGACCCACGAGAAAGTCTCGGACGAGGTGGCCTATGAAATGACCAAGGGCATCTTCGAGAACCTCGAGCGCCTCGGCAACTCGCACTCGGCGGCACGCCAGATCAAGCTCGAAACCGCGGCCAAGGATCTGCCGATTCCGCTGCATCCCGGTGCCGAGATGTACTACCGCGAAAAAGGCCTGATCAAGTAAGGGACACGCTGCGGGGGTGGAGCGCGACTCCGCCCCCCTCGCCTCCTGGCGCTTGCGCCGGTACCGGCACCCTCCTGCCCTTCCTGATCCGGAGTCATCATGATTCAAGCTGCCGATTCGCCCGCCGTCGATGCGGGCAAGCGGATGCTGCGCGTCGTCTTTTTCAGCGCCATCCTGTTTTCCGTGTTCCAGCTCGTCTCCTCGGCTTTCAGCCCGCTGTCGAGTACCGTCGTCCGTGCCCTGCACGTCGGCTTCCTGTTACTGCTGACCTTTCTGCTCTACCCGGTACGCGGCGGGCAAGGCACCACCAGCATTGTCACCAAGCTGGTCGGCTTCGGTGCGCTGGCGCTGGCGACCTATCACTGGATCTACGAAGCCGATCTGGTGGCCCGCGCGGGTGAGCTGACCGACGCCGACATGGCCGTGGGCGTGGTGACCATCGCGCTGGTGTTCGAGGCTGCGCGGCGCGTCATGGGGCCGGCGCTGCCACTGATCTGCCTTGCCTTTCTCGGTTACGCCCTGTTCGGCGAACATTTGCCGGGGGTGCTGGCACACCGCGGCTACGGACTCGACCAGGTCGTCGGCCAGCTCGCCTTTGGCACCGAGGGCATCTACGGCACGCCGACCTATGTGTCGTCGAGCTACATCTTCCTGTTCATCCTGTTCGGCGCCTTCCTCGAACAGGCGGGCATGATCACGCTGTTTACCGATTTCGCCCTCGGCACCGTCGGCCACACCAAGGGCGGTCCGGCCAAGGTGTCGGTCGTGTCCTCCGGCCTGATGGGCACGATCAACGGTTCGGGCGTGGCCAACGTGGTCACCACCGGCCAGTTCACCATCCCGCTGATGAAGAAGTTCGGCTACACACCCGCCTTTGCTGGCGCGGTGGAGGCGACCAGTTCGATGGGTGGGCAGATCATGCCGCCAGTGATGGGGGCGGTGGCCTTCATCATGGCCGAGACGATCAACGTGCCCTATGTCGAGATCGCCAAGGCGGCGGCGATTCCGGCGATGCTGTATTTCTTCACCGTGTTCTGGATGGTGCACCTCGAAGCCGGACGCGCCGGCCTGAAGGGCCTGCCCAAGGAGGAATGCCCCGACCCCTGGGCGGCGGTGCGCAAACGCTGGTATCTGCTGCTGCCGCTGATCGGCCTGGTCTATCTGCTGTTCGCCGGCTTCACCCCGATGTTCGCCGGCATGTTCGGCCTGGCCCTGACCGTGGTGCTGATCTTTGGCGCCTCGCTCGCACGGCACCTGAACGGCACCTCGCTGCGCCTGATCTTCTGGATCGCACTCGGGCTTGCGTGCTCGGCCTTTGCCAAATTCGGCATCGTGTCGGTGGTGGCAGTGATCGCGGTGCTGGCCGTGTTGCTGGCGGTACGCCGCGACGGCCGCGAGACGCTCAAGGTGGCGGTAACAGCGCTGGTCGAAGGCGCGATGCACGCGATGCCGGTCGGTATTGCCTGCGCGCTGGTCGGGGTGATCATCGGCTCGCTGACCCTGACCGGCGGCGCCACGACCTTTGCCGGCTACATCATCCAGATCGGCGACAGCAGTCTGTTCCTGTCGCTGGTGCTGACGATGCTGACCTGCCTGGTGCTGGGCATGGGTATCCCGACCATTCCCAACTACATCATCACCAGCTCGATCGCCGCACCGGCCCTGCTCGAGCTGGGTGTGCCGCTGATCGTGTCGCACATGTTCGTGTTCTATTTCGGCATCATGGCCGACCTGACGCCGCCGGTGGCGCTGGCCGCCTTTGCCGCAGCCCCGATCGCCAAGGAAAGCGGGCTGAAGATCGGCGTACGCGCGGTGCAGATCGCGATCGCCGGATTCGTCGTGCCCTACATGGCGGTGTACGCGCCCGAGCTGATGCTGCAGGGCGACAAGGGCCTGGACGCGACGGTGTACGTGGTATTCAAGGCGCTGCTGGCGGTCACCTTGTGGGGCACCGCGGTGGTGGGCTACTTCCGCTCGCCGATGAACCCGCTCGAACGGTTGCTGGCCTTCGTCGCCGCCTCTTGCTTGGTGGTGGCGATGCCGATCACCGACGAGATCGGCTTTGGCCTCGCATCGGTCGTGCTCGGTTGGCACATCTGGCGCTCGCGCAGCGCCCAGGCGCTGACGGTCTAACCGATGGCGATCTGCCTGAGCACCGCCGCCGCCACCGTGGCGGTGGCGGTACATGCCTTCACCCTGGGGTGGACGCACTCGATCGAGAAAGTGCGCTGGGAGGAGGACTGGCGGGTCGCCGACGGGCAGCTCGTGCTCGAGGCCGTGCGGGTGCGCGGCCACGGCGCCGGCATGGAGCCGGCGCAGGGCGCCATCTTGCGCGATGGCACCTGGGAGTGGCACCCTCGCACGGTGCATACCGAACTGCGACTGACCCGATCCGAACACACCGCCGACTACGACTGGTGCGCGCCCGATCGGGCGTGCGTGCCGATGTCATCCATCCTGCCGTCCGATGGCGGGGTAAGCCGTGTCGCGCCCTGCGCGGACGCGCCGAGCCTGCAACGTTGAGCCGATGCTGATGCAGGCATCGCCAGCGCCAACACCCATGCCCCGGGCCAGCCGCATGCAGCGCGTCGTGGTGGCGCTGCTCTTGCTCCTGCCGCTGTTCTGGGCGGCACATTCCTATCGGTTCAAGACCGAGCTCGACACCATCGCCCAACATGCCGGCCAGCGGCTGGCCTTGCTGTCGGCCAGCCTGGATGCCGAACTGCTGCGTTTCGAAAGCCTGCCGGCGGTGCTGGCGCAGCACCCGCAGCTGCGAGCCATGCTTACCAGCCCGAACGACGCCGAATCGGTCGAGCGCACGAATCGCCTGCTCGAAGCGGTGAATGACCGCACCGGCGCCGCAATGCTTTACCTGATCGCCCCCGGCGGCAATACGCTGGCGGCCAGCAACTGGCGGCGACCGGATTCCTTCGTCGGCGAGAACTACGCCTTCCGCCCCTATTTCCAGCAAGCCCTCGATGGCGGCGTCGGCCAATTCTTCGCGGTGGGAGCGACGACCCGGGTGCCGGGCTTCTTCATCGCCCATCCGGTTCGCGACCAGGATCGCGTCGTCGGCGTGATCGCGGTCAAGATCGAGCTCGATCAGCTCGAGAACACCTGGGCAGAGGGCGGCGAATCGGTGATGGTGATCGACCGCCATGGCGTCGTTGCGCTGTCCTCGGTCGGGGCCTGGCGCTTCTCCACACTGGCGCCGCTGGCGGACGCCTCGCGGCAGTACCTAGAGCAGACCCGGCAGTACTACACCGCCGCCTTGGCCCCGCTGGCGCTCAACTGGCTCGACGCCCGCCGCATCGCGCTGAACGGGAAGGAATACCTGGTCGTGCGCCGGCCGGTGCCATGGGCCGACTGGGACATGCTGATGCTGCAGGACACCACACCTGCATGGCGGGCGGCATGGAGCACGGTCGCTGCCGTGGCGCTGGTGTTGTGCGTGCTGCTGGTTGCCGCGCTTTACTGGCGCTTGCGTGCGCGCCGGCTGAGGGAGCGCCTTGCGGCCCAGGGTGCGCTCGAGCGCACGGTGGCCGAGCGCACCGCCGACCTGGCGCAGAGCAACGCCCGGCTGACCCGCGAGATTGCAGAACGGGTCAGCACCGAACACAAGCTGCGCAGCGCCCAACGTGCCCTGATCGAAGCCGACCGCCTCGCCGCGCTCGGGCAGATGGCCGCCGGGGTGGCACACGAGCTGAACCAGCCGCTGGCGGCGCTGCGAACCTTTGCCGGTAACGGACTCGTTCTGCTCGAGCGCAACAAGGCCGATGCGCTGCGCGACAACCTGCAGCAGATGATCGGCCTGGTCGAGCGCATGGCGCGACTGACCTCGCAACTCAAAGTGTTTGCCTCGCGCCAGCAGACCGGTGGCGGCCAGGCGTCAGCGAAAGCGGCGATCCAGGTCGTCGCCGGCTGGTTGCGCGAGCGCTTGGACAAGGCTGCGATCAAGCTCGAACTCAGCGGCGAGGACCGGTACTTCCCGCTGCAGCCTCAGGCGCTCGAACAGGTGCTGTCGAACCTGATCGGCAATGCGGTGGATGCGCTCGACGGGCGCGCAGACGGCGTGATCGTCGTGCGCAGCGGCGAAAGTGAGGGCCGAATCTGGCTCGAGGTGGCGGACAATGGTCCGGGAATCGATCCGGCGGTGCGCGATCGCATCCTGCAGCCCTTCTTTTCCACCAAGCCGCTTGGCCAGGGACTGGGGCTCGGACTCCCCATCGTCAGCGACCTGGTCGAGGGCTCGGGCGGCAGGCTGGAGCTCAGGCCGCGCGAGGGGGGAGGAACAGTGATGCAGGTATCCTGGGTGGCAGGGGCTGCGCGACGTGCGGAGGAAGCGGAAGACGGCGAGAAAGAGAAAGTGAAAAAGGACAGGGACAAGGACTGGGACAAGGACGAACGATGAGTGAGCAGTCGATTGAGGTGATGCTGGTGGAGGACGACGACGCCTTGCGTGCAGCGGCGCGGCAGACCTTCGTCCTCGCCGACATTCCGGTAAGCGATTTCGCCCGCGCCGAGCCGGCGTTGGTAGCGCTTGCCGACGGCGTGCCGGCGGTGGTGGTCACCGATGTACGGCTGCCCGGCATCGACGGCATGACGCTGCTGCGGCGCACACGGGCGATCGATGCCGACCTGCCGGTGATCCTGGTGACCGGTCACGGTGACGTCCGCATGGCGGTGGAGGCGATGCGCCTCGGTGCCTACGACTTCATCGAGAAGCCGTTCGCCCCCGAGCGCCTGGTGGAAGTCGTTCAGCGCGCGATCGACAAGCGCCGTCTGGTGCTCGAAAACCGCGCATTGAAGGCCCGGCTGGCGAGCAACGACGAGGTCGAGGCGCTGATCGGCGACAGCGCGCCGATGCGCGAAGTCCGCCGCCTGGTGACCGATCTCGGCGATACCGATGTCGACGTGCTGGTCCTCGGCGAGACCGGCACCGGCAAGGAAAGAGTGGCGCGCGGCCTGCATGCCGCCGGCCGTCGCCACAAGGGGCATTTCGTCGCGATCAACTGCGCCGCGCTGCCCGAAAGCGTGTTCGAAAGCGAGATGTTCGGGGTCGAGCCCGGCGCCTACACCGGCGCCACCCGCAGCCGCGCGGGCACGATCGAGCGCGCCAGCGGCGGCACCCTGTTCCTCGACGAGATCGAGGGCATGGCCCTGCCGCTGCAGGCCAAGCTGCTGCGCGTGCTGCAGGAGCGGGTGGTGGAGCGCTTGGGCTCGAACCGGCTGGTGCCGGTCGATTGCCGCATCGTCGCCGCGACCAAGCTCGACCTCGCGGCCGAGGCCGCCGCCGGCCGTTTTCGGGCCGATCTCTATTACCGCCTGAACGTGGTATCGATCCCGCTGCCGCCGCTACGCGACCGCCGCGAGGACATCCCGCAGTTGTTTGCCGCCTTCTGTCTGCAGGCCGCCGAACGCTACCGCCGCCCCCAGCCCGATCTGTCGGTCGAGCTGTTCGACTGGTTGATGGCGCAGGACTGGCCGGGCAACGTACGCGAACTGCAACACGCGGCCGACCGTTTCGTGCTCGGGCTGTGGCGGGTCAATGTCGACACCCCCGGCAGCGGCCCGAACAGCCTTGCGCAAAGGGTGGCCGGCTTCGAACTGTCCTTGATCGAAGGCGCCCTGCGGCGCAGCGGTGGTGACGTCGCCGCCGCGGCCGAAGCCCTCGGCCTGCCGCGCAAGACCCTATACGACAAGATGGCAAAGTATCGGGTAGAGGTCGAGCGCTACCGCTCGGGAGAGCTGCATCCATCCGCGGCAGTGCCGGATGTGCGGCATCCACGAAGTCAATAGCGATGCTTCACCGGCCTGATCGGCGTGGCGCAGGCGCATTCAATAGGAGCTTGCCGCGAGCCCGTCGAGTCACATTCCTTCGATTAACTCCCTGCCTCTGACGAAACCGAGATCCTCGGCGATGCTTTGAGTGGAGTAGAAGATCTCACGATCCGACTCGGCACGGGCGCACTCGTCCTCCGGCGTCCCCTCACCGTTGCCGGTAACCCTGACCTTGAACGTCCATTGCTGTCCATGGCCGGCTAGCTCTTCATTGTCCACGGTACGCGGAGCCGTACAGACATGAATTTGTCTGCCGTGGTACTCCTGCGTCTTCCATTGTGCAGGCTCGTCTGGTGTAGCGTGCTGACGTAGGGTGTTTTCCATGGAAGTGCCCTCAGTTGATTAAGGCCGATCGGCCGCAAGCGATACGAAATCGCTTTAAAAATGATGTCCCCCTCCGCACTGGAATTCCGTTCGCTGCCGCACGTACTGCATCAAGCGAACCTGATCAGGTTCGCTTTCGGCGGAGCCCGAGGCGGAGAACCTCTGCCCCACCGAACGAAAATCACGTTGAACAAACCGCTACGTGCCTACAGCCGGGCGCCGGCCGAGTATTCCTGCTCACCTTTCTCCGTGCCAGCCAAGTTCATTGGAGACTGACCCATTGGTTCCAGCACGCGCGCCTATACTTAAGGCAAAAGGCCCGCCGCCGACGTGGGAGCCGCCCGGGCAGGCCTCCGGGATCCTCATTTACCCACACTGGGAGGTCTGCGCGATGAAGGTGCTGGTCATCCTCGGTCATCCGCGCAGCCCGAGCCTGTGCGCTGCGCTGGCGGCGGCCTATGCGGCGGGCGCGCGCGCGGCCGGGATGGAGGTGGAGGAGCTCGATCTTGGCCGGCTCGACTTCGACCCGGACGTGCATCCGGTGTCGCCGCGCGATCAGCCGCTGGAGCCCGACCTGGAGCGCGCGCGTGAGCTTATTGCCTGGGCCGATCACCTCGCGTTCGTCTATCCGGCCTGGTGGGGCGTCGGCCCGGCGCGTCTCAAGGGCTTCCTCGACCGCGTGTTGTTGCCCGGCTTCGCCTTCCACGAGCGCGACGATGGTCGCCTGGAGGGGCTGCTCGGCGGGCGAACCGCGCATCTGGTGACCACGCTGGACATGCCGCCGTGGGTCTATCGCTTCATCTACCGGGCCCCCGGCCACAACGCCATGCGGCGCTCAACGCTGGGGTTCTGCGGGATCGAGACGACGCGCATCCTGGCCTTGGGGCCCGTGCGCGATTCCGGGCCCGCGCACCGCGCGGCCTGGATGGAGCGCACACGCGAGCTCGGATTCTCGCTGGGGCAGGGCGCGCGCAGCGTGGCCGACCGGTGTGTCGGCAAGCTCGCGGCGTGGGCCAAGGCGTTGCGCCTGCAGTTCTACCCCATGACCTGGGGTGCCTACACGGTCGGGGCCCTGGGCGCTGCGGCGCTGGCCGGCAGGTGGGATCCGTGGCTCTACTGGCTCGGCTATGCCCTGCTGTTCTTCGCCGAAGCGGCCACGGTGTTCATCAATGAGTGGTTCGATTACGACAGCGACCGGCGCAACACCCGTTTCGGCCCCTTCAATGGCGGCTCGCGCGTACTCGTCGACGGCGATCTGGGCTTGCGCGAGTTGCAGCTGGGCGTGGTTGCGAGCGCGATGGTGGCGTTCGCCTGCATCGGGCTGATCCTCGACCGCTTGGCCAGCCTGCCACTGTTGGCCGTGCTGGGGGCGATCCTGGTGCTGGGACCGGGATACACGGCCCCCCCGCTCAAGCTCGCCTGGCGCGGGCTGGGGGAGCTCGATGTGGCGCTGACCCACAGCCTGGTGGTGATCCTGCTCGGCTACCTGCTGCAAGGCGGTGGCTGGGCAGACGCTTTCCCTTGGCTGGTGAGCGTGCCGCTGTTCGTGGCGGTCCTGCCCGCCATCATCTTGTCCGGCATACCGGATCTGGAAGCCGACCGGGCGGCGGGGAAGGCGACCCTGGCCGTGCGCCTGGGCTCCGCACGGGCGCTGTTGCTGGCCGCGGCACTGGTCGCGGTAGCGCCGCTGCTGGTGCTGCTGCTAAAAAATAGCCCGGCGCTGCGTGGCAGCTTCGACGGCCTGCTCGCGTGGGTGCTGCCGCATGCCGTCCTGCTCGGCGTGATGCTTTACCGCCATTGGCGGCAAGGCGCCCTAGCGGTGCGCATCGACCCGCTGATGGTGGTGGCGCTCAGCTATATCCTGTGGTTCGTCGTGGTGCCGCTGCTACACCTGTGGTGAGCCTGCGCGACAACGGATGGCGCGTACGCCCTTAAACCGGCATATTCATGATGTCCTGATACGCGCTGACCAGGCGGTTGCGCACCTGCACCATCTGTTGAAACGACAGACTGGCCTTCTGCAGGTTCACCATCACATCCTGCAGGTTTACGTTGGGGTCGCCAGCGGAGAAATCCTGCGCCATCGAGCGGGCATCCTTCGACGCTGCGCTCACGTCTTTCAAAGTGTTGTTGAGCACGTCGGCAAAATTGACCCCGCCGGCAACGTCCTCGCCCTGCACCGGTTTGTTCTGGGCGGCCTGAGACACCGAGCGTAGCTCGGACAACATTTGATCTATTCCGCGGGTTTCCATGATCACTCCCCCGGGCTTCGGGTTACCTGGTTCTGAGAATAGCAGAGCAAACCCTGTGCCACCACCCGCGTGTGCTCATATATCGTGGCCTTCATCACGGTACTGCTGCAGCTTGTAGCGCAGGGTGCGCTCCGAAATCCCCAACTTTTCAACGGTCCGCTTGCGCGAACCGCCCATCTCGCGCAGCGTCCCGAGGATATGCTCGCGCTCCAGATCCTTCATGTTGGCCGGCCTGGCGGCGGGATCGGGCACTGACGCGAGCGCCGGAGCGGCAAAAATTGCCGCTGGATTGCCGCCCATGGGCGCAGCGGGTGCCGGTGCAGCGGGCTGCCACGCTGTGGCGAGCGGCACCGCAGGCATCGGTTCGAACCCCTCGCCGCTCCAGTGCGGCAGGCACAGACGGATGGTTTCGGCGCTCACGGTGTCGCCGCCGCTCAGGATGAGCGCGCGATGCGCGGTGTTCTCCAGCTCGCGCACATTGCCTGGCCAGCCATAACGCTGCAGCAAGGCTTCCGCTTCAGGCGAGAAGCGTACCTGCCTGCCCGCGCGCTGGGCGTGGCGACCGAGAAAGTGGTGCGCAAGCGGAACGATGTCGCCGGGACGCTCGCGCAGCGCCGGAATTCCGAGCGGGAACACGTTCAGGCGATAGTACAAGTCTTCACGGAACCGGCCGGCGGCGATCTCCTTGAGCATGTCGCGGTTGCTGGTGGCGAGCACCCGGATGTCGAGCGCGATCGGCTTCTTGCCGCCCACCCGCTCCACCTCGCGCTCCTGCAGCACGCGCAGCATCTTGGCCTGCAGACCGAGCGGCATTTCCGAGATTTCATCGAGCAGGATGGTGCCGTCCTGGGCCTGCTCGAACTTGCCCGGCTGGGCGCTTTGCGCACCGGTGAAGGCGCCCTTCTCATACCCGAACAGAGTAGCCTCGAGCAGATTCTCCGGAATCGCGGCGCAGTTGATGGCGATGAACGCCCCCTTGCGCCGCGGCGAGTGGTGATGGATGTAGCGCGCAAACACCTCCTTGCCGGTGCCCGATTCGCCGGTGAGCAGCACGGTGGCATCGGTCTCGGCAACGCGTGCGGCCAGCGCCAGCAGGTTTCGGGTGAGCGGATCCTCGGCAATGGTGTCGTCGGCGCCGGGTTGCACGGCTGCATAGCGGCGTACGTTTTCGAGCAGGACATCGGTCTCGAACGGCTTCATCAGGAAGTCGCAAGCACCGCCGCGCATTGCCGCCACCGCCTTGTCCACGTCACCGTATGCCGTCATCAGCAACACCGGCAATTGCGGCAATCGGGCGCGGATCTCGCCGAGCAACTGCAGCCCGTCCATCGGTTGCATGCGCAGGTCGGAAACGACGAGGTTGAAGGACTGGCGTTCGAGTTCGGCCAGTGCCGAGGGGCCGCCATCGACGCCGGTCACGCCATGACCTGCCATCTCCAGGGTAAAGCACACCGCATCGCGCAGCGCGGCATCGTCCTCGACGACGAGGATGTTCAGGTGTTCGATCATGATGCTGGGGCTCCGCCCGCCGCAGCGCCGTCACCGGCGTCAGTGGGCATGGAAGGGGATGGTGAGTCGGGTACCGAAGCCGGCGCCGAGCCTGGCACGGAGGGGGCATGATTGAGCGGCAAGGTCAGCGTGAACATGGAGCCCGCACCGGGCACCGATTGCAGTGCAATGTCGCCGCCGTGCCCGCGCGCCACACCGCGCGCAATGGCAAGCCCGAGGCCGGTGCCCTCGGCGCGGGTGGTGAAGAAGGGGTCGAACAGACGCGCCTGCACTTCAGGGGCAATGCCGCGGCCGGTGTCACGGATCACGAAGCGCACCTCCCTGCCCTGCGCGCCGGCACCACTTTCCACGTCACAACTCACCCGCCCCCCAGGCTCGGTGGCCTGAATCGCGTTTTCCAGCAAGTTGGTCAGCGCGCCGCCCAGCGCCTTGCGGTCTCCGTGCACTGCAAGGTCGCCACAGTCGCAACGCGCGACGAATTCGATCTGACGCGCGCGGGCCAGCGGCTCCAGGGTATGGGCGAGTTCGGCGGCAAGTTCGCAAACACCGAAATCCTGCCGTCCGAGACTGTCACCGCGGGCAAACAGCAGCATGTCGCGAATCAGGCGCTCGAGATAGCGCAGCCGCTCGATCGCGCGCTCGGCCACCATCGCGCGCTCGGCCGGGCCGAGCTCGGGCTGGCGCAGGTTGCCGGCATACAGCAGCGCAGCGGCCAGCGGTGTACGCAACTGGTGGGCAAGCCCGGCCACCATCTCGCCCATTGCCGCCAGGCGTTCGTTGCGCTCGGCCGCCAGGCGCATGCGGTGGGTATCGGTGACGTCGTGCACCAACAGAATGCGCTCGTCGCCCGATTCCAGCGCGGTTTCGGACACCGACAGCCGGCGCGTGCCCTCAGGGCACTCAAAACTCATCTCGCCCGGGGTTTCGGTAGGCTGCAGCGCGCATGCGACGCTGTGCCACGCCTTGCCCGAAAGACCGGGGCCGAACAGTAGCTCGGCCGCACGATTGACCTGCACCACCTCGCCTACCCGATTCACCACCACCACGCCGGCCGGCAGCGCCCCCATCAGCACGGTCAGGCGTTCGGTCAGTTGCACCACCTGGCCCTGCAGTGCGTTGTAAGCGGTGGATAGCTCTTCGGACGCGCGACTGAACAGGGCAAAGGCTTCAGCGAGCTGGGCCGCATCCAGCGGCGGAGCGGCATCCAGCGGTACGGTGGCAGATTCGGTGGCAGGCTTGGCGGTCGTCGGCATCATGGTCGATCGTTCCAGTTTCACGGCTGGCACTTTAAGTGCAGACTCGTCTATGGTAACCGGCAAACAGGCGGCAAAAAATGCCGCTTATCCGGCGACGACGCTTGCCGGAGCGGGCGGACAATGCTGACATCCATAAAAGGGCAGGCTTCAGGGGTTCCACATGGCCACAGCAGAAAACATCGCCGCACCGCCAGCCAGCGTCATGAACGCCCGGCTGCAGCAGATATTGCAGAACATCAACGCGCTGTCGCAACAGCAAAAGCTCGCTGGCGCAGCGGCGCTCGCGATCGCCATCGCACTGGTGGTCGGTGTGTTGTTGTGGAACCGCGCACCGGACTACGCCGTGCTGTTCTCCAACCTGGACGAGCGTGACGGCGGTCAGATCATCAATGCCCTGCAGCAGCAGAATGTGCCTTACCGCATGTCGCCGACCGGCAACGCCATCCTGGTGCCGCAGTCGCAGGTACATGACGTGCGCCTGCGACTGGCCGCAGACGGCCTGCCCAAGGGCGGGCTGGTTGGATTCGAGCTGATGGACACGCAAAAGCTGGGCGTTTCGCAGTTCAACGAACAGGTCAACTATCAGCGCGCGCTCGAAGGTGAGCTCTCGCGCACGGTGCAGTCGATTGCCTCGGTCATGAGCGCACGGGTGCATCTGGCAATGCCCAAGCAGACCGCCTTCCTGCGCGACGACCAGAAGCCCACGGCCTCGGTCATGGTGCAGCTGCGTCCCGGGCGCGTGCTCGACGCCACCCAGCTCGCCGGCATCGTGCATCTGGTGTCGTCCAGCGTGCCGCGCATGCCCGAATCCGGGGTGAGCGTCGTCAACCAGAACGGCGAGCTGCTCACCGGCCAGTCCGACCCGATGCGTCGGGCCGGCCTTGATCCGACCCAGCTCGAGTACGTTCGCGAAGTCGAGGCGAGCTTTATCCGCCGCATCGAAACCATACTCGAACCGCTTGTAGGCAAGGGTAACTTCCGCGCGCAGGTGACCGCCGACGTCGATTTCAACCAGGTCGAGCAGACCGCCGAAACCTACAAGCCCAATCCGTCACCCGACCAGGCGATCCGCAGTCAGCAGACCACGGAGCAGCTCACCCGCGACCCCGGTCCGCAAGGCGTGCCGGGTGCGCTCACCAACCAGCCGCCGGCGCCAGCCACCGCGCCGATCACCGCCCCGGCGGTGCCGCCGGGCCAGGCCGCCAACGGCCAACTGCCGCCCAACACCAACCGCAGTGCGGTGCTCAACTACGAGCTCGACCGCACCATACAGCACACCAAACAGTCGCTCGGTCAGATCAAGCGCCTGTCTGTTGCGGTGGTGGTCAATCACCGCTCGACCACGCTGCCCAATGGCGACCCGCAGGTCGTGCCGCCAACCGAAGAGGACATCAACCGGATTACCAATCTGGTGCGCGAGGCCATGGGCTACAACCAGGTGCGGGGCGACACCCTCAACGTGGCGACCAGCCCGTTCGCAATCACGGCTACCACCGAGCCCGAACTGCCGCTGTGGAAGGACCCGGAAATGCTCGACCTGGGCAAGGAGGGGCTGAAGTATCTGGTGATCCTTGCGGTGATTCTGTTTGCCTACTTCGGCATCGTGCGCCCACTGCTGCGCACGGTGGCGCCCAAGGTATCCGAGGAGGCCGAAGCAGGAGGTACGGAGGGTGAGGAAGGCGAGGAAGAGGACGCCGAAGTCACCCTGTCCGCCGCAGCACACGGTGACAGCTACGAAGCCCGCCTTGAGCGCGCCCGCGAGCTCTCCCGCAGCAATCCCAAGATGGTCGCCGACCTGCTCAAGGAATGGATGGGAGTCAATGAGGAGGCACGCAAGTGACCACGCCCGAAGAAGGTATCGAAAAGGCCGCTCTGCTGCTGCTTACCCTGGGCCCGAGCGAGGCGTCCGAGGTACTCAAGCATCTCGGTCCCCGCGAGGTTCAGAAGCTGGGCATGCACATGGCGAACATGCCGGCCCAGCCACGCTCTAAAGTGGCACCTCTGCTCGAAGAGCTCAACAGCCATTTCGACAAGGGCTCGCCGATCCACGCCGACGAGGATCAGATCCGCGAGATGCTGACCATGGCCCTTGGCGATGAACGCGCCGCACACCTCATCTCGCGGGTGCTGCAGGGCTCCGACACCGCCGGCATCGAAAGTCTGAAGTGGATGGATGCCGCCACGGCTGCCGACCTGATCAAGAACGAGCACCCGCAGATCATCGCCACCATCCTGGTCCACCTCGAGTTCGACCAGGCAGGCGAGATCCTCAAGCACTTCACCGACCGCCTGCGCAATGACGTGATCCTGCGCATCGCCACCCTCGACGGCGTACAACCGACGGCACTCAAGGAACTCAACGAAGCCCTCACCCGCATGCTATCCGGCGCCTCAAGCTCCAAGAAAGCATCCATGGGCGGCGTGCGCCACGCGGCCGAAATTCTCAACTTCGTGGGCTCTGCCACCGAAACCGCGATCATCGACAACGTGCGCGACTACGACCCGGACCTTGCACAGAAGATTCTCGACGAGATGTTCGTGTTCGAGAACCTGATGGACATCGACGACCGTGGCATCCAGACCCTGCTGCGCGAGGTGCAATCCGACTCGCTGATCGTTGCGCTCAAGGGCGCCGCCCCCGAATTGCGCGAGAAGGTGTTCAAGAACATGTCGAGCCGCGCCGCCGAGATGATGCGCGAGGACCTCGAGGCCAAGGGGCCGGTGCGGCTGTCCGAAGTCGAAGCGGAACAGAAGGAGATCCTCAAGATCGTCCGTCGTCTGGCGGAAGAAGGTCAGGTCGTGATGGCCACCAAGGGCGGCGACGATGGCTTCGTCTAAGGACATTGAAGCATGAGTATTTCGCGCCACCAGGCCGTCGGCGCCTATCAGCGCTGGGAACCGCCCTCGTTCGACGAAGGCCATGCCGCACCCGCGCCGGGGCAGCATCCGCCGTCGGCACCCGCTTCAGGTCCCGCACCGGCACCGCAGCATGAACCGGCAGATTCGCTGCCCGCCGATTTCCAGCTGCCCACCGCTGACGACATCGAACGCATGCATGAAGAGGCGCATGCCGCCGGCCACGCCGAGGGTTACGCGGAAGGTCACGCCAGCGGGCTTAGCGACGGCCTGGAAGCCGGGCGCACCGCCGGCTATGACGAGGGCAAGGCCCGCGCCGAAACCGAAGCGGCGCGTCTGAAAACGCTCGCCGACAATCTCGATCAGGCGCTCGCCCAACTCGACACCGAGGTAGCCGAGGATCTGCTTGCCCTGTCGATCGAGATTGCCCGGCAGGTGCTGCAGCACACCCTGGCCGCGCATCCCGACGGCGTCGCGGACACGGTACGTTCTGCACTGGCCCAGGTGACCCAGGCTCATGCCCAGATCCGGCTCAATCCGGATGACCTCGCACTCGTTCGCGAGCATCTTGGCGAACAGCTCAGCCACGGCAACCACCGCCTGATCGAAGACAGCAGCATCGCGCGCGGTGGCTGCCGGGTGGAGGCCTCCGGCGCCCAGATCGATGCCACCATGGACACCCGCTGGCGCCGTGTGCTCGAGAGCCTCGGCCGCGACAAAGCCAAATGGACGCCGGAGGACTGATGAAGCGCCATGGCGAAACCTGGCGCACCTTCCTGCAGGACGGCCAGCGCCTGGTCGGGGACGTGACCCCGTTCGTGAGCGCCGGCCGCCTGACCCGGATCAACGGCCTGGTGATGGAGGCGGCCGGCCTGCGCCTGCCGCTGGGTTCGGGTTGTCTGGTGATGGCCCCCGGCGGCGGTTATGTCGAAGCCGAGGTCGTCGGTTTCAATGGCGAGAAACTGTTCATGATGCCGACCGACGACGTCTTCGGCCTCGCCCCCGGGGCCCAGGTATTGCCGATGGAGGTGAGCCAGCCGCGGCTGGTTGCGGGCAAACCGCTCGGACCCCGAAGGCGGGCGTCGGACCGGGCCAAACACCTTCCGGTAGGCAATGCATTGCTCGGGCGGGTAGTCGACGGCGCCGGGCGCCCGCTCGACGCCCTGGGTCCGCTGCAAACCGTGGAGACCCGCTCGCTTCAGGGGCGCCCGATCAACCCGCTCAACCGCGCGCCGATCCGCGCCCCGCTTGACGTCGGCATCCGCGCAATCAACAGTCTGCTCACCGTCGGCCGCGGCCAGCGGCTCGGCCTGTTCGCCGGCTCGGGCGTGGGCAAGTCAGTGCTGATCGGGATGATGGCGCGCTACACCGAAGCCGACGTGATCGTGGTCGGGCTGATCGGCGAACGCGGTCGCGAGGTCAAGGAGTTCATCGAACACAGCCTGGGCAGCGTCGGCCTCGAGCGTTCGGTGGTGGTGGCCGCCCCGGCCGATACCAGTCCCTTGATGCGGCTGCAGGGCGCAGCCTACGCCACCACCATCGCCGAGTATTTTCGCGATCAAGGCAAGCAGGTGCTGCTGGTCATGGACTCGCTCACCCGCTACGCCATGGCCCAGCGCGAGATTGCGCTGGCCATCGGCGAACCGCCGGTGACCCGCGGCTATCCGCCGTCGGTGTTTGCCCGCCTGCCCGCACTGGTCGAGCGCGCCGGCAACGGCCCGGAGGGCGGCGGCTCGATCACCGCCTTCTACACCGTACTCGCCGAAGGCGACGACCAGCAGGATCCGATCGCCGATTCGGCGCGCGCCATCCTCGACGGCCACATCGTGCTCACCCGTGCGCTGGCCGACCAGGGCCACTATCCGGCGATCGACATCGAACAATCGATCTCGCGCGCCATGCACAACATGGTCGGCGACGAGCATTTCGACAAGGTGCGCCAGTTCAAGCAACTGTTCTCGCGCTACCAGCGCTCACGCGACCTGATCGCGGTGGGCGCCTACCAGCCCGGCGGCGATCCGTTGCTTGATCTTGCCGTCGGCGCCTACCCGCAACTGGAAGCCTTCC
This sequence comes from Azoarcus sp., assembly GCA_030656215.1. Lineage (GTDB taxonomy): Bacteria > Pseudomonadota > Gammaproteobacteria > Burkholderiales > Rhodocyclaceae > Parazoarcus. Next base: position 51,462 of record JAUSOD010000021.1, read on the forward strand.
TCCAGCAGCGCATCGACGAGCGCGAAGACTATATCGGCGCAGTCAATAAACTGAATCAGCTTTTCGCGGGTCACTGACGCAAGGGCCCGCGTTATGATTGCCTCCAGACATTTCGCCCATCGTCCGGAAGGAGAACCCGCATGACCCAACGCCGTCACTTCATGCTCTCGGCTGCAGCGCTGGCTGTTGCCGCCACCCTACCCTTCGGGGCCCTCGCACAGGAAGCGGCGAAGATCGGCTACGTGTACGTCAGCCCGATCGGCGATGCAGGCTGGACTTTCCAGCACGACGAAGGACGCAAGGAGCTTGAGAAGGCGCTCGGCAGCAAGGTCCAGACCAAATACGTCGAAAACGTCGCCGAAGGTGCCGACGCCGAGCGCGTGATCCGCGAGTTCGCCGCCAGCGGGCACAAGATCGTGTTCGCCACCAGCTTCGGCTACATGAATTATGTCGAACGCGTGGCGAAGCAATTCCCCAACGTAACCTTCCTGCACGCCACCGGCTACAAGTCGGGCAAGAATTTCGGCAACTACAACGCCCGCTTCTACGAAGGCCGCTACCTGAACGGCGTCATCGCCGGCAAGATGAGCAAGTCCAACGTACTCGGCTACGTGGCCGCCTTCCCGATTCCGGAAGTCCTGCAGGGCATCAACGCATTCACGATGGGCGCCAGAAGTGTCAACCCGAAGGCCGAAGTACGGGTAATCTGGGTCAACAGCTGGTACGACCCGGGCAAGGAGCGCGAGGCCGCCATGACCCTGATCAGCCAGGGCGCCGACATGCTCACCCAGCACACCGACTCCACCGCCGTGGTGCAGGCGGCCGAAGAAAAGGGCGTTTATGCCTTTGGCTACCACTCCGACATGTCGAAGTACGGCCCCAAGGCCCAGCTCACCGCCACCACCCACCATTGGGGCGAGTTCTACACCAAAACTGTGCAGGAGGTACTTGCCGGCACCTGGAAACCGACCACGGTGTGGGGCGGGTTCAAGGATGACATGATCCGCCTCGCGCCGCTCAACCCGGCGGTGCCCGCCGAAGTCAAAACCATCGTCAGCGCACTCGAGGGCAAGCTCAAGAGCGGCACCTTCCACCCCTTCACCGGCCCGGTCGTCGACCAGTCGGGCAAGGAGCGCCTGGCCAGCGGTGCCATCATGGACGACGTCGCGCTGGGCAAGATGGACTTCTTCGTGGAGGGCGTGGCGTCGAAGTTGCCCAACACGAAGTAGCTCAGTGACACCGCCGCAGGTGCTGACGCCAGGCGGCGGAGCCCGGCATCACCACCTGCGGCGGACTGAAGTCCGCCCTACGGCGGCAGCTCGGTGTTTGGGAGGACGGCCTGGTTTTCGTAGGGCCGCTCAGTCGGCCACAGTGCTCGGGCGGGCTGTTCGTGCCCGAATCACCACCTGCGTCGTGCTGAAAACTGCCATACCGGGCAGTGCCTATGGATATTGGCTCCGATATCCGACTCAATGAAGGCGCTTGACGATGACCACGCCACTCCACGCCGTCCGCGGTGAACTGCTCCATTTCACTGCCGACCCGGCCGATGCCGGCGCGGCGGCACTCGCCCACCTGCCCGACGGACTACTCGTCATCGATGACGGACATATCGTCGAAACCGGCCCCGCCGACACCCTGCTCGGCAAGCTCCCGTCCGATACGCGGATCACCGACTATCGCGGCAAGCTGGTGCTGCCCGGCTTCGTCGACACCCACATCCACTACGCGCAGACTGACATCATCGCCAGCTACGGCGAACAACTGCTCGCCTGGCTGGAGAAGTACACCTTCCCCGCCGAGCGGCGCTTCGCCGATCCGGCCCATGCGGCTGAGGTCGCCAGCTTCTTCTGCGACGAACTGCTCCGCAACGGCACCACCACCGCGCTCGCCTTCGCCACCGTGCATCCGGCCTCGGTCGATGCCCTGTTCGAAGCGGCACAGCAGCGCCGGATGCGACTGATTGCGGGCAAGGTCCTGATGGACCGCAACTGTCCGGACTTCCTCGCCGACACCGCTCAGACCGGCTACGCCGAGTCAAAGGCGCTGATCGAAAGATGGCACGGTCGCGACCGCCTGCTCTACGCCGTGACACCGCGCTTCGCCCCCACGTCGACAAACGAGCAGATGACGCTGGCCGGCCGCCTCTATGCCGAGCACCCCGGCGTGTACCTGCAATCGCATGTCGCCGAGAACCGGGCGGAAGTGGCCTGGGTTGCCGAACTTTATCCCGAGGCACGCAGCTATCTCGACGTGTACGAGCGCTACGGCCAGCTCGGTCCGCGCAGCGTGTACGCGCACTGCATCTGGCTCGACGATACCGACCGCCAGCGCATGGTTTCGAGCGGCGCCGCAATGAGCTTTTGCCCCACCTCCAACCTGTTTCTGGGCTCCGGCCTGTTCGACCTCGACCGCGCGCATGAACTCGGCGTCCGGGTCGGGATCGGCACCGACGTCGGCGGCGGCACCAGCTTTTCGATGCTGCAAACCCTCAACGAAGCCTACAAGGTGCTGCAACTCAAGGGCCAACACCTGTCCGCAGAACGTGCTTTCTACCTTGCCACGCTGGGCGGCGCACGCAGCCTGTATCTCGACGACCGCATCGGCAACTTCGAGCCCGGCAAGGAGGCCGACTTCGTCGTGCTCGATCCGCAGGCAACACCGCTGATCACTCGCCGCATGGCCCGGGCGGACACACTGTCAGAACGATTGTTCGTGCTCATGATGCTCGGCGACGATCGCTGCGTGGCGCGCACCCACGTGCTCGGAGAAGCGGTCTGACAGGCCACTGCGCTGCCTGTCGCCGCAGGAACATCCCCGTCCTGCACTCACGGATGGTCCCCGGGTCATAGCCCGTGCTTATCGCTCACCATACTGCTGATCAGCCGAATCACATCGGCGCTGGCCTCCTCCGCATTTGCCATCTCGCTGACGATGCTCTCGCGGACCGCGTCGTTGCCCGCCCAGTTGCCCGCGACGCCGTCCACCGCGCGGTGCACCGAAGTGTGCACCCGGGCGTGGGGCTTCTCCAGCGCCTCAAACGCGCGCGTCTTGCCGAACAGCGCCTGGCCGGAGCCATCGTAATACCACTTGCCGAGACGGCAATTGCGATGATCCACAGCAATCGCTGCCGCCTCGTCGCACTTGCCGCGGGCTTCCAGCGACACATAGGCGTTTTGCATGTAAATGATGTGATCCATCTTTACCAGCGAGGCAAAGGAAAGATCGCTGGCGCGCCCAAGTTGTTTGATGGTCTGCTCTGACGAAGCCGCCACCGCAGAAAACTGCTCGCGAAAAGTCGCCACTTCGTCGCCGACCCTGGCGCCCTTCTCGCCAACCGCAGCGGTATGCTCGACCATGGCATCTACGCGCCCCCGAAATCCATCCACGATGTGGCTGATCTCGCTCGTCGCGGCCTTGGTGCGCTCGGCCAACTTGCGCACCTCATCGGCAACCACCGCGAACCCCCGCCCGACTTCCCCCGCACGCGCCGCCTCGATCGCCGCATTGAGCGCCAGTAGATTGGTCTGGTCGGTGATCTCGGAAATAAGGTGGACAGCGCGCCCGATCGTGCCGCTTGCATCGCCGAGTTCGTTCGCGGCGGTCGTCATCGACTGCATCCGCTCGTTGATGTCCTCGAGCGCCATGCTGATACGAAGCACATCGTCGCGGCTGCGCGTGGCGCCACTCCGGTTCTCCTCGGCGATCTTGACCACCCCGTCCATCTCCTTCGAGACAAGGATCAGATCTGCCTGATTGCCCTTCAGATTGCGCAACAGATTGCCGGTATTAAGCGCATGCAACTCCGACCCGAGCCGATGCTGGGAGACGAAGAGTGCGTTGTCCTCCATCGCCTGAATCGCCCCATTGATGTTCCTGAGCGAGGTGGCAAACTCGCCTGGCAAACCATGGACCAGCGCCCGGCGGTAATACTGGCCATCGGCAACCAGGCGAAAACAGGTCGTAATCTCCTTGAAGTAGGTTTCGACCAGATCAAGGAACTCGTTGAATTCCCAGGCCACCTTACCCACCTCACCCAGGCCCGCAGTATTGGTGATGCGCTCGTGCAGATTGCCGTCGCGACAGGCCAGAATCACTGCCTCCATCCGGTTGAGCGTGGCGAGCGGGCGCTGAAAACGACGCCATGCATAGAAACTGAATCCGATCGCCAGCAGCGGGATCACGACCACCGGCCCGTCGAGTCCATGCAGCCAGATCTGCCAGCCGGCAAGCACTGAAGTCAGAACAACGAAGACCAGGCAGTAAAGTAGAAACTGACGATCGAGAAAAGGAGCCCGACCGCTGGTGACGGAGCGGGTGCGCGAAGTCGTATCAGTCATGAAGTTCTCCGCCGCTCAGTCCTGATACAGCCCGAGCACGAACCTGTCGTAGGTCGTGTTCTGGTCCGCAATCAGCTGCTTGAGCAAAGCCATCGAGGCATCGGGCGCATTGGCGGGCCCGGCCTCACGCTCGGCACGCATCATCGCCGCGTACACCGGCACGACTGCCCGCACCGCCTCCTCCGATGGCCGCCGGCGCACCGAAAAATAGCCCATTGCCTTTCCACTCGCATCGAGATCGGGGGTTACGTTCGCAAAAACCCAGTAAAAATCACCGTCGGAACTCATGTTCTTGACCAGCCCGAAGAACTCCTGACCCTGTTTGAGCGTTTCCCACATGAAGCGATAGACGCCACGCGGCATGTCGGGGTGGCGCACGATGTTGTGCTGCACACCGAGCAAGTCGCGCTCGGGAAAATTGGAGATGCGCATGAAGGTCCGGTTGGCGTAAGTGATACGCCCGGTAAGATCCGTCTTGGTGACGATCATCTCGTCGGCACCCAGTCGCACTTCGTGCTGGGTGGGTGTGATCTTGTTTTTCACTACTGTCTCCGTCCGTCATGAGTACCATGGTCACCTGCCAGGGTGCGCCTGAAGGTGGATTATCGGCAGATCGACAGAAAACTTCAGTAGCAAACTCAAACCTTGGGTGCGCATTCCCGGGCTGTGCTGCAATGCAGCGATGCGATAGTATGTCCAGCGACTTTTCCTCGAGGGCTTTTCCGTGATTCTGGTAACCGGTGGCGCAGGCTTCATTGGCGGCAACTTCGTACTCGACTGGCTGGCCGGCTGTGACGAGCCAGTGTTGAACCTGGATGCACTTACCTACGCCGGCAACATGGAAACCCTGGCTTCGCTGGCAGGCGATCCACGTCACGTGTTCGAGCGCGGCGACATCTGCGACCGCAAGCTGGTGGATGGGCTGCTCGCGACCTACCGGCCGCGGGCCATCGTGCATTTCGCCGCCGAGAGCCATGTCGACCGCTCAATCCAGGGCCCGGGCGAATTCATCCGCACCAATGTGGAAGGCACTTTCACGCTGCTCGAGGCCGCACGCGCCTACTGGAACACCCTCGACGGCGAGGAGAAGGCCGCGTTCCGCTTTCACCACGTCAGCACCGACGAAGTCTATGGCTCGCTCGGCGCAGACGACGCCCCCTTTACCGAAACCCATGCCTACGAGCCCAACAGCCCGTATTCGGCGAGCAAGGCCGCATCCGACCACCTGGTGCGGGCCTGGTATCACACCTACGGCATGCCGGTGGTCACCACCAACTGCTCGAACAACTACGGGCCCTGTCACTTTCCCGAGAAGCTGATTCCGCTGATGATCGTCAATGCGCTCGCGGGCAAGCCGCTGCCGATCTATGGCGACGGCCAGAACGTGCGCGACTGGCTGTACGTCAAGGATCACTGCAGCGCGATCCGCGAAGTGCTCGCGCGCGGCCGGCTGGGCGAGACCTACAATATCGGCGGCTGGAACGAGAAGCCCAACCTCGATATCGTGCATACCGTATGCGCGCTGCTCGACGAACTGCGCCCCGACCCGGGGGGCAGCTACAGCCGCCTGATCACCTATGTGAAGGACCGCCCCGGGCACGACCGGCGCTACGCGATCGATGCGCGCAAGGTCGAGCGCGAACTGGGCTGGCGCCCGGCGGAAACCTTCGAGACCGGTATTCGCAAAACGGTAGAGTGGTATCTGGCGAACCCCGACTGGGTGGCCAA
>JAUSOD010000071.1 GCA_030656215.1 Azoarcus sp.
CGAAGTAGCGTCGGGTCTCCTTGAGTCCGCCTGCGCCCTTGGAAACAATGGCGCAGGCCGCGCACGAAGATCAAACATCTGCTGGCCTTGGGCGCGAGCCTGGAGACGGCGATCCAGCATGGCGTCAGCAGCAAAAGCTACGGGCACATGGCGCGTACCCCGGCGATGCAGCAAGCGTTGAGCAATGACTGGCTGCGGGCTCAGGGGGTGCCGAGCATCAAGGCTTTATGGTGCAAGGCGCAGGCCTATTCGTCGTAGTCGAGCGCCCCATCTCGTTGAACCGCCCACTGCGGACCCGCACGGTGGGTGGTGTGGGGGCCGGGGGAGAGAAACCCCTGGCTACCCGATTGGGCGTCACTTCCACTTGAGATTGAGCTTGCGATTGGAAGTAGCGCAATCCCTGAGATAAAGATTGATGAGGCTTTGGTACGGGATGCCTACATCGGCAGAAATGGACTTGAAGTAGTTGATGCTCTCTTCATCGAGGCGGATCGTGATCTGCTTTTTGAGCTGAGCGGCGTAAGGGTTTTTACAGCTTTGGAAAAATCGTATTCGGCACGCATGGTTTTCACCTCTCGCAAACTTGCGCTTCCAGCCGTGTTGCCTTTCGTGCCGAGATGATGCGGATGACTCGGCCTTCTGCACGATAGCAGTGACAGACCACAAGAAGCTTCAGGCTTGAGCTATAGCCCAATAAAACAAAACGCTCTTCATCAATGGAGTGAGCTGGATCGGGGATCATCTTGGCGTGATCATCCAGAAAAACGGATTTGGCTTCGTCAAAGCCAACACCGTGCTTCTTGAATCGCCCCGGGTTTGATGAAGGCTCTAACTCTTGAGAAGATAGAGCCATGAAGAAGTCAGTGAAGTTCTCCCCCGAAGTCCGTGAGCGCGCTGTGCGCATGGTTGTCGAGTGTCGCGGCGATCATCCGTCGCAATGGGCGGCGGTGGAATCCATTGCCGCCAAGATCGGCTGCACGCCGCAGACGTTGCTGACCTGGGTGCGTCAGCATGAACGAGATACCGGCCAGCGCGAGGGGCCGACGACCGCGGATCAGAAACGCGTCAAGGAACTGGAGCGCGAGGTCCGTGAGCTGCGCAAGGCCAACGAGATCCTCAAGCTTGCCAGCGCGTTTTTCGCCCAGGCGGAGCTCGACCGCCGATTCAAGTCCTGAGGATGCCTTGATCCACCACTCGGACCGAGGCGCGCAGTACGTCTCGATCCGCTAAAGCGAGCGGCTGGCCGAAGCGGGCATAGAGCCGTCAGTCGGCCGCAAGGGCGACAGCTACGACAACGCCTTGGCAGAAACGATTAACGGTTTGTACAAGGCGGAGATGATCCACCGGCGGGCGCCCTGGAAAACCAAGGAATCCGTGGAGCTCGCCACGCTGGAATGGGTGTCCTGGTTTAACCACCACAGGCTGCTTGAACCCATCGGCTATATCCCGCCCGCAGAAGCTGAGGCAAACTACTACAGTAAACTCGCCAGTCAGGCCGCCGTCATAGCCTGACTTAAACCAACCGGCCTCCACGGAACTCGGGGCGATTCAGCGCGGCATTATCGCGCAGCGTCCAGCGACCGAAGGGAGCGAGGTTGAGCGCCATGTTAGCCACCGGCGTCTAAGACAGAGTGAAGGTAGGCGGTCTGTACGTGTGGATCCAGATCCAAGAACACGTCGGGGACATGAAGTAACTTGGAGCGCTCACTGAGACCAGACTCGAACCCGAAAACGAGCACAGGTTTCCCTAGGCGCTGCACTATCTCAATTGCGGGGATGAAGTCTGCGTCGCTCGTGAGCAGAACGCAGGCATCGAAGTTCCCGCGGTATGCGTCGTCGAGTAGACGCGCCACCAGCAGCGAATCGACTCCCTTTGGCTTCTCGATGAGCTTGCGCTGCTGACGTCGGTCGTGGCGGCGAAGGGCAAGCTGCTTGGCTTCGCGGACGAGCATAGGCGTGCATCCGTTGGAACGCATGTAGACAGCTGCATTGTGGATGGCGTCCTCGTCTCCCTGAACGGCACCGAAGTAGTACACCTTTGCCATGGCCCGCCGCTCTATCGGCCCTCGCAACATACGACCGTACGATGTATCCCAGAAGAATTGGAACTCCGATCTGTGTCGCAAGACGGGCCCGGGATCTGGGTAGGAGCCCTCAAGGCCACGTGAGTGGCAGAACGTGGCTTCCGACAGGGAGGCGTCCTCCCCATAGCGTTTCCGGAATGCGGCTTCGGTTCGAATGTAATTGCTCTCTCCGTCGACATAGACGTAAACGGTCTGCGGGCTTGGCTCTACCGTCAAAGTGGTCATATGGATCTGCGTGTCGTCAGTGGGAAAATGGGGGGCTAACGTGACGTTTCAGTGGACGGCGAAATGCGCAGCATTTCGACGGTCCGCTGCAAGCAAGGGTTGGGCGTCAGCTTCATGGCGACAACACTTTGGTCGCGAGAGCGCTGTACACCGTCCAACCCCCAACTCCGAGCGCGGTCAAAACACTGCCAATGATGGCGAGCGCTTTCTGATTGGTTGCGTCGCAGAGCCACCGCCAAGCATTGGCGAGACGGCCGCTGGCAAGATTGACGTTGTGCTCCCGCTCGAAGCGATCACGTTCTGCCTTAGTCACGAGCAGGTCTGCGGGCGTGAAGTAGTGCGCTTGGAGGTAGCCAGTGCCTGACGCCTTATCTCGCGACGTTGACGAGTATAAGACCGAGACGCCCGCGCGTTCATTATCTCGGCACTCAAGGATGCGACGAGCATCTTCGGCCTTCAGATAACGAATGGAGTACCACTCGTACTCTGGGCTCCTGAACGAGAATGTGGTGGTGGTCGTTGTCTTAACTATCCCATCCTCCGTTTCGCGGACGCGCTGGTGACTTCCGAGTTCGCGCAGATATACAGAGAAGATCAGTAAGTCTCTACGAGCGTAGTCCAACAATGTGGCTCGATCACATCTGGCGAATCGCCATCGGTCGATGATCTCATCGAGAGCGAAGAACTCTTTCTCTGGCAAAGACATAGTCAACTAAAGCTACTGGGAATGCACTTGATGCAACGCTTCGTGTCTATTGACGCCCAACGAGTAGGGTTTATGCCTCGCGGCACGCAGGCGGATTCGGAGTGGTTGCGCATGTCGCGAGGGATAAACCTTGTTGGACTGAACCGCCGGGAAAGCGGTGCTACTGGGGATTCTACGCCCGGCTCATGCGCAGTGGATAGAGTGAGTCGGTACCGCTGCGACCCGACGAGATCGACGCGCATTGGAACGCTGCACACTTGTCCTGTTCTGAGCCGCATGCGCGCCGCGCGGCAGGTCGTCGAGCGTGGTTCGGACGCTCATAGGGGCACTGCACGCAGGGGCACCCGGGCAACCGGGCACGGTTGTCGTGAGTACATCGAGATCTGAAGTTGTCCGCTTCATGACGGCCCATCCCGACATCGCGGGGCCGGGGCGAGCACGGCGATGGAGTGCCAGCGCCCGTGCAAGCAGTACGTGCAGCGACAGGGGTCGTGGCCGCTGACCCGGGCGAGGAAGGCTTCGGCCGCTTCGATGGCCACCGGTTGAGGTTCGGGCATCTGCAGCGCCGTCCGCGCGGCCGCCAGCTAGGCCGGCTTGTGAGGTGCGGCCAGCACGCCGTAGTGACGGATGCGTTTGAAGCCGCGCAGCAGCACATGCTGCAGAAATCGCCCGATGAAGGTGTCGACGGGCAGCATGACCGTGCGCTTGCCACCGCTTCGATTGTCGCGCGCGCGGATCCGCACCTGACAATACGCGTACCTACTATTTGAACCGTGGGGCGCTGCCCACACCCCGCGCTCGCCGCGTGGAAGGGGGGTGTAAGGCCATCCCCCCTCGCTACGGTTTTTGCAGCATGAATGGGTTCCCTCTTACTGCAAACAACGTCGTGGGCCTCTCCCATTTTTTCCACGACCCTTGGCCCCGCGCTTCGCAAGCCGCGTGGCTTTTTCTCCAGTGTCACCCGGCGTGGCGGCGGAAATTGGGTGGCCCCGCGTTACAATCCGCGCTCCCCCTCGTTGTCCGTTTGCGCGTCGCGTGCCCGTGGCGCCGCCTCAACCGGCTTCTTCCCCCCTTACGGAGCCTGTCATGGCCGAAACCTTCTTCTCTCCCTGCCCGCGCGGCCTCGAGCCCCTGCTTGTCGATGAACTGCGTGCGCTCGGCGCCGACAGCACCGAGGCGATGCACGGCGGGGTGATGTGGAGCGGCGAGTGGACGGCCTGCTACCGCGCCAACCTTGAAAGCCGGATCGCCACCCGGGTGTTGTGGCGCGTGGGCCGCAGCCGCTATCACGGCGAGATCGACATCTACAAGCTCGCCTACAGCGTGACCTGGGCCAAGTGGTTTACCCCGGACGATAGCATTCGCGTGTTCGTCACTGCGCAGCAGTCGCCGCTGAAAAGCCTCGAGTTCATCACCCTGCGGATCAAGGATGCGATCTGCGATCACTTCCGCACCGTGATCGGCACCCGGCCGGATGTCGATACCGCAAACCCGGCGATGCGCATCCACGCCTTCCTGACCAAGGATATGGCCACGCTGTATCTGGATACCTCGGGTGATCCGCTGTACAAGCGCGGTTTCAAGCAGGCTTCGGTGGAGGCGCCGCTGAAGGAGAACATCGCCGCCGGCATTCTCAAGCTTACCGGATGGCAGCCCGGCGAGGCCTTGATCGACCCGATGTGCGGTAGCGGCACCTTCCTGCTCGAGGCGGCACAGATGGCGCTCGACATCGCCCCCGGGCTCGGGCGCAAGTTTGGGTTCGAGCGCTTCAAGCACCTTGATCGTGAGACCTGGGCGAGCGTGCGGCAGGCGGCCGAGGCACGATGCAAGCCCCCTGCGGCGCTGCCGATTTTCGGTTCGGACATCGTCGGCGACCAGGTCCGCCGTACCCGCGAGAACCTGGCGGCGGCGGGGCTTGCCGGCTGCGTAACGCTCGATCGCGCCGACATTCTGGAGCGTGTGGCGCCGGCCGAGACCGGCGTGATGGTGGCGAATCCGCCCTACGGCGTGCGTATCGGCGAGGCGGAAGAGTTGGCCGAGTTCTACCCCAGGCTGGGCGACGCACTGAAGCAGCACTGGGCCGGCTGGCGCTGCTATCTGTTCAGTGGCGACATGAACCTGCCCAAGCTGCTGCGCCTGAAGGCGAGCAAGCGCACTCCGCTATTCAATGGCGCACTGGAATGCCGTTTGTTCGAGTACAAGGTGATTGCCGGCAGCATGCGCGACAAGCCGCGGATGGCACCGGACGCCGCGGGCGAAGCGGTCGGGGAGTAACGAAACCGCCCGTCACCGGCCCAGGATGCGACAGGCCGGTGACGGGAAGGTGTCAGACCGCGGGTGTCAGACAATACCGAGGTGCTGGATCCCGGCGCTCATGTCCTTGTCGCCGTGCCTGCTGTTGAGCTTGATCTGCAGGCGCAGGTCATTGACTGAGTCGGCGTTGCGCAGTGCATCCTCGTAAGTGATCAGATCCTCTTCAAAGAGGTCGAACAGCGCCTGGTCGAAGGTCTGCATGCCGAGCTCGCGCGAGCGCTTCATGATCTCCTTGATGCCGGGCACTTCGCCCTTAAAGATCAGGTCGGAGATCAGCGGCGAATTGAGCAGGACCTCGATCGCCGGGATGCGCCCCTTGCGGTCCTTCATCGGCAGCAGGCGTTGCGAGATCATCGAGCGCAGGTTGAGCGACAGGTCCATCAGCAACTGCGGTCGCCGATCTTCGGGGAAGAAGTTGATGATGCGGTCGATCGCCTGGTTGGCGCTGTTGGCGTGCAGGGTGGCGAGGCACAGGTGGCCGGTTTCGGCGAACGCGATGGCGTAATCCATGGTTTCGCGATCGCGGATTTCGCCCATCAGGATTACATCCGGCGCCTGGCGCAGCGTGTTCTTGAGCGCCGCCTCCCAGCTGTCGGTGTCGATGCCGATCTCGCGCTGGGAAATGATGCAGTTCTTGTGCTGGTGCACGTATTCGATCGGGTCTTCGACGGTGATGATGTGGCCGTAGCTGTTCTCGTTGCGGTAATCGACCATCGCGGCCAGCGAGGTGGTCTTGCCGGTGCCGGTGCCGCCGACGAAAATCACCAGACCGCGCTTGGCCATTGCGATGTCGCGCAGCACGGAGGGCAAGCCGAGTTCGTCGAAGGTGGGGATCTTGAGTGCGATCGTGCGTAGCACCAGACCGACCCGCCCTTGCTGAATGTAGGCATTGGCGCGGAAGCGGCCGATGCCTGCGGGGGAGATTGCGAAATTGCATTCCTTGGTCGCCTCGAACTCGGCGGCCTGGCGGTCGTTCATGATCGCGCGCGCCAGTTCGGCAGTGTGCCCGGGGGCCAGGGCCTGGTTCGACTGGGGCACGATGCGACCGTCGATCTTGATCGCGGGCGGAAAGCCGGCGTTGATGAACAGATCGGAGCCGTTTTTCTGCAGCATCAGCCGCAGCAGGTCGTGCATGAACTTGAGTGCCTGATCGCGTTCCATTTGCCGCTCCCCTCATCCGTGCGAGCGATCGCGCGGTGATAAATTGAATCTGCCGCCTCTGTGCCGCCCGCGTATCAAACTGTATGGCCGCAGCGGGGGTATTCGTCGGGCCGCTTGTCAGCCGACGATACTGTCCTTGTTCTGCGCCCTGATCTTCGCTTCGCTCGCAGACACAATGTTGCGCCGCACGAGGTCGGCCAGGCACTGGTCCAGCGTTTGCATGCCGACATTCTGGCCGGTCTGGATCGCGGAGTACATCTGCGCGATCTTGTTTTCCCGGATCAGGTTGCGGATCGCAGGGGTGCCGATCATGATTTCGTGCGCCGCCACCCGGCCCGAGCCATCCTTGGTCTTGAGCAGGGTTTGCGAAATCACCGCGCGCAGTGATTCCGACAGCATGGAGCGCACCATGTCCTTTTCTGCCGCAGGGAAGACGTCGACGATACGGTCGATGGTCTTGGCCGCAGACGAGGTGTGCAACGTGCCAAACACCAGGTGACCGGTTTCGGCTGCGGTCAGGGCCAGGCGGATGGTTTCGAGGTCGCGCATTTCGCCCACCAGGATCACGTCCGGATCTTCACGCAGCGAGGCGCGCAGTGCGTTGCTGAAGGACATCGTGTCGCGGTGTACTTCACGCTGGTTGATCAGGCAGCGCTTGGACTCATGCACGAACTCGATCGGGTCCTCGACGGTCAGGATGTGGCCGTACTCTTTCTCATTGACGTAATCCACCATCGCAGCGAGCGTGGTCGACTTGCCCGACCCGGTGGGGCCGGTCACCAGCACGATGCCGCGCGGCTGGTCGGCAATGTCCCGGAAAATTTTCGGGCAGTTGAGCTCCTCGAGCGTCAGCACCTTGGACGGAATGGTCCGGAACACCGCGCTGGCACCACGGTTCTGGTTGAACGCATTGACCCGGAAGCGGGCGAGGTTGGGAATCGCGAACGAGAAATCGCACTCCCAGGTTTCCTCGTACTGCTTGCGCTGCCCGTCGTTCATGATGTCGTACACCATGGCGTGGACATCCTTGTGTTCCATCGGCGGCAGGTTGATCCGGCGTACGTCGCCGTGCACCCGGATCATGGGCGGCAGGCCGGCCGAAAGGTGAAGGTCGGAGGCCTTGTTCTTGACCGCGAAGGCAAGCAGTTCTGTGATGTCCATGGTGTCGGCGCTGACGTGCGTGAGGGTTGGCGTCCCGGGCCACCGGCAGGGCCGGTGCTATACTTTCGGCGCATTGCTCCGATAGAAGAGGCACCAGCAATATGACATCAATCTCCGCCAACTTGCAAGCTGTTGCGGCACGTATTGCTGCAGCGGCGCTTGCGGCCGGGCGAGATCCCGCATCGATCGCACTGCTGGCGGTCAGCAAGACCAGGCCCGCGGAAGACGTGCGCGCGGCGGCCCTTGCCGGGCAGACCGCGTTTGGTGAGAACTACGTCCAGGAGGGCGTAGACAAGATCGACGCTTTGCGTGGGCTTGCGCTGGAGTGGCACTTCATCGGGCCGCTGCAGAGCAACAAGACGCGCGCGGTGGCACAGGCCTTCGACTGGGTGCATGGCATCGAACGGCTGAAGATCGCCGAGCGCCTGTCTGCACAGCGCGACGTACACCTGCCGCCACTTCAGGTCTGTATCCAGGTCAATGTCAGCGGCGAACTGAGCAAGAGCGGCGTTGCACCGGGCGATGCGGCTGCGCTGGCGCGCGCGGTGGCGGGTTTGCCGCGACTGCAGCTGCGTGGGCTGATGTGCATTCCGGAGCCCTCCGAGGATGAGGCCCTGTTGCGCACCCGGTTTGCCACCCTGCGCCGCCTGAAGGATGAGCTGGTGGAGGGTGGCCTGATGCTCGACACCCTGTCGATGGGCATGTCTCACGATCTCGAACTGGCCATCGCCGAGGGGGCGACCATGGTCCGGGTGGGAACGGCGATATTTGGCGAGAGGCGTCAGCTGTAAGGCGGGCCGCGTGTGCCGCACTCGGTGGCGCAATCTGTGTCTCAGTCTTTTTTGTACCTCATGCTTCACTCCTAATTCTTGTGGCTGGAAAAAATGAAAATCAGCTTTCTCGGGGGCGGCAACATGGCCGCGGCATTGATCGGCGGCATGGTCGAGCGCGGCTTTGCGCGTGATGACATCCAGGTCATCGAGCTCAGCGAGGCCAACCGTGCGCAGTTGTCCAACCGCTTCGGGGTTCGCGCGACGGCCGCGGCGGATGCGCAGGCATTGGCCTGCGATGTGCTGGTGCTGGCGGTCAAGCCGCAGCAGATGAAGGCGGCGCTTGCGCCACTGGCCGCCAGGCTGGCTGGCCAACTGGTGATCAGTATCGCCGCCGGCCTGCGCCTGGTCGACCTCGGGCGCTGGCTCGGGGCGGACGGGCAGTCCTATACCCGCATGGTGCGCTGCATGCCGAACACGCCGGCCTTGATCGGTGCCGGGGTGACCGGGCTGTTTGCCGATCCGTCGGTCGATGCCGGGGGGCGCGATGCGGCCGAACGTATCCTGGCGGCGGTCGGCAGCACGGTGTGGATTGCCGATGAGGCGCAGATGGATGCGGTGACCGGTGTGTCCGGCAGTGGTCCCGCCTATGTGTTCCACTTCATCGAAGCGCTCGAGGCGGCGGGGCGCGCACAGGGTTTCGACCAAACGACGGCGCGCAAGCTGGCGATCGATACCGTGCTCGGTGCGGCCCGGCTCGCTGCCGGCTCCGACGAGTCGCCCGCCGTGCTGCGCGAACGGGTGACCTCGAAGGGGGGGACCACCGAAGCCGCGCTGGCGCATCTGGCCGCTGCCGGCTGGCACGACACGCTGCTTGCGGCGGTTGCGGCGGCCACTGCGCGCGGTGCCGAACTCGGCGACCAACTCGGCAAGGACTGAACACATGCTCGCCAACGTGCTTTTGCTGATCATCAATACCGTGATCGGCTTCATTACCCTGATGCTGCTCGCCCGCTTTTTCATGCAGTGGCAGCGGGTGTCGTTCCGCAATCAGATCGGACAGTTCGTGGTCACCACTACCGACTGGCTGGTGAAACCGCTGCGCCGCTTCGTGCCCGGCCTGTTCGGCCTCGACATGGCCAGCCTGCTGCCAGCGTGGGTGTTCCAGGCCCTGCTCGTGTTCATCGAGTTGGCCATCCGCGAGGTGGCCCTGACCGGTGGTGCGGTGGGGGTGTTGCTCGGGGTGTGGGGCCTGGGGCTGGTCGAACTGCTGCGGATGATCGTCTATCTGATCTTCGCCGTGGTACTGATCTCGGCCGTGTTGTCCTGGGTCAGCCCGCATGCGCCGGCCGCGCCGGTATTCCATTCGCTGGCGGCGCCCTTCCTGCGCCCTTTCCGCCGCGTGGTGCCGACGATTTCAGGTGTCGACCTGTCGCCACTGGCGCTGCTGCTGGTGTTGCAGATCCTGCTGATGGTGCTGGGCGGTCTGCGCGGCAGTTTTGCGCCCTTGCTGTTCGGCGTATGAGCATGCCGTCGGTGCGCCTCGATGAGTGACTGGTTGCGCGAGGCGGCCGATGGCAGTCTGGTGCTGACGCTCCATATCCAGCCGGGCGCAAAGCAGACTGGCTTTGCCGGGCTGCACGGTGAGGCGATGAAAATCCGCCTTGCCGCCCCGCCCGTCGATGGCAAGGCCAATGCAGCCTTGTGTGCCTTTCTCGCCGACTTCTGCGCGGTGCCGAAGTCGGCGGTCACGCTGATCAGCGGCGAAACCTCGCGCGCGAAACGGGTGCGAGTGGCGGGCGCGACGCCCGGTGTGACCGGGCGTCTGCGCGATCAGGCGTGATCGATCGCAAACATCAACTGACCTTCGACCAGGGTGTAGCGGACCTGTCCCGGGAGCTCGAGGCCGAGGAAGGCGGTGTTCTTGCCCTGACTCCTGAGTGTGTCGCGGCTGATGCGAACCTGTGCTGCGGGGTCGAAGATACAGACGTCGGCGCGGGCACCGACCGAGAGGTGGCCAGCCTTGGTGATGCCGACGATACGGGCGGCATCGGAGGTGACGCGGGCGAGGCCGTCAAGCAGTGACAAGCCCGATGCGGCAGCCCATTTCAGCGTCAGTGGCAGCAGCAGTTCGAGCCCGGTGGCACCCGGCTCGGATTCGCTGAAGGGCGTGAGCTTGCCGTCGTCGTCCACCGGGGTGTGGTCCGAGCACAGCGCGTTGATGCGGCCCTCGGCGAGGCCGCGGCACAGGGCTTCGCGGTCGCGCTGGCTGCGCAGCGGCGGCACCAGATGGCAGTTGGCGTTGAAGTAGCCGATGTCCATGTCGGACAGATGCAGGTGGTTGATCGACACGTCGCAGGTGACATCCATACCTTCGGCACGCGCCTGCTCGATCAGGCGCAGGCCGTCGGCGCTGGACAGGCGGGTGATGTGGAGCCGCGCGCCGGTGATCTTTGCCAGTTGCAGATAGGTGAACAGCGCCACTGTCTCTGCTGCGACCGGAATGCCGGGCAGGCCGAGACGGGTGGCGACTTCGCCGTCGTGGGCATAACCGCCGCGCGACAGAAAGGGCGCGATCGGTTGCAGCCAGACGCGAAAGTCGAAGGTCGCCGCATACTGCATCGCACGCATCAGCACGGTGTTGTCGAGAATGGGCACATTGGCCTGGGAGAAGGCGACGCAGCCGGCCTCGACCAGTTCGGCCATCTCCGACAGACGCTCGCCTTTCAGGCCCAGGGTCAGCGCACCGACCGGATAGACGTGGGCACGGTTGAGCTTCTTCGCGCGGTAGCACAGCATCTCGACCAGTCCGGGTTCGTCCAGCACCGGGTCGGTGTCGGGCGGGATCGCCAGGCTGGTGACGCCGCCGGCCATGGCGGCGTCCATTTCGGACTCAAGCGTGGCGCGGTATTCGAAGCCGGGTTCGCGCAGGCGGGCAGCGAGATCGATCAGCCCGGGGGCCACCACCAGCCCGGTGGCGTCGATCGTGCGCGCGTCGACGAAGCCGTCGGGCGCGTGACCGAGTGCGGCGATCTTGCCGTCGGCGATGTATACGTCCTGGATGCGGTCGGTCTGGTTTGCCGGATCGATCACCCGGCCGTTGGCAATGCGGATCTTCATCGAATCTTCCTTACTGGCCGGCGAGCATGCTCATGACCGCCATGCGAACGGCGATACCGAAAGTGACCTGGGGCAGGATCACCGCCTGCGCGCCGTCGGCGACCGCGGATTCGATCTCGACGCCGCGGTTCATCGGTCCGGGGTGCATCACGATTGCGTCGGGTTTGGCGAGCGCGAGTTTTTCCGCGGTGAGGCCCCACACTTTGTAGAACTCCTGCGGCGTCGGCAGCAGCGCGCCGTTCATGCGTTCGTTCTGGAGGCGCAGCATCATCACCACGTCGACTCCGCGCAGGCCTTCGCTCATGTCGTGGAACACGCGCACACCGAGCTTCTCGATCTCGGTCGGGAGCAGGGTCTTGGGGCCGATCACGCGGACTTCGGGCACGCCCAGCGTGGTCAGGGCGGCGATCTGCGAGCGGGCCACGCGCGAGTGCAGCACGTCGCCGACGATGGCGATGGTGAGTTGGGTGAAGTCGCGCTTGTAGTGGCGGATGGTGTACATGTCGAGCAAGCCCTGGGTCGGGTGTGCATGACGACCATCGCCGGCATTGATGACGTGGATGTGGTCGCGGCCGGTGGCCTGCAGATGCTGCGCGATCAGCACCGGTGCCCCACTGGCCGCGTGGCGCACCACGAACATGTCGGCCTGCATCGCGCACAGGTTGTCCACTGTGTCGAGCAGGCTCTCGCCCTTGGTGGTCGAGCTGGTCGATACGTTGAGATTCACCACGTCGGCCGACAGGCGTTTGGCAGCAATTTCGAAGGTGGTGCGGGTGCGGGTCGAGTTCTCGAAAAACAGGTTGAAGATGCTCTTTCCGCGCAGGATGGGCAGCTTCTTTACCTCGCGCTCGGCGACCTCGGTGAAGGGTGTGGCGTTGTCGAGAATCGCGTTGAGAACATCGCGTGGCAGGCCGTCCAGCGTGAGCAGGTGCTGCAGCTCACCGTTTTTGTTGAGCTGGGGATTACGCATCGATCAACCTCAGGTTCAGCGAGCCGTCTTCGTCGCGCTCGAGTTGCAGGTTCTGCGACGTGGGCAGCGGTTCGGGCAGGTAAAGGGCGCAGTAGGTAGCCGCGATCGGAAGTTCGCGTCCGCCGCGGTCGATCAGCACCGCAAGGCCAACGCTGGCCGGGCGGCCGTAGTCGAACAACTCGTTGATCGCGGCACGGGTGGTGCGGCCGGTGTACAGCACGTCATCGACGATGATCACCGGTGCGTTTTCGACGTTGAACGGAATCTCGGTGCGCTGCGGTTTGGTATGCAGGCCCTTGGCCGCATAGTCGTCACGATAGAAGGACACGTCGATGGCGCCCAGCGGCTGGGTGATGCCAAGTAGCGCGTGCAGACGCTCGGCCAGCCACAGGCCGCCGGTGCGGATGCCCACCAGGGTGGTGGCGGGCGAGACATGGGGTCGCATCTGCTCGGCAAGCTGCCGGCACAGCGCTTCTGCGTCAAGACTTTGCATGTTGGATCGAGTCCAGGAAGTGTTGCAGGATCAGTTGGGCGGCGACCGCATCGAGCTGGTTCTTGCGCTCGCGCCAGTTGCCGATGCCGGCATCGCGCAGCCGACTCTCGGCTTCGGCTGACGACAGGCGCTCGTCGGCGAGCATGACCGGCAAGCTGAAACGGCCATTGAGCTGGTTGGCAAAACGGCGGCAGCGGGGGCCGAGTTCGTGTTCGCTACCGTCGAGGTGCAGCGGCAGGCCGACGACCAGCGCCACCGGTTGCCACTCTGCGATCAGGCTTGCAATTGCGGCGAAGCGTGCTGCGCCGGACTCCTCGTGAACCGTGATCAGTGCCCTGGCTTCGCGGGTTTCGAGCTCGCCGGTGGCGACCCCGATGCGCGCAAGACCGAAATCGAAGCCCATCAGGCTGCCGCGTGCCGGCAGGTCGGGCGACGCCGGGCGTGCGGGCAGCATTGCAGCTGCCGCCGGTTCAGGCATGTCCGACGACCTCGCTGAGCTTGGCAAAGTCGATCCCGAGCACCTGCATTGCGGCAACCAGACGCTCTTCGGGGGGGAGGTCGAACACGATGGCCATGTCTGCCGGCACCGTCAGCCAGGCGTTGTCGACGAGT
This sequence comes from Azoarcus sp., assembly GCA_030656215.1. GTDB lineage: Bacteria > Pseudomonadota > Gammaproteobacteria > Burkholderiales > Rhodocyclaceae > Parazoarcus. The sequence goes on from JAUSOD010000071.1 coordinate 13,616, forward strand.
TCCTGCTCGAGCTGGCCGGCAGCCCAGCCGGCGTAACCGAGACTGACGAGCACTTCGCGGGGCTCACCGGTGGTGCCGATCGCCTGCAGGATGTCGCGACTGCTGGTGAGGCCGACTTCATCATTGACGCGCAGGGTCGAATGCCAGTCGCCGCCCGGGCGGTGCAGCACGAAGCCGCGGTCGGTCTGCACGGGGCCGCCGAAGTAGACCGGCTGACCGCCGAAACCTTCGGCCTCCAGCGGCAGCTCCACCCGTTCGAACAGGGTCGCGAGCGTCATGTCGATCGGCCGGTTCACGATCACGCCGAGTGCGCCCTGCTCGTTGTGTTCGGCGATGTAGGTGAGCGTGCGCGCGAAATGCGGATCGGTCATGCTGGGCATGGCGATCAGGAAGTGGTGGGTGAGGTTGCTCGAGACGGTATCCATGTGTTTATTTTACGCCAGCACTGCACTGCTTGCGCGTGGAACCTCGCAAGCGGACAGGGCTCATAATGCACTCCACATCCTGACCCCACGATCTTTCATGCGCACTGCACTGGTATGGTTCCGCCGCGACCTTCGCCACTTCGATCACGCTGCTTTGCACCACGCGCTGCGCAATGCGCAACGCGTGTATTGCGTGTTTGTGTTCGACCGCGACATCCTTGATGCCTTGCCGGGGCGAAAGGACCGCCGGGTGGAGTTTATCCGGCACAGCGTGAGCGAGCTCGATGACGCGCTCGATGCGCTGTCGCGCAAGGCGGGCGGCGCGGGGGCCGGGTTGCTGGTGCGCCATGACCGGGCGGTGGAGGTGATTCCGCAGCTGGCCCGAGAGCTCGGGGTCGACCAGGTGCTTGCCAACCGCGATTACGAGCCGGCCGCCATCGAGCGTGACAGCCGGGTTGCACAGGCCTTGGCCGACCAGGGCATCGGCTTCGTCGATTTCAAGGATCAGGTGATTTTCGAGCGGGACGAGGTGCTCACTCAGGTGGGCAAGCCGTTCAGCGTGTTCACCCCGTACAAGAACGCCTGGTTGAAAAAGCTCGATGCTTTTTTCGTCAGTGCCTACCCGGTGGAGAAATACGCTGCCCGTCTGGCACCCCGGTTGGCCGGCGAGGGTGTGCCCGATCTTGCCGCGCTCGGTTTCGAGGCGAGCAATCTCGCCGAGTTGCGCATGCCGCTCGGGATGTCCGGCGGGCGGGCGCTGTTTGACGATTTCCGTGGCCGGATCGACCGCTACAAGCGCACGCGCGATTTTCCGGCGGTGAAGGGGGTCTCCTACCTGTCCGCCCATCTGCGCTTCGGCACGATGTCTGTACGCGAGCTCGCCGCAGCGGCCTGGCAGCACGGCGGCGAGGGCGCAGAAACCTGGCTCAACGAGCTGGTCTGGCGCGATTTCTACCACATGATCCTGTGGCACCACCCGCGTGTGGTCGGTGCGGCGTTCAAGCCCGAGTTCGAGCGCGTGCAGTGGGACGATGCGCCCGAACTGTTTGCCGCCTGGTGCGAGGCACGCACCGGTTATCCTCTGGTGGATGCGGCGATGCGCCAGCTGAACCGGACCGGCTATATGCACAACCGTCTGCGCATGGTGGTGGCCTCGTTCCTGACCAAGGATCTGGGGATAGACTGGCGACTGGGGGAACGCTATTTCGCCGATCAGCTCATTGATTTCGACCTTGCCGCGAACAACGGCGGCTGGCAGTGGGCTGCGTCGACCGGTTGCGATGCGCAGCCCTGGTTCAGAATTTTCAATCCGGTGACGCAGTCCGAGCGCTTCGATCCCGAGGGCCGCTTCATTCGGCGTTACCTGCCCGAACTCGAAGCGGTGCCGGACAAGTTCATCCATGCGCCGTGGACCATGGGCGGGATCGATCAGGCCGCCGCACGCGTACGGATCGGGTTTGATTACCCGGGGCCGGTGGTCGATCATGCGCTTGCCCGCGAACGTACGCTTGCCCGCTTCGGGGTCACCAGGGCCTGAGTCAGTTGGGTCTGATGTAGCCGGCGATCAGCCCGAGCAGTTCTTCTTCCTGATAGGGCTTGCCGAGATAATGGTTGGCGCCGATTTCCATCGCATAGCTGCGATGCTTGTCGGCCAGGCGTGAGGTGATCATGATCACCGGTACCTGCCGGGTGCGGAGGTCTGCACGGATATTGCGTACCAGATCGAACCCATCCATGCGCGGCATTTCGATATCGCTGAGGATGACATCAGGCACGGTCTCGATCAGTGCTTCAAGCGCATCGACCCCGTCCTTGGCGGTAATCACCCGATAACCCTCGCGTTCGAGCAAGCGGCCGATGATCTTGCGCACGGTCAGCGAGTCGTCCACCACCATGACCGTCGGTACGTGTGCGGCGGCCGGAGCGGCCGGGGTATCTTGCGCTGCCCCGCCTTCACTGCCGGCAAGGCCGCGGCTGGCCAGCGCCACCGGGTTGAGAATCAGCACGATCTCGCCATCGCCAAGCACCGTGGCGCCCGACATGCCCACGATCCGGGTCAGCTGGGGTCCGGCGTTCTTGACGATGATTTCCTGGTTGCCACGCATCGCATCGACATGCAGCGCCAGCGTCTGCGCACCGGCGCGCAGCAGGAGCACCCAGTTGTAGCGCTGGACTTCGGGTTGGCTGTTACGGTCGCCGAGCAGGCGTGGGAGATAGCGGTAGGCGTAATGCTGGCCCTGCCAGTCAGTGCCGCCTTCAATCCGCAGGCGCTCGAGCGGGTCGGCCTTGAGCTCCATGACCAGGGCCACCATGCTCGAAGGAATCGCGTAGTGTCGGCCGCCCGCGCGCACCAGCAAGGCCTGGGTTACGGCCAGGGTGAGCGGCAGGTAGATGCGGAAGACCGTCCCTGCCTCCAGCGTGCTGCTGACATCAATCCGCCCACCGACGGCAGCGGTTTCGGCCTTGACCACGTCCATCCCGACGCCGCGACCTGAGACGGCCGAGAGTTGGCCGGCGGTGGAGAAGCCAGGGACGAAAATCAGGTTGATCAGGCGGCTCTCGTCGGCTGGCTCGTCGGGCCCCAGCAGGCCGTTGGCGCGCGCTCGCGCAGCGATACGGTCGAAGTCGAGACCGGCACCGTCATCGGCTAGCTCGATCGCAATTTCGTTTCCTTCCTGGCGCACGGTCAGCGTGATCTGGCCGATCTCGGGTTTGTTCGCCGCACGCCGCACTTCAGGCGGCTCGATGCCGTGGGCAAGGGCGTTGCGCAGCAGGTGTTCGAGTGGCGCAACCATGTGCTCGAGCATGCTGCGGTCGACCTCGATGCGTCCGCCACGAAGGTCGAGGTTGGCGCGCTTGCCCAGCTCCTTCCCGCTCTTGCGCACGATACGATAGAGCCGGTCGGCCAGGCTGTCGAAGGGCACCATGCGTACCCGCATCAGTGCCTGCTGCAGTTCGCGCGACATGCGCGCCTGGCTGTGCAAGGCGAGATCGGCGCCATCGAGATTCTTGAGCAGGCTCTGCTGGACGGTGGTCACGTCGTTGACGCTCTCGGCCATCATCCGGGTGAGCTCCTGCAGCCGGGTGTAGCGGTCCATCTCCAGCGGATCGAACTCGGCGTGGTGCGACTCGGCCTGTGCGATCCGCGACTGCATCTGCACGTCGGCCTGGATTTCCACTTCGCGCAACTGGCTGCGCAGGCGGATGACGTTCTCGGTGAGGTCCAACATCGAGCGGCGCAGATTGCGCAGTTCGCCGTCGATGCGGGTGCGGGCGACACCGATTTCGCCAGCTTCATTGACGAAGCGATCGACGAGTTCAGCACGTACGCGCAGCGTGCCCGAACCGGTGGCGGCGTCCCCTTCTGCGCCAGCTGCATCGATGGTGACGGCAGTGCCCGAGGTCAGGCTGCCCTCGTGCGGAGAGGCTGCTCCTTCGGCAGGGACGGCAGCGGCCGGCAGCTCGCCGCCCGCGAGGGTGTCGATCAGCTGCTCGGTGAGGTCGAGGCCGACGACCAGATCTTCGATTTCGGCAGACAGGTCGTGTCCGCTGCCGGTAGCCAGTTCCAGGCGTGACTCCAGCTGGTGGACCTGCTCGCCGAGGGTCATGGCGCCGGCCATCCGTGCGCTGCCCTTCAGGGTGTGCAGCAGGCGGGCGACGCCCTTGGCGTGATCGGCGTCGTGTGGGTCCGCCTGCCAGTTGCGAAGTGTGGTGTGCAGGTCGCTCAGCAGCTCGCCGGCCTCTTCGAGGAAAATCGGCAGCAACTGATCGTCGATTTCATCGTGCACGCGCAACGCGGGCTGTTCTTCCGCGGCCTCTGTCGCAGCCGCGGGGACATGAACTGCCGGTGCGGGATGCTCCGCCGACTGGGCGGGTTCGCTCGCACGGCGCCCCACGTGCTCGAGTTGGGCAATGAGCTCTGGCGCGTCGAGCGGCATGCGCTGCACGACCACCTCGGCGAGCATGCCCTCAAGTGCGATTACCACGGTCCTGAACAGGTTCAGGTCGTCGGCTGACGGCGGCGCGCCCTGATCCCGCAGGCGCTGTTCGGCATGTTCGAGCGCGCGGGCCAGCATTTGCAGAGACGCAATGCGGGCGGTGCCCGAAATCCCGCCGAAGGTGTGAGCTGCACGAAGCGCGGTTTCCGGCGGCGGGAGCGTCGGGTTTGCCGCCAGGCGGCTGAAATCCTGCTGCAAGGTGGCAATGTGATGCTTTGCTTCGGCCAGATAGAGGTCGTAGAGCGGACGCGAGATCTCGGCATCGCCGACACGGATAAAGTCGGTGCCTGAGGATTCTATGGCCCCGGCAAGCGCCGGAGCGTCCTCCACTTCGGGCACTTCCGTGGCTTCCGAAGTCTCCAGCGCCTCCTCGACTTCTACCGTCTCTTCAGCGTCGGGAAGTTCCAGCGCTTCGATGTCTTCAGCGAGCGCTGCCGTTTCGAAGTCGTTCAGAGCGGACTCATCGCCGGTGTCGAGCGGCGATGCCGACGAAGGCGTTTCGTGCAGGATGCTCGCGTCGTGAGCGTCGGCGATGTTCTCTGTGGGCAGCGCTTCGGCGGGTTCATCGCGCGCCAGCTCGCTTGCCTCGAGCTCTTCGGTTTCCTCGGCCGCTTCCTCGATTGCGTCGACTTCGTCGATGCTTGCTTCCATCCCTTCGATCGCAGCCTCGATCGCTTCTATCGTTTCGTCGGCCGCGATTTCTTGATCGACAAGCTCGAAGGTCTCCTCGACCGGCAGCCAGGCGTCGTCGAGTGCGGTTATGTTGAGCAGTTCGGGCGCCTGTTCGGTATCGACAGGGGCTGCCGGCGGGGGCGCGAACGCTTCATACGACTCGTCATCGGATAGGTCGAGGTCGATGGGGCCAAGCAGCGGTTCGAGATCAATGGTCTCGCTTTCGGCTTGTGCATCGGGCTCGACAGCGATGCGTGGCTCCGCGGTTTCCTGCGTGATCCCGTGCCGGGGGGCTGTTGCGCCGACGTCGGTTGCTTCTGTGTCGGTGAGCTCGAACGACAAGTCTCCGCCAAAGATCGGGAATTCCTCGAGCGAGGTTTCCTCCGGCAGGAAGGTCGAGGCTTCGGCTTCGGTCATGAAGGGCAGGACCTCGCCACTTTCGGACAAAGCGAGGTCAGGGAACTCGAGCGTGGTCTCGATGAAGTCAGTTTCTGCAATGGCGACAACACTGGCGCTTCCGGATGCCGCTTCGGGCACGTCTGCCCGGGTTCCAACGGCGGATTCCCGAGCGGGGCTGTCACTGTCACACAGACGGCTGGCTTCGGCGAGGAGGTCAGTGACATCGCGCTGGTGCGAGCCGCCGGATTCAAGCTGCACCACCCATGCGGAGAAGTGTTGATGCGCTTCGTCGATCAGGTGGTGCAGGGCCGACGTCGGTGCCCACTCCAGCTGTAACCAGCGGTTCAGGGTCTGTTCAAGACCCCATGCCGCTTCGCCCAGGTCGCGCAGGCCGACCATGCGACCGCTGCCCTTGAGGGTGTGGAAGCCGCGGCGGATGGCGGTCAGATAGTCGACGTTCGCCGGGTCTGTGCGTGACAGCTCGACCTGCTCGCCGATGGTGGCAAGAACCTCGTGTGCCTCCTCGATAAAGATGCACAGCAGCTCGGCGTCGATTTCCTCGTCGCTGGCTTCAATCAGGCGGCGGGTCTCTGCGCCCACCTCGGGCATGGCGGTGACGGTGGGGGCTGCGATGTCGTCCTCGGACGCTGCGAGCGCAAGGTCGTCCGCGTGGATCGCTCCGGAGTCCGTGACGGGCTCGGTCTCGTGTGCAGGAGGCTCGTCGGGGGGCGCCGCTGCGGTGAAGTCCGGTATGCCGGGCGCGGTTTGCTCCGTGGGCATGTCGCCCAACATCGTGTCTGCTGCTTCGAGGGCAGGCTCCGACTCATCGGTCCGTGCCTGTGCATCCGGATTCAGAAGCTGTTGCAGGCTGGTCCTGCCATGTTGCAGGGACTGGATGAAAAAGCCGAGCGCCGAGAGGCGACTCGCCAGTGCTTCGAGTTCAGTCTGCTCTGCCGGGGTGTCCTGCGCGGCAAAGCGTGCAATCGCTTCGCCTACTTCGTGGATCAGGCTGATGGCGTCTGCTTCGCCAAGCAGCGAAAGGGCGCCTTCGATCTGACGTAGCGGGGTCGATAGCTGCGCCAGCGGGGCGCGCTTGAGCTGATCGCGGAAAAAATCATCCAGGGTTTGCTCGACATTCGCCAGGCTGGTGAGGATCTCTCGCGATAGCTGCGCGAGTGCATCCCTCTCCTGGGCCCGGCGCGCGGTCTCGAGCCCGGGAGAATTTTCGGCGGCGGCCAGACGCTCGCCACGGGCGAGTGCTTCAAGGCGGGAGAGGGTGTCGTCCACCTGGGCCGAGAAGCTGGCGTCGGGCACGCTGCGATCGAGCGCGGCCTCGGTGAGCAGCAGGGCGGTTGCGAGCTCGATCGAGATCGAGTCGGAAAAGTGCAGCGGGTCCTTGCGCAACCACTGGGTAAACTGCTGGATGCCGCGGATCAGACGGTCGACGGAGGGGCGCCCGAGGCGGCTGACCGGTGCGGCGAAATGATCCAGCTGGCTTTCGAAGCGGGGCAATGCAATGGCTGCGCCAGTGCTGAACGCGTCCCACTGTTCCTTGATGCTCGCCAGACGGGAGCGCAGGTCCTGCAGCAGCGGCGCCAGCGGGACATCGCTGACGCGAGCGCCGGGCTCCGGTAGTAGCGCATCCAGCTGCCACGTCTTGCGCACTGCGTGCTGTGTTTCGGTGGTCGCCGGTGCGTGCGCAACCTGATAAAGCATTTCGCGCATCAGCCGTTCGGGGGCGGAGGAAGGCGCTTCGCTTGTCCGCCGCAACTGAGCGTCTATTCTCGACAGCAGGCCCTTGGCATCGGCGCGCTTGTCCGAGGATGTTTGTGCGAGGGTGTCGACAAACGCCTGCGTTACCCACCACATGGCTCGCGACGGAGGACTTTCTTCCAGCGACTCGAGTTCGACCAGCGCCGCGTGCATGGTATCCGGGCCGGCCTTGCCTGCGGGCTGCTTCAGCCAGTCGAGCAGCCCGCGCTGGAAGCGCGTGCGCAGGGCGCGGATCCGCTCCTGGCGCAGATCGGCAGGCAGGGCGAGTGCTTCGGACTGACGTCGCGGCACGCGTACGCCCATGTCCGGAAAAAATAGATCGGCTGCAGAAGGGGCGTCGTGGCCACGCGCGACCACCACCTCATGGTAGATGGGCTGCAGACGCAGAGGCTGGTCGGGAGTGCCGTGGGCGAGCTCCTCGAGATAATTGCCGATGGTGGCAAGCGCGCGCTTGCCAAGCTCGATGCCGGCCTCGTCGACGGGGATTTCGCCACGCGTCATCGCACCGAAAAGCTGATCGACCACGGTTGCGAACTGGGTGAGTCCGTCGAGGCCGACGATGGACAGCGCGCCGCGGACCTGATGCAGATGGGTCTGAGCGAACTGGACCCTGGCCGGGGAGTCGCTTGCCCGGATGGCCTGGTCCAGACTCTCCGCTGCGCGGGTGAGCGCAAGCTCGATTTCGCTCTTGACCCAGGTCAGCGGTCCGAGGTCCAGTTCCTTGGCGTGCGTCATGGATGGGTTCTCGTGCTTAGACCTTGAAGCCGGAGACCGAGCCCTTGAGCTCGACGGCCAGGTCGGCAAGCTGCCCGATCGAGACCGCTGTCTGCTTGGTGCCGCGAGTGGTCTGTTCGGTAATCGCGAGAATGTCCTTCATCGTGTCCGCAACCCGTCCGGCGGTGGCAGCCTGGTCGTGGGTGTCGGTGGAAATCTGCTCGATCCGCTGCGCGGCATCCATCGAGACCTGCCCGATCTCGGCCAGTGCCTGGCCGGCCGCGTCGGAAAGCTGAGCGCCCTCGACCACGTCTCGGGTGGCGTTTTCCATGGCTCCGACGGCATCCTGGGTGTCGGTCTGAATCGTTTTCACGATTGCCGAGATCTGCTTGGTGGCTTCCGCTGAACGTTCCGCGAGGCGCTGCACTTCTTCCGCAACCACGGTGAAGCCGCGTCCGGCTTCACCGGCTGACGCCGCCTGGATTGCCGCATTGAGCGCCAGCACGTTGGTCTGCTCGGTAATGTCGGAGATGAGTTCTACGATCTCGCCGATCTCCTGGGAAGACTCGCCGAGGCGTTTGATCCGCTTGGAAGTTTCCTGGATCTTGTCGCGGATCGAGTTCATGCCGCGGATGGTGTTCTCCACCGCGTCGGCACCTTTGCGTGCGGAATCGAGCGAGCGGCGGGCAACCTGGGCGGACTGCAGCGCGCGCTCGGACGATTCGGTCATCGATTGCGCCATGCGCTGTACGGTTGCGCCTGCTTCCTCGATTTCGCGCGACTGGCGCTCGGTGGCGTCGAGCAGCTCGTTGGAGGTCTTCTGCGCGGCCTGGGTCGCTGCGGTAACCCGACTGGCTGCGTCGTTGATCCGGCGCACCAGCACCGAGAGCTCCTCGATGGTGTAGTTGACCGAGTCGGCAATGGCGCCGGTGATGTCCTCGGATACTGTCGCGCGGATGGTCAGATCGCCGTCAGCGAGGTCGCCCATTTCGTTCATGAGGCGCAGGATCGCCTGCTGGGTCATGTTACGGTCGTCCTCGGCACTCTGGCGCTGGCGGTCGGCGTCGGCGCGTCGTTGCGACAGATCGCCGTTGTAGATCTTCGCCATCATCCCGAGCGCGGCCAGCGCGGCCAGCGCACTGAGTGCAATCAGGGCCGAGATCGGGCTGAAGCCCCGGACTTTGCTGTTGAATGCCTCACTGAGTTCGCCGGCGCGGGCGAGCAGCATGGACGAGTCGGTAAACAGCCGGCTACCGGCCTGTTTGGCCTGAACCAGCAGCTGGATGTTGCCCAGGATGTTGGAAACCGCTTCCTGCGTGGTCTTTGAGCTCTCGACCAGGCGCCTGACCCGGTTGCGGACTTCGGTGTCGCCACCCATCTGCTCCATTGCGGCAAGTTGCTCGCGGAAGGTGTTGGTGTCCTTGCCCAGCAGGAAGGCGATTTCCGGGTCGATCGCATCGGCGACGCGCAGTGCATTGACGTTCTTGGCGATGCGTTGGGTCAGCATCACGGCCCGGTTGGCGGTGGCGATATCGCTTGCTGCGGCGCCGGACTGCAGCTTGAGCGCAGCGACCTGCTCGGTGAGATCGAGCAGGTCGGCATTGCCGCTGTTGATGGCGTCGGCCGACGTGTTGAGCGTGATCAGGGTGGCTTCCTGGGTGACGAGCTGCCCGACATCCTTCTCCATCTTGCGCCAGCTCTCGGTGACCGATTCGAGCTGGGGTCGGGCGCCGGACGGGGCGGCCGGAAGCGCGCTGCCGTCGAGTTCCCCTCCCTGGTCGAGGGCCTGGGCGAGCGCAGCGAAACGATCGCTGGCCCTTCTGAGTTCGGCAAAGGCCGCGGCGTTGCCCTGCAGCGCAAGTTGCGCAGATTTGGCAATCTGCTGCGACAGGGTCTGCATTTCGCCGGCGGCAGCAACCTGGCGGGTGGCGTTACCGGTTTGCTGATTCTGATAGATCACCAGACCGATGGTGGCCAGTACCATCACCCCGAAAACGATACCGAGGCTGCGCACTCTTTCAGTGACCGGGCGTTCGTTTCCGGGAACGTCGGGCCTCACCTGCGCCGTTTGCGTGGCGCCGCGATCTTCCATGATGGTCGTGTCGGAGGCGGAATTGCTTTCCGCAGCCTTGTCCTTCCCTAAGGAGAGCTTGAATGCCATGTGCCGTGCTCCGCCGCTATCTGAATTAAGAAGTCTGGTGTGAAGGGGTGCCGTGCGAGTAGTCCGCACCGGCGTCGAGAAATGCGCTGTTTGCGAGCAACTTCGGGACATCCAGCTTGAGCCAGGGACGGTCCTGCATGTCCCGCATTCGCTGGCCGACCCACGGACGCGGATCCGGGGGGCCGTGATCCGCCTCGAAGTCCTCTTCACTGCGCAACCCAAGTACACGCGATACCAGCAAGGCGCTATGGACCCCATGCCGGGCGCCGATCAGGAGTAGTCGGGCCGGCCCCGAAGGGACGATCGGGAGGCCATCATGCAGGCCGGAAAAGTCGATGATTCCGTACAGGGTGCCCCGGACATTGGCGAGGCCGCGATACCAGGCACGCGTGAGTGGCACCGTTGCGAGTGGGGGGGGAACGAGAATCTCGCCGGTTTCGGCGAGTTGGAGCAACCAGTTCTCGTCGCCAGCCTGTACGCCAAGTAGCCCCCGGCGTTCGCCGGTCTGTGCCTCGGCGAGGCGGTGCGCGAGGTTCTCCTGGAACTCGCGCAGACTGATTCGTCTGGACATGTTCTCAGCCGATGCGCTTGATGCGCGCGATGAGGGCGTCGTGGTCCACCGGTTTGACCATGTAGTCGAAGGCACCCTGGCGCATGCCCCAGATCTTGTCCGTCTCCAGTCCCTTGCTCGTGCACATGATGATGGGGATGCTGCGCGTCTGTTCGTCGCGGGAGATGGTTCGGGTGGCCTGGTAGCCATTCATGCCGGGCATGACCACATCCATCAGGATCAGGTCGGGAAGCTCGGTGCGGCTCTTGCTGATGGCTTCTTCACCGCTTTCTGCGGTCACGACCTGGTAGCCGTTTCGGACAAGAACTTCGGAAAGCGCGAGGCGCTCGGTGGGAGAGTCATCGACTACGAGTATCTTCTTGATCGGCATCATCGGAGAGTTTCTATCGAGAGATTCAGCGGAGGCGATCACCGGCGTGTGCAGCTACCGCCTTGATCAGACTGTCTTTGGTGAAGGGCTTGGTCAGGTATTCGTCGGAGCCGACCATGCGGCCCCGCGCCCGATCGAACAGGCCGTCCTTGGACGAAAGCATGATGACCGGCGTCGATGACAGGCGCGAATTCTTCTTGATTAACGCGCAGGTCTGGTAGCCGTCGAGACGCGGCATCATGATATCGACGAAAATGACGTCAGGATGATGGTCAGTGATCTTGGACAGTGCGTCGAAGCCATCTTCGGCCAGCAGAACCTGGCAGCCCGCCTGGCTGAGAAAGATCTCGGCGCTGCGACGAATGGTGTTGCTGTCGTCGATCACCATTACCTTCAGTCCGGTCAGATCCATGCAATGAGTCCTCGGTGACGCAGGCCGTGACGAACAAGGCCGCGCTCAGAAATCGGTTGGCGGCAAGCATACTCCAAAAGGCGTGATCAGGCACTCCGCTTGTCATATCTCGATGAGCTCGAAGTCTTCCTTGCGCGCCTGGCATTCGGGGCAGGTCCAGTTCGGCGGAATATCCTCCCATCGCGTACCCGGTGCGATGCCTTCTTCCGGCAGGCCGGCAGCCTCGTCATAGATGAATCCGCAGATGAGGCACATGTAGGTCTTGAAGGGTGTCGCGGTCATGGCGATGGCGGGGGTAAATGGCAGTAAAATGCACTCGATCTTACCGTATTTCATTCAACGCGCCACGTCAGACGCAGAGCCCATCATGCCCGTTGCAATCCCCGATGTTCCCCCCGCTGTGCTGTGTCTGTCCGCCGGAGATGCAACGGCGGGCGGCGGATTGCCGTCGGACATTCTCACCCTCGCGAGCATGGGCTGCCATCCGCTGCCAGTGCAGACTGCAATAGTCGTTCGTGATACGCGAGGGATCGACGAATGCGTGGCACTGGACCCTGAAATGCTGGTCGCACAGGTGCGTACCGTGCTGGAGGACATTCCGGTTCAGGCATTCAAGTTCGGTTTTTGCGGCAGTGTCGAGAATGTGGCCGCCGCAGCGGAGATTCTGTCTGACTATCCGGATATCCCCCTCGTGGTCGAACCGGCGCTGTACACCGGGATCGAACACGGCGCCGAGGACGATCTGGTCGCCGCCATGGCCGAGCTGATCCTGCCCCAGACCACCTTGCTGGTGGCCAGCCGCCACGAGGTGATGCGGCTGGCAGGCTTCGATGTGGAAGAGGACGCCGAAGCAGGGCTGTCACCCGAAGAGGCCGTGGAGCGCCTGCTCGAACTGGGGGTGGAGTACATCCTGCTGACTGGCGGCGGCGAGCGCGGACCGCAGGTGGTCAACCTGCTGATCAGCGAGCACGGGGTGGTGCGGACCGACGCGTGGCCGCGGCTTTCCGGGCGCTACCTCGGCGCCGGTGCGACCATCGCCACGGCCGCGGCGGCGGCACTGGCGCATGGCATGGCGATGCCCGAGGCAGTGCGGGAGGCGCAGGAGTTCGCCCAGCAGGCCCTGCGCCATGCCTACCTTCCGGGCATGGGGCGGGCGATTCCGGATCGCTTCTTCTGGGCGCGGGGCAAGGGTGAAGGGAGTGAAGGCCATGAGTGAGCCGACGGGGCGGGCGTTGGCCCGAGCGCTGGGGCGTGGGCTCTATGCGGTGACCCCGGACGAAACGGACACAACTCGCCTGCTCGGGCTGGTCGAGCAGGTGCTCACCGGGCAGCCGGCCCTGCTTCAATACCGCAACAAGCTTGCCGCACCTGCACTGCGCCGCGAACAGGCCATCGCGGTGCACGCGGCCTGTCGACGCGCAGGGGTGCCGGTGGTGATCAACGACGACCTCGCGCTGGCGCTCGACATCGGCGCCGATGGCGTCCACCTGGGGCGTGACGATGGTGATCCGGCAGCGGCACGGCGTGCGCTCGGACCGGGGCGCATTCTCGGGGTTTCCTGCTACAACGAGTGGTCGCGGGCGGTGGCCGGTGCGCAGGCAGGGGTCGATTATGTGGCCTTCGGTGCGATGTTCGTGTCGCCGACCAAACCGCAGGCTGGGCGTGCGTCGCTTGATCTGATCGAACGCGCGCGGCGTGAGCTCGCGCTGCCGGTTGCCGCGATCGGCGGCATCACGCTGGACAATGCCGCCCAGGTGGTGGCGGCTGGCGCAGATCTGGTGGCGGTGATTTCGGATCTTTTCGCCGCGGCTGATCCCGCCGAACGTGCGGCTGCCTATCGGGCGCTGTGGAGTGCTTCTCCGTCCGCGTAGGCATGCAGTGCAGCGTAAGGTGGTTTCGTTGCCTGTTTCATTGCCATCTCCACGCTGTTTGCTTTTGTTCCTGCCTGCACTGGTGGACCCGGAGCCGCGCGGCGGGTGACAATCCGCCTTCCACGCTCAACCGATATCGATCCAGCCATGACTAGCCGAAACGAAGTACTTTTCGAGCGCGCCCAGCGCACCATCCCCGGCGGCGTCAACTCCCCCGTCCGCGCTTTCCGCTCGGTCGGCGGCACGCCGCGCTTCATCGATCATGCAAAGGGCGCGCGGGTGTGGGATGCCGACGGCAAGGCCTATATCGATTACGTGGGCTCCTGGGGACCGGCCATCACCGGGCATGCCCATCCGGCGATCGTCGAGGCGGTTCGCGAAGCGGCGCTGAAGGGGCTGTCCTTCGGTGCGCCGACCGAGAGCGAGGTCGAGATGGCCGAGCTGCTGTGCGATCTGCTGCCGTCGGTGGAGATGGTGCGGCTGGTGAGTTCGGGTACCGAGGCGACGATGAGCGCGATCCGGCTTGCGCGTGGCTTTACCGGGCGCGACGCGATCATCAAGTTCGAGGGTTGCTACCACGGCCACGCGGACAGTCTGCTGGTGAAGGCCGGCTCGGGTCTGCTGACTTTCGGAAATCCGTCGTCGGGCGGGGTGCCGGCCGATTTCGCCAAACATACGATCGTGCTCGACTACAACGACCTCGATCAGGTCGAGGCCGTGTTCAAGGCGCGCGGCGACGAGATTGCATCGATCATCGTCGAGCCCGTCGCGGGCAACATGAACCTGATCAAGCCGAAGCCCGGCTTCCTCGAAGGCCTGCGCAGGCTGTGTACGCAGTACGGCGCAGTGCTGATCTTCGACGAGGTGATGACCGGTTTTCGTGTCGGCCCGCAGGGGGTGCAGGGGCTGTATGGCATCACCCCCGACCTGACCACGCTGGGCAAGGTGATTGGTGGAGGCATGCCGGTGGGTGCCTTCGGCGGCCGCCGCGACATCATGGAAAAAATTGCGCCGCTCGGCCCGGTGTATCAGGCGGGTACGCTGTCGGGCAGCCCGGTGGCGGTGGCGGCGGGCATGGCCTCGTTGCGGCTGACACGTGAGGCAGGTTTCTACGAGGCGCTGGCGGCGCGGACGGATGCGCTGGTGTCGGGGCTGACAGCTGCCGCGCGCGAGGCTGGTGTCACTTTCAGCGCGGACTCGGTCGGCGGTATGTTCGGGGTGTATTTCAGCGAACGCGTGCCGGCATCCTTTGCTGACGTGATGCTCTCCGACCGTGATGCCTTCAACCGCTTCTTCCATGCGATGCTGGACGCGGGGCATTACTTTGCGCCGTCGGCGTTCGAGGCGGGCTTTGTGTCGGCGGCGCATGGCGAGGCGGAGATCGCTGAGACCATTGCTGCTGCGCGTGCGGTGTTTGTGGGTATGAAGTAGGGGGCTCGGTGCGGGGTTGGAGCCGGGGCGGCGCATTCGCTCCGTCGGCTGCGGAACTCGCCCTGCGGGCTCAGACAGTCCTCGCCGACTCCGCGAACGCGCCACCCCGGCTCCAACAGGGTTCGTGTCCGAAGTATGGATGCCCGGGCAATAGGCCTCTGAAGCGTCGTCGCCCGGAACTCGGTGTCCGCTTGCACACTGCTGCTCAGACCGTTGTGATCGGCACTGGTGCAAGGTGGAGTGGCGGGGCCTTTGCGCAGCAGGCGAGGACTGTCTGAGCGAGCATCGCGAGCGAGTTCCGCAGCCAGCGGAGAAAAGGACCCGCCGCTCCACCGCCGGGTGGCACGATTGCCTGCCTGCCCGCTTGCGTATGCGCAGAATCGATGCAGCGGCCTCTGCACATGAGATCTCGATCCACCGCAAACGCGTGGTGTTGGCACTTACAGCAGGAACAGCGTCGCCAGCCCGAGAAAGATGAAAAAGCCACCCGAGTCGGTGAGCGCCGTGATCATCACCGAGCCGCCGATCGCCGGATCCGCCCCCAGACGCTGACGCAGCATCGGAATCATCACCCCGGCGCTGGCGGCGAGCAGCAGGTTCAGCGTCATGGCCGAGGTCATCACCGCGCCGAGCGCGGCATTGTCGTAGAGCCACCATGCCAGCACGCCGAGCAGCCCGCCCCACACCACGCCGTTGAACAGCGCCACCCCGAGCTCCTTCCTGAGCAGGCGCTTCATCGCACTCTGCTCGACCTGGCCCATGGCGATTGCTCGCACGATCATGGTGATGGTCTGATTGCCCGAATTGCCGCCGATGCCGGCAACGATGGGCATCAGCGCGGCGAGCGCGACCAGCTTCTCGATCGAGCCCTCGAAGGCGCCGATCACGCGTGAAGCGATGAAAGCGGTGACCAGGTTGACCGCCAGCCACGCCCACCGGTTCTTCACCGAGTCCCACACCGAGGCAAAGATGTCTTCGCCCTCGCGCAGACCGGCGTGACTCAGGATCTCGGCCTCGGACTCCTCGCGGATGAAGTCCACCACATCGGCCACGGTCAGGCGGCCGATGACGCGCTTGTGCCGATCGATGACCGGTGCAGACACCAGGTCGTAGCGCTCGAAGGCCTGCGCCGCGTCGTCCGCCGGGTCGTCCGGTTCGAAGCTGATCACCGGCTCCTTGCGCATGACGGCGACGACTTCGGTCTCGGGGTCGTTGATCAGCAGCGACTCGAGCGACAGGATGCCCATCAGATGATCGTCGCGATCTACCACGAACAGCTTGTCAGTGTGATCGGGCAGGTCGTCGAAGCGGCGCAGATAGCGCAGTACCACCTCGAGGGTGATGTCCTCGCGGACCGTCACCATGTCGAAATCCATCAGCGAACCGACCGAGTCCTCGGGGTAGGACATCGCCGCGCGCAACTGTTCGCGGCCCTCGCTGTCGAGCGACTGGAAAACGTCCTGAATGACTTCGGGCGGCAGGTCGGGCGCGAGGTCGGCGAGCTCGTCGGCGTCGAGCGACTCGGCCGCCGCCTTCAGCTCGTGCGGCGCCATCGTCTCGATCAGCGATTCGCGGACCGCATCCGAGACTTCCAGCAGGATTTCGCCGTCGCGTTCGGCCTTGACCAGGTCCCAGACGTAGAGTCGTTCCTCGTGCGGCAAGGCCTCGAGGATGAAGCCGATGTCGGCCGGGTGCAGCGTATCGAGCTTGGCCCGCAGGCCGGCCTCGTGCTGCTTGTGCACGAGGTTTTCCACCAGCTCGTGACGCGGCATGTCCTGGCGGTGTACGAGGTTCTCCACCACCTTCTGGCGTGCGAGCAGCTCCTGCACTTCGCGCAGGTGCTGCTGAACGTCGTCGGGGTGCAGTTCCTCTTCCGGGGTCATTGCGCGGGTCGCTGATGTGGATGAATGGGCGAAAGCCGAATTCTACGGGCTAGCCTGCAGCCACGCGACCCCGAAACGGTTACAGGACGAGAAATAAAGCTAGCTTCCGGTCTCGCCGGCGATCAAGGGATCTGGGAATACCCCATGCGGCTTCGAATGCGCTCGGCATGGGCGTTCAGGCGCGGGCCAAAGCTGCGCTCATACCTGCGCGGGTTGGGCAACATGACTGCGAGGCGCGCGCTCTCGGCCGGTCCCAGGCGGTCGGCCGAGATGCCGTAATAGCGGCGCGCGGCTGCTTCGGCGCCGAAAACGCCCTCACCCCATTCGACCACGTTCAGATATACCTCGAGGATGCGGCGCTTGCTCCACAGGGTTTCGATCATCACCGTGATCACTGCCTCCTGCGCCTTGCGCAGGTAGCTGCGCGACGGCGACAGGAACAGATTTTTGGCCAGTTGCTGGCTGATGGTCGAGCCGCCCGAGACCGCACGGCCACGGCGTTCGTTCTTTTCCAGCGCGCGCTGGATGCCCTCCCAGTCGAAGCCGCCGTGATCGATGAAGCGGTCGTCCTCAGCCGCGATCACCGCGCGTTTGAGATGGACCGAAATCTGCTCGTAGGGCACCCACTGGTGGCGCAGTTCGGCTTTCGGGTTCTTTGCCTGCAGCTCGCTCATGCGCAGTCGCATGAAACTGGTGCTGCCCGGGTCTGCCTGGCTCCACCAAAGCACCTGCGCCAGCAGCCACAATTGCCACAGGAGGACCAGCGCAACCACGGCCAGCAGGGCACGACCGAGCCAGCGCAGGCCCTTTTTCATGCAGCGCCCAGCTCGCGACGCAGTTCGGCCAGAACCGGTGCGGTGTCCGGGCGTACGCCACGCCACAGGGTGAAGCTCTCAGCAGCCTGTTCGACCAGCATGCCGAGGCCGTCGGCCACGCGGCTTGCGCCTTCGGCGCGCGCGGCAAGCAGATAGGCGGTTTCGTCACGGCCGTACATCATGTCGTAGGCGAGCGCCCCCGGCGCATAGATGCCGGCAGGGAGCGGCGGCGCTTCCGCAGCCAGGCTTGCGGCGGTGGCATTGATCACGATGTCGAACTGCTGGCCGGCGAGGTCGCCGAAGCTGCCCGCAGTCAGTTCGACCGCGCCGGCCAGCGGGTGGAAGGCAGCGGCCAGCTCGACGGCCTTGCTCACGCTGCGGTTGGCGAGCGCGAGCCGGTGCGGCGCGGCCTGCAACAGCGGCAACAGTGTGCCGCGGGCGGCACCGCCGGCACCGAGCAGCAAAATGCGGCGACCGCTGAGTGTGCAGCCCAGGTTGGCGGTGAGGTCGCGGACCAGGCCTGCACCGTCGGTGTTGTCGCCGAGGATGCCGTGCTCGTCGAACAGCAAGGTGTTGACCGCGCCTGCGGTCCGGGCGCGTTCAGTGTGCCGACTCGCCAGCGCAAAGGCCTCGAGCTTGAACGGCACCGTCACGTTCGCGCCGCGCCCGCCTGCCGCGCGAAAGGCGTGCACGGTGCCGACAAAGCCATCGAGCGGCGCAAGGATGGCTTCGTAGCTCAGCGCTTGTCCGGTCTGGCGGGCAAATGCCGCATGAATCCGGGGCGACTTGCTGTGGGCGATCGGATGCCCGATGACGGCGTAGCGGTCCATGTAAGCCTCGGTTTGGAATCAGTTGGCGCGGACCTGGTCCTGCTTGGTGAACTTCCAGGTGCGGGTGATCTCGATCAGATCGGTGTCCTTGCGGATGTCCGGTGGAAATGGGGCGTATGGCGCGCCCAGTTCGACAATACGCCTTGCGGCTGCATCGAGGACGGGGTACCCGGAGCTGCGGCTGATCTCGATCCGCTCCACGGAGCCGTCGCCGCGTATGGTGACCGACAGCAGCAGACTGCCGTAGAGTTTGCCGCGCGCCTCCTCCGGGTAGTTGAGCTCGCCTATCCGTTCGATCTTGAGCCGCCAGTCCTCTACATACTGGGCAAAGCGATATTCGTTTGCCCGCGATCCAATGGTCTTCTTGCGCGGGCGCTGGGCAAGCTCGGAAAGGCTGCGGTCGATCTCCGCCTCCAGACGGGCGATGGCGACGGCACTGTCGAGCAGGTCCAGTCCGCTGGCGACCTGCGTAGCCGTGGTGTCCTGCGTAACCGGACGATCACTGCTGACAGTGGCCGGACTCTCGGTCTGCGTCAGCACCTTCTGCTGTGGGCGCTCGCGCTCTTGTTGCTGGCGCTGGCGGCTCTCGATCAGTGCGGTTCCATCCCGGGTGGCGTTCTGCGGCGGCAGCGGGGACTTGGGTCTGACTTTCTGTTCGCTGGTGCCGCCACCGTCGAGATTGGCCTGTGCCAGTACTTCTGGCTTGACCGGGGCGGTGGCGTGACGTGCGTTGACGAGCACGACTTCAAGACCGCGGTCGCGGGCGGGCGGCGCTTCGGGCATGCGGAAACTGATGGCGAGCAAGGCCCCGTGCAGCAACAGCGACACAATAAAGGCGGCTGCGAGCAGGCGGCTGCCCGCGGCCTGCGCCAGCGGCTCTCGCGTGTCTGCAGCCACGGGTGCGCGGGTCACGAGCGGGGGTTGGGCCATGGCCTGATTCTACGCAACTCAGTACTCGGCTTCTTCTTCCTCGTCCGGGTCGGGCTCGGACAGGGTGGTGAGGTAGCGCGTACTGACCTCGACGTCGACCAGGTCGCTGCCTTCGATCGCCAGTCGCACCCGCGAGCCGGGCAGTTGCGGCGGCAGCGAGGGTACCTTGAAGATCAATGGAATGGCTTCCAGGCGCACCAGATTGTCGCGCAGCACACGTGCCTCGATGGTTTCGGACTTGGCCTGGCGTAGCCAGCGCAGGCACCAGTAACGCTCCATGCGGCGCTGGAATTCGCTGTACTCGGCATAAGTGAGCTCGAAGTCGCGCAGGGTGGCCATCAGGTCGGCAGACTTCGGTGCGAAGGCGGGCTCGGTGCCGGTCAATACCGCGATGATCTGCCACTGATTGACCATGTCCACATAGCGTCGCAGGGGCGAGCTCGACCATGCGTAGCAGTCCACCCCGAGCCCCTCATGCGGTGCGGCGACCGTGGTCATGCGCACCTTGCCACCGCCCTGTGCGCGGTACAGGCCGGGCACGCCCGCTTCGTCGAGCAGCTTGCCCCAGGTGGAGTTGGCCAGAATCATCATCTCCGCCACCAGCTTGTCCATCGGTGAGCCGCGCAGCCGATGGCCGATGGTGATGTAGCCGGGGCCGTCGCCGGTTTCCTGCTGCCAATCGACGTAGAAGTTGTAATCGACCTGGTTGCTATGCGCCGAGGGCTTGCCGCGCCCGGCTTCCAGCACGGTGGCCAGATCCCACAGCAGGGTCAGTTCGCGCTTCCAAGGGAAGTCCGGACCACCGTCTGCCAGTGTGTCTTCGTTGAACAGGGGCTCGATGTCGTGGTGGCGCAGGTTGGCCGCGATCGGGACCATCTCGACCCGACTTTCATGAGACAGGATGGTGAGGTCGGGGCGGACGTCCAGATAGAGCGAGATGGCGGGGCAGTCGCGACCTGCCGCCAGGGTGAAGGTCTCGACCACCTCGTCGGGCAGCATGGTGATCTTGTTGCCCGGCATGTACACCGTGGACAAGCGCTGGCGGGCGATCGCGTCGAGTTTCGAGCCACGGGCAAAGCCCAGTGCCGGGGCCGCGATGTGGATCCCCACCCGCCAGCCGCCGGCGGCGCGGGGGGTGATCGAGAAGGCGTCGTCGATCTCGGTGGTGGTGGCGTCGTCGATCGAGAATGCGGCCACGTCTGCGCGTGGCAGATCGGTGGGCATGGTCGGCGGCTCGAAGTCGGGGAAGGCGATACCGTCCGGAAATTGTTCGAACAGGAAGCGGTTGTGGTGGTACTCGTAACTCGAGGGCAGGGCGCCGCACTTGAGCAGCAGGCGGGCCGCCGACAGGCCGGTGTCCACGCACGCTGCTTCGAGCGCCTTGACCTCATTGCGGTTGCGGTCCGGGCGATACAGGAGCTGTGCCACCATGCCATCGAACTCGGCCGGCAGACGGCCGGCAACCAGCTCGTCACGCATGTGATCGATGGCCAGCGCCTGCAGGCGCTTCTTCTCCATGCCGGCGAGTGCGGCCTGCAGTATTTCTGGTGGCGCCTTGCGAAAGCGCCCCTTGCCCTTGCGGTGAAACCAGATCGGTGCCGAATGCATGCGCAGCAGCACCGCCGCTGCTTCAACCGGCGAAGGGGGGTGGCCGTAGTAGTCGGTGGCGAATTCGGCGAAGCCGAACTCTTCGTCACCGCAGACTTCCCACAGGAATTCGGTGTCGAGCTCTTCGGCGGCGGTTTCCGCCCGGTTCAGCAGGTCGCTGGGCGCGGGCTCGCGGAAATTCAACAGGATGCTCGCCCGCTTGATTTTCACCCGCTTGCCGTGGGTGTTCTCCACCTGCAGCGAGGCATCATTATCAGCGAGGATCGTTCCGGCCTTGAAAGACCCGTCCTCTTCAAACAGCACGAACATCAGCGACCGCCGGCAATTGAGCAAGCCGCACAGTTTACTGGATTCGGCCTCCAGTCCCTAAACCTTCAGCCTTCGGCGTGGATGAATCTTCAGCGCCCGGCGCGCTGGTTCGAGCTGTGCCGCACCATGTCGACGGTGTAGAGGGCGAGCGCGCCCCAGATCAGCACAAAGCCGATCAGTTGATGGTGGTCGAAGGGCTCGCCGAACAAAAACACGGCAAGCAGGAAGTTCAGGCTCGGGGCGAGATACTGCAGGAAGCCCAGCGTCGCCAATGGCAGGCGGCGCGCGCCGACCGTGAACAACATCAGCGGAACCGCGGTGAGCACGCCGGCGAGTGGCAGCAGCAGGTCGACCCGTAAGGAACTGCCGAAAGCGAGCTCGCCCCGACTCGCGACCCACAGCAACCAGCCCAGCGCGAGCGGTGCGGTGACCAGGGTCTCGATGAACAGGCCGCCCACCGCATCGACCGGCGCGCGTTTGCGCAGCAGACCATAGAGGCCGAAGGTCGCCGCGAGGAAAAGTGCGATCCACGGCAGCGCGCCGAGCTGCCAGATGCGCCAGCCGACCCCGGCCACCGCAATGGTGAGCGCCAGTTGCTGCAACGGGCGCAGGCGCTCGCCGAGAAACAGGCGGCCGAGCAGGACGCTGACCAGGGGGGTGATGAAGTAACCGAGGCTGGCCTCGATCAAGCGTCCGGCGTCGATCGACCACACGAACACCAGCCAGTTGCTACCGATCAGCAGCGCCGTGAGCGCAAGCACGCCGGCCAGGCGGGGCTGGCGCAATACCGCCGTGACGGCGGAGAACCGACCGGTGCCGGGCACGAAGGCGATCAGTGCGGCGAGAAACACCAGCGACCACAGGACGCGGTGGGCAACGACTTCGAACGGGGGGACGTCGCCGACCGCGCGAAAATACAGCGGAGCGAGTCCCCAGATCGAGAATGCGGCCAGCGCAGAGAGGGTGCCGCGCCGGATCTCGCTGGACGCGGATCGGGTCGGTGTGTTGTGCGACATCGGCAGGTGGGTTTTCAGCCGCTGCGCACTGCGCTGGCCACGAGTGCGCGGGCTGGGACGCAGAAACCGGGTTTGCCGTCGCTGCGGGGATGCGCTTCCAGATCGGCGCTGACCGCAGCCTGGAGTGCCTGTCGAGTGGGTTCGGGCAGGCGTGAGAGTGCCTCTGCGGCGCCGCCAGCCAGGTCGAGGAAGGCTTGCCAGTAGTCCTCGGCGCTGTCGAAGCAGCAGCTGAAATCGCATGGCGTGATGCGGACCTGGCCGAAACCGGCGTCGACCAGCATGGCTTCGAGCACGCCGGCGTCGCCGTAGCGGAATACCGAGGGGCGCTGGACTTTGGGCGGCGGCAGCAGGCGGGCGATGCAGTCCTGGGCGCGGGAAATCAGCGGTACGGTGTCGCGCGCCCCCCATACCGACAGCGCAACTTGCCCGCCGGGTACCAGCACGCGATGGATTTCGGCCAGTGCGCGATCGGGGTGCGGAAACATGAACAGTGCGAGGCCGGCCAGCACCCGGTCGATGCTCGCGTCTGGCAGGCACAGGTGCTCGGCATCGGCGGCGGCAAACAGCAGGTCCACGCCTTTGTCGGCGACACCTTGGTCGCCAACTCCTTTGTCTTCGAGGTCTCTGACTTCAATGCCGCTGCCTTCGATGCGCCGTGCGCCCTCGGCCAGCATGCCTTCGGCAATGTCGGTGGCCAGCACCAGGCCGTTCGGGCTGACCCGGCCGGCGGCTTCCAGGGCAAGCAGGCCGGGGCCGCTGGCGAGGTCGAGCACGCGCTGGCCGGGCGCGAGTGCTGCGGCATCGATCAGCGCGGTGGCAAGCTCGGCGCGCAGGTGGGCGCCGTCGGCATAGCGCCCGGCGATGCGATTGAATCCGGCACGCTCCATGGCCTTGAAGCGGCGCGCATCGAAACCGCTGCTCATGTCAGCCCCGCGAACCGGAGCACGTCGTCGAGATAGTCGGTCCAGCGCGAAAACCCGTGGTCGCCGCCGGGCAGTATGGTCTGGCGTGCACCGGCATATTTGGCGACTGCATGGCGGTAGTCGAGTACCTCGTCACCGGTTTCGGCCAGCAGCCAGTAGCGCTCCGGGCGGGTGATCACGGGGACGTCGATCGCGCGCAGCTCGGCAATGTGTGTTGGGGTGAAGTCGAAGGTCTCGCCGGTGTACAGATTGGTCTGCTGGCCAATGTAGGCTTCGAGCGACAGCGGCGCGACGACGGCGGGATTGACCAGCACCGCGCGCAGACCGTGGCGCTCGGCGAGCCAGGTGGCGTAATAGCCGCCGAGCGAGCTGCCGACCACGGTGGGCGCGTGCCCGGCGGCACGGGCGACGTCGATCTGGCGCTCGATCAGCGCGATCGCGGCACGAGGCGACACCGGCAGTTGTTCGCACCACAGCGCATCGCCCAAGCCGCGTGCGCTCATGTGGGTCTTGAGCGCCTGCGCCTTGATCGATGCGGGCGCGGAGCGGAAACCGTGCAGATAGATGATCATCGTGGCCGGAGGCTGTGAATGGCCGCCCAGTTTAGCCCGCCGGCGTCAGACGGCGAAGCTCAGGATTCGCTCCAGGCAACGAGGTCGAGCTGCCAGGTCGCGAGCACGATGATGCCGAACACGATGCGATACCAGGCGAACACGATGAAGGTGTGGTTGGAGATGAAACGGATGAAGCTCTTCACCGCCCACATCGCGGCAATGAAGGAGGCAACAAAGCCGACTGCGAACACCGGCAGGTCTTCGAGCCGCAGCAGTGCCCAGTTCTTGTACAGGTCGTAGGCGGTGGCCGCGAACATGGTCGGGATCGCGAGGAAAAAGGAGAACTCGGCGGCGGTCTTGCGCGACAGGCCGAAGATCAGTCCGCCCATGATCGTGGCGCCCGAGCGCGAGGTGCCGGGGATCATGGCCACAGCCTGGGCGAAACCGACCTTGAGCGCATCGCCCCAGCTCATGTCATCGACCGAGTTCACCCGCGGATGGTAGGCGCGCTTCTCGACATAGAGAATGATCAGCCCGCCGACGATCAGCGCGGTGGCGACTGTGAGCGGGTTGAACAGCAGCGCCTTGATCGTGGAGTGGAACATCAGCCCGAGCACTGCCGCCGGCAGGAAGGCGACGAACAGCATGCCGACGAAGCGCTGTGCGACGGGGTCGCTCGGTACGCCGAGCGCGACCTTGATCAGGCGCTCGCGGTAATCCCAGCATACGGCGAGGATGGCCGCGAGCTGGATCACGATCTTGAACACCTTGCTGGTGTCGTCGTTGTAGCCGAGCAGGTCGCCAATGATGATCAGGTGGCCGGTCGAGGATACCGGCAGGAACTCGGTCAGGCCCTCGACGATGCCAAGAATGAGCGCGGTGAGAAGAAGCTGAATATCCATATGGATTGGGAGCAGGCCGACGGGATGAGGTGACCGATTATAGCGGCCTGTTGCTGCAGTGCGGCAAAACTTCAGGTAAGCGGATTTGAGGTGCTGCGCTCAAGACAGTCCAGCCATTGCATGGCGGTCTCGCGGCTGTCGCCGCACATCTCTTGCGAAGGCTGCAGGCTGCCGCACACGCGCGGCCGGCGCGGATCGCCGAACAGCAGGCAGCGATTGTTGCGGTCGAGCTGTATGCAGCGCACTCCGGCCGGCTTGCCGTCAGGCATCCCGGGGACGGGTGAGGAAATGGAGGGAGCGATGCAGCAGGCGGCGCAGCCGGGGCGGCAATCCATGTCAGTTCGCCGGATTCAGCGTGTCCCACCAGTTGAGCACGGCCTCTAGGGTCGGCTCGAGCAGCACCCCGTCGTTGCCGGTGAATGCCTGCCACTCGGGCAGAAAGCGTTTGCCCACGGCGGTCAGCAGGGGAATGCCGGACATCACGGTGAGGCCCATTTCGTCGCGTAGCCCGGCGCCGTTGGCTTCCTGGGTGCTGAACTTGTTGATCATTACCAGTTGTGCGCCGTCCTCGACCGCGCTGCGGACCGCTACCGAGGCGTGTGCGAGAGCCGCGGGGTCGAGGCGGCAGGCTTCCGAGCCGCTGCCCAGTTCCTGTGACAGCGAGAAGCGCTCGCCACCGTGCAGGTCTTCCAGCTCCATCGCGCAGGGGTCGTCGACCGCGGTGGCGATATCGTGCTGGATCACGCCGCCGAGCTGAACGCCGCGTTCGGCGAGCGTTCGTGCCACCCGTACCAGCAAGGCTTCGATGTTGTCGGTGGGGGTGTAGAGAATGGCGGCGATCGGCAGGGAGGACATGATGGTGACACCGGGTGCGGGCAGAGTGCCGATTGTCTCACCCGGCGGCGGGGTCGCCCAGCCCTGTGGCGGGATGATGGATGCCCCACTCCACGACCTGCCATTGGTGCGGCGCGAGTTGCCATAGCGCGAGCGCGTCCTGGCGTCCGACCAGGCCGAAGTTGTCATGGTCGCAAACCTCGGTCGGCCAGTGCCACAGGCGGCCTGCCAGTGTGGCGATGTCGGGCGCCGGCAGCAGTGGCGTGGCGGCATCGACACGCGGTGCCGTGCTCGCCGACAGCACATCGTGCCAACTGGCCCAGTGGTGGCCGCGCAGGGCGTCGCGCAGATGGGCAGCCCAGTCGGGCCGGGCGGTGAGCGGCGGAGCTTGTCCGAGGATGTTGGCAAACAGCAGGCTGGCGTCGGGGTACTGGCGCGCGAGCCAGCGCGGCCCGTCGCGATCTGACAGGCAGTCCAGGGTGCCCGCTTCAAGCCGGAGCGGGCGCAGGCGTCGGCGCAGGATCAGGCGTGCGAGCGGATCGGGCTCGAGCACCGTGATCTGCCCGAATCTCGCGAGAAAAGGGGTGGGCAAGGCGTAGCCTGCCGAGGGGCCGACGATGACCAGATGTTTGGTGGGCGGCTGCCACGCGTGCAGCCAGCCGGCGACCGTACTGATGAAAGGCGCCCAGAAGTGGTGCCGGTAGCGCAGTGCGCGCCAGTGATAGCCCAGCCCGCCCGAGGGGTCGAGCAGGTGCATGCGTAGCTGTGGCGGGTGGCGCTCGTATGCGATGGACATGGGAGGACGCGTGATGGAATGAGCGGATAAGGGGGCGATGGCCCACAATCGACCGAGTATAGCGAGACGCTCTGCGTCCGATGCTGCCAGTCGGGCGCAGTGCTGGGATAATGCCGCTCAATCCGTTGTCGCCGGTTTCGTCCGGCGGTCCTCCGAACGGAGCCGGCCTGCGAGTCCGCCAAGGATTTGATCAGGCGGCGCCGTTGCCGCAACAAGAGCAGAAATGAACGAACACCCCATCCGGCCCGCCCCCAGCTCGGGCATGCCCGTTTTCGATGACTGCATGAGTGTCGACCGGCCGCGCCTGCGCCGCATGGCCGGCGAGTTGCGGCGTACCCGGGACGAGCGCAGGGCCAGGCTGCAGGCAGAGCTGGACGCCTTGCTGGTGCGCTCGCGTGCGGCGCTGGCGCTGCGTATGGGCAGCCTGCCGCAGCCCGATTTTCCGCCCGAGTTGCCGGTGTCGGCGCGGCGCGAAGAGATCGCCGCCGCGCTGGTGGCACATCAGGTGATCATCGTCTGTGGCGAGACCGGTTCGGGCAAGACCACCCAGCTGCCCAAGATCTGCATCGGTCTCGGGCGCGGCGCGGCCGGGCTGATCGGTCATACCCAGCCGCGGCGGCTCGCCGCGCGTGCCACCGCAACCCGGATTGCGCAGGAGCTCAACAGCCCGCTCGGCCAGGCCGTCGGCTACAAGATCCGGTTCACCGACAAGCTCAGCGCGTCCAGTCACATCAAACTGATGACCGACGGCATCCTGCTCGCCGAGACCCAGACCGATCCGCTGCTTTCCGCCTACGACACGATCATCATCGACGAGGCGCACGAGCGCAGCCTGAACATCGACTTCCTGCTCGGCTATCTGCGCACCCTGCTGCCGCGGCGGCCCGACCTGAAGGTGATCGTGACCTCGGCCACGCTCGACGCGGAGCGCTTTGCCCGGCATTTCGCCGACGCGGCGGGCAGGCCGGCACCGGTGATCGAGGTGTCGGGCCGGCTGTATCCGATCGAGATGCGTTACCGCCCGGTGGAAGAAGACGATGCGCCGGTGTCGCGCGCTGGTGAGCGTCAGCCGCCGCGCAAGGACAAGGGGCGCGACCTGCTGGAGGCGATTGTCGATGCGATCGACGAGGCGCAGCGCAGCGGGCCGGGCGACGTGTTGGTGTTTCTGCCCGGCGAGCGTGAGATCCGCGAGGCGGCCGAGGCCTTGCGCAAGGCGCATCACCTGCCGGGCACCGAGATCCTGCCGCTGTTCGCGCGCCAGTCGGCGCAGGACCAGGCGCGGGTGTTCTCGCCCTCGAGCGGACGCCGGGTGGTGTTGTCGACCAACGTCGCCGAAACCTCGCTCACCGTGCCGGGCATCCGTTATGTGGTCGACACCGGGCTTGCACGGCTCAAACGCTACTCGCCACGGACCAAGGTCGAGCAACTGCAGATCGAGAAGATCGCCCAGTCGTCGGCGCAGCAGCGCGCCGGGCGTTGCGGCCGGGTGATGGACGGGGTGTGTTTCCGGCTCTACGACGAGGAGGACTTCAGCGCCCGGCCGGTCCATACCGACCCGGAAATCCTGCGTTCCTCGCTGGCCGGCGTGATCCTGCGGATGAAATCGCTGAAGTTGGGCGCGGTGGAGGACTTTCCGTTCATCGACGCGCCCGGCTCGCGCCTGATCGGTGACGGCTATGCGCTGCTGGCCGAGCTTGGCGCGGTCACCGACGATGACGAGCGCAAGCTGACGCCGACTGGCCACGAGCTGGCCAAACTGCCGCTCGATCCGCGGATCGGACGCATGATCCTCGCCGCACGCGAGCGCGGCAGCCTGGCCGAGGTGCTGGTGATCGCCGCCGCGCTGTCGGTGCAGGATCCGCGCGATCGGCCGCCGGAAAGTGCCGGCACTGCCGACCAGGCGCATGCGAAGTTCCGTGGCGGCGAGCAGGATCAGCGCTCCGAGTTCCTCTGGTATCTGCATCTGTGGAAGGCCTGGGACGAATTGCAGCGGCACGAATCGGCCAGCAAGCAGAAGGCCTGGTGCAAGAAGCACTTCCTGTCCTATATGCGGATGCGTGAGTGGCGCGACGTGTTTACCCAGTTGCACGCGCTGTGTGCCGAGCATGGATGGAAGGAAAACCAGCTGCCGGCCAACTACGAATCGATCCACAAGGCGCTGCTCGCTGGCCTGCTCGGCAGCATCGGGTGCAAGGTCGAGGATGCGTCCGGGCCACAGGCAGGCAGCTATCTCGGCGCTCGCGGGATCAAGTTCTGGCCGCATCCGGGCTCGGCGCTGGCGAAGAAGGCGGGCAAGTGGATCATGTGCGCCGAACAGGTCGAAACCTCGCGCCTGTTCGGGCGCTGCATTGCCCGCATCGAGCCGGAGTGGGTGGAGGAGGTCGGTGCGCATCTCGTGCGCCGTCAGGTGTTCGAGCCGCACTGGTCGAAGGCCTCGGGCGCGGTCCGGGCGTGGGAGCGCGGCACGGTGTACGGCCTGGTGCTGTATCCCCGGCGTGGCGTGGGCTATCGCGACACCGATCCGCAATTGTGTCGCGAACTGTTCATCCGCGAAGGGCTGGTTGCCGGCGAGATCAGCGAGGTGGCCACGCGCGGCATGCCCTTCCTGACCCACAATCGACGCCTGGTGGCCGAGATTGAACGGCTGGAACACAAGTCGCGGCGCCCGGACGTGCTGGTCGACGAAACACTGATCGAGGCGTTCTACGACAGCCGGATTCCGCCCGACGTGCTCGATCTGGCCGGCCTGGATGCGTGGCGCAAGCTGGCGGAGAAAACCGAACCCAAGCTGCTGCACCTGTCGCGCGACCAGTTGATGCGGCACGAGGCCGAGGGCATCACCACCGAGCGCTTCCCGGCCAAGTTCAGCGTACTCGGGCAGCAGCTGGCACTGAGCTACCTGCACCAGCCCGGCGAGGCCGACGATGGCGTGACCCTGACCGTGCCCTTGGCGATGCTCAACCAGATTCCGGTCAATCGCTGCGAATGGCTGGTGCCGGGCCTGCTTGAAGAGAAGCTGGCGGCGCTCCTCAAGGCCGTGCCGCCCAGGCATCGCCACCGTTTGCAACCGGTGGCGGAAAGTGCCGCGGCCTTCATGGTGGCCTTTGAAGCAGGCGAGTTCGATACCGACGAACCGCTGCTCAGGGCACTGCAGCGCTTTGTCGAGGAGCGGGTCCAGCTGAAGCTGCCACTCGAGAGTTTTCGTCCCGAGAATTTGAAGCCGCACTGTTTCATGAACTTTCGGGTGGTCGACGAGCATGGCCGGGTGATGGGACAGTCGCGCAATCTCGCCGAACTGCGCACCCGCTTTCGCGACCAGGTTGCGGAGCGTTTCAGCTCGGCGAAGATTGGAGCGCTTGCGGGGGCGCTGGATGCCGCAGGCGTGGCGGCGTCGCCCTCGACCGGCGGCAGCAAGGCGGGCGCCACCAAGCGACACAAGGACCCGGCTGCGGTCTCCGGGGCGGCGCGCAGAGATGAGGCGGCGACCGGGGAAGGGTCAGGGGGGACTGCGGCGTCGACGTTGTCCGGGCTGACCGGATGGAGCTTCGGTGCGCTACCGGAGTTGCTCGAAATCCGTGTCGCCGGGCGTGACGTGATCGGCTTTCCTGCGCTGCATGACGATGGCGACAGCGTTTCGCTACGCCCGTATGACACCCCGGAAGAGGCTGCGCGGGTGCATCGCAGAGGGCTGGCGCGGCTGTTCGCACTGACGCTGAAGGATCAGGTGCGGGCCATCGAGCGTCTGCCGGGCTTGCGCGAACTGGCGCTGCAGTATCTGGGCTTTGGCACCGAAGCCGAGCTGAAGGCGCGGTTGGTCGAGGCTACCTTGATCCGCTGCTGCCTGCTCGATCCGCTGCCGACCGACAAGGACGCGTTCGACCTGCGCTGCGCCGAGGCCAAGACAAGGGTCACGCTGGTCGCACAGGAGTTCATGCGGCTGGCTGCTCAGTTGCTCACCGAATACGCGGTGCTGCACAAGCGGCTGGTCGGGCTGAAGGCGTTTCCCGACGTGGTCGCCGATCTGCAGGGTCAGATTTCGGCGCTATTGCCCAAGGACTTCCTCGTGGCTTTCCCGTGGGAGCACTTGGCCCAGTTTCCGCGTTATCTGAAGGCTGCTTCGATTCGTCTCGACAAGCTTCGTAACAATCCGGTGCGCGATGCGCAGGCGATGAGCGAATGGAAGGCGCTTGCGCAGGTCTGGGAGCGCGAGTCCCTGTCGAAACGCCGTGCCGGGGTCGTGGACGCACAGCTGGAAGCATTCCGCTGGATGCTGGAAGAGTTGCGCGTGGGGCTGTTTGCGCAGGAACTCAAGACGCCGATGCCGGTGTCGGTAAAGCGCCTGCAGAAGATCTGGGAGAGTCGTCCGCGCTGATCGCTTGCGGCCGGGTTTCGCTGCTTCAGCGCAGGGGAATGACGATGGGCGGAATGCCGATGCCAATGACGATCGCCGGTGCGCCGCCATAGCCGTAGCTTGGGTACGGTTGTGTGTAGTGATACTCGCGGACTTCGCGCTCGCGGTAACGGCGCGGCGCCTCCCGGATCACCACCCGTTCGCGGATGACCGTGCGGCTGTCGTAATGGCCGCGGTATTGATGGCGATCGTGGTGACGGTCGTGGTGGCGGTACTCATGCCTTCGGTCATCCCAGCCGCGGCCCCGATACTCGCGGTCGTCGCCGCCTCGTGCTTCAGCCCCACTTCCGGCCAGCAGCAGGCCGCCACAAAGCAGCGTGGTGAGGAGTTTGCGGCTATGTGTCGTGTTCATGGTTCTGCCTCCATCGGCTCTGTTCGCTCCAGGGGTCAGCCCTGAGGCACCGATATTAGGCGAGAGTGCCCGGCGGCCGGACGGCAGAGTGTAAGTAGTCTTGAGTGACCTATTGCCGTGTTTGTCGTTCTGCTCGCGTCGGCGGGCTTTGATTCTTTTGATTTTCTTGCTAACATGCTTGGCTCACCCTTGCTCCACCGGTTTCGCATGCCGGGGGGCTGATCATCAACAACCGCAAGGAGTCTGCATGCGACACTACGAAATCGTATTCATCGTTCACCCGGACCAGTCCGAACAGGTCCCGGCGATGATCGACCGTTACAAGTCGATCGTTACCGCCCGCAGTGGCCAGATCCACCGTCTCGAAGACTGGGGTCGCCGCCAGATGGCCTATCCGATCCAGAAAGTTCACAAGGCTCACTACGTGCTCATGAACATCGAGTGCGACGGCGAGACCCTCTCCGAGCTCGAGCATTCCTTCAAGTTCAATGATGCCGTGCTGCGTCATCTGACCATCAAGACGAAGAAGGCTGTTACCACGCCGTCGCCGATGATGAAGGAAGAAAAGTCGCGCTCGCTGACCCCGGCTGCTGCCGGCGACGAAGTCAAGGCTTCGGAGCCTGTCGAGTCGGCTTCGGCCTGAAGTGTCTGAGGCGGGACTCAACGAACTGCGCCTGACGGCGCGCATCGCCGAGTTGCTTCCCCTGCGGCGTACGCCGGCAGGTGTTCCAGTGGCAAGCTGTTTGTTGGTCCATGAGTCGAAGCAGCACGAAGCCGGTCTGGATCGTGATGTTTCGCTGGAGTTGCAGGCAGTGGCCGTGGGAGATCTCGCAGCAGTGCTGACGAGTTCGAGTCCCGGAGTGAGTGTGTCGGTAACGGGTTTTCTGGCCGCGAAAAGTCTTCGCAGTCGTGCCCCGGTGCTGCATCTGATCAAGATCGAATTTGTAGAAGGAAACTGAAATGGCTTTCAAGCCCAAGTCCAAGTTCAAGAAGAAGGACGATCGCGGTAACCGCGGTCTGTTCAAGCGTCGCAAGTTCTGCCGCTTCACCGCGGAGAAGATTGAAGAAGTCGACTACAAGGATGTGGACATCCTCAAGGACTTCGTCACCGAAAACGCCAAGATCATGCCGGCGCGTATCACCGGCACCAAGGCGGGTTACCAGCGTCAGTTGTCGGTTGCGGTCAAGCGCGCCCGCTTCCTGGCGCTGATGCCTTACACCGACCTGCACCTGTAAGAGAGGATCGATAACATGCAAATCATTCTTCTCGAAAAAGTTGGCCGGCTCGGTGTTCTCGGCGATGTGGTCAATGTCAAAGACGGCTACGCCCGCAACTACCTGATCCCGCAGGGTCTGGCCAAGCGTGCCACCCAGGCCAACATGGGTGCATTCGAAGCCCGCCGTGCCGAACTCGAGCGCGTCCAGGCCGAGAAGCTGACGGCAGCTCAGGCGCTGGGTGCCAAGCTCGATGGCCTGATGGTTCAGGTCACCCGCAAGGCCGGTATGGATGGCCGTCTGTTTGGTTCGGTTGGCAATGCCGACGTGGCCGAAGCGATGGCGGCGCAAGGGTTCGAGATTGATCGTTCCGCGATCCGCATGCCGCAAGGTCACCTGAAGCAGATCGGCGACACCCAGCTTGAAGTGGCGCTGCACGCTGACGTGGTCGTCTCCATCACCGTTTCGGTGTTGGGCGAGCAGTAAGCGTTTTAGTGTTTCGCGAACAAAGGGGCTGCCTAGGCAGCCCCTTTGTTTTTAGAATGCCCGTCCCGGTTCATCGACCTCTGTCAGGTTAATTATGGCGACTTCCGCACGCAGGTTTCCCGATGACGCGCTGGATCCCCAGATGGCGTCGATCAAGCTCCCGCCCCATTCGCTGGAGGCGGAACAGTCGTTGATCGGCGGCATTCTGCTCGACAACGCGGCGTGGGAACGTATCGCCGACCTGGTCAACGAGGCCGACTTCTATCGCGATGATCACCGCCGTATCTACCGTCACATCACCAAGCTGATCGATTTCGGCAAGCCTGCCGATGTGGTGACGGTGTTCGAATCGCTGGAGAAAAACGGGGAGGCGGAGCAGGCCGGAGGTTTGGCATACCTTGCTGAAATTGCCAACAACACGCCGTCGGCCGCCAACATTCGCCGCTATGCGGAGATCGTTCGTGAACGGGCAATCCTGCGCAAGTTGGTGGCGGTGGGCGATACGATCGCGGCGAGCGCGCTCAGCCCGTCCGGCAAGGATGCCAAGATGCTGCTGGACGAGGCGGAGGCGAGGGTGTTCGAGATCGCCGAGGCGGGCGCTCGGCATACCAGTGGCTTCCAGTCGATTCAGCCCATACTCAAACAGGTCGTCGATCGGGTCCAGGAACTCTACGATCGCGATAGTCCCTCCGAGATCACCGGCGTGCCGACCGGCTTCGCAGATCTCGACGACAAGACTTCCGGTTTGCAGCCGTCCGACATGCTGATCGTGGCCGGGCGTCCGGCAATGGGCAAAACCACTTTTGCCCTTAATGTGGCAGAGCATGTTGCGGTGGAGCAGCGCCTTCCGGTGGCCATTTTCTCGATGGAGATGCCCGGGACGCAACTCGCAACCCGCTTCATCGCATCGGTGGGCCGGATCGACATGCAGAAGATCCGTAGCGGCCGTCTGACCGACGACGACTGGCAAAGATTGACGGTGGCAATGGGCAAGCTCTATGACGCGCCGCTCTATATTGACGAGACCCCTGGCCTTAACCCGATCGACCTGCGTGCCAGGGCGCGTCGCTTGTCCCGTCAGTGCGGCCGCCTGGGCCTTATTGTCATCGACTATCTGCAGCTGATGACCGGGAGTAAGGATAGCGACAATCGAGCGGCGGAACTGTCCGAGATTTCGCGCTCGGTAAAGTCCTTGGCCAAGGAGTTGCATGTTCCCATCATTGCGCTTTCGCAGCTCAATCGAAGCCTCGAGCAGCGACCGAACAAGCGTCCGGTCATGTCCGATTTGCGCGAATCGGGTGCGCTGGAGCAAGACGCGGACATCATCATGTTTATTTATCGTGATGAGGTCTATAACCCGGACTCTCCGGACAAGGGAACGGCGGAGCTCATCATCGGAAAGCACCGTAATGGCCCGACCGGAACCGTGCGAATGACCTTTATCGGCGAGTACACTCGCTTCGAAAACTTCGCGGGCGGCGCGGGATTTTATGCGCCACAGGAGTGATCAAGGCTCCTAGATGAATAAATTCTGTTTTTTTCTTGCACATACGTAGAAGCTGTCTATAATGCGCACCTCTTCACCGCACAACGCAGTTCTGCTGCGGCGGTCAAGGCAGAAGCAAGCGGAGTTTGTGGTCGGGGAAGTGGTGGTTTCTGTGGTTTGGAGTTTCGGCGGTAGCGAAACAAATCGAACGACAGGGCTTGACGAGATAAGTTAAGTTGATCATAATATCGCTTCTCTGCTGCAGGATGCGCAGGGTTCTTTAAAAATTTGAACAATCGATAAGTGT
The DNA here is from genome assembly GCA_030656215.1 of Azoarcus sp. Taxonomy (GTDB): domain Bacteria; phylum Pseudomonadota; class Gammaproteobacteria; order Burkholderiales; family Rhodocyclaceae; genus Parazoarcus. The sequence goes on from JAUSOD010000071.1 coordinate 48,070, forward strand.
GGGTACTTGGTTGTTGTGACCGATCCGCTTCGGCGGAGAGAAATTGCAATGATTAGGTGCTCATGTCAGTAAGTGACTTTGAGTACTTTGTATGGATTGAACTTAAGAGTTTGATCCTGGCTCAGATTGAACGCTGGCGGCATGCTTTACACATGCAAGTC
>JAUSOD010000073.1 GCA_030656215.1 Azoarcus sp.
TGCGCCGACCAGGGTCAGGCGCGGGGTGGCGGCATCCACCGGGCGCGGCGGGCGATCGATGTCGATGCGCTTCCTGCCCGCCAGCCACGGACCGGTGATCGAATCCGGGTTGGCGGCGATCTCGGCCGGGGTGCCGCGGGCCACGATGTTGCCCCCACGCTCGCCCGGCCCGGGGCCGATCTCGAGCAGTTCGTCAGCCGCCACCATCACCTGCGGATCGTGCTCAACCACGACCAGCGTGTTGCCGGCATCGCGCAACCGGGTCATCACCCCGAGAATGCGGCCGATATCGCGCGGATGCAGGCCGATCGACGGCTCGTCGAGCACGAACAGGGTGTTCACCAGCGACGTGCCGAGCGCGGTGGTGAGGTTGATGCGCTGCACCTCGCCGCCGGACAGGGTGCGCGACTGGCGGTCGAGGGTCAGGTAGCCAAGGCCGACATCGGCGAGGTAGGTCAGCCGGCTGCGGATCTCGCCCAGCACCAGGGAAGTTGCCTCGTCGGCTGTGCCGGGCAGGTCGAGCGCGTCGATCGCTTTGCGGATGTGGTCGACCGGCAGCGCCATCAATTCGTTGATCGCCAGGCCCCTGGTCGTAACCGGCAGCCGCCATAGCAGCGCATCGGGTTTGAGTCGCGCGCCGGCACAGCTCGGGCACACGGTGTAGCTGCGGTAGCGCGACAGCAGCACCCGGATGTGCATCTTGTAGGCCTTGGTCTCGAGCCAGGCGAAGAAGTGACGCACGCCGTACCAGTGACGCGGCCAGGAGCTGTCCCAGTTCTTCCACTTGTCGTCGCCTTCGAGCACCCAGCGCCGGTGCTCCTGCGGCAGGTCGCGGAACGGGATGTCCATCGCGACCCCGGCTTTCTTCGCCATCTTGGCGAGGTCCTGCTGGCATTCGCGGTAACTCTCGGTCTGCCACGGCTTGATCGCGCCCTCGGCCAGGGTCTTCGACTCGTCAGGAATGACCAGGCCGAAATCCACCCCGATCACGCGGCCGAAGCCGCGGCAGGTCTCGCACGCGCCTATCGCCGAATTGAACGAGAACAGGCCCGGTGTAGGATCGCTGTAGTGGATGTCGCAGTCAGCGCAGTGCAGGCCGTCGGAATAGCGCCACGCGATTTCGTCCTGCCCCGCGTTCGTGCCGACGGCAAAAACCGTCAGTCTCCCATGACCAAGACGCAGGGCGGCCTCGACCGCTTCGGCCACCCGCGCCGACTCTGCAGAAGAAAAACGGAACCGGTCCTGCACCACCTGCAGCACATCGCCATCCGCCCCTTCGTCGCGACGATGGATGCGGGTATAGCCCTGCACGTTCAGCAGGCCGGTGATCTCGGCCTCGCTGAAGTTCTTCGGCACGGTCACCGGGAAGCAGATCACCAGGCGCGGATCGCCGGCGTCGGCGGCACGACGGGCCAGATCGGCGGTGATGCTGTCGGGCGAATCGCGCCGCACCGGCACATCGCAGCGACGGCAATGCAGTCGCGCAGTACGCGCATAGAGCAGCTTGAAGTGGTCGGCCAGCTCGGTCATGGTGCCGACGGTGGAGCGCGAGGTTCGCACCTGGCTGGTCTGGTCGATGGCGATCGCAGGCGGCACGCCGTCTATACGATCAACCTGGGGCTTGTCCATGCGGTCGAGAAATTGCCGCGCATAAGGCGAGAAGGTCTCGACGTAGCGTCGCTGACCCTCCGCGTAAAGCGTATCGAACACCAGCGACGATTTGCCCGAGCCGGACACCCCGGTGACGACCATGAGCCGATTCAACGGCAGATCGAGGGACAGGTTGCGCAGGTTGTTCTGGCGTGCGCCGCGAATCCGGATCGCGTCGTTATGGGCGGTACTTCTGGCGTCGCTCATGGCGGAGGCAAGCGCATCGCCCTCACCCATCACTGCTTCCCGGCTTCTGCCGGTTGCGATTCCGCCACCGGCGCGGGCTCCTGCTCGGGCTTGCTGCGTACGGCATCTACCACGCCCTTGCCCGCATCCTTGAGCCGGGTGGCCGCCTCACGGGTGGCATCGGCAATGCGACGAGCAGCCTGTTCGGCCGCTTCCTTCGCATCCAGCGCCGGTCCGCTGGCGGCATCAGTCGCCTCGCCGACTTTCTCCTTGCCGATTTCGATCTGCTCGCGGGCGGTTTCCGTCACCGCTTCCATCACCGCCTTACCCGCTTCACCCGTCTTCTGCGCGGCCTCGCCAACCGCTTCCTTCGCCGCAGTCACGGCTTCACTGGCGGATTTTTCGGACTGTACGACACCTTGAGCCGGTACCTGTTCGCTACAGGCGGCGAGAAAAAGGGTGCTTGCGGCCGTTACAGCCAGCAGGGTTCTCATCAATTTTGATCTCTTGCAATGGAAAGGGTCGAAGTCTGCTCTTTCTGACCTGCATCCACTGCCTGAAAGTTCCTGCGACATCAAAAACAAGGGGCCCACGCAGGGCCCCTGGGTCACGATCGGCGAATATTTACTCCGCCCCTCACTTCACCCGGTTGCGGTACTCGTCGGTGCGGGTATCGATTTCGATCTTGTCACCGATTTCGACGAAAGCCGGTACCGGCAGTTCGAAACCGGTCGACAGCTTGGCCGGCTTCATGACCTTGCCCGAGGTGTCGCCCTTGACCGCAGGTTCGGTGTAGATCACTTCGCGCACCACCGAATTCGGCAGTTCGACCGAGATCGCCTTGCCGTTGTAGAACACCACTTCGCACGCCAGGCCGTCTTCCAGATACTTGAGCGCGTCGGTCATGTTCTCGGCTTCGACTTCGAACTGTTCGTAGTCGGCATCCATGAACACGTACATCGGATCGGCGAAGTAGGAGTAGGTCACTTCCTTGCGATCGAGCTGCACGACTTCGAACTTGTCGTCGGCCTTGTACACCGACTCGGACGGCGCGCCGGTGAGCAGGCTCTTGAGCTTCATTTTCACGACCGCGGAGTTGCGGCCGGACTTGTTGTATTCGGCCTTCTGCACCACGAGCGGATCGGTGCCGACCATGATGACGTTACCTACGCGGAGTTCCTGAGCGGTTTTCATGCTGATTCCTGAACTGTAGCGGCGCGACCGAAGCCGCAAGCCCATAGACGAAAGCGCGCGATTCTACTCTCTCGGATCGAGAATGTGGTTGCAGAATTGCCTCAAATTGCTGGCGAGATCAGTTTGGGCACTCAAACCCGAACACCAGACCCCCGCATGGGCATCGATCGCCGGCAGCACGGCACGCAGCGCCGACCATGCCGGTGCCAGCCCGCCACGTCCGTTCCACGCCCGCCAGAAACCCGCCACTGCACTCGCAGCAGCCGTATCGAGCCCGCTGCAATAGCGCGCCAGAAAGGCCTCGAGCTTGTCGAAATGCGCGTTGTCCTGCTGTGGGTAGATGTGCCACACAAAGGGCCGGGCCGCCCACTGCGCTCGCACGAACGAATCTTCGCCGCGCACGAAATTGAGATCACAGCTCCACAGCAGGCGGTCGTAGCTCGCCTGATCGGTGAAGGGCAGCACAGCCAGTTCCACCTTGCCCATGCGCAGTCGGCTCCCGGCTTCGAGCGCGGGGCACGCGAATGCCCGTGCCACATCGGCAAGCACCCGCCCTTCGGGCACCAGCAGCAACACTGGATGTTCGCCGCCAGCCCAGGCAGAAATCAAGTCGGCAAGCGCCGGCTGCTCGTAGGCGAACATCGAGACGATCAGGGTATCGGCCGCGAGCGCGTCAAACCCGTGCTCGCCCAGCCATGTTTCACGACCGCCGCGCTGGCGAAAGCGGTCGCGCTCGGCGAGCAAGCCCGCTTCGCGCAACAGCCCACCGGTTTTTGCCTCAAAGCCGGGAAAAAAGAAGTGCCTGACCAGTGGCAGCTGCGGATGCGGCGAGCCCAGACCATGGCAGCCCGTCACCCAGCTCTCCGCCGACAGGTATTCGAGATTGATCCACACCGGCGCTACCGGCCTGTTCGCCATCGCCTCGAGATGAAGCGCCGGCAGGGCACAGCCAAACGCCTCAACCACCACCGAAGCAGGCTCGACTGCAGGAAAAGGCTCATGCCACGGGCAGAGCTCGACCCCGTCGACGAACACCCGTCCGACGTGCCCCGTCAGCGCCGGACACAGCCGCGCGAACGCATGCCAGTCATCGACCCAAAGCCGCACCGAGAGCCCGTGATCCGTCACCAGGGAACGGGCCAGCCGCCAGCACACCCCGATATCCCCAAAGTTATCCACAACCTGGCAGAAAATCTCCCAGTCAGGCGGGCAAGGGCGGGACGATTCAGTCATGGGCGCGAACAAGTCGGGGGATGAAGCCGGGACAGACTGTGGACAAAGGCCTCAAAGACAGACTGCCCGAAAAGCACTGACATTCGGTGCACAGCGACTACCGGTTTCATCCACCTGTTTATCAGCACAGAAATGCGGCACTGCAACAGGGGGTGAGAGACTTATCCACAGATTTCGACCCACTGTTTACTTCTTTATATCTTTAATAAGTATAGAAACTATAAAACAAACCCGAGGCCGCGAAGTGCCTTGCTGCCTGCGCTGAACGCTCGTCAGGCAGCTCCGGAAAGGCAGGGTCAGGCAAAGTCGGCCAGTCGCACAAGATCGTCGGCTTCAAGCCAGCGCCACTGGCCCGGCGCCAGTCCGGGGTCGAGCTCCAGCCCGCCGATCCGGCTTCGGTGCAGGGCTTCGACACGGTTGCCGGCGGCACCGATCATGCGCTTGACCTGGTGATACTTGCCTTCGCAGATGGTCAGCTGCAGGGTGTGACTGCCGGTCTGCACGCACGCGGTGGCAGCGACGGGCGCGGGCTCGTCGTGCATCTGCACCCCGGTGAGCAGCGCGGGGATCAGTTCGGCGCTGACCGGATGCTTGAGCGTGACTTCATAGACCTTGGGCGTGTTTTTCTTGCCCGAGCTCCACTGGTGGATGAACTTGCCGTTGTCCGACAGCAGTAGCAGGCCGGTGGTGTCCTGATCCAGACGGCCGATGCACTGCACGCCGCGAGGCAGGAACTGCGGCGGCATCAGGGTGAACACCGAGGGGTGGAAAGTCGGTTTTTGCGAGCACTCGTAACCGGTGGGTTTGTGCAGCATGACGTAGGCCTGAGCGCGAAAATGCCAGGTCTGGCTGCCAACGGTGAATTCGAGCCCGGGAGAACCGTCGGTGCTGCCCGGCTCGAAATCGATGAAGGGATCGTCACAGGGAACACCGGCAACACTGACATGGCCGGCACGGATGAGGGCACGGCTTTCCTTGCGGCTGCCGAAACCCTGGGAATGGAGGAGTCGTTCGATATGCATGGTCGGCATGGTACCCCTTGTCGGCGCTGCGACAGCAGCCCGGCTCGGGGTAAACTGCGGGGTCTGACCGGTAATGGAGTACGTCCTTGAAATTCGAACACTTGGTCGAGGTCAACGACCTCTCCAACCGCGACGCCGCTGTGCTCAGTCGCGAGGAAATCTGGTTTGGCCTGCTGTGCCGGGCCGAAGATGCGCGGGCCTTCCTGCCCGGACTCGAGAGCTGCACCATCATCGAGCGCAGCACCGACGAACTCGTACGCGAACTCAACTTCGGGGCTGCGGTGATCCGCGACCGGGTGCGACTCCGCGAGCTCGAATGGATCTGCTTCGAATCGGAAGCCACTGCCGAGCATGCCGGCGGCAGCCTGACGATCAGCATCGAGGAACCGGAGCCGAACTTGCTTTTTCTCCGCTTCCGCTACGCGACCAGCCTGCCGGAAATGCCTGGCAGCGAAGACGCGCAGTATGCCGATATCGTGCGTTCGGCCTATCATCAGTCGGACCTCGACACGCTCAAGGTCATCCGCATGATCGCCGAATCCGGGCGTTTGCAGTAAGACCCTTTCCCCGGCGCCCGTTGCGAGCGCAACGGGCGCCTTGTCGTTCACCTCAGGAAAATAATCATGTGGTTCAAGAATCTGCAGCTCTATCGCCTGCCCGTCGGGTGGGACATGACAGTCGAAAAACTCGAGGAGCAGCTCGCGAAGAAGCCCTTCCATCCGTGTGGCAGCCAGGACATGGAAAGCCGTGGCTGGCTGTCGCCGCTGGGCAATGACGTGCTGGTGCACGCGGTCGGCGGCCAGTGGCTGATCGCGCTCGGCTTCGAGCACCGCCTGCTGCCGTCCGCGGTGGTCAAGGACGAAGCCGACGAGCGTGCGGCCGAAATGGCCGAGCGGCAGGGCTACAAGCTCGGTCGCAAGCAGCTGAAAGAGTTGCGCGAGCAGATCGCCCAGGAATTGATGCCGCGGGCCTTCACCCGGCGCAAGCGCTTGCACGCATGGATCGACCCAGTCGGCGGCTGGCTGGCGGTGGATGCCCCCAGTCAGGCACGTGCGGAGGATGTGCTGGAGCAGCTGCGCCACACCCTCGACAGCTTCCCGCTGACCTTGCTGCGCACCGAACGCTCGCCGGTATCGGCGATGGCCGACTGGCTTGCCGGCAGTGAGGCACCTGCGGGCTTCACCATCGACCAGGATTGCGAGCTGCGTTCGGTCACCGAAGACAAGGCGGCGGTGCGTTACGTGCGCCATCCGCTGGAAGGCGACGAGATCAAGGCCCACCTCGAGGGCGGCAAGCTGCCTACCCGGCTGGCGCTGACCTTCGATGACCGGGTGAGTTTCGTGCTGACTGAAAAACTCGAGATCAAGCGCATCGACTTCCTCGATGTCGTGCGCGATCAGATCGATGGTCAGGGCGAGGATGCCGAGGCCCTGTTCAATGCCGAGTTCGCACTGATGACCGGTGAACTTGGTCTGCTGCTTCCGGCGGTGGTCGAAGCACTGGGTGGCGAACTGAAGACCGAGGCGACAGCCTCGTCCGCGGTGCTTGCCGGGGACCCGCCTTTCTAAGCTTCAGGCCGGGTTACCCCGGCCTGTTTTGCGCTGCTGCGAAGGCGGCAGCGTGTTTCTTCATGGTGTACACAGTATTTAAAGATTTAAAAGACTATAAAGATCATAGTCGGCAGAAATCTGTGGATAAGTCTAATTATTCATATTAAACAAAAAGTTGAACTGTCCGAAAAGCTGTGCACAGGGGGCGTGTTAACGGAAGATGGATTGTTGATCAAATTTTCGGAAATCATCCTCGACCGACTTATCCACATTTTGGACCGCCCTTGAATCACAGCTTATACATGCAGGACTTGGCGGTTTTGCGGTGCAGCGGTTTATACGTGTTGAGTGCCACTGAGGGCGGAACGAGCTCTCTTAGGACGGCTTAAATGTGCGTCGCAGGGTGCCCAGGCTTGTTGCTTGAACGACGTCCTGTGGCGGACTGAAGTCCGCCCTACGGCGGTTGTGCTGGGCCTGGTGCTGGGCTGTAGGGTCGGCTTCAGCCGACCGCAGGTGCTGGGGGCTGGCGTTGGTGCCCGAATGTAGACCTGCGGGGGGGAACCCATCCAAGGGCGCTTGGGCTCGCGATGGGCGTTTGTCCCTGATTGCAGCGCCTACAGGCGCGTCATCACGACCCTGATCAGCCCGGTGCGCGCAGGATCAGGGTGTCGCCGCGCTGGATGAACTCGAGGTGTTTGAGTACGCTCATGCCGAGCAGGATCTGGTCGTCACGCATGCCGGGGTTCAGATGGCCGCGAACCTGGCGCGCGAGGAAGGGGCCGAGGCCCAGTTCGTCGATCACGGTCATGCGCACGGTGACCGTGCCATTGGCGGTGATGACTTGTGCGGCGGCGCCAGGCTGGAGCCCGAGATCGCGGCCCAGATGGGCGGGGACAGACACCTGGGTGGCGCCGGTATCGAGCAGGAAGGTGACCGGCTGGCCGTTGATCGTGCCGGGTGCCACGTAATGACCCATGCGGTTGCGCTTGAGCACCAGTTCGCCGGCTCCGGGCGCGACTACCAGACTGCGGTTCGGATTGAGCTGATCGGCCAGTTGCTCGTCAAAGAACAGCCACAGCAGCCCGAGCAGGGACAGCGCCGCCAGCCACGTCATCACGCGGCCGATGCGGCGGGTGTCGTGGTCGGGCGCACTCATGGAAGGGTGGAACCCGGGACGCAGGCCGCGCCTGCGGCGCGGTAGCGACCTGGGAGGGATGGGGGTACGGTGAGCATACCCGGAGGCCTACTCGAGCACCTGACCGTGCTCGCGGGTGGCATGGAAGCCAACCTTTGGCCATTTTTCCGTTGTTACCGCCAGGTTGTAGCGACTGGTGGCCAGATAGACCAGGTTGCCATCCACATCCTTGCCCAGGCGCAGGCCCTGCTCGCGCTCGAAGTTGCGCCGGGTCAAATCGTCGGGGAAGGTCAGCCAGCGCGCGGTGTGGATGTCGGCTGGTTCGAAGATCGCATCGACCTTGTATTCGTCCTTCAGACGCTGGGCGACGACTTCGAACTGAAGCTGGCCGACCGCACCGAGCAACATCTGACCGCCTTCCTGCTCGAACACCTGGATCGCGCCTTCTTCGCCCAGCTCCTGCAAACCCTTCTGCAACTGCTTGGATTTGAGCGGATCGCGAAGCCGCGCAGCGCGGAACATTTCCGGCGAGAAGTAGGGAATGCCCTTGAACCCGAGGTTCTCACCCTCGGTCAACGTATCGCCGATCTGGAGCTGGCCGTGGTTGTGGATGCCGATGATGTCACCAGCGACGCCGTCTTCCTTCAGCACCCGCTCGTTGGCCATGAAGGTGAGTGCGTTGGCCAGCTTCATGTCGCGTCCGGCACGCACGTGCTTCACTTTCATGCCCGAGGTGTAGCGCCCCGAGCAGATGCGGAAAAAGGCGATGCGGTCGCGGTGTTTCGGATCCATGTTGGCCTGAATCTTGAACACGAAGCCGGTGAAAGCCGGTTCGGCCGGTTGCACCATGCGCTTGCCGGTGTCGCGTGCCTGCGGCGGCGGCGCCCAGTCGATCAGGGATTGCAGGATTTCCTGCACGCCGAAGTTGTTGATCCCGGAACCGAAGAACACCGGGCTTTGCTGGCCGGCGAGGAATTCCGCGAGATCGAAGGGCGGCGACGCATCGTTGAGCAGATCGACGTCGTCGCGCACCTTGCCGATTTCCATCGGGTAGCGTTGGTCGAGCTCGGGATTGCGCAAGCCCTTGATCACTTCGGCATCGCTCTTGCGTTCTTCGCCGGCGGTGAAGGTCAGCACCTGGTCCTGCAGCAGGTGATACACGCCGCGAAAGGCCTTGCCCATGCCGATCGGCCAGGTCACCGGCGCGCAACTGATGCCGAGCACTTCCTCGATTTCCGCCAGCAGTTCGAAGGGCTCGCGCACTTCGCGGTCCATCTTGTTGACGAAGGTGATGATCGGCGTGTTGCGCAGGCGGCACACGTCGATCAGCTTGATCGTCTGCGCTTCCACGCCCTTGGCTGCGTCGATCACCATCACCGCGGCATCGACTGCAGTGAGCACGCGATAGGTGTCTTCGGAGAAGTCCTCGTGACCCGGGGTGTCGAGCAGGTTGATGGTGTGCCCTTGGTACTCGAACTGCATCACCGAGCTGGTTACCGAGATGCCGCGCTGTTTTTCCACCTCCATCCAGTCGGAGGTGGCATGGCGTGCAGACTTGCGCGCCTTGACCGTGCCCGCAAGCTGGATCGCGCCGCCGTACAGCAGCAGCTTTTCGGTGAGCGTGGTCTTGCCCGCGTCGGGGTGGGAGATGATCGCGAAGGTACGGCGCTTGTCGACGTCGCGCAGCAGTTCCGGAGGGTAAGGGGTATCGGCCATTTGGGTTCCGCAAAAAACAAAACCGCCGGCCCGGTGGGGCAAGGCGGGGTCTGGCGCAATTCTACCAAGGAACGACTCCCGACCGTTGTTAAGGGGCGCTTGCACGGCACGACGTTTCTCAGTATCTGCACCATCATGGTGCAGATATGCTGAAGAAACCGCATCAGCATCCAGAACGGGGATATCAATATGTCTTTTATGATCGTTAGAATGTCATTCAAAACAACGAAATGAAGAGAGCTTCATGAATGTGGAACGCGGCTTGCTAACCCTTCGCTATGAATGCCGTGACTGCGCCTGAATCCCGTTCCATGATCGTGGCTGAGCCCGTACGCGGTTGGCGCGCGGCGCTGACCCTGGACTATGCTCGTCGCGGCGGGCGCACCGTGTTGGCGGCGCGTAGTCATGTGGGCCCGCTGGTGGTGCAGCGACCGCTATACCCCGAAGGTGAGTCGGTCTGTCACACCATTTTGGTGCATCCTCCGGCCGGCATTGCGGGCGGCGACCAGCTTAGTGTTGCCGTGAGCGTGGGTGAGGCCGCGCATGTGCTGCTCACCACGCCGGGTGCCGGCAAGTGGTATCGGAGTGAGGGGATGCGAGGCGCACTGACGCAGCGTATTTCGGTTGCTGCGGGCGGGGTGTGCGAGTGGCTGCCGCAAGAGAGCATCGTCTATGACGGCGCTCTGGGTGATCTGCTCACAGCGGTCGACCTGACGGGCGATGCGTGCTTTGTGGGCACCGAGATGCTGTGTTTCGGCCGTACCGGATCGGGCGAGCGCTTCACCCGGGGCGAACTGGCGATGCACACCCGGATTACCCGTGACGGTCGGCCGCTGTGGCTGGAGCGCGGTCGGGTTGGCGGCGGGGGGGTGTTGCTCGATTCGCCGGTGGGCCTGCAGGGCGAGCCGGTCAGCGGTAGTCTGCTGGTGGCGTCACCGCGGGTGGATGTCGCCTTGCTCACTGCGTGGCGCGAGCTGAAGCCGGAAGCAGGCAGCGGTGGCGTGACTTTGCTGCCCGGTCTGCTTGTGGCCCGTTATCTCGGTCCCGCGTGCGAGCCGGGGCGCAACTGGTTTGCGCAATTGTGGGCCGCGGTGCGGCCGGTGGTGGGCGGACGCCCGATGCAGATCCCGCGGATCTGGAATTCCTGAACAATCACATTGACGGTGCAGCTGACACCGTGGAGAAAAAGATGGAACTGAGCCCCCGCGAAAAGGACAAGCTGCTGCTCTTCACCGCCGGCCTGCTCGCCGAGCGCCGCCGTGCGCGTGGCGTCAAGCTGAACTATCCGGAGGCGGTCGCTTTCATCTGCTGTGCCATCCTCGAAGGTGCGCGCGATGGCCGCACGGTGGCCGAATTGATGAGCTATGGGACAACGCTGTTGACTCGCGACGAGGTCATGGACGGGATTGCCGAGATGATTCCCGAGATCCAGGTCGAAGCAACGTTTCCGGATGGCACCAAACTGGTCACGGTACATAACCCGATCGTGTAGGGGCCTGTCAGGGCCAAGGGAGAACAGCATGATTCCAGGTGAGCTCATGCCGGGTGACGGCGAGATCGAACTCAATGTCGGCCGGACCACGCTGAAGCTGACGGTGACCAACACTGGCGACCGTCCGATTCAGGTCGGGTCGCATTATCATTTTGCCGAAACCAACGCCGCGCTCGATTTTGATCGGGCCGGCGCACGCGGTTTCCGGCTCAATATCGCGGCGGGCACGGCGGTACGCTTCGAGCCGGGCCAGTCGCGCACGGTGGAACTGGTGGCGCTCGATGGTGCGCGCAAGGTCTATGGCTTCAATGGTCAGGTCATGGGAGCGCTCTGAAATGGCGAAAATCACCCGCCGCGCCTATGCGGAAATGTTCGGTCCTACCGTGGGCGACCGCGTTCGTCTCGCGGACACCGAGCTGATCATCGAGGTCGAGCACGACTACACCATCTATGGCGAGGAGGTGAAGTTCGGCGGCGGCAAGGTCATCCGCGACGGCATGGGTCAGGGCCAGCAGCTTGCGGCCGAGGTGGCCGACACCATTATCACCAACGCGCTGATCGTCGATGCGGTCACCGGTATCGTCAAGGCCGACGTCGGGATCAAGGATGGGCAGATCTGGAAGATCGGCAAGGGCGGTAACCCTGATATCCAGCCCGGGGTCACGATACCGGTCGGTGCCGGCACCGAGGTCATTGCCGGCGAAGGCATGATCCTCACTGCCGGCGGTATCGACAGCCACATCCACTGGATTTGCCCGCAGCAGATCGAAGAGGCCCAGATGTCGGGCATCACCACCATGCTCGGCGGCGGCACCGGCCCGGCCACCGGCACCTACGCCACCACCTGCACCCCGGGGCCGTGGCACATCCACCGCATGCTCGAGGCGGCCGATGCCTTTCCGATGAATCTCGGCTTTTTCGGCAAAGGCAATGTCTCGCTGCCGGAGCCTGCGCGCGAGCAGGTCGAGGCCGGCGTGATCGGGCTCAAGCTGCACGAGGACTGGGGCACCACGCCGGCGGCGATCGACAACTGCCTGAATGTCGCCGACGAGTACGACGTGCAGGTGGCGATCCACACCGACACGCTCAACGAGTCGGGCTTCGTCGAGACCACGCTGGCCGCGTTCAAGGGCCGAACCATCCACACCTTCCATACCGAGGGTGCCGGCGGTGGGCACGCGCCGGACATCATCAAGGCCATCGGCAGCCCCAACGTGCTGCCGTCCTCGACCAACCCGACACGGCCCTACACCGTCAATACCATCGATGAGCATCTTGATATGCTGATGGTATGTCACCACCTCGACCCGTCAATTGCCGAAGACGTGGCTTTTGCCGAATCTCGCATCCGGCGCGAGACCATTGCCGCGGAGGACATCCTGCACGACACTGGCGCGTTCTCGATGATGTCGTCCGATTCGCAGGCCATGGGCCGGGTCGGCGAAGTGATCATCCGCACCTGGCAGACCGCACACAAGATGAAGATGCAGCGTGGCGCACTGGCCGAAGATGCTGCCCGCGGCGACGGCAAGGCCGACAACTTCCGGATCAGGCGCTACATCGCCAAATACACCATCAACCCGGCGATCACCCACGGCATCAGCCATGTGGTGGGTTCGATCGAGGAAGGAAAACTGGCCGACCTGGTGCTGTGGCGGCCCGCCTTCTTCGGCGTCAAGCCTAGCCTCATCCTCAAGGGCGGCATGATTGCCGCAGCGGCGATGGGCGATCCGAACGCCTCCATCCCGACCCCGCAGCCGGTCCATTACCGGCCGATGTTCGGCAGTTTCGGCAAGGCGCTGAAGACCTCGGTCACCTTTGTCTCGCAGGCAGCGCTGAACAACCCGGCGGTGGCCGCGCTGGGCCTGACCAAACCGCTGGTCGCGGTCAAGGGCTGCCGCAAGGTGCAAAAATCGGACATGGTGCACAACGGCTCCATGCCGAAGATCGAGGTCGATCCGGAAACCTACGTCGTGCGTGCCGATGGCGAACTCCTCGTATGCGAGCCCGCCACCGAACTGCCGATGGCACAGCGTTACTTCCTGTTCTGAAGGAGAGCATCATGCTTGTCACAGAACCTGCTTCATCTCCTGCCGCTGGGGCGGCATCCACGTCATCCCAAGCCAGCATGCTGTTGATCGAATCCCTGTACGACGGCCCGCGCGCCGCGACCGAAACCCTCGAACTCGACTTCGGCTATCGCACCAAGAGCCGCTTGCGCGCCAAACTCGGGAACGGCGACGAGGTGGGTCTGTTCCTGCCGCGCGGCACCATCCTGCGTGGCGGGCAGAAGCTGCAGGCACGCGATGGTCGGGTGGTCGAAGTCGTTGCCGCTGCCGAGGACTTGCTCGAGATCCGCTGCACCGATGCGTTTGAGCTGGCACGTGCGGCCTATCACCTCGGCAACCGCCATGTCGCGGTTCAGTTGGGCGAAGGCTGGCTGCGGATCCAGACCGACCACGTGCTCGAGGGCATGCTGCTTGGGCTGGGGGCCGAAGTGGTCGCGATCACCGCAGCGTTCGAGCCCGAGGCCGGCGCCTATGCGCACGGTCATCAGCATCCGGGCGACAGTGGCGGCGCGCGCATCCACATGATGGGCGATCAGTGACGGCATTGCCGCCTGTGCTGCAAGGGTCTGTGGGTGGCGGCCTGCTGCCGCTCGTGCGGCTGCTCCAGCTCGCCAGCCCGGCATTGCCGGTGGGTGCCTACACTTATTCGCAGGGCTTGGAGTGGGCAGTGGAATGCGGTCGGGTGAAAACCGAGGCCGATGCGCTGCGCTGGATCGGTGACCTGCTCGAACTGGGCCTGGCGCGATTCGAGGCACCACTGGTCGCGCGCCTGATGGACGCTTGGGAGCTGGGCGCTGATGCTGAGGTGGTCCGTCTCAACGAGGACTTCATTGCCAGCCGGGAGACGTCCGAGCTGCGTGCCGAAACCGTGCAGATGGGGTATTCGCTGGTTCGTTTGCTGGTTGAACTGGAAGCGTGGACGGGGTTACCTGGCTGGCGCGAGCGACTGCTACGGATCAACACCCCGAGCTTCCCCGCCGTATGGACCGCTGCCGCCGCGGCATGGAAGGTCGCGGCACAGGATGCGCTTGCCGCCTACCTGTGGGCCTGGCTCGAGAATCAGGTAATGGCGGCGGTGAAGGTGGTGCCGCTGGGGCAGAGCGCGGGTCAGCGCCTGCTTGCCACCCTCGGTGCGCGCATCCCCGATCTGGTGCCGCTCGCTGCACACCTCCCGGAAGCCGACTGGAGCAACTACACTCCCGGGCTGGCGCTTGCCAGCAGCCTCCACGAAACGCAGTATTCACGCCTCTTCAGAAGCTGAACCTCCGGAATCCACAACATCATGTCCCTTCCACCATCCCAGCCCCTGCGCGTCGGTATCGGCGGCCCGGTGGGCTCTGGCAAGACCGCACTGACCCTGGCCCTGTGTCTGGCGCTGCGCGACAAGTACAACATCGCGGTGGTGACCAATGATATCTACACCGCAGAGGACGCCCAGTTTCTGGTGCGCAACGCGGCGCTGGCGCCGGATCGCATCATCGGTGTCGAAACCGGCGGTTGCCCCCACACGGCGATCCGCGAGGATGCGTCGATCAACCTCGAGGCCGTCGATCGCCTCAACCGGGCCTTTCCCGGGCTGGAGATCATCTTTGTCGAGTCGGGTGGCGACAACCTCGCTGCGACCTTCTCGCCCGAACTCTCCGACCTGACGATCTATGTGATCGACGTGTCCGCCGGTGACAAGATTCCGCGCAAGGGGGGCCCGGGTATCACCAAGAGCGATCTGCTGGTGATCAACAAGATCGACCTCGCCCCGCTGGTGGGGGCGTCGCTCGAAGTGATGGATCACGACTCGCGCAAGATGCGTGGCGAGCGACCCTTCATTTTCTCCAACCTCAAGACCGGACACGGCTTGGCTGACATCATTGCCTTTGTCGAGCGGCAGGGTCTGCTGCAGTCTGAGCGGGCCTGAGCGGCTGGGCAAATTTTGCGTCTTTGCGTTGCTGTTCTCGTCACATCCGGAAGGCGGGTACCCCGACTGCCGAACCGCAGGCGCTACGACTTTGGTCGTGCCATCGAAACCTGTGTTCCGTACCTGACATATTGAGTGACAGGGTGTTGCGCTACCCCCGATCGGGTAGGCAAAGGACCTTGCCTTGGTTTAGTATCTGGTGAAGTTTCACACCATCACCAAGAGGAAGAAAACATGAAAGCGTTTGTTGCTGTCGCGGTTGCTGCCGGCCTTCTTTCTGCCACCCCCGCATTTGCTTCGGCCGAACTGGCCAAGGCCAAGAACTGTATGGCCTGTCACGCGGTGGACAAGAAGCTCGTTGGTCCGTCCTACAAGGATGTGGCTGCCAAGTACGCCGGCCAGAAGGACGCGGTCGAGATGCTGGCGACCAAGGTACAGAAGGGTGGTGTAGGCGCGTGGGGCCAGATCCCGATGCCCCCCAATCCGCAGGTCAATGCTGAAGATGCCAAGAAGCTGGTGGAATGGGTGATGGCGCAGAAGTAATGCGAAATCGGGTGGCGTCATGCCTGCCCATGAAATATGAAAGCCGGCAGATTGCCGGCTTTTTTTCGCCGCTCAACACAGCATCGGGGTATCGGGCGCCTGGCTGAGCCACGCGCTCGCCTTGCCGGCAGGGGCCGGATGTGCAAACAGATAACCCTGCATCACATCGCACCCGAGCGCACGCAAGGTTTCGACCTGTTCCGGGCGCTCCACCCCCTCGGCGATCAGCTGCAGGCCGAAGCCGCGGGCAATACCGGTAATGGCCGAAATGATCGGATTGGTCGATGGACCGTCGAGGTCACGCACGAAACTGCGATCGATCTTCAAGGTACTGACCGGGAATTTCTGCAGATAGGCCAGTGCCGAATAGCCCGTGCCGAAATCGTCGATGGCCACGCTCAGGCCGGCATCGCGTAATGCGCGGACCTTGGCCGCGACGCCTGCGGTATCCTGCATCATCATGCTTTCGGTGATCTCGAGTTCGATGCGGGAGGGCGGCAGACAATAGCGCTCGACACAATTGGTCACTATGGATACGACATCCTTGCGGTCGAAATCATGCGGTGACAGGTTCAGCGACATGCGCAAGTCGTTGAATCCGGCATGACGCCACTGCGCCAACTGGCTGCACGCTTGTTCGAGCACCCAGGTGCTGATTTCGCCGATCAGCCCCATTTCCTCGGCGACCGGGATGAAGGTGGTCGGGCCGATCTGGCCATGCGTCGGGTGGTTCCAGCGCAACAATGCTTCCATGCCCACCACGCGTCTTTCCCGCAGACTGACCTGAGGCTGGTAATAGAGCTCGAACTCCCGACGTCCCAGCGCGATGCGGAGATCGTTCTCGAGCGCGATGCGCTCACGATAATGGGTGTTCAACTCGGGATCGAAGAAACGAAATGCGTTCTTGCCCGAACGTTTGACCTGGTACATCGCGACGTCTGCGTGCCGGGTCAGATCCTCGGCCGTGTCGCCGTCTCGCGGGAACAGTGAGATTCCGATGCTGACCGTAGCGCGGAAATCACCATGCTCGAGTCGAAACGGCGGTGTCAATGCTTCGACGATCTTGCGCGCAATGGTTTCGACGTCTTCCGGGTGGTTGATGTCGGGCAGCAACACGGTGAATTCGTCTCCACCCAGGCGTGCCAGGGTGTCGCCGCGGCGCAGGGTGGTCGACAGGCGGGCAGCGATGCCACGCAACAGGGCGTCACCCTCGGCGTGGCCGAAGGTATCGTTTACCAGCTTGAAACGGTCGACGTCGATGAACATGACCGCCAGCGCGCCGGTGCGCCGTTGTGCCTGGGCAAGGGCCAGTTCGAGCCGGTCCTTGAACAGTACCCGGTTGGGCAGACGGGTGAGTTGGTCGTGATAGGCCTGGAAGGTGATGATCTCTTCGGCGCGTTTTCGCTCGGAGATGTCGCGTGCCACGCCATACAGCCCGGTTGTGCCGCGGCCATCGCGATCTGGCATCGGAATGCCGGTGAGCGACACGGTGATGCTTTCCGAGCCACCCTCGGCGACGCTTTCCCGATTGCGCCGCAAGCGCAATTCGATGTTGAAGGTTTCGCCCGGTGCGTTGCCACGCGCGAACATCACGCTGTTGATGCGGTCGATATCTTCCGGCATCACCAAGGTGGAGAAAGGGCGACGCATGAGCGATGCACGCTCATGGCCAAGCAAGGGGTGAACACGCGGATTGATGTAGCTGAATCGACCCTCGAGATCGAGGGTGAAAATGAGGTCGGGCGAGCTCTCGACGAGGAATCGGTGCAGGCGTTCGGATGCCTGCAAACGCTGGCTCATCGTCTGGTTGGCGCGTTCCAGTGTGGTTTTGTGCAGGGTGCTGTCGACAGCGCGTTGTAACTGGGCCACGTGATAGGGTTTGCGCACGTAGTCGTCGGCACCGCGGCGCAGCGCACCGATCGCGGCGTCGATCGCGTCTTCACCACTGATGATGATGACCGCTTCCTTGCGATGATGACTGGTCAGCCAGTCGAGCAGATCAAGGCCGGTGGCATCGGGCAGGCGATAGTCGAGCAGGATGAGGTCGTAATGTTCGCGCTCGAGCAGCGTGATGGCCTCGGCAATCGTGCCGCTTTCGGCAAACACGCGTCCTTCGCGTGCCAGCACCAGCGGCAGCGTACGCCGCAGCGACGCATCGTCGTCCACGACGAGGATGCGGCACACATCGCCAGCAGCCGCCGTTTCGGCGGTTCTGGCGAGAAAAGGCTGTTCACCCGGTATGACCATGCGCTCCCGATTAGCGGCAATACGTCGTAACACTTTACGGATAATGCAACAGTCAGGCGGAATGTTCCAGTGGTATGAAGATCTGAAAGCTGGTACCGCTGCCTGGCTGGCTGCGACACAGGATGGATGCTTTCCATTGCGCCAGGATGTCGCGCACCACCGAGAGGCCTATTCCCTGGTGTTGTCCGCCCTTCTGGCTGGCGTGTACGTTGAACAGATTGGCGATGCGCTCGGGCGGCAGGCCGGGGCCATTGTCGATGAGGCGGATCTCGGCGCAGGGGTGACCGTCGGCAATGAGCTGGCCGGCAAGGGATACCGACAGGCGTCCGCCGGGCTGCAGCGCCTCGGAGGCGTTGCGCAGCAAATTGAGCAGTACCTGCTTGAGCGCCGATGAGGGCATGGCCACGCGCGGGACGCCGGCGGCGGCGCGCAGTTCGAGTTGGATGCCGCGACGGGTGAACAGGGTGTCTCCGTACATCGCGCGCATCTCGTGCAGCAGATCGACAACGTCGCAGTTTGAGGATTCGGTTTCTTCGGTCGGCAGTTTGCCCGCTTGGCGCAGCAAATTGCCGATGCGGTCCAGTTCAGCGTTGAGCAGGCTCATGTCTTCCTGCAAGGTGCTGTCTTCCGGATGGCTCTGACCGAGCAGACTCAGGCGACTTTTGATCACCGTCAGCGGATTGCTCGCCTCGTGCGCGATGCGGCGGACATGGTCGCGGAAGCGGGCATGCATCTCGGCCTCACGCACCGCCGCGCTGGCGCGCAGACGTTTGGCGGCAAACAGGGTGCGCCCGGCAGCACCGAGTAGCTCGGAAATCAACCAGCGTTCGCTTGGACCGAGCGCCTGTTCATGGTCGAGACCGAGGATGGCCACTCCGCCGTGGGGTGGAATGTGCAGGGGCAGGCAACAGAATCCGCGCCGACCAAGCCAGCGCACCAGGTGCCAGTCGCGCATGCTGCGCCCCGGTTTGTTACCGGCCGGGAAACAGGTGGTGGGTTTGCCGGTACGCAGGGCCAGTGCGATGCAACTGGTTTCGTCGTCCTCCCGCAGCCCGAGTTCCTCGGTCCACGCAGCGGGCGAGGCTGCCTCGACTTTCAATAGTGGGTGCAGCACACCTTCGTCGTCGGGCACCAGCACCAGGGGCAGCTCGCACTGTGCAAGCAGGGGGCAGGCGATGGCCAGCCGCCTGCTTGTACTTTCGGCGTCGAGATCGGCGAAAGCGGCGACGATCAGGCCGTGAAGGGCGGCGGCACGCAGGGACTCGTCGTCGAGCAGTGCTGGGAGCTGGCGCCCCGATTGCGTCGTGGTCAGTGAATTTGAGGCGCTGGCGGCCGGCGCCGGGTAGGCGGCGTGGCCGGCGACGATGTAGCCCACGTCGGTGCGCAGGCTGATCAGGCTGGTGGTGGACAGGCTGGTCAGGGATGCGACGTGCTCGACCCGTTGTTCCCAGCCGTTGGCCGCCAGCTTGCGTGCCGCCAGCAGCAGGGCCACCAGTGGGTGCGCGCTACCGACCTGCTCGTCCAGCAGTTCGCCCAGTTCGAGTGCATCGGCGATGGTGCCCGGAAGCCCGCACTGCCCCACCAGGCGAGCCAGGTACTGGCGGTGGTTGTCCAGTTGCAGCAAGGACGCGGGGGGGTGTGCTTCGTCGGGAGCGCCGGGCGGGGCTTCAAAGAGCGAATACCACAACCCTCCAAGATAGGCTTCATCCGGGCGCGGATAGTGTGTTTCCAGAGCGAGGTGAAGTGCGCATTCGGCCACCACCAGTGCGTTTCCGCTGCTCATGACAGGTTCGTGCACGCGTATGCCGAGCAGCCAGGCGCGCAACAGATCCGCGCCCAGTACCTCCAGTCGGCGGCCAAGCATGCAGTTCAGACCGTCCTCGAGTTCGCCCGCCTGCAGCGGGGAAGTCGATAGCAACAGCAAGCACAGGCCCGGATCGCGCGCCGCCACCAGTGCGACCTCGGGCCAGTTCGGCAAGTTCGCCGCCAGCAGGCGCAGCACCGTCGCGCTACTCTCCGGCAACGGACACAGGCGGAACGGGCCGGGTGAAGCGATCATGAACTAAAGCCGATAAGGATGGCGACGAGGCGGATTCTAGCGGCCGCAACCTGGTATGGATGTGACCGAATGCTCGTCCCGGTCACGCTTGCAGGCTGTCGGCAAAGCCCAGGGCCACCAGTTGTGCCCGATTGAGTTGTTCGGCGGTCAGATGCAGTTCGGCTGCAGCCTTGATCAGCCCGGTGCCGTCGAAGTTCTCGCAGTGGCGTGCGAGCCTGATGAAAGGCGCGAATTCGCCCTGATCGTAAAGAAGGGCGTCGGATACTGCTGCGGGCAGGTGCATCTCGTCGAGCAGGGTCTGCATCGAGGTGCCAAGCAGCACATGAAGAAGCGAGAAGGCACCGGTGATGAACAGATTGTCACGCTCGGACTTGTCGAAGAAGCTGCTGCCGATCTCCTCCATGAAGCGTCCGCGGGTGATGGCGGTCTGCATCATTGCAGCCGCACCGGGGTCGCGGCTGGCGGTGACCAGCAGCAGCGACAACCACTTGTGCAGATTGGTGTAGCCGAGAATGCTGACCGCGTGGCGGAAGGACTGGATCTCGCACATCAGCCCGAAGCCGGCCGAGTTGATGTAGCGCAGCAGCTTGTAGGACAGCGCGACATCCTGCTTGAGCACCGCTTCAATGTCCCTTATTTCGCCGTTGTTGCGCACCAGGTTGAGCAGGCGGACGATCTGCGCATGGCCGGGCGAGAGTTCCTTTGCCGGCGGGTTGCCATGCAGGAAGAACCAGCCCGAGGCGCCGTCGTAGCCGGCCCCGACGGCCTGGCGGAAGGCCGCGACGTCGGGCAGGCCCCAGGCAAGGCTGAGACCGGGCGAACCGGTCGGTGCGGGTTGTTTGCGCGCATCCATCAGCACGAAACGCCAATCGACATTCGGTGGCAGCGCGGTTCCATTGGCGAACCAGGTCAGGCACATGCTGATACCGGCGGCCTGAAGCTGGGGGAGCAGTGCCAGGGTCTGCGGATGCGCCAGCGCCTGGGCTGGAATTTCGACCATGGCATTGGCCGGTGCGACCCAGTTCATCAGCTCGGGG
Organism: Azoarcus sp.; assembly: GCA_030656215.1. Taxonomy (GTDB): domain Bacteria; phylum Pseudomonadota; class Gammaproteobacteria; order Burkholderiales; family Rhodocyclaceae; genus Parazoarcus. The sequence goes on from JAUSOD010000073.1 coordinate 21,046, forward strand.
GTCGGCACCAGACGGCCCAGACTGACGAATACCGGGTGGTGGCTCGGCCAGATATCGCTCAGACTGTTGAGCGTGTCGACCACCGCGGTAATGTTCGGTCCTTGCGCGATCAGGCGGTTGGCCGTGATCGCCCGGTTCTTGTTGACCACGGGTTCGCGGGTGAGAAAGGTGGTCTGGCTCATGGTCGTGGGGTTCCTGGCTCAGCTGTTCGCGGTGGCGAAAGTGAAGGCGTCGGCGAAAAAGGCGTGCTCGGGAAGACCACGCTCGCCAACAAGTCCGCCGCGCGCTGCATCGATCATGGCGGGTGCGCCGCAAGCATAGACCTCATGCCCGGAGAGATTGTCGAAATCGCTCATGACTGCTTCATGCACCAGGCCGCGGCGGCCGTTCCAGCTGTCGTCAGGCGTGCCGTCCGAGATCACCGGGATGTAGCGAAAGCCCGGAAGCAGCCCTTCCCAACTGCGTGCCAGCGTATCCATGTACAGGCCATCGGGGCTGCGGGCACCCCAGTAGAGGGTGATCGGGCGTCTCAGTCCGGCGTGGATCGCGTGCTCCATCATGCCCTTGATCGGGGCGAAGCCGGTGCCACCCGCCACCATCACGATCGGTCGCGTACTGTCCTCGCGCAACCAGAAGCTGCCCAGCGGCCCCTCGAAGCGCAGGATGTCGCGCTCCTTCATCGCGCTGAACACATGGCCGGTGAAGCGGCCATCGGTGATCAGGCGCACATGGAGTTCGATGTGCGCATTGTCGTGCGGTGCGTTGGCGATCGAGAAACTGCGCCGCTGACCATCCGCGAGCAGGATGTCGACATATTGGCCGGCACGAAACTGAAATGCTTCGCTGGCTGGCAGCTTGAGCTCGAGCAGCATCACGTCATCGGCAAGTCGTTCGAGTTTTTGAACCCGGCACGGCAGCTTTTTCACCGGGATATCGCCCACACGCGATACATTGCGGGCCTCCAGCACCAGATCCGAGTTTGCGCGCGCGCGGCAGAACAGGGTGAGTCCGGCATCGAGGTCGGTGGCGGACAAAGCGCCCTCCGAGTAGCTCCCGAGTTCGATCTCACCGCTGAGCACGCGGCCCTTGCAAGCGCCACAGGCGCCGTCGCGGCAGCTGTAGGGCAATAGAATGCCGGCCGCGAGCGCGGCTTCGAGCACGGTCTGGTCGGGGTCGGCGGAGAAGGTCTGGCCGCCGGGCTGGAGCGAAATCTGATACGGCATGGGGCGTGAGATAATACGTAAATGAAAAGGATTCTTGTCGTCGGGTGTGGCGATGTGGCGCAGCGTGCAATTCCGTGGCTGGTGCGGCGGTTTCGCGTGTTTGCGCTCGTCCGTCGTCCGGAAGCCGCCGCCGAAGTGCGCCGGCTCGGCGCAGTGCCTGTACTCGGCGATCTCGACGATAGGCACAGTCTGTCACGACTCGCCGGTGTCGCCGACGCCGTGCTGCATTTCGCGCCTCCGCCGGCACAGGGCAAAACCGACCCTCGTACCCGTCATCTGCTCGCTGCGCTAGCAAGCCGGGGGAGTCTACCACAGCACCTGATATACATAAGCACGACAGGGGTTTACGGTGATTGCGGCGGTGCGTCGATCGACGAGACCCGGCCCTGCCGGCCGCAAACGCCGCGTGCGCAGCGGCGGGTCGACGCCGAGCGCCAACTGCGTGGTTTCGGCCGACGTACCGGCGTGGAAGTCTGTCTGCTGCGGGCACCGGGCATTTATGCCGCGGACCGTCTGCCGCTGGAGCGTATCCGGCGCGGCACGCCGGTCCTGCATGCGGTCGAGGACGTACACACCAACCACATCCATGCCGACGATCTTGCCCGGCTGGCCGTGCTTGCGCTGTTTCGCGGGCGCAGCGGTCGGGTCTACAACGTGGTGGACGACACCCGCCTGCAGATGGGGGCGTATTTTGATGCCGTGGCCGACACCTTCGGACTGGCGCGGCCGCCGCGGGTGAGCCGGGCGGAGATCATCGACCTGCTATCGCCGATGACGCTGTCGTTCATGGCGGAATCGCGCCGGATCGGAAACGAGCGCATCCGCCGGGAACTGTGTGCCGAGCTGCGCTATCCGACCGTGCTTCAGGGCCTGCACGCGGCACGGCAGGCTCTGGATGCCCTTCAACCACCGACCCGATTACCGGAGTAGAACGTACATGCTGACCGTGAAAGCGCTGCACATCATTTTTGTCACCAGTTGGTTTGCGGGTTTGTTCTATCTGCCCCGCCTGTTCGTGAATCATGCGATGGTTAGCGATGCCGCCAGCCGCGAGCGGCTGGCGCTGATGGAGCACAAGCTTTACCGCTTCATGACCCCGCTCGGCATCCTCGCCGTCGGACTTGGCTTGTGGCTGTGGCTGGGTTACGGTTTTGGTGGCGGCTGGCTGCATGCCAAGACCACCCTGGTGGTCGGCCTGATTGCCTATCACCTGTACTGTGGCCGGCTGATGCGCGATTTCGCTGCGGGTCGCAATACGAAGAGCCACGTATGGTTCCGGGTGTTCAACGAAATTCCGGTCGTGGTCTTGTTCATCGTGGTATTCCTGGTCGTACTGAAGCCCTTCTGACCGGGCAGGCACAAGGAGGAGGATGGGTGAGGACGAGAACACACAATGCAGCGTGAGTCTGTGATTCCGACCAAAGAGTCGGCCGATGCCCATGAGTTCAACTGGCAGGCCCATTCCGTCCTGATCGTCGATGATGAAGAGGGGATGCGCCATTTTCTCGAGCGCACGCTCAAGCGCCGCTGCGGCATGGTGGAAGCGGCAGCCGACGTCGAGCAGGCCGCCGAACTCATGGCGCGCCTGCATTTCGATCTGCTGATTCTGGACATTGCGCTGCCGGGAAAGTCGGGCATCGAATGGCTGCATGAGTTGCGCGAACAAGGCTTTGGCGGCGACGTGATCCTGATCACTGCCTTTGCCGACATGGAAACCGCGATCGACGCGCTGCGTGGCGGGGCATCCGACTTCATCCTCAAACCCTTCCGTATCGACCAGATCCTGAACTCGATCAAGCGCTGCTTCGAGCGTGCTCGCCTCGCCCGCGAAAACTTCGTGCTGCGCCGCGAGTTGGCCGAGCGCGCCTCCGATGTGGTCGGGCTGGTGGGCCATTCGCCCGCCATCGACCAACTGCGCAGCATGATCCGCCGCGTCGGGCAGATGCCGAGCACGGTGCTGCTGCTGGGCGAGTCGGGCACCGGCAAGGAGGTGGCGGCGCGGGCGCTACACCAGACCAGCCCGCGCGCGCAGCGTCCCTTTGTGCCGCTCAACTGCGCGGCGATTGCGTCCGAGCTGATCGAGAGCGAACTCTTCGGTCATGTGAAGGGCGCTTTCACCGGTGCCACCGAGGGGCGCAACGGCCTGTTTTACTATGCGCATGGCGGCACCCTGTTTCTTGATGAAATCAGCGAGCTGCCGCTGGCGATGCAGACCCGTTTGCTGCGTGTGCTCGAGGAGCGGCGGGTGCGTCCGGTGGGCTCCGAGCGCGAAATTCCGGTGGATGTCCGCATCATTGCCGCGTCGAACCGCGACCTCGCTGCGGAGGTCGCGGCCGGGCGCTTTCGTCAGGATCTCTATTTCCGCCTCGCCGTGGTCGATATCCGCATCCCGCCACTGCGCGAGCGCAGCGAGGACATTCCCGACCTGATGCGCCACTTCATGGACCTGTTGTCGGTGCAGCTCGGGGTGGCACCGCTGGCGCTGTCGCATGGGCTGGTGAGTTCGCTCGCGGCCTATGCGTGGCCGGGCAATGTGCGTGAATTGCGCAATTTGGTCGAGCGCTCGCTGATCCTCGGCACCTTCCCGACCGAGATCCTGCCGGCCACCACGCGGATGAATGCGGCAGCAGACGCCGAACCGCTTACCCTTGAAGAGGTGGAGAAGCGCCACATTCTGCGCGTGGTCGAGGCCTGCGGCGGCAACAAGTCCGAGGCCGCACGCCGCCTGGGCGTGGCGCGCAAGACCCTGGAGCGCAAGTTTGCCGACTGGGGCGAAGACACCCGCCCCAGTTTCGCCGCCGTCTGAGCCTGTCGCGGCCGATGCGTCTTCCCCGTCTGCTGCGGCCGCCGCTCGATTATTTTCTCGGCTCGGTCCGGGCCAAGCTGCTGTTCCTGGTGCTGGCGCCGCTGATGCTCGGTTTTCCAATCATCATGGGCCTGACCTGGTATTGGAGCCATAGCTACTATCACAAGCTGCTGGTGTTCAAGGTCGGTAGCGATCTGGTCACCGCCAACGAGTATTTCGACCGTGTGATCGACGGCGTCGGCAGCCGGGTGGGCGGACTGGCGAGCTCGCAGCGCCTTGCCGTCGCGCTCGCGGGAGGGCAGGCCGGGCCCGTACTCGACGCGGTGGGCGGCGCACGGGATCTCGATTTCATCAATGTACTCGACGTGAACGGGCACGTGCTGCATTCCACTGGTGTTCTGCCGCGGGGCGCCGACCGGGGTGCCTGGCCGGTGGTGGCGCGGGCCATCAGCGGCGGGGCTGCCGATCGCGCTGTGGTGGAGGTGTTCGGTGCTGCGGCCCTGGACGAAATCTCGCCGGCACTGCGCGAGCGCGCCCGCATGGCGCTGGTGGCCACCGCGCGTGCGGCACCCGATTCGCGCAGCCACGAAGAGCGCGGCATGGTGATCCATTCCGCGGCGCCGGTGGTCGACGCCAACGGCAATCTGGTGGCGGTGGTCGAGGGCGGGGTCTTGCTCAACGGCAACCTGGATTTTGTCGACACCATCAATGCGATCGTCTATCGCGACGGCTCGCTGCCGCTCGGCAGCAAGGGCACGGCCACGCTGTTTCTCGGCGATGCGCGGATTGCGACCAATGTGCGTCTGTTCGAGGGCGAGCGGGCGCTCGGCACCCGGGCCTCGATGGAGGTGAGCCAGCACGTGCTTGGGCAGGGCCGGACCTGGCTCGAAACCGCTTTTGTGGTCAATGACTGGTATGTGTCCGGCTACGAGCCTATCGTCGACAGCCGCGGCGAGCGCGTCGGCATGCTCTACGTCGGCTTTCTGGAAGCGCCATTCCGGTCGGCCAAGACCATTGCCTTGCTGGTGATCTTCTGCTTGTTCCTGATGATCAGCGTGATCGGTGCGGTGTGGTCGCTGCACTGGGCGCGCAGCATTTTCCGCCCGATCGAGCGCATGCACGATGCCATCGACCGCATTGGGGGTGGCGAGGGCGCGGCGCGGGTCGGCGCGGTGGACAGTCGTGACGAGCTGGGCCTGCTTGCGCGCGAGTTCGATCGCCTGCTCGACGTGCTCGCGCTCAGGCGCGAACAGCTCGAGCAACTGGCCGCCTCGCTCGACCGCAAGGTGGAGGAGCGCACCCGCGATCTCGAAGCCGCCAACACCGAGCTGCGTGCGGCGCAGCGTCAACTGGTGATGAGCGAGAAGCTGGCGGCCATCGGCGAGCTGACCGCTGGCGTGGCGCACGAGATCAGCAATCCGACCGCGGTCATTCAGGGCAACCTCGATCTGCTGCGCACCGAGCTCGGCCCACATGCGGCGCCGGTGATGAGCGAGATCCGGTTGATCGACGAACAGGTCAACCGCATCCGCCTGATCGTCACCAAGCTGCTGCAGTTCGCCCGTCCGGGCGAGTTTGCCGGCTATGTCGATTCGGTTGACGTCAATCTGGTGCTGGCCGATTGTCTGGTGCTGACCCGTCAGCACCTGTCCCGGCATGGTGTGCGTGTGGTGCAGCATCTGCGCACCGCACGCCGGGTCGAGATCAATACCCAGGAACTGCAGCAGGTGCTGATTAATCTCATCGTCAACGCGGTGCAGGCCATGCCCGAGGGCGGCACCTTGAGCCTGGACACTGCTGACTGGGACGAACATGGACTCGCACGCGGGGTCTGCATTACCGTGCGCGACACCGGTCAGGGTATCCGCGAAGATGATCTGGCGCGTATATTCGACGCCTTTTTCACCACCAAGAAAACCCAGGGAACGGGCCTCGGTCTGTCGATCAGCTACTCGTTGGTCGAGCGCTACGGCGGACGGATCTCGGTGGAGAGTGCGCCCGGAGAGGGCGCGGCATTCACGGTCTGGCTGCTGGCCGAACCCGAGTATCGCAACGAGGTGTTGGAGCCGGCCCGCAACCGCGGCGGCTGACAGGAACGAAATGATGAAAGTGATCGGATTTGCCGGCTGGTCCGGCAGTGGCAAGACGACCCTGGTGGAACAGGTGGTCGGCATTCTGTCGCAGCGCGGCCTTGCCGTGTCGCTGGTCAAGCATGCCCATCACACCTTCGACATCGACCACGAGGGCAAGGACTCCTGGCGTCACCGCCACGCCGGTTGTCGCGAGGTGCTGATCAGTTCGGGGCTGCGCTGGTCGTTGATGCACGAACTGCGCGGCGAGGAGGAGCTGTCGCTCAACGCGCTACTGGGCAAGCTGTCGCACTGCGATCTGGTACTGGTGGAGGGCTTCAAGCGGGCACAGATTCCCAAGATCGAGGTCTACCGTGCGGTGGTAACCGAGCCGCTGCTATTTCCCGACGACCCGCATATCGTTGCGGTGGCCACCGACGTCCGGCTCGATACCACACTGCCGCAGCTCGATATCAACGATCCGCAGGCGGTGGCGGATTTCGTCGCGGATCACGCGCTCAATCGTTCGCCAGTACCCGTCCCAGCGGACTGAGGTCGTAGCCGCCGAGGCGGTTGGCGAGCTGGCGCATGGTGTGGTTGCCGTAGCCCTGCAGCAGTTGCTGGAACAGTTTGCGAAACACGATTTCGCGCGGCAGGGCGAGGTCGAAGGCTTCCCACCCGAGCGGGATGAAGCCCAGTCCGAACTCCGCCGCCGCGGCGCGGGTGCCGGGTGCGCAATCGGCTTCCTCACGCGCGAGCAAGCCAGCGGCTTCGCGCTCGGTGTGCGCTTCGGCCACCACGCTGCAATCTTCCGGGTGAAAACCGCGGCTGGCCAGTGCCGACTCGAGGAAGTGGCGCGAGCCGGCCCCGTGCTGGCGCATCGCCCAGCGATAGTCGAAGGCCGCGAGGGTCTCGATGGCGTCGATTTCCAGTCCGCGACGCAGCATCACGCCCTGTTCGCGATGCGCAAGTCGAACCAGGGTCCAGTGCGAGTGCTGGCTGAAGCGGCGCAACAGCATGCCGTGCTGAGCGGCACTGGTGTCCACGCCGCCCCAGTGCAGGGCGCAGATGTTGGCCCGGCGCCGCGCGAGCAGCTCCAGGCCGGGCAGGCTGCCGGTGGGGCTGTAGGCCACCCAGGCGTCGCTGCCAAGCAGCGGCACCAAGGCGCTGACGGTCGCGGCGAGCAGCGGGTCGTCACTGCCGCTGATGAGCAGGCGGTCGGTGAGTACCCCGCCGTGGGCCTGCTCGTGCAGCCACTCATCGAGCAAGGCGCGCGGAAACAGCCACTTGCCCCCGACCCGTGCAGCGGGAATCTCGTGCGCCCGGGCCAGCTCGTACAGTTTTTTTTCGTTCAGATGCAGGTAGGCGGCGGCCTGACGCGCGGTGAGGTTGGGACTCTCCGCCGCTTCGGGCAGGGTGATGGCGCCGGTGTCCTGTTCAGCCACGGCTGGCGGGCAGCTCGCTGTTTGCCGCGCTGAGTTCGTCGCGGGTATTGATGTTGCGAAACGCCGCTTCCTCGTCGTCGAAGGCCACTTCGACCACCTTCAGGCTGGCATACCAGCGATCGATCCGGCGTCCGCCGCCGGCGAGAAAGTCGTGCAGGTGGCCGGCGAGCGTGCGCCGGCACAGGCAGAACACCGGGTGGGCCTGGTCGAAGGTTCTGGCTACCGCGAGCTCGGCCTGCTGCGCGTGCAATGCGGCCGCGAGGCGGCTGACGAGATCGGCGGGCAGGAAGGGCGAGTCGCACGGCGCAGTGACCACCAGCGGGTGGCTGGCACGCACCAGTGCCGCATGCAGACCGGCCAGGGGGCCGGCAAAGCCTGGGATGTCGTCGCCAAACACCGGGTGGCCGAAGGCGGCGTAGGCGTCGGCATTCTGATTGGCGTTGATAATCAGTTCGTCCACCTGCGGGCCGAGGCGGGCCAGCACATGGGCCGCCATCGGCTGGCCTGCAAGTGGCACCAGGCCCTTGTCCACCCCGCCCATGCGACTGCCCTGCCCGCCCGCGAGCAACACGCCGGTGATTTTTTCCGGATTCATCGGGTGAAATGCTCCGCGCCGGAAAACAGCAGGTAGTGCTTGCCCTGGGCGCGGCCGATCATGGTCAGGCCGAGGCGGCCCGCGATGTCCCAGCCCATCTTGGTCAAGCCCGAGCGCGACACCAGGAAGGGGATGCCCATCTGCGCGGTCTTGATCACCATCTCGGAGGTCAGTCGCCCGGTGGTGTAGAAAATCTTGTCGCCACCGTCTAGCCCGTCCAGCCACATGCGACCGGCGATCGCATCCACCGCATTATGGCGGCCGACGTCCTCGACGAACATCAGCACCTCGCAGCCGTCGGGGGTGGCCTGTGCCAACGCGCAACCATGCACCGCGCCTGCCTGCTTGTAGATCGACTCATGGTGACGCACCGCGTCCATCAGCGCATACAAGGTGGCCTGCGACAGGCTGCGTTCGGCAGGCAGGCAGATATCATCGATCTCGTCCATCAAGCCGCCGAACACCGTGCCCTGGCCGCAGCCGGTGGTCACGGTGCGGGTGCCGAGGCGTTCGTCCGCGTTGTGCAGGCCGTCACGGGTGGTGACCGACACCGCGTCCACCTCCCAGTCGACCTGCACCGAGGCGATTTCGTCGAGGCTCTTCACCAGGCGTTGATTGCGCAGCCAGCCGATGGTCAGCGCCTCCGGGGCAGCACCAAGGGTCATCAGGGTCACGATCTCGCGCTTGTCCACGTACAGGGTCAGCGGGTGCTCGCCGGCAATCGAGGTGGGCACGGAGACGCCGAGCTCATTCACTGCCGGGATGGTGACCGTCAGTGGGCGGCTGGCGGCGCTGAGCAGGGGACGACGGGGGGGCGGGTTGGTCATGCGCGCGACGGCCGTGAGTGGATGAGCGGAGATTGTAGCCTCAACCCGGACGCCGAATACCGGCAAGGGGACCTTGCCGGTATTCACGAGGCGTCACTGGTCAAGCCGTCTTTTTCTTCGGTGCAGCACGCTTGCGGGCTGCGGGCTTCTTCACTTCTTCGGCGGGGGCCTCTTCGGCCTTGGCTGATTCGGCTTTGGCCGCGGCGGTCTTGGCGGCTGCGGGTTTTGCGGCACCGGCTTTCGGCGTCTTGACCTCGAATTCGAAGCCGACCTTGCCGTCCTTGCCGCGTACCAGATATGCCGAGAACTTGCGTCGGGTGCGGGCCGAGACGAAGCCCTTGAGCAGTTCGGTCTTGCCCTCGGTCAGCAGCTTGAGCATCTGTTCGCGTTCGATCGGCTGCTGCAGGATGATCTTGCCCGAGCGGAAGTCGCAGCTCTTGTCCGGGCCCACCGATTTTTCACAGACATAGGCCATGCCGTGCTCGAACACCCGCGACTGGCACTTGGGGCAGCTGCCGATCGCTTCCTGGGCGGAGAAATCGACCGCCTCGGCCTCTTCGCCTTCCTTGGGCTGACCGAAGTCGAACGTGGGCTGCTTGTCCTCGTTGAACACGATGTCGGCATTGAACAGGCGGCCCATCTTGTTGCGGAAGCCGAGCAGCGGGCCGACCTTGCCCTCGCGCAGCAGGGTCTCGATCTCGGGGATCTCGAACTGGCGCCCGGCCACGATCTTCCACATGCTCCAGTCGCAGGCCTGGCATGCGAACTTCTTGTAGTTCTCCTTCACCAGACCGCCGCATTTCGGGCACGGGACGGCCAGGGTGGCGAACTCGCCGGGGACGGTGTCGGAGTCGAAGCTTTTGGCGCGCTCGACCACTTCGCGCGCCATCTCGGCGATCTCGTGCATGAAGGCTTCGCGTGACAGCTCTCCGCGCTCCATCAGCGACAGCTTGTGCTCCCAGCCACCGGTCAGTTCGGGCGAAGTCAGCGCGTTGACGCCCAAGCCCTTGAGCAGGGTGATCAGCGAGAAGGCCTTGGCGCTCGGGATCAGCTCGCGGCCGTCGCGGTGGATGTACTGTTCGGCGATCAGGCCTTCGATGATCTGCGCCCGGGTAGCTGGCGTACCGAGGCCGCGGTCGGCCATGGCGGCGCGCATTTCCTCGTCGTCCACCATCTTGCCCGCGCCTTCCATCGCGGACAGCAGCGTGGCTTCGTTGAAGCGTGCCGGCGGCTTGGTCTGCAGCGCCTTGACCAGGATGTCATTGGTGGACACGGTTTCGTTTGCCTGTACTGCCACCAGTTGTGGAGCGCTACCTTCCTTGGTGTCCTTCTCGTCGTTCGCGGCTTCCTTGCCATAGACGGCAAGCCAGCCTGCGTTGACCAGCACCTTGCCCTCGGTCTTGAATACTTCGCCTGCGACCCGGGTCATGCGGGTGGTGATCTGGTATTCGGCGGCCGGGTAGAACACCGCGAGGAAGCGCCGGGTGACCAGGTCGTATATCTTCTGTTCGGCCTCCGACAGGGTCTTCGGCAGCGATCCGGTGGGGATGATGGCGAAGTGGTCGGAGATCTTGGCATTGTTGAAGATGCGCTTGTTGGGCCGGATCCAGCCCTGTTTGGTGATCTCGTTGGCGAACGGGGCGTACTCGTCCGGCAGGCCGCGCATCACGTCGTTGACCGTGCTGATGTAGTCTTCCGGCAACGCGCGCGCATCGGTTCGCGGATAGGTCAGGACCTTGTGTTTCTCGTACAGCGCCTGGGCGATCTGCAAGGTGACCCGCGCCGAAAAGCCGAAGCGGCCGTTGGCTTCGCGCTGCAGGCTGGTGAGGTCGAACAGAAGCGGCGAAAGCTGCGAGGACGGTTTGGCCTCTTCGGTGACCGTGCCCGGCTGGCCTTCGCATTTGGCACGGATGGCCTCGGCCGCTGCCGCATTCCACAGGCGGTGGGCGTTGGCGTGCTCGTCACCTTCGGGCTTCTTGAATTTCTCGTCCAGCCAGCGACCGGTGTACTCGCCCGCCTTGCAACCGAAACGCGCTTCCAGTTCCCAGTAGTCGCGTGACTTGAACTTGCGGATGCGGTCTTCGCGCTCGACCACGATCGCGAGCGTCGGGGTCTGCACACGGCCGACGGTGGTGAGGTGGAAACCGCCGGTTTTGGAATTGAACGCGGTCATCGCCCGCGTGCCGTTGATGCCGATCAGCCAGTCGCTTTCGGCGCGGCACACTGCGGCATTGCGCAGGCCCTCGACGTCGCGTGCCGTGCGCAGATGGGCGAAGCCGTCGCGGATCGCGGTCGCGGTCATCGACTGCAGCCACAGCCGTTGCATCGGTTTGGTGGTGCCCGAATGCTGGGCGATGAAGTTGAAGATCAGCTCACCCTCGCGTCCCGCGTCGCAGGCGTTTACGAGGCCAGTAACATCCTTGCGTTTGATCAGGCGGGTCAGCAGTTTGAGGCGGTCTTCGGTTTTCTCGATCGGCTTGAGCGCGAAGTGCGGCGGAATCACCGGCAGGTGGGCGAACGTCCATTTGCCGCGCTTGACTTCGTACTCCTCCGGGATGACAAGCTCGAGAAGGTGGCCGACGGCCGACGACAGGACGTAGTCGTCGGATTCGAAGTAATCCTTCTCCTTGGTGAAGCCGCCCAGCGCACGGGCGATGTCCTGCGCAACGGATGGCTTTTCCGCGATGATTAGTTGCTTGCTCATGCCGGCGTGGCCGATGCGGAACCCCTTGTGGGGTTTCCGTCCAATAAGTTGTTAAGCGGGTTGTCAAGCGGCGGATGATAAAGAGGCCGCCGGCTGCCTTGCAAGCGAGGCGTGCTCAGCCCGTGCTCAGTGGAGCACCGGTTGCCAGTCTTCATCGTCCCCGGTCAGCAGCTCGTCAATGATCAATCCATCCACCGCTTGCTCTTGCTGCCACAGGACCATCAGTACGATGACCTTGAGGCGGTTCAGGGTGATGTTGAAGTCGCCCAGCGCCATCGCCCGTTCCACGATCAACTCGCGCTGAGCGGCATCGAGCACGTTTGCCGCTTCGAGAAAAGCGATGAAACCGCGGCATTCCTGGCTCAGGTGAGCCAGTTCTTCATCAGCATAGATGCGAATGGAGCCGGCCGTGGGCGAAATGCATGGCAGTGAGGTTTCGGTTACCCGTCTCAGGCCCGCGAGCCAGTCGAGGGCTTCGTTGATTTCCTCGTCCTCGAAACCGGCAGCCGACAGCTTGCGTGCGAGCTGATCGCTTGCGGGGCAGGCATCGGCATGAATGTAGCTTTCGAAGAGGTAAACAAGAATGTCGAACACGATGACCTCCCGGAAAAACCATGACGGTTCAAAAAGCCGTCCAACACGGCACTCGCGAATCCCGGAAACCCGAGCTACGGGTTCCGAACGAGCGCTCCCGGCTTGCGGAGGCGCTGGAACCGGCTGCCCGCGACGCGGACGATCTGACCTTCCAGTTCCATGGGCAGCAGGATGGCGTAGAGCGCATCGACCGTCAAGCCGCAGCGCAGCCCGAGGGTGTCGATATCGACCGACTCGTCGCCCAGGGCGTCGAAAATGCAGCTGGCTTCCGGGGTGAGCGGCAGTTCGGGTTGCACCTGTGTCGTGGTGCTGGCAGCCGGGCGGGTTCGGCGCGGTCTGCAGGGTGCATCGGGCAGCGTCGTGACCTGTGCGCGTAGTTCCTCGAGCACGTCTTCGGCGGTTTCAACCAGCTTTGCCCCCTCGCGGATCAGCCGGTGGCAGCCGCGCGCCAGCGGCGAGTGGATCGAGCCCGGGATAGCGAAGACCTCGCGGCCGGTTTCGGTGGCGAGTCGGGCGGTGATCAATGATCCGCTGCCGAGCGCCGCTTCCACCACCAGCACGCCATGGCTGAGCCCTGCGATCAGGCGATTGCGGCGCGGAAAATTATGCCGCAGCGGTGGGGTGCCGAGTGCGAACTCGCTGATGATGGCGCCGTGGCTTGCGATTTCACGCGCCAGCGCGGCATTGCGCGCCGGGTAGATGCGGTCTGCGCCGGTGCCGATCACCGCAATGGTGCTGCCTTCGCCGCCGGACAGTGCGCCGCGGTGGGCTGCTGCGTCGATCCCGAGCGCCAGCCCGCTGACGATGGTGAGGCCGGCCTCGCTCAGGCTGCGGGCAAACGCCTCTGCGTTGAGTTCGCCCTGGGCGGTGGCGGAGCGCGCACCCACCATGGCCAGCGCCGGACGGTTGAGCAGCGCCCGAGCTCCCTTCACATAAAGCACGATGGGAGGATCCGCGGTGTCGAGCAGCGACTGCGGATAGTCGCTGTCGGCCAGTGTGAGAATGTGATTGCCGGGTTCGGCGCACCACGCCAGGGCGGTTTCAATGGCGGCCGCATCTGGCGCGCCGAGCGCAATGTCGGCGCCTTCGCTGCCGATGACTGCCGAGAGGGCACTGCGTTCGTGCGCAAAGATGCTCGAGGGCAGACCGAATGCCGCGAGCAGCCGGCGTTGGCGTTCAGGCCCCAATCCCGGGCTGAGCGCCAGTCGCAACCAGGCGGCGAGCTCGTGGTCGCCTGTGGGTCGGTGTTGCGTGCTCAGGGCTTGCGAACAGCGTCGTTGATCGTCACCGGGCCGTCGGAGTCCATCACCAGCGCATAGGCAACGCGCTCGAAGGTCCGGAACACGAACACCAGTCCGTAACGCTTTTCGGGCAACTGGAAGCTTTCCTTGCCCTCGTCGCCCTTGTATTCCGCGATGCCGCGGTTACGGTACAGCGCCAGCACATGGCCGCGTTCGAGTCCGTCGCGCTCGCCGATATTGAGTGCGACCACATTCAGGCGTCCAGTCTCGGCCACACCGCGGTAAATCGACATCAGACGGCCGTCGACTGCGTTTTCCGGTGCATGCGGGACATACGAGAACACGTTAGGCGTTACGCTCGGCAACATCAGGTCACCAGCGCCGATTTCTTCCACCGCGTCGACAATCTCGAGCGTAACCGGGTCGGAGCGTTCGGATACGCGCGCGGCGCCCAGATAGGCTGCCTCATAGGCGATGGTTTCGCCGCTAGCCGGGTCCACCATTGGCTTGACCGGACGGAAAATCTGCCAGACGTCGACGTCGTCGCGCACGTTCTTGGCGAAGACGGTGTCGCCCGCGCCCACATACACCCGGCTGGTTTCGGTCGCGATGATGGTTGCGGCGCCTTCGAGGCCAGCTTCGTCCACCACCAGCGGGCGGGTCAGGAAGGGCTCGATCACGTTCAGCGGAATACTCGGAATCGCGCTGCCCAGTGCCTCCTCATAGACCTGCGGAAAGAGTTTGTCGGTGCCAACCCGTCTGCCGATGCTCAGCCACGGACCACTGCGGTCGAGATGGATGATCTGGCCCGGATAGATCAGGTGCGGGTTGCGGATTTCGTCGCGGTTGAGGCGCCAGACTTCCGGCCAGCGCCAGGGTTGCCTGAGGAAACGGCCGGAAATACCCCACAGGGTGTCGCCTTTGACCACGGTGTAGGAGTCGGGCGCGTCATCGGCGACGGAAACGCCCTGGGCCGCAGCCACGCCGCTGACAAGGGTCGCAATGCTGACGATGAGAGGGAATATAATTCGTATCATTGCTCGCTTCCGGTTGATGCGGGTCGGTGTTGGCCGACCAGGAACGCTACTGGCACGCGAGCGTCGAAGTATGAAGCGATTCCGGCGTCAAGCGCAGCACATGGTCATGCCTGTCAAAACGCTTGAAATTCTGCACTTAAAGGCTTAACGCGGCAAGCATTTATGGCTCTACTACCAATACTCCGTTTCCCCGATCCCCGTCTGCATACCCGGGCTGCTCCGGTGACCGTGGTCGATGATTCCATTCGTCAGTTGATCAAGGACATGGCTGAAACCATGTACGAGGCACCCGGCATCGGTCTGGCTGCGACCCAGGTAGATGTGCACAAGAGGGTGGTCGTGATCGACATCAGTGAAGACAACAGCGGCCTGCTGGCGCTCATCAACGCCGAAATCCTTGAACGCTCCGGCGAGCAGGTGTGTGAAGAGGGGTGTCTTTCCGTGCCCGGTATTTACGAGAAGGTGACCCGCGCCGAGCGCGTGAAGGTGAAGGCGCTGAACCAGCAGGGCGAGCCATTCGAGCTAGAGGCCGAAGGGTTGCTCGCGGTGTGCATCCAGCACGAGCTGGATCATCTCGACGGCAAAGTGTTCGTCGAGTATCTGTCGCAACTCAAGCTCACCCGGATCAAGAGCCGGCTGGCAAAGAAGGCGCGGATCACGGCCTGACCCGCGATCATCCCTGCTCGACCACCCGGGCAGGATCAACAGGAAAAAAGTCTATGAGCGCTCCCTTGCGCGTGGCCTTCGCGGGCACGCCGGATTTTGCCGCCCGCGCACTCGAAGCCATCCTCGATGCGGGTTTCGAGGTGCCGCTGGTGCTGACCCAGCCCGATCGTCCCGCTGGACGTGGCATGAAGCTGAGCCCGAGCGCGGTCAAGCAGGTCGCGCTTGCGCGCGGCATCGAGGTCGATCAGCCCGAGCGGCTGCGCACCGAGGCGCAGCGCGCCCGGCTTGCTGCATGTACCCCCGACGTGCTGGTGGTGGCGGCCTACGGTCTGATCCTGCCGCCCGCGGTGCTTGAGCTGCCGCGCCTGGGCTGCCTCAACATCCACGCCTCGCTGTTGCCTCGCTGGCGTGGTGCGGCCCCCATCCACCGCGCCATCGAAGCCGGCGATGCGGAAACCGGCATCACCATCATGCAGATGGATGCAGGGCTCGACACCGGACCGATGCTGCTGCGCCACCGCGTGCCGATCGCCGCGACCGATACCACCGGCACCCTGCACGACAAGCTCGCAGCGCTTGGCGCCCGGAGCATCGTCGAGGCCTTGCAGCTGTTGCCGCAAGGGCGTTTGCAGCCCGAGGTCCAGGCGCAGGAAGGCGTCACCTATGCGAGCAAGATCGCGCGTACGGATGCCGATATCGACTGGCGGCGCCCGGCGCTGGAGATCGAACGCGCGGTGCGTGCCTTCAATCCGTTTCCAGGCGCGGTCGGGCAGCTGCGCGATATGCCGGTCAAGTTGTGGATGGCTCATTGCGTGGCAGGGAGGGGTGTTCCCGGCACCGTGCTTCAAGCTGACGAGGCCGGCGTGGTGGTCGCTTGCGGTGAGGGCGCGCTGTGTTTCACCGAATTGCAGCGCCCCGGTAGCCGGCGCATGGCTGCCGGGGAATTCCTCCGCGGTTTTGCAGTCAATGACGGTGAGCGATTTGCGCTGCCGGGCGCGGCAGATGCTTGATCTGGCGGAAATCGCCCCGATCTATTGCACAACCTCAACGATTTGAAGGAAACGAGCAATGTTTGGAAACTGGTTGAAGACCTCCATCCTGATGGCCGGTATCGTCGCCCTGTTCGGCGTCGTCGGTGGTGCCATCGGTGGACAGCAGGGCATGCTGATTGCGCTGCTGCTCGGTGGCGGTATGAACCTGTGGGCCTACTGGTTCTCCGACAAGATGGTGCTCAAGATGTACAAGGCCCGTCAGGTCGATGCGAGCAGCTCGCCCTACCTTTACAACATGGTGCGCGAACTCGCGCAGCGCGCGAACCTGCCCATGCCCAAGGTCTATGTCATCGACGAGGCCCAACCCAACGCCTTTGCCACCGGCCGCAACCCGGACAACGCCGCCGTCGCCGCAACCTCCGGCATCATGCGTCTGCTCTCCGAGCGCGAATTGCGCGGGGTGATGGCGCATGAGCTGGCCCACGTCAAGAACCGCGACATCCTGATCTCGACCATTTCGGCCACCGTTGCCGGCGCGATCTCGTCGCTTGCCCAGTTCGGCATGTTCTTCGGCGGGCGAGATGGCGAGAACCGGCCCAACCCGGTGGTGGCTATCATCATCATGATCATGGCGCCGATCGCCGGCATGCTGATCCAGATGGCGATCAGCCGTACCCGCGAGTTCGGTGCCGACCGCGGCGGGGCCGAGATTTCCGGCGATCCGGAAGCGCTCGCGAATGCGCTGGCCAAGATGGAGGCTTACTCCAAGGGGATTCCGATGGAAACCGCCGAGGCGCACCCGGAAACCGCACAGATGATGATCGTGAATCCGCTCTCCGGCGGTGGCCTGCGCGGTCTGTTCTCGACCCATCCCGCCACCCAGGAGCGAATTGCCAAACTGCGCGCAATGCGCTGAATGCGCGTGCCGTCAGCCCTGGCGGCACGGCGTTGGACTGTGGGGCCTGTGCTGATGGTCCGCACATCTCGACGATTCGAAAGGCTTTTATCCAGAGAGCAGTACCTGACCGACGGGGCCGGATATCCTTACGTGGCTTCAGGCAGCTGCTGCGGCGCTTTCCGAATTGATGAAACGCACCAGCGTCCAGTAGCCGAACAGGTTCACCGGGAGGGTGCCGGCCAGTTCCATGCCCGCTTCAGCCACGAAGGGATCGAGCGGGAACAGCGGACGAAAGCCGAGTGAGGGCGCGAACGGCGCCAGGCGCCGCTCCAGTGCATGAGGCCAGCCGGCGCCGCGGGAAAAGTGATTCACCACCAGTACCTGGCCGCCCGGGCGGCATACCCGCCGTAATTCGCGCATCATCGCTGCCGGGTCGGGTACCACCGAGGCGACATAGAGCGCCGCCACCTTGTCGAAACTGGCATCCGGAAAAGACAGCGATTGCGCGTCCATCGCCAGCAGGTCGACATTGTCGAGTCCGTGCCTGCGCACCCGGGCGCGGGCTCGCTCCAGCATGTGGGGCGACAGGTCGATGCCGGTTACCCTTGTGTGGGGCGGGTAGTGGCGAAGTGACAGACCGGTGCCGACGCCCACTTCGAGCACCGACTCGCCCGCCCGACAGTCCAGCGCCTGGATCAGCCGGCGGCGGCCGGGTTCAAATAGGCCACCGAACAACAGATCGTAGACCGGTGCATATCGCTGATAGGCCGTGGCGACAGATTCGTGGTTCATGGAAGGTCCTGAGAGTGGGACGATAACTTCATGCTAGCAGCCCGTGCGCAGCATGAAAGTTTCCTTGCATTCGCATTGCGGGCTGCCTGCCTGCGATGACACTCGACATTTGTCTCGAACTTTTCTATCTTATCGTACAGTTGTTCAATAAGTCAGGAGAAACACCATGAGCTTCCCCGTCCGCAGCGCCCTCGGCCTTGCACTGCTGCTCGCCCTTGGGAGTGCCGCATCGACGCCCACCTTCGCCCAGAGCGCCGAAACCGTGCGCTTGTCCGAGCGCTGGGACGAGACGCGTGCGAGTACCCTGCTCGATCGTGCAGTCAGGAACGTCGAGCTCAAGGGGGAAGCGGCGCTGGCCGATTTCAGCCGCCAGGGCGGCTTCGTCGATCGTGACCTCTACGTCTATGCGATCGCCAGCGATGGTCGCTTTCTGGCCAGCGGTGGATCATCGGCGGCGCTGATCGGACAGAACGTGGCTGATCACCGTGATGCGACCGGCAAGCCCTTCTTCCGCGAAATGCTCGATCAGGCTGCGTCCAAGGGGAATGGTCGGGTGGAATACCGCTGGCTCAATCCGGTGGAGAATCGTGAGGAACCCAAGGTGACGCTGTTCCGCCGGGTCGGCGAGATCATCGTTGCCGTGGGTTTTTATGCGCCGCGAGCCTCTGCCAGGCAGGCAATGGACATGCTCGATCAGGCGGTTGCCGCGCTCGCAGCCGAGGCCACGACCGCGCTGACCGACTTCCAGAAAGTGGGTGGCCGCTTCACCCAGGACGATCTCTATGTTTTCGTGGTCGACATGAGCGACGGGCGCTTCCTCGCTCACGGTGCGGCCCCTGCCCTGGTCGGACGCAACGGCCATGAACTGCGCGACCCCAAGGGCAAGGCGATCATCACCGACATGATCAACGTCGCGCGCAAGAAAGGTGCAGGCGAACTCGATTACGCCTGGCGCAATCCCACCACCTCCAAGGTCGAAAGCAAACACACCTACTTCCGTGCGGTCGACGGCAAGCTCGTTGGTGTAGGCTATTACACCCGCTGACCGGTGCCACCTTCAGAGCCCGGCAGCGTTTTCCTGACAGAGGAGTTCCTTATGACCACAGTAAGCCTGGGTGGCAACCCGATCGACGTTGCCGGCAATTTTCCGCAGGTCGGCGCTGCCGCACCCGCTTTCACCCTCACCGCGGCCGATCTTAACGATATCGGCCTCGACGCCTTCGCCGGCAAGCGCAAGGTGCTCAACATCGTGCCCAGCCTCGACACCCCGACCTGCGCCACCTCGACGCGCAAGTTCAATACCGAGGCAAGCAGCCTGACCAACACCGTGGTGCTGGCCGTGTCGGCCGACCTGCCCTTCGCCGCCAAGCGCTTCTGCGTGACCGAAGGCCTGGAAAACGTGCAGACCCTGTCCACCTTCCGCAATCCCGGTTTTGCCCGTGATTACGGTGTGGCGATTACCTCGGGCCCGCTCGCCGGCGTCACCGCGCGTGCGGTTGTGGTGCTCGACGTCGATAACAAGGTGATCCACGCCCAACTCGTACCCGAAATCAAGGACGAGCCCGACTACGCGGCTGCGCTGGCCGTACTCAAGTAAACACCCGGGCGAGACCAATCACGGCGAGCACGGCCACGATGATGACTGTCAGCCACAGAAGCCGGATACGATTGGTCTCGACCCGTTTGATCAGCTCGGCATTCTGATCGGCGAGTGCCTTGATCAGCGCTGACGACGCGAGCATCTGCTCGTGAAGATCGGCCACCCTCGCCTCGACCGCGACAAGCTGAGTCCGGACCCGTGTCAGGGTCTCGGCTTCCGACCCTTGCGCCACAGGTGAATCGGGTTCCACCGATGCTGCGCTGGGTGCGGCAGCCGTTTTCTTCGCCACGCCGTTCCAGAGTTTCCGGGCCCCGTCGGCCACCAGCGGCGCCGTCGAGATGACCTGTGCCCACGGAACCGTCTTGAGAAGGGAAAGCCAGCCAATTGCCATGGAATACCTTTCTTGGTTGAGAGATGGCCGTCAAGGCTTGAGTATGCCCCGCGTCGCATGCCGCGGTGCGGTGGCGAGCCCTCGCCCGAATAAACCGGCCGCTGTTCCACGAACTGTTGTTACACGCGCTGCTCCACAAACTGCGCGTTGAACTCAAGCATGGACCTGCCTTGCCGGCAGAAATTCCGGCCCCTGGCGAACGGGGTGAGTGAAGCGGCGCATTGGAGGCGCCCGTGACGGACCTTGTCCGGTTCCCGAGCGAAAGGGCCGATGTGCGAACGTTGTTGCGGGCTCGCGGTCCGACTGCGGCATCCACTCGAGCACCTTGCCCATGTCGTCCACCCGCAATTTCCCGCTGCAGCCCGCGCGCTTTCCGTCGTTTCGCCGTCTTGGAGCGGGGTTGGCCGTGCTCCTGTCGCTTGCCTTTGCCGCGCCGGTGAGCGCTGAAGCCCCCACTCCCCAGTGGCAGGGCGCCGCTTTCGAGGGTGATCGTGCCGCGCTTGAGCAACTGGCCAAGGCTGGGGCGAAGGTGATCCGGGTGTATCGCGAATCCGACGTCTGGGTGCTCGACGACGCGCAGCGGCTCGGGCTCAAGGTGGTGATGGGGCTGTGGGTGGCACATCCACGCCATGGCGTCCGGCTGGACGACGACCTTGCCCGCAAGGCGCAGGACGATGCGATCCGCCAGTTTGTAACCCGCTACCGCAAGCATCCCGCGCTACTCGCCTGGGGCGTGGGCAATGAGGTCGAGACCGGCGAGGCCGATCCGCTGCCCGCATGGCGCGAGATCGACCGCGTGGCGGCAATGGTCAAGGCGCTCGACCCCGGCCGCCCGACCATGATGGTGGTGGCCGACACCAGCCTCGACCGCCTGCGCCTGCTCGCCAACTGTTGTGCCCATGTCGATCTGCTCGGCATCAACCTCTATGCCGGGGCGGTGTTCGACCTGGCGCAGCGCCTGCGCAGTGCCGGCATCAGCAAGCCGGTTGTCGTCTCTGAGCTCGGTCCCTTGGGCCAGTGGCAGGCCGGACGCAAACCGTGGGGGGCGCCGGTCGAACTCACCAGTCGCGAGAAAGCCGTCTTCTACCGCGATGCGCTTGCCGCACTGCGCGCCGAACCGCAGGTGCGTGGCGTGTTCTCCTTCCTGTGGGGGGCCAAGCAGGAGCAGACCGAAACCTGGCACGGCCTGCTGCTGGCCGACGGCAGCCTCACCGAAATGACCGACGCCCTCGCCGAAGCCTGGGGCCGTCCGCCAACGGCACGCGCGCCCACCATCCTCGGCATCGGCATCGCGGCCGACGTGTTCGCTCCCGGCGAAGTGGTGTCGGCCGGGGTCGATGCCCGCAGCGCCGACAAGGGCCCGCTGCGTACCGAATGGAAGGTGCTCGCCGAAGCCACGGATCTGCGCCTCGGCGGCGACAACGAGGCGGCGCCCAGGCGAGTCGATGTGCCACTGCTCGCGGCCGATGCCGGACATGTCCGCTTCCACGCCCCGAAACAGCCCGGTGCCTACCGCCTGTTCATCACCGTGCGCGGCGCCAGCGGCAAGGCGGCCACGGCCAATCTTCCCTTCCTGGTGCGTGCGCCGTAGTGGTCTGCGCACAGCCACCCGATCGTCAGCCAGGCGCGGCGCTGCCGGAGTCCGCCGCGCCCACGCATTTCAGTCTGCCCCAATACAGCGTCGGCGAAGAACTCGCCAACGGCATCACCCACGGCGTCGGCATCGTGCTCGCCATCGCCGGGCTGGCAGTGATGACCGCGTTTGCAGCGCTCAAGGGTGATGTCTGGCATGTGGTGGCGTGCAGCATCTTCGGCGCTACGCTGATCCTCGCCTACGCCGCCTCCACCCTGTACCACAGCATCAGTACTGCGCGCCTCAAGCCGATGCTGCGGGCGCTCGACCATTCGTCGATCTTCCTGCTCATTGCCGGCACGTACACGCCCTTCATGCTGGTGAACCTGCGCGGCCCGTGGGGCTGGTCGCTGTTTGCGGTGATCTGGAGCCTGGCGCTGCTGGGCATTGTGGCGCGCCTGCTGCTCAAGGGGAGACTGCACGGGCTGGTGGTCGGGCTCTATATTGCCATGGGGTGGGCAATCGTGGTGGCGGTGCAGCCGATGCTGCAACATGTGGAGCCCGGCGGCCTGATGTTGCTGGCTGCCGGCGGGGTGGCCTATACCGCCGGGGTGCCGTTCTACAATTGGAAGAGCCTGCCCTACAACCATGCGATCTGGCATGGCTTCGTGTTGCTGGGCAGCGCACTGCACTACTTTGCGGTGCTGTTCTACGTGATTCCCTGAGTCGTGGGTGTGTCACGAGCACTGCGGCGGCTTCGGCCTTTGCGGGCAAGCCGCCGCGCGATTCCAGAGGTTTGTGGGTCGCTTCAGATTGAGATGAACCCGCCGTCGATGACTAGGTTCGAGGCGGTGACGAAGCTCGATTCGTCGCTCGCCAGGTAGAGGATGCCCTGGGCGATGTCCTCCGGCTGGCCGATGCGGCCGATCGGGTGCAGGGCGGTGAACATCGCGATCGCCTGCTCGTCGCTTTCGGCACCGGTGGCCAGGCGCGCCATCTCCACCCCCGCCTTGGTTTCGACCAGGCCGGGATGTACCGCATTGACCCGGATGCCGTAGCCCTTCTGGCCGCAATAGACGCCGGCCGACTTCGACAGCAGGTTGATGCCGGCCTTGGCCGCGCAGTAGGCGGCCAGGTTCGGCGAACCGACGAAGGCCGCCACCGAACTGACGTTGACGATGCTGCCGCCGCCGGTGTCCTTCATCCAGCGGATCGCCGCCTGGGTGCCGATGAAGGTGGCGTCGAGGTTGATGCTCATGATCCGCCGCCATTCGGCGAGGCTGACCGTCTCGATGTCGTTGTAGGTGCCACCCCCGGCGTTGTTGACCAGGATGTCGAGGCGGCCGTGGGCATGACGCAGAGCGTCGAACACCGCTTCCCAGTCTTCCGCCTTCGAGGCATCGTGGTGCAGGTAGCGCGCGCGACCGCCGTCGGCGCGGATGCGGGCGGCGGCGGCCTCGCCGTTGGCGTCGTCGATGTCGGTCAGCAGAACCTGCGCGCCCTCGCGCGCGAGCAGCGTGGCGGTGGCGCGGCCGAGGCCGTTGGCGGCTCCGGTGACCAGCGCGATCTTGTGTTGTACGCGACCCATGTGTTGTCTCCTGTGTTGTCGTGGCGAATGGCGGCGGCCGAGATTGGCCGGTACGAAGATCGATAAGAACGATCGTTCGATACATCCACAATAACCAAGGATAGAGTCGGCCGTCAATCACCCGCCTGTTGCTGCTCCGCACCATCGTAAAAGGTGAAAAATTGCTGCAAATAATGAAGAAACCGGCTTGACAGGCCAGTTCGGCGCGACAACAATGCAGTCCAGAACGATCGTTCGATAGATGTAGGGGCAAAGCAATGATCGAAGTTCGAATTTTTTAGCAGTCGGCAAGGCGGACGGAGTGTGCTAAAAAATACATCGGGCTATCGAACGAACGATCGATAACAACGCAAACCATTCATCGAGGACAACACCGCATGCTGGACACCAACATCAACCAAGCCGGGCCGGACAGCGCGCCCGAGGCCACCGAGCGGGAGCGCGGCGGGCTGCGCGAGGAGCTGCTTCAGACCGCGGTGGACCTGTTCGCCGCGCGCGGCTTCAAGGGCACCTCGATCCGCGACATCGCCAAGACCCTCGGGGTCAGCGTGTCGGTGATCTACCACTATTTTGGCAACAAGGAGGGCCTGTGGTCGGCCATCCTCGACTACTCGGTCAAGGGTCTGCCGGCGCGGCTGGAAGCCGCGCTCGCCGGCGGCGGCCATGCGCTGGAGCGCTTTCGCCGGGTACTGCGCGCACACCTGGCGGCGTCGGCGCACTACCAGAAGGAATCGAAGATCTTCCTGATCGACTACGACCGCATGTCGGCTGCCGGCGACCAGGCGAGCAAGGCGATCCAGAAGCGGGTGCTCGACGTGTACGTCGGCATCCTGGAGGAAATGCAGGCCGAGGGTCTGGTCAAGAGCGCGCAGACCAAGATCCTCGCTTTCAACGTGCTCGGCGTCGTCAACTGGTACCTGCGCTGGTACCGGCCCGACGGCCCGCTGGCACCTGAGGAGGTCTACGAGGAGATCGTGACCTTCGTGCTGTACGGAGTGATCGGCACGCCGCCGGGACGGAACTGAGCCGCGTTCCGGCGCTACCCCCTAGCCAACAACAGACTCACGACAACGGAGGAGACATATAAATGGGCTTTACCGTCGATATCGACACCGGCGGGACCTTCACCGATGGCTTCGTCACGCATGGCGACGCCTTCCGCACGGTGAAGACACCGACCACCCCGCACGACCTCACGCTGTGCTTCATGGAGTGCATCAAGGAGGCGGCGCGCGCGTTCGACCTGCCCTTGCGCGATTTCTTGTTCGAGACGGAGATCATCCGTTTCTCGAACACCATCGGCACCAACTCCATCATCCAGCGCGACGGCGCCAAGATTGGCCTGATCGTCACGGCGGGTCACGAGGCGCTGGCACCCTCGGTCGATGCTGACGGCAAGACACCTTTGGTCGCGCCCGACATGGTTGCCGGGGTGGAGGAGGTGGTCGACGGCGGCGGTCACGTGCGCCACGCGCCGCAACTGCTCGGGGTGCTGGAGCGCGCCCAGGCGCTGATCGACCGCGGCGCGCGTTGCCTGGTGGTCGCGCTCGACAATGCCGATGTCAATCCAGCCAACGAGCGCGCGATCCGCGAGGCGATCAAGCGCGAATACCCGCGCGACTACCTCGGCTCGGTACCGGTTTTCCTCAGCGCCGACATCGTCCAGCGCAGCGGCTACCGCGAGCGCATCAACACCGCGGTGCTCAACGCCTACATCCATGGGAAGCTCACCCGCCTGCTGTACAAGGCTGGCGAGGACCTGCGCCGCCAGGACTACCGCGGCCAGCTGCTGATTGGCCACAACAATGGCGCGGTGGCGCGGGTGGCCAAGACCCGGGCGATCAACACCTACAACTCGGGCCCGGCAGCCGGCCTGCTCGGCGCGCGCGAGATCGGTGCGCTGTACGGCGCGGCCTGCGTGTTCTCCGGCGACATGGGCGGCACCTCGTTCGACATCGGCTGCGTGCGCGACGGCGAGCCCGGTTACGCGCTGCGCCCCGATGTCGAGGGCTTCGACTGCAACCTGCCGATGCTAGAGATCCGCGCGCTGGGTGCCGGCGGTGGCTCGATCGCGTCGGTTGCCGACGGCACCCTGCGCGTCGGTCCGCAGTCGGCCGGCGCGCTGCCCGGCCCGGTGTGTTTCGGCCTCGGCGGCAAGCTGCCGACGGTAACCGACGCCAATCTCGTGCTCGGCTGGCTCGATCCCGATTATTTTCTCGGTGGCACGCGCCGGCTCGACACCGACAAGGCCCGCACTGCCATTGCCGAACATGTCGCCGAGCCGCTCGGGGTGTCGGTGGAAGAAGCCGCGTGGCGCATCAAGTCTGCCGTGGAAGCCGATGTCGGCCGCGAACTGGCGCGCATCCGCGACCAGATCGGGCCGCATCCCGATCCCTTGATGGTCATCTACGGTGGCGCCGGGCCGCTGCACAGTTGCCCGATCGCCGAGGCCGCGGGTATCGATCGACTGGTCGTCACCCCGTTTTCTGCGGTGTTCTCCGCCTATTCGTCGTCGTTGATGGATGTCGGCCACCTGTATTACCACCGCCTCGATCTCGCGCTTGAGCCGGAGCACGACTACGCCGGCGTGTGCGACACCATCGCCGCGCTGCAGCGGCGCGGCGGCGCCGACATGCGCGGCGAAGGTTTCGCCGCCGACGGGGTGGCGTGGCAGCTCGAGCTGATCGTCCACAACGAACATGGACGCGAGGCGCGCCTGACGGCCTCGGTCGATGCCTTCGCCGATCCCGCATCGGTGGCGAAGCTTGGCGCCCGAGCGCGTGCCTTGCTCGGCATCGCCGACGGCGGCGCGGTACGGCTTGCCACCCTCGGCCTGTTCGCCAGCTCGCCCGTCGCGCACTACCGCCAGCGCCCGGTGGCCGTGGCCGGGCATGCGGTCGAGGGTGCGCTGCGAGCACAACGCAGTGTCTATCTTGGCGCGCGCGAGGGTAAGCGCATGCTGCCGGTGTACGACCGTTCCCTGCTCGGCCACGGGCATGCGCTGGCGGGGCCTGCCATCGTCGAGTCGGGCCAGACCACGATGATGATTCCCGCCGGCTGGACGCTGCGGGTGGACCAGTACGACAACGCCCTGATCGAGCGGAGCCGCCTATCATGAAAGTTCGCATCACCGAGTCCCTCGACATCGAGCTCGATACCGAGCAATGGCAATGCAACCGCTGCGGCCATGGGCTGGGGCCGGCGACGGCCGACTACAAGCACGGCTGCCTGGTGGCCGAAGTGCCGATCGAAGAGGCCCATCCGCCGATGACCGCGGGCGAGGCCTTCTCATTCGCCCCCGACCCCGACTATTGCCGCCTGGTCGAGTTCTACTGCCCCGACTGCGGCACCCTGATCGAGAACGAGTACCTGCCGCCCGGTCATCCGCTGACCCACGACATCGAGCTCGACATCGCCGCGCTGAAGGCGCGCCACGGTGTGGCCTGAGGGGGCGGACGATGACTTGGTTCGCAACCCTGACCGGCGGCGAGCGGCCGCCCGGCTACGGCTACCTGCCCTTTCTCGAGGGCCTCGCGGCCGATATGGAAGGCGTGGACGAATCCGCCTTCGGCACCGATCCCACGCGTTGGGCGAACGCCCTGCCGCGTGCGGCACGCTTGGTGGGCGCGCGTGCAATCGTGCTCGGCACGCTGACCCCGGTGCGCCGGGCGCTGGCGGCCGAACTCGGCGGCGCAGGTGACGCAGGCAGCGGTGCAGTCCTTGCCGATACCCTGGCGCGGCTGGCCGATACCCAGCGTGGCGAGCGCGATCTCGCGGTGCTGCTGCCCGGTGTCGCGACCTTGCTCGACGGTGGCGACCGGGCTGCGCTCGATGCCCTCAAGGCCCGGCTCGTCGGTTTGATGGAGCGGCTGTGCGTCAGCCGTCCCGCTCTCGTGCTGGTTGACGAAGATGACGGTCCGGCGCTGTCCGGAAGCGATGGACGACGCCTGTTCGGCACCCTGAAGAACGTTGCCGACTACTACGGCGTGGCCCTCGGGCTGCGCCTGTCCGGCGCCGATCCGGAGATCGCGATCGGCGCGCGCCGCAACCTGCGGATCGACCACCTGCTGCTTGCCGATCCGGTCGCCGACCCGGCGCGCTGCCTGGC
Organism: Azoarcus sp.; assembly: GCA_030656215.1. GTDB lineage: Bacteria > Pseudomonadota > Gammaproteobacteria > Burkholderiales > Rhodocyclaceae > Parazoarcus. Next base: position 48,195 of record JAUSOD010000073.1, read on the forward strand.
TGCGGCGGCACGGGCGGGGTGGCGCAGCCTGGGCTTGTCGGGGATGCCGGCCGCGCTGCCCGGTAGCGCGCCGGGCGACCCCGGGCTGTGGTTTGCCAGCCCCGGCCAGATGCGCGACATCGATGCGCTCAAGACCGCGACCGGCGCTGCCTGAGCAGCCCCGGATCGAACGAAAAAACACAGGAGACATGAACATGGGATTCAACGTCGGCATCGACATCGGTGGAACCTTCACCGATTTCTGCTCGATCGGCGCGGACGGGCAGGTAGTGGTCTACAAGACCCCGACCACCCACTACGACCTGTCGGTGGGCTTCATGCGCGGGATCAGGGAGCTGGCCCGGCGCAGCGGCCTTGGCGGCCACGACTACCTGTCGCGGGTCGAGGCCCTGCGCTACTCGACCACGGTCGGCACTAACGCGTTGATCGAGCGCAACGGGCCCAAGCTCGGCCTGATCACCACCGCCGGTTTCGAGGACACCATCTTCATCGGCCGCTCGCGCAGTTGGGCTGACGGCGTGCCGGTGCACCAGGCGCGCGACCTCGCGCGGATCCGCAAGCCGGCGCCGCTGATCGATCCGGAAATGGTCGTCGGCGTGCGCGAACGGATCGACTGCAGCGGCCGGATCGTGACCCCGCTGTCGCGCGAGGACGTGCTCGAGAAGCTGCAGCAGCTCGTCGACCGCGGCGCGATGGGCTTCGTCGTCAGCCTGATGTGGTCCTTCGTGAACGCCGAACACGAGCGTCTGATCAAGCAGATCATCGAGGAGGAATACCCCGAGGACTATCTCGGCGCAATGCCGGTCACGCTGTCGAGCGAGATCTCGCCCAAGTCCGGCGAGTACACCCGGACCATGACCAGCGTGGTCAATGCCTACATCCACGGCATCATGGCCGACAACCTCAACCGCCTCGGCAACGAGCTGCGCGACGGCGGCTACCAGCGCCCGCTGATCCTGGTGCACAACACCGGCGGCACCAAGAAGGTGTCGCGGACCAAGGCGGTGCTGACCCACAACGCTGGGCCGGTGGCCGGTATGTACGGCTCGGCCGAACTTGGCTGCCTAAGCGGCTTCGACAACGTGGTGTTCACCGACATGGGCGGCACCTCGTTCGACATCGGCGTGATCACCGGCGGCGAGCTGCGCGCGCACGACTTCATTCCGGTGATCGACCGCTGGCGCACCAACATTCCGGCGATCGAGGTCAAGTCGATCGGCGCCGGCGGCGGCTCGATCGCCTGGGTCAACGAGCTGATGGGCAAGGCGCTCGAGGTCGGCCCGCAATCGGCCGGCTCGATGCCCGGCCCGGCGTGCTACGACAAGGGTGGTGCCGAACCCACGGTGACCGACGCAGACCTGGTGCTGGGCTACCTGAACCCGGACAACTACCTCGGCGGCGAGATGTTCCTCGATGTCGAACTCGCGCACGATGCGATCGAACGGCGCATCGCCGCGCCGCTGGGCATCGGCGTGCTGGAGGCGGCTCACCGCATCCGCCGTCTGGTCGACGCGCGCATGGGCCAGGAAGTGTTCAACGAGGTCGCGCTCAAGGGCCACGACCCGCGCAAGTTCGCGGTGTTCGCCTGCGGCGGCGCCGGCGCGGCTCACGCCTGCGGCTTCGCCCCCTACATCGGCGCGCGCACCGTGGTGGTACCGGCGGTGGCCTCGGTGTTCGGCGCCTTCGGCGCCTCGACCATGGAGATCCGCCAGGTGTGGGACGTGTCGCGTACGCTCAAGCTGTTCCGCTGGAACGAGCAGGCCTGGCTCGAGGACCTCGAGTCCTTCAACCACGTGGTGCGGGATCTGCGTGACCAGGCGGTGCGCGACCTGCGCCTGGAGGGTTTCGCCGAGGAGCGCATCGCCTTCCGCCTCGAACTCGACATGCGTTATGGCAGCCAGTACAACCTGACCAAGATCGAGGCCCCACGCCTTCTGCTGCAGGGCGAGGACGACGTGCGCGCGCTGTGCGAACGCTTCACCGGCCGCTACTCCGAGATCTACTCGCCGGAAGCCGCGTTCCCGGTGGGCGGGATCAACGTCGAATGCTTCTACCTGACCGCCTCGGTGAGCCAGCCGCGGGCCCCCTTCCCCCGCCAGGCCGACGGCGGGGAGGACCCGTCGTCAGCGCTCGGCGGCAGCCGCCCGGCCTGCTTCGATCCCGCCGCCGGTCTGGTCGACACCCCGGTGTACGACTGGACCCGCCTCGCGCCGGGCAACCGCATCGCCGGTCCGGCGCTGATCGAGGCGCCCGAGACCACCTACGTGATCGAACCGGGCTGGCACTACCGCATGGACCCGTGGAAGAACGGCGTGCTCGAACGCGCGGCCTGATCCGCCCGTGCGCCACCCCCACCCCGACACCGCAGCGAACCGACAGGAATCAGGAGGACACATGAACGCACGCGCGAATTTCCGCTACGGGCGCGACTTCGAAGTGGTGCAGCGACTGCGCCCGGAGCCCGAGACCGCCCGTGAGGCGGCCGCCCAGCACGGCATCGACGACCTCGAATTTGAGATCTTTCAACACAAGGCCGGCATGATCGCGCTGGAAGGCAAGGAAACCACCATGCGCCTGGGCGCCTCCACCGCGATGCGCTGGGGCGACGTGGCATTCGGCATCTATACCGCGCAGGGCGACCTGGCGATCTGCGCCACCGGCATCTACCATCACGCGGTGCTGTCGCAGATCCCGATCAAGTACATCGTCAAGCACTGGAAGGACGACCCCTCGGTCGGGCTCGAGGAAGGGGATTCCTTCTTCTACAACGATCCCTTCTACGGCGGCGTGCATAACGCCGACATGGGCCTGGCGATCCCGGTGTTCGCCGACGGCGAGTTGGTGTGCTTCATCGGCGCCGCGGTGCATACCGGCGAATGCGGCGGCTCCGAGCCGGGCGGCATGGTCAACGGCGCGCGCTCACGGTACGACGAGGGCCTGCTGGTGACGCCGATCAAGATCGGCGAGGGCTTCGTGCTCAAGGAGGACCTCCTCGGCATGCTCGCCAACATGACCCGCGACCCGCGCACCATGCTGCTCGACATCAAGGCGCGGCTGGCCGCGTCGCGCATCGCCGAGCGCCGGGTCAAGGAGATTGTCGCCGAGAAGGGCGCCGACTTCTTCGTCGGCGCGCTGCGGCGGGTGCTGCGGATCACCGGCGAGGCCGCGCGGCGCAAGGTCGCTCGGCTCAATGACGGCATTTACCGCCAGCCGCGCTTCATGGACACCACCGGCCCGGAGGACGCGCTGCTCAAGATCAACCTCGCGGTGGAAAAACGCGGCGACCGGATCAAGCTGATCCTGCGCGACTCCTCGCCGGCGATCGCCGACCGCCCGGTCAACAGCTACTTCCAGGGCATCATCGGGCTGGCGATGGTGTATTTCTGCGGCTGGTTCTTCCACGACCTGCCGGCCAACAACGGCCTGCTCGACGCGATCGAGTGGGAGTTCGACGACGATACCCTGGTCAGCGCCGGCGGCGACCTGCCGGTGTCCTATGCCCCTGCCACCCAGGTCGCTTTCACCCAGGGCATGTTCATGTGCGGTGCGCGCATGACTTACGCGATCGAGCCGCTGCGCGCGGTCGGCTGCTGGTACTCGGGCTTCGCGGTCACCCCCTACGGCGGGCTTAACCAGTGGGGCGAGCCGGTCGCCGACATCACCCCCGAGATCAACGCCACCGGCGGCGGCGCCTGCCCCGACGGCGACGGCGTCGATGCCGCCGGCGCCTTCTTCGCCACCATGAGCGACTGCGGCGACGTCGAGGCGACCGAGGCCGACCGCCCCTTCCTGTACCTGTTCCGCAACTTCTTCAACAACTCCTACGGCCACGGCAAGTACCGCGGCGGCTCGGGCGTGGGCTTCGGCGCGATGGTGCACGGCACGCCGGGCCTGGCGGTCGGCGGCATGGGCTTCGGCACGCGTTTTCCGGCGACGCCGGGGATCTTCGGTGGGCGCGCGGCCCCGACCGTGTTCGTGCAGATCGTCGCCGGCGGCAACATGCGCAAGCTGCTCGCCGACGGCGCCGAACTGCCGCACGACATGGGCGCGCTGTACCAGACGGGCAGCGCCGAGACGGGCGCGCGCCGCCTGCAGCACGTCAGCTTCGCGCCGCAGCCGCTGGCCGAGGGCGACACGATCTACGTGCCGGTGTCGGGGGGCGCCGGCTACGGCGACGTGCTCGAGCGCGACCCGGCGCTGGTGCTCGCCGACCTGCGGCGCAAGCTGGTGACCGAGTGGGCGGCACGCAACATCTACCGCGTCGCCTACGATGCCGACACCCTGCGTCTGGATGCGGCGGCGACCGAGGCCCTGCGCCGCGAAGCCCGTGCTGCGCGCAAAGCCCGCGCCCGGCCCTACGCCGAGTTCGTCCGCGAATGGTCGGGCCTGCGCCCGCCGGCGGCGGTGCTGCGCTGGTACGGCCAGTGGCCCGATCCGGGCGCGCGCCCGGTGCCGGCCGCGGTGGCGGCATGAGGGAGCGGCCGATGGAAACGATCGATTTGCGCGACCCTGCCGACCGCACCCTGCACGGCCTGCTCGAATGGCGCGCGCGGCGCACGCCGCAGCGGCCCTGGTTCTGGTTCCGCGACCAGGCTTTCACCTACGGCCAACTCGATGCCGACGCCGACCGCGTCGCCGCCGGCCTGTCCGCCCTCGGCGTGGGCAAGGGCGCCAAGGTGGCGGTGATGCTGGCGAACCGGCCCGAGTTCCTCGCCGCCTGGTTCGGCCTGTCCAAGCTGGGCGCGGTCGAGGTGCCGGTCAATACCGCGCATCGCGGTTACCTGCTGTCCTACCTGATCGAGCAGGCCGACTGCGAGGTGCTGATCGTCGAGGCCACCTTCGCCGAGCGCGTGTCCGACATCCTTGCGCGGCCGGGCGCGCTGTCCCGTCTGCGCACGGTGGTCACCCTCGACATCGGCGGCGGCGGTTTCGCCCTCGAGGGACGAACGGTGCTGCCGTGGGTCGCGCTGGTCGACAACGACGGCGCCTTCGAGCGGCCCGAAGTGCGGTGGAGCGATCCGCTGGGGATCCAGTTCACCTCGGGCACCACCGGCCCGTCCAAGGGCGCGGTGCTGCCGCAGAACTATGCGGTGCAGACCGCCGAGAGCGTGTGCGCGATCGCCGGCTACACCGAGGCCGACTGCCTGTATAACGCGCTGCCGCTGTTCCACGGCAACGCCAAGTTCCTGTCGGCGGTGCCTGCGCTGCTGTCGGGCGCGCGCATGGTGCTGGCCGAGCGTTTCTCCGCCAGTTCGTTCTGGGATGAGGTCCGGCGCCACGGCTGCACCGAGTTCAACTACATCGGCAGTATCCTGGCAATCCTGCTCAAGGCCGAACCCCGCCCCGACGATGCCGCCAACCCGCTGCGCCTGCTGTTCGGCGCCGGCGCCACGCCCGAGGTGCACGAAGCCTTCGAGGGCCGTTTCGGGGTGCGCCTGATCGAGGGCTACGGCATGAGCGAGATCGGCCTCGCGCTGGTCAGCCGCCTAGACGACGGCCGCCCCGGCAGTTGCGGCAAGCCGCATCCGGACTGCGAGGTGGTGCTGGTGGACGACGACGGCCGCCCGGTCGGCGACGGCGTGCCGGGCGAACTGCTGGTGCGTCCGAAGCGGCCGTGGTCCACGCTGCTGGGCTACTACCGGATGCCGGAGAAGACGGTCGAGGCCTGGCAGGGGCTGTGGTTCCACACCGGCGACACCCTGGTGCGCGATGGCGACGGCTTCTACCGCTTCGTCGACCGCAAGAAGGACGCGATCCGGCGCCGCGGCGAGAACATCAGCTCGTTCGAGGTCGAGCGCCTGGTGGCGACCCATCCGGCGGTGCGGGAGTGTGCCGCGGTGCCGGTGGCCTCCGAACTGGGCGAGGACGAGGTGCTGGTGTGCGTGGTGCGCCAGCCCGGCGGAACGCTGTCGGCGGCCGCGCTGGTGCAGCACTGCGAGGGCCTGATGGCGCGCTTCATGGTGCCGCGCTACGTGCGCTTCGTCGATTCCCTGCCCAAGACCCCGACCGAGAAGGTGCAGAAGTTCCGCCTGCGCGAGGAGGGCATCACTGCCGATACCTGGGACCGCGAACGCGCCGCCGCGGAGTGCGCCTCATGAGCGCGACCGCCCGTGACGAAGCGCTGGAACTGGTGCCCGGCCTGGTGGAGCGTGTCGATGCGTCCGGCCGCTACGGCCTGGTCGGCAGCCTGTGCCCGGACTGTGGCGCGAGTGCATTCCCGCGCGCCGGGTGCTGCCCGCAGTGCCAAGGCACGCCGCAGCGGCGGGTGGTCGGCACCGCCGGCAGCCTGTACACCTACACCGTGGTGCGGACCCGCGCGCCGTTCGGACTGCCCGAGCCCTATGCGGTGGGCTACGTGGACCTGGACGAATCGGGCCTGCGCGTGTTCGGCCTGATCGATCCGGCGGCGGTGGATGCGCTGGCGGTGGGCCAGCGCATGGAGGTCGGCCTGGACAGGCTCGGCGTGGATGGCGGCGGCCGCCCCTGCCTGCGCCCGGTGTTCCGCCCCGAGCGGATGGCCGCGGACACGGGGGTCGGGCGATGAGCACGCCGGTCTACGTCGCCGGCATCGGCAGCACCGCCTTCGCCCGCCAGCCCGAGCGCAGCCTGCTCGACCTCGCCGCCGAGGCTGGCCGCCGGGCGCTGGCCGACGCCGGCCTCGCGCCCTCGGAGATCGGGCTCGGGGCGTTCGCCAACGCGCTCGCCGGAAAGCTGTTCGGCGACCTGACCGTCGGCCAGAACGCGTTCGCCGCGCTGGGCATGGCGCGGCTGCCGGTGGTCAACGTCGAGAACGCCTGCACCTCGGGCTCCACCGCCTTCTACCTGGCTTGCCTGGCGGTGCGCGCCGGCGAGGTCGAGTGCGCGATGGTGATCGGCGCCGAGAAGATGTGCGTGCCCCAGCTCGGTCTGCTCAGTTCGGGCGACAGCGAGCTCGACACCCTGCTCGGCCTGGTCACGCCGGCAAGCTTCGCGATGCGCGCACGCCGCCACATGGCCGAGTTCGGCACCACCGCCGCGCAGCTCGCGCAAGTCTCGGTCAAGAACCGCCGCCACGGCATGCTCAACCCGCTGGCCCAGTTCCGCACCGAGGTCACGGTGGAAGAGGTGCTGGCCTCGCCGATGATCGCCGATCCGCTGACCCGGCTGCAGTCGTGCCCAATGGCGGATGGTGCCGCGGCGTTGATCGTGTGCTCGGCGTCGATGGCGAAGCGGCTGGGCGCGCGGGTCGTGGTGCGTGCCGCGACCTTGTCCACCGGCAACTACGACAACCCGCAGGACATGGTGCGCTGGCGCACCGACCGCGAGGGTGCGTACCAGGCCTATGAGCAGGCCGGCATCGGGCCGGAGGACCTCGACGTGGTCGAATGCCACGACGCCTTCTCGATCGCCGAGATCCTGCACTACGAGGCGCTGGGCCTGTGCGCGCCGGGCGAAGGTGGGCGACTGGTGGCGGCGGGCGCGACCGCGCTCGGCGGGCGGGTGCCGGTCAACGTGTCCGGCGGGCTGTTGTCGCGCGGCCACCCGGTGGGCGCTACCGGGGTCGAGCAGATCGTCGAGCTGACCCGCCAGTTGCGTGGCACCGCCGGCGCCCGCCAGGTGCCGGGCGCGCGCCTGGGACTGGCCCATTGCATGGGTGGCGACCGCGCCGCCGACACCAAATCGATGACCGTGGCAGTGCTTGCGGCATAAGCCGCGGCACGCCGTCACATACAGGGAGAACAACATGAAACCGGACGATACCCCCTTCGACCGCCTCGCCGTTGCCGGCCAGGTGGGCAGCACGATGTACGACCGCGACCGGGTGGCAAGACGCCTCGGCATGGCGCTGGCGGAGGTCCGCCCCGGCTTCGCCCGGATCGCGATGACGGTGGGCGAGGACATGATCAACGGCCACGACATCTGCCACGGCGGCTACATTTTCGCGCTCGCCGACACCGCCTGCGCCTATGCGTGCAATTCCTACAACGTGAACACGCTGTCGCAGGCGGTGAACATCGTGTTCATGGCGCCGGCGAGGCAGGGCGACACCCTGTGTGCCGAAGCGAGCGAGAGCAACCATGCCGGCCGTACCAGCACCTACGACATCAAGGTGTTCAACGGCGCGGACAAGGTCATCGCGGTGGCCCAGGGCCAGTGCCGCAGCCTGCGCGGCAAGCTGGTCGACGCCCTGCCGGTGTTGCGCGAGGGCGGCTGAACGCGCCGTCGGGCGGCAATGACGGCAACGGCGGCGGCGCGGCAGGGGCCCGCGGTATGTCGTACGGAGGGTGAAAGCGGGATGTGGGGCCGGATGCGCAAGCGCTGATCGATGCACGAGCAGGGCCGCATTCATAGAGGAGACTACGAACATGACTAGAACGAACGATCGATATGAATACATGCATCGTCTACCCGCCGGCACGTCCGGCGTTGCCGCGGCGGGCGCACCGATGATCGGGCATGCCCGCATGAGCTTCGCCCCCGGGCGCCTGGCTGGGGCGCTGGTACCGCCCCTGGTGATCATCGGCCTGCTCTACGCCGGCCTGTTCATCAAGCCGGCGCCGTCGGGCCAGGCCGTGCCGACCCCGGCGCTCGAGCGCCGCGACGCCTTCTTCGGCCTCGACCTGCCCGCGCCCGGGGTGATCTGGGCCGCCGGCAGCCGCGGCAAGATCGTGCGCAGCGAGGACGACGGCGCGCGCTGGGTGGTGCAGGCCACGCCCACCGCCGAACACTTGCAGGACCTCGCCGCATGGGATGCGCGCCGCGCGGTAGCGGTCGGCAACCAGGGCGTGGTGTTGCGTACGGTCGATGGCGGGGCGCACTGGGCGGCGGTGCAGGCGCCGCGCTCGGAGGTCGCCAACAAACTGCTGCGCGTGCTCGCGTTGCCCGGTGGGAGGGCGCTCGCGGTGGGCGAGATGGGCGCGCTGCTGGCCGGCGAGGACTACGGCCGCAGCTGGCGCCGCCTGGTCGCGGAGCGCGACATCGGCTTCAACGCGGTGGCACGCGCCGGCGACACCCTGTGGGTGGCGGGCGAAGGCGGCCTGCTGATGCGTTCCGACGACGGCGGCGCGCACTGGCGCGAAGTGGCGCTGCCGGTGGCCGCCAGCCTGACCGGTATCGCCTTCCGCGACGAGCGCCACGGCGTCGCGGTCGGCCTCGACGGCACGGTGCTGAGCACCGGCGACGGCGGCGAACGCTGGATCGACCGTTCGCTGCCCTCCGCCGGCCATCTGTACGATGTCGCCGTCGATGGCGACGGCTGGCGCGCGGTGGGGGTGCGCGACGTGCTCGTGCGCGGCGCGGCCGACGGCGGCCGGTGGCGGCTCGAACGCGCCACCGGCGCCTCGCTGGCGTGGCATTCGAAAGCGGTCGGCCGCGACGGCCGCTGGGTGTACGCCGGGCCCGGGCCTTCGCTGGCGGCGCAGAGCGCGCCGCGCAAGCGTGGGGGTGGGGCATGAAGGACGCGACTTTCGAGAAGCTCGGCGCCTTCGTTGCGCTGTGCATCCGCCGCCGCCTGTCGGTGCTGGCCGTGCTCGGCACGCTGACCGTGTTCTTCGCCGTGCTCGCGTCCGGGGTGTCGGTGCGCACGGTTTTCTCGGACCTGCTGCCGGCCGGGCATCCCTACGTCCAGGTCAACGACCGCTACAAGGGCGGCTTCGGCAGTTCGAACATGGTTTCGATCATGCTCGAGGTTGACGAGGGCGACGTGTTCCGGCCCGAGGTGCTGGAAACGCTGCGGCGGCTGACCCGCGACCTGCAGCAGGTCGACGGTGTCAATCCGTTCCAGATCATGTCGCTGGCGTCGAAGAAGCTGAAGGAGGTGCGGACCTCGACCGAGGGCATCGAGATCCGCCCGCTGATGTGGCCGGAGGTGCCGTCCGACGCCGGCGGCATCGCCGCGCTGCGCCAGGCCGTGCTCAACAACCCGATGGCCTATGGCCCGTACATATCCACCGACCTGAAGGCGGCGCTGGTGACGGTGGATTTTTACGACCACCTGCTCGACTACCACGCCGTGTTCGAGCAGGTTCGCGCATTGGCGGCCGCGGCCTCGGGGCCGGGTGTGCGCCTGAGCGTGGTCGGCGAGCCGATGCTGTACGGTTGGGTGGACCACTACCTGCCCGAGACCTTCCACATCTTCGTGCTCACGCTGGGCGCGCTGGTGGCGCTGCTGTTCCTGATCACCCGCACCTGGCGCGGCACCCTGCTGCCGCTGGCGGCCGGCGCGGTCAGCGCAGTGTGGGCGCTGGGCAGCGCGCGGCTGATCGGCTACCACCTCGATCCGCTGGTGATCGTGGTTGCGTTCCTGATCACCGCGCGGGCGATCTCGCACTCGGTGCAACTGGTGACCCGCTTCGATGAAGAGTTCGCGCGCGATCCGGCGCGGCCCGACGCCGCGGTGGCGGCGCGTGCGGCGATGCTGGCGCTGTTCAAGCCGGGCATGCTCGGCGTGGTCGCCGACGCCGGCTGCATGATGGTGGTGATCCTGACCCCGATCCCGCTGCTGCAGAAGGTTGCGGTGATCGGCACGGTGTGGGTGGCGACGATCGCGGTCAGCGCGGTGGTGCTGACCCCGGTGCTGCTGTCGTGGGTGCGCCGGGTCGATGCCGCGGCGCACCCGGTGGACGTGGGGCCGCTGCTCGACCGCGGCCTGCGCGCCTGCGTCGGCCTCGCGGCGGCGCCCCGCCTGCGCCGGGCGGTGTTGGTGCTGACCGCGCTGGCTTTCGCAGCCTCGCTCGGCTACGCGTTCCGGATCGAGGTCGGTGACGCCAACCCGGGCTCGCCGATCCTGTGGGGCGATTCCGAGTACAACCGTGATGCGGCGCGGATCAACGCCCGCTTCCCCGGCGCAGACCGCATGTTCGTGGTTGCCGCGACCGGCCGCGCCGACGGCCTCAAGGATCCGGCGGTGCTGGACAACATGGCCGGCCTGCAGCGCTTCATGGAGGCGCAGCCCGATGTCGGCGGCAGCGCCTCGCTCGCCGACATCGTGCCCGCGGTCAAGCGCACATTGCGCGAGGGCAGCCCGCGTTACGAGGAGTTCGGCGCCACGCCGGAGGAGAACGGTGAGCTGCTCTACCTGTTTACCTCCGGCGCCGACCCCGGCGACCTCGAACGCTATGCCGACAGCCGTTTCGCCGACGGCGCGGTGACACTGTTCTTCCGCGACCACCAGGGCGAGACGATCCGCACCGCGGTGGCGCGGGTCAAGGAGTACGCCGAGGCCCACCCGCTGCCCGGCGGCGGCGAGTACCTGCTCGCCGGCGGCCTGGTCGGCGTGCTGGCGGCAGTCAACGAGGTGATCCTGGCCGGCCAGATCGAGAGCATCGCGCTGGCGCTGCTGGTGCTGGTGGTGTGCTGCACCGTGACCTACCGCTCGACCGTGGCCGGCATGTTCTTCATGGTGCCGGTGGTGCTGTCGAACACGCTCACCTTCAGCTACATGGCCTGGAAGGGGATCGGCATGAACATCAACACGCTGCCGATCGCGGCGCTGGGCATCGGCCTTGGGGTCGACTACGCGTTCTACATCGTCGACGGCATCCGCGAGGAGCTGCACAAGCACCGCGATCTCGACCGCGCGATCGCCCAATCCCTGCGCAGTGCGGGCAAAGGCGTGCTGATCACCGCCCTCACCCTGACCGCCAGCGTGATCCTGTGGGCCGCATCGTCGCTCCGCTTCCAGGCCGAGATGGGCCTGCTGATGGCGCTGTGGCTGGGAATCTCGGCCTGCTGCGCGCTGTTCGTGATGCCGGCCATGGTGCGCGTGTTCCGCCCGCGCTTCATCGTTGGCGACCTTTCCCGTTCCGTTCCGTGGCAGGTGCCGGCCGCGGCCTGACGCGCGATGTTCATAGCAGTAGACGACAACACCAAGGAGGAGACGAAGTGAAAAGAACGAGGGCATTTTTCCGCCTGCGCGGCGCCGCGGTACTGGTCGCGCTGGCACTGGGCACGGGCCTGGCCCGCGCCGAAGGGGAGCCGGCTTTCCATCTCGGCGGCTACGTCCGCCTGGGCGCGTCCGTCAACCTGCAGGACGCGCCGGAGACGGCGGCCAACGATCGCGGCAAGCTGTCGATGCTGCGTGGCACCCTGCTGCTCGATGCCGACGCCGAGGCCGGCCCGCTGCGCTTCAAGGGCGTGGCACGCGGGGTGCGGGAATACAAGACCGATTACCTCCGCGATCTGGAGAAGCGGGTCAAGGCTACCACGCCCGGTGGACCCGGCTCGGACATGATGGACACCCTCTACGACGAAGGCGAGCTGCGCGAACTGCACGTGGAGTTCGAGCCCACCGACCGGATCCAGGTCCGCCTCGGCAAGCAGCAGGTGGTGTGGGGCGAAACCGACTTCTTCCGCGCGATGGACGTGGTGCACGGCTTCGACTACCGCTGGCGCGCCTTCCTAGAGCCGGAGAACGAGGAACTGCGCAAGCCGCTGATTCTGGCCAACATGACCGTGCAGGTGCCGGAGGCCGACGGCGCGCTGCAGCTCCTGTTCCGGCCCGGCTGGGACCGCAAGGAGGACATCGGCAACACCATCGACCTTGCCGGCGGGCGCTGGAGACCGCAGCCCTACCGCGGCTCGGACACCCTGTCGGCCACCCGCTACGATGCTCGCCACCCCGCGGGCGACGTCCGCGACAAGACCTGGGGCGTGCGCTGGGCGGGGCGGGGCGGGGCGGTCAACTATTCGCTCGCCTACCTCAAGACCTACAACCCCGATCCGGTGCTGAACTCCGCCTTTGTGCCCTACAAGAAGGCGCCGGAGGGTCTGCTCGGCGACTGGATCAACCCGCAGAACGACGTGTTCGGTGCCACCGTATCCGGCTACCTGCAGTCGATCGACGCGGTGCTGAGCACCGAGCTGGTCTATACCAAGGGCGCCGCGTTCAACGTCGGCAGCCAGAGCATGTGGCCCGGCGTGCTGCCCGAGGGGCTGGGTGGCATCGTGCGGCGCGACACCTTCACCTCGATGTTCCGCATGGACAAGAACCTCGACCTGCGCAACGTCCTGGGCACCAGCAAGCTGTCGATGTTCTCGGTGCAATTCTTCAATACCCGCATCCTCGACTTCGATAAGGCCGACGACATCGTCATGAACGTCGGCTACCCCACGCGGCGCAAGCACGATTCGGCGCTGCTGACCGCACTGCTCGCGATGAGCTACGACGGCGACCGCATCAACCCGCAGCTCGCCGCGGGTTGGGACGTGAGCTACGGCGGCGGCTTCCTGATCCCCAGCGTCGACATCGTGATGGGCGACCACTGGCGGCTGAAGGTCGAGGCCGACCTGTTCTTCGGCGGCAATCCGCGTCGCCCCGGCGACCTCGACGGCTCCACCAGCACGATGGGCTATTTCCGCGACAACAACCAGCTCTACCTGCGCCTGACGCGCCAGTTCTGAGCCGGCACCCGATCCAAGGAGGAGACAATGAAAACGATCCCAAGCGTGGCCCGACACCTGTGCGCAGGCCTGGCTGCATTGCTGTTCGCGGGCGTGGCGCTCGCCGCCGAACTGCCCCCGGGCACGGTCATCAATGCGGCCAATCTCGACCAGCTCAAGGCCGACACTTTCGAGGGCAAGCCGATCGCCAGCCTGCTGACCGACAAGACCGAGCTGATGATCCGCAACCACGGCCTCGCCATCAAGCTGCGCCGCTCCGAGCCGATCGCGGTCGACCCGCGACTCGAGGCAGCGACCCGCAAGTATGCCGGCGAAGTCAGCTTCGATGCCGCCACCCGCACGGTCAAGGGCTGGAAAGCCGGGCTGCCGTTTCCCGCGGTGCGCGAGGATGATCCGCACGGCGGCGAGAAGCTGATCTGGAACATGCGCTACAGCTCGATGATGGGCGACCAGCCGATCGAGGACCTGCACTTCCTGATGATGGACTTCGACAAGGGCCTCGATCGCATCCAGAAATGGCAGATCAAGCGCTACATGATGGTCGGCCGCCTGACCGGGGACCGCACCACCGAGGGAGACGGCAGCGAATACTCGCGCACCCTGCTGTACGCGACCTACCCGCACGACATCCGCGGCGTCGGCACCTTCACCATCCGCTATTCGGACGCGGCCAAGGTCGATGACAGCTGGGTGTATGTCAAGTCGGTTCGGCGCGTGCGCCGCCTGTCCGGCAATGCGTGGATGGACCCGATCGGCGGCACTGTATCGCTGAACGACGACATCGACGGTTGGGATTCGCCGCCATCGTGGTACCGCCAGGTCCGGCTGGTCGGCAAGCGCTGGATCCTCGCGGTGGCGCACGGTAAGCCGACGCTGGTCCCGGGCAAGGCGAGCAACGAGGAAACCTATCCGCAGGTGGACTTCAAGACCCCGCCCTACATCAGCAGCCACGACGAATGGGAGCCGCGCGAAGTGTGGGTGATCGAGGGTATCCCGCCCGATGAGCACCCTTACGGGCGCAAGGTGGTCTACATGGACACCGCCTTCCCGCGCATCTACCAGGCTGAGATGTACGACAAGAAGGGCGAGTTCTGGAAGTTCTTCAACTGGCACCACAGCGTGGTCGCGGGCAAGGACGGTTTTCGCGCGATCGGACCGCTGCAAGGCGAGCAGGTGGATCTGAAGGCGCGCAAGGCAACGATCTTCGTCGGCGACCTGCGGGTCAACGAACCGATGACGGCCGATGACGTCACCCTCGGCAAGCTGGAGGCGGCCGGACGTTGAACGGCAGCGGTACACGGCGAATCACAGGAAAAGGGATGGTGTCCCTTCCTCTTTGCCCGGCTTCGGCCGGGCATTTTTTTGCGCGCCGATGAACAAGAATCGGATAGAAGGCGCTGCCGAGCAGGGCGAGTGGGCCTGAAACCGCGAAGCTCTTGTGATTAAGGCAAAGTGACGCAAATCCGGTGGTTGTGCAGTGAAGGAGTTCGTTCCTACCTAGGGAGATTTCGCCCTGTGCGGGAAAGGGCGACGGTGCAAAGCCGGAGCACGAAGCCAGCAGAGGCCGTAGTAACTGGGGGCTGCGCCGGCGAGGCCGAAACCGCTGATGAAGGGCCGAACGAGCAGGAGGGCCGAAAGCCGTGTCGCTCAGACGTGCAGTGCATCAGAAGCCTGGTCAGACGGGGCGCAACGCGGGAGGGCGCGGTGAAGCCAGGCCTGAAGCGGTGTGTGATCAAGCACGGTCGGCGCGGCGTGGAACTGGAAGCCTGGGGCGAGATGGCCTGCTCTTGCAGGCGCTCGCGAGCGCGAACATGGAGGCGGCGTGGAAGCGCGTCAAATCCAATCGCGGCAGTGCTGGGGTGGATGGGTTGTCGATTGCAGAGACGTCGGACTTTCTGAGAACGCACTGGCCGCGGATTCGGGCGCCGTTACTGGATGGCAGCTACCGGCCTTGTCCGGAGCGCCGCGTCCAGATCCCGAAGCCTGACGGGGGTGTGCGTGAATTGGGGATACCGACGGTGACGGATCGGCTGATCCAGCAAGTCCTGCTGCAAGTCTTGCAGCGCAAGATTGATCCGACGCTGTCCGAACATAGCTGCGGCTTCCGACCGGGTCACACACGACATCCCGATGGAACGGTTGGTTAGGCGAATCGACAGGGCCGTGCTGCCGCTGATCCGTCGTTACCACTTGGCTGGGATTATGGATGGTTTGGTCATGGAGCGAGGGGATGCCGCAAGGCGGTCCCCGGTTGATTGCGTTGAGCCGGGTAATGCGAATTGCCTGTTTCGACCCGCTCGGTGCAGACCCCCATGCCGGGTGGTGTGGGAGGGGATCGGTCAGATCACCTGACCGCCCACTCCCGATCCGCAAGTTCAACTGCCGGGAGTGCTCGCCCGGTGCTGTGTGCAACCCCGTACGTGTGCAGCACGTCACTACTGAAACGCCACCTCGGCAAAGCTGCGCAGCTTGCGGCTGTGGAGCCGGTCCACGCCCTGTTCGCGCAGCCGTTCGATAGCGCGGATGCCGATGCGCAGGTGCTGATCCACGCGCTCACGGTAGAACTGGTTGGCCATGCCGGGGAGCTTGATCTCGCCGTGCAGCGGCTTGTCGCTGACGCACAGCAAGGTGCCGTAGGGCACGCGGAAACGGAAGCCGTTGGCGGCGATGGTGGCCGACTCCATGTCGAGCGCGATTGCCCGGCTCTGGCTGAAGCGACGCTCGGGCGTGCTCGCCACCCCGTGCGAGGACAGCAGCTCCCAGTTGCGGTTGTCGGTGCTGGCGACGGTGCCGGTGCGCATCAGGCGTTTCAGGTCGTAGCCGCTGAGCTGGGTGATATCGGCCACCGCCGCCTCGAGCGCAAGCTGCACTTCGGCCAGCGGCGGGATCGGGACCCACAGCGGCAAGTCCTCGTCGAGCACGTGGTCCTCGCGCACATAGCCGTGGGCAAGCACGTAGTCGCCCAGTTCCTGCGTGTTGCGCAGCCCTGCGCAGTGGCCGAGCATGATCCAGGCGTGCGGGCGCAGTACCGCGATGTGGTCGGTGATGGTCTTGGCGTTGGCCGGGCCGACGCCGATATTGACCATGGTGATGCCGGCGCGGTCGCCGCGCACCAGATGGTAGGCCGGCATCTGCGGCAGGCGTGGTGGGGCGCTGCCCAGTTCGTCGCCGGGCAAGGGTGGCTGCCCCATCGGGCGGCTGATCACGTTGCCCGGCTCGACGAAGGCACGGTAGCCGTGCGTCTCGGCATCGCCGCCCATCAGCGTGTGGCCGAGGCGGATGAATTCGTCGATGTAGAACTGGTAGTTGGTGAACAGCACGAAGTTCTGGAAGTGCTCGGGCGCGGTGCCGGTGTAATGACGCAAGCGATGCAGCGAGTAATCGACCCGTGGCGCGGTGAACAGCGCCAGCGGATGCGGCTCGCCCGGATGCGGTTCGTGGGTGCCGTTGGCGATGCCGTCGTCCATTGCGCCGAGGTCGGGCAGGTCGAATACGTCACGCAGGCGCTGGCGTTGGGTGGCGTCGAGCTGGCCTTCGATATGGTCATGCTCGGTCACTGAAAAATGCACCGGAATCGGCTGCCGGCTGCTGCCGATTTCCAGTGCGACACCATGGTTCTCGAGCAGCAGGCGGAACTGCTCAGGGTAGTACTCGGCAAACAGGTCGGGCCGGGTCAAGGTGGTTTCGTAGATACCTGGGCCGCTGACAAAACCGTAGGAAAGACGCGAATCGGCGCGCGCGACGGTGTCGGTGCGCACCCGCACGAAGGGGTAGCAGGCACGCACATGACGGCCGACCGCCTCGCCGGTAACAAAGCGCTGCAATGCGCTGCGCAAATGGGTCACGCCCGCCTCGTAGATCTCGCATACCCGCGCCATCGCCGCATCGGCGTCGTCAAAACGGGAGGGGGCGAAGTAAGGGGCGTCGCTCGGGATGTCGGGGGGCATGGCGGCCTCCATGGGATGACGGTTGGCTTGATGCCGAGCGTAACGCAGATCTGGGTCGACATGCTTGTGGAGTGGGACCGATCGATGCCGGGGCAGGCAGCCAGGAATGCCAGTCAGCATGGGGTGAGCCCGCATTTTTTCAGCCCGATGCTTGATCTGACGCATGTCCATTGCGTTCCGCGAGGACTATGTTGAAGTGGTAAGGGCGCTTCGCGCATTCGTGCCCGCAGCGGTTTCCAAGTATTGGCCCCCCAGGCATCGGTCCCAGAGTATTGCCATGCGGTTTCGTGCCGTTTTCATCGTGCTGTTCGGCTGCGTCTCACTCGCCTTTGCCGGTCCCTGGCGAGCCGTGGAGCAGAACGTCTACGGCTGGCAGCTGATGACGTCAGACGAGCGCCTCGAGCACCAGCGTCATCTGCGCGGTTTCGAGTCCTATGACGACTGCCAGGCATACCAGCTTGCGCACCATGCGCAGCTGGAGGCACGGGCGCGCCGCCGCGGGGTCGTGCTCACGCCGCGTGCGGAGTCGGTGTGCGAGCGGCTGCGTGCCGAAGGCCGGCTGAAATGAGCGTCTCGTCCGTCAGCGCCAAATCAGCACTGGTCGCGCCCGCCGTCTTGCTGGTGCTGGCGCTGGGCGGCGTGGTGTGGGCGCTGCCGCAGGGCTTGCCGCCGTGGCGCAGCCTGGCGATCGTCTCCGCCTGGGCGGGTACCGGCCTGCTGGTGGGTAGCCTCGTGCTGATGATCCGTGCCCCGCGCCTTGCCGGGCTGTTCGGCGGGCTCGATGAGCAGTATCGCTGGCATCACCGCGGGGGCGCGCTCGCCTATGTGCTGCTTCTGGTGCATCCGCTCGCACTGGCGGTCAATGCGTGGTCGGAGTCGCCGATCCGCGCGTGGCAGGTGCTCGCACCGTGGGCGCAGGGCTGGCCGGTGTGGCTAGGCTGGGTCGGACTCGTGCTGCTGATGGCGGGCCTGGTGACCACGTTCAGCGTCAAACTCCCTTATCGGCGCTGGCGGGCCTTCCACTATTCGCTCGGTGCCGGTGTGATCCTTGGCCTCGTCCATGTGTGGGCTCTGCTCGGCGAACTCGGGCCGCTATGGGTGTTTCTGCTGCTGGCGCTCGCTGCGCTCGGCTGGCGCCTGGGCGGGGTCGATCTCGGTATTGCGGCACATCCCTATCGGGTGCGCAGTGTGACGCCGCGTGCGCAGCGCATGATCGAGGCCGTGCTCGAACCCTGCGGTGCGCGGATGGTGGTGGCGCCGGGCCAGTTCGTGTTTGCCGCTTTTGGCAACGGGCCGCACTTTCATGGCTGTGGCGAATTCCACCCCTTCACCGTCAGTGCGATCGGTGCCGATGGCAGCCTGGGCGTGGGGATCAAGGCGCTCGGACCCTGTTCGCAGCACATTCAGGCGCTGGAGCCGGGCGTGCTGGTGCGCCTCGAGGGCCCGTTCGGACGTTTTCTTGCCGACCGCCATTCGGCACCCCAGCTGTGGATTGCCGGCGGGATCGGCATCACGCCGTTTATCGCCAGCCTGCGGCGCGAGCGGCTGGTGCATCCGCTGACCTTGATCTATCTGTACCGCAGCACGCAGGACGCGGCCTACCTCGACGAGCTCCACGCACTGGCCGCGGCCGAGCCGCTGCTCGAGCTCATCACCCAGGCCGCTGCCGGGCCGCCGGCCGATCTCGAAGCCGTACTCGGCGCGGTCTCCCAGGTAAAGGAGCGGATCGCCCAGTTGTGCGGGCCGGTTCCGTTGATCGATGCCGCCCGCGCCGCGCTCGAACGGCTCGGCCTGCCCGCGGCTTCCATTCATTTCGAGCGCTTCGACTTCCGCTGATGCGCAAACTGTTCATCTTCGCCACGCTGTTGTTCTGGCTCGCCGTCGCCGGCTTCTGGATGTTGAGCGTACTTGCACCGGATGCCCTGGATACGCCGCTGCCAGAGGCGGCGACGACCGAGCGCCAATGGAGCACCGCCGACGTCGCCCGCCATCACACCGCGGACGACTGCTGGATGATCATTGACGGCCAAGTCTACGACTTCAGCGCCTATGTGCCGGAGCATCCCTCCAATCCGGCGCTGTTCATCCCCTGGTGCGGCAAGGAGGCCACTGAAGCCTATCTGACCAAGACCCGGGGGCGGGCGCACTCCCCATATGCCGACAGCCTGCTGCTCCAATACCGTATTGGTGTGCTGCGGTAAGCCCTTCGCGCGCGGTGCTGGCTTTCATCACTGGTCGTGACTGCAGCGTGGCGGTCTGTGGCGGTCGAAGTGGCCCAGAGGCCGCTTGAAGGTGTAGTCCAGCGGTGTGGCGATCCACTCGCAGGCGGATTCTTCGGCACTGCCACTGGGCAGGGTGAAGGGCAAGGCGAGCACGAAGCCGACCGTGCCCAGCACCGTGGCAACGACGCCGAGCGGGCGGACCACGATCAGGTCGACCGCCATGTCGGACCCGCGATCACCGGTCACCGGCTCGCCGTGCTGGGCAAGAGCGGATGTCGCGGCGCAAAGGGCCAGCGCCAGTGCGGCAAGACGGGATTTGCAGGTGAACGGAAACGATCTCATGACGAGCAGCAGGAAAATCGATCAGGAGGACTTTCAGTATGGACCGCACTCAGGCCTTCGGCCACAGGATCATCTGCGAGCAGCGGAACAGCGCCAGCTTGCGCCCCGTGGCTTCGTCGGTCACCACCGCGTCCCACACCTGGGTGCTGCGCCCGAGGTGCTGGGCGGTGGCCACGCAGGCGATGCTGCCTTCGCGCACCGTGCCCAGATGGTTGCTCTTGAGCTCGATGGTGGTGAAGGACTCAGCCCCCTCGGGCAGGTGGGCAATGGTGCCGTAGCCGCAGCTGGTGTCGGCCAGGGCGACGATGCTCGCGGCGTGGAGGAAGTTGTTGGGCGCAAAGTGCAGCTGCTTGACCGGCATGCGGCTGGTGAGCGTGCCCTGGGCGAGGCTCTGGATCTCGATGCCGAGATAGCCGGGCAGATATTCGGTGCCGCGCTGCTTGAGGACTTCGAGGGTGATTTCGGGGCGTAGCTTGCTCATGGCATCTGTCTCGATCGAGGCCCGGCGGGGCCGACCGAAACAGCATACCGAGCGCCTCGGCTCACGGAAACCCCTTCCGCGGGCATCGCTGCAGGCGCACTTCAGCGCGATGACGGGAATGGGGGAGCCTGCGTCGGGCGCGTCCTGCCGACCTGCTCGCCTGCCGTCTCACCGCACTCTGTCACCCTTCATGCTGCGGCCGGAATACTTGTGGCCTGCCCCATGTTCATGCCGCGAAACACGGCGCAACGATCGAACACCGCCAGTGTCGGTGGCACCGCCTTATGGGCGCAGTATTTGGCCACCAGCTTGGCCAGGCCCTTGATGTCGCGCCCGGTGGCACGCGGAAAGCGCTGTGCGAGCTCGGCGAGTTGGGTCGCGTCCACCGCGAGTCCGAACTGCGCTGCCATCACCCCCCAGATCCGCGCGCGTTCGGCCTCCGACGGCGGGGCGTAGCGGATCATCGCGATGCAGCGCGACACGATCGCCTCGTCGATGTCATCCATGCGGTTGGTGGTGAGGAACAGCAAGCCGTTGAAGTACTCCAGCACGCGCAGGAAGACGCCCACCACCGCATTGGTGGCGAGCTGGTCGTCGCGGCGGCGGATGTACACGTCGGCCTCGTCGATCAGCATCACCGCGCCCCAGCGCTGGGCGCGGATCAGTGCGTCGCGCAGTGCCTTTTCCATCGCTGCCACGTCGAGCCCGAGCTGGCCGGAATGCACGCGGTACAGCGGGCGCTGGATGATCTCGGCGTACACCTCGGCGGTGAGCGTCTTGCCCACCCCGGCGGGGCCGGTGCACAGCACGGTGGTCCCGCCCGACTTGCCCTCGACGATGTCGTCCATCAGCACGTCCATCTCGGCGGTGAGAATGTCGATCAGGTCCACCTGCTCCGGCGGCAGCACCAGCTTGTCCTTGAGCTCGGGCTGGTAGCGGTAAGGCTGCAGGTGATCCACATGCACCCATACATGATGGTGGAGCTCGAGGTGGAACATCAGGATGTAACCGTGGATCGGTACCTGGGTGAACAGGTGGGTCGGCATGGTCTCGGCCAGGCGGTCGATTTCGCGTTCGACTTCGCGGGTGAACACCGAGTTGCGTTCGGCGCGCTTCATCAGCTGTGCGAGGATGTTGCCCGCGATCTCCAGCGTCAGCTCGCGGTTGCTGACGATGGCTTCGTCATTGACCAGGCGTGCCGGCTGGCCGCTGGTCGACAGCACCACCGCGTTCTTGCGCGACCAGTCCGTGTTGCGGTGGGTGGCGGTGGGGTCTTCGGCGAGGATGCCCAGCCCGCTGCCGGAGAACTGTGCCGAGTAGTCGCTGCGCCAAGCGTGGTAGCTGAGCAAGTCCTTGTCGTAGGCCTCGACCAGGGTCGCCGTTTCCGCCACATAGCCCTTGGCCGCGAGGATGTGCGCAATCGAGCGGCCGCCCAGGTCGCGCTCGCCGATGAACAGATTGGTATGCACCACCTTACCGCAGCTGTTGGCCTTCAGGTCGATCACCACGCGTGCACGCTCCTCGGTGCCGGCGGGGGTGTAATCGATGCGCGACACCACGAAGGGCTTGAGCGTGCCCGAGCCGTCCACCTGGAACAGCCAGCCCTGCGGCCCGCGCGCAAGGTGCGCGATCAGCGCCGGGATCATGGGTTCGATCTCGGTCTCGCCGAATGTTGGTGCATCGGGGTCAAACAGCGGCGTCAACGCCTGCAGCATCGCCACCCGTGCGGCGTTGCCCGGACGCTCGCGATACAACGCGACCAGTGCATCCAGCCGTTCGGTATCGAGTGCGTCCACCGGCACCTCCATGCGGCCAGCAATTCTCAGTTGCTCGCCATAGCCCTGCCAAGCAGGAAAGCGGGCGCACATCGCCTCCGCCACCGCACGTTCGATCTGTAGCTTCACCCCGTTCTCCCGTAGCGTCCATTGCGGCCGGATCGGTCGCCTGCCGATACGACGTGCAAGTGGCGTACCAGCCGCAAATCAGGGAAAAACAAGAGGATGCAGGCGGAAGGCGTGTCAGGTTCCCAACAAGCGCAGGACCATTTTGCGGCTTGACCACGACACCGCCCCCTCCTACAGATGCTTTCAAGCCTATCAATCCCCCGATCCGAGCTGATCGGGCGCGACTTCAACCAAAAGGCCATCGAGGTCTTCCGTGTCGGGTCGATGCTCCCCAATATCGTTATCGCGGTAGGGGACAACACCCCGCTCGAGTGCGATCTGAAAACAGTTGTTGACGGGGAGCTGTCGTGACTCTATAGTTCGCCCCCTCGCTGCTGCAGCAAACGCAGCGAATCTTTAAAAATTTGAACAATCGATAAGTGTGGGTGCTTGGTTGTTGTGGTCGATCCGCTTCGGCGGAGAGAAATTGCAATGATTAGGTGCTCATGTCAGTAAGTGACTTTGAGTACTTTGTATGGATTGAACTTAAGAGTTTGATCCTGGCTCAGATTGAACGCTGGCGGCATGCTTTACACATGCAAGTC
>JAUSOD010000046.1 GCA_030656215.1 Azoarcus sp.
CGGGATCCAGGACGTGGCCGAAGACCTGGTGGTGCCGATCATGGACTTCCCGATCCGCATCGACCGCGACGCGCTGACGCTGGGTTATGCCGGCGTGTATGGCTCCTTCCTGCTGTTCGCCAAGCGCGCCGAGAAGAAATACGGCGTACCGGCACGCGACATCCTGGTCGAGATGGGCCGGCGCGGCATGGTCGGCGGGCAGGAGGACATGATCGAGGACACCGCGATGAATCTGGCGCGGGCCCGTGCGGAATTGGCAAAGGGAGTAGCGGCATGAAGCTCGACAAGGCAAGGATAGAACAACTGGCGATCCGGCTCGAAACCTGCGAGCTGGAGGCGCGCGACACCACCAAGATCACCGACGAGCATCCCGACATGGACTGGGATGACGCCTACGCCATCCAGGACGAGATCAAGCGCCGCAAGATCGCCCGCGGCGCGCGCATCGTCGGGCTCAAGGCGGGGCTGACCTCGCACGCCAAGATGAAGCAGATGGGGGTGGAAACGCCGGTGTTCGGCTTTCTCGCCGACTACTTCAGCGTCCCCGAAGGCGGCGAGATCGATACCGCCAAGCTGATCCACCCCAAGGTCGAGCCGGAAATCGCCTTCGTCACCAGGACCGCGCTGAAGGGGCCCGGCTGCCACATCGGCGCGGTGCTCGCCGCCACCGACTTCGTGATCCCGGCAATCGAGATCATCGACAGCCGCTACCGCGACTTCAAGTTCGACCTGAAGAGCGTGGTCGCCGACAACTGCTCGTCAAGCCGCTTCGTGGTCGGCGGCAAGATGGGCAATGTCGCCGAACTCGATCTGCGCACGATCGGCATCGTGCTCGAGAAGAACGGTGAGCCGGTGGCCTTCGGCGCCGGCGCCGCGGTGCTCGGCCACCCGGCCGCGGCGATCGCGATGCTGGCCAACATGCTCGGTGAAAAGGGAGAGGAAATCCCCGCCGGTACGCTGATCCTGTCCGGTGGCATCACGGAGGCGGTCGCGGTGCAGCCGGGCGATGCGGTGACGCTGCGGATGCAGCATCTCGGATCGGTATCGGTCAGGTTCAAGTAAGCTCGATGCGGGCCGTGCCCCCACGGCCCGCCCCGCAACATCAACATCGGAGCACAACCATGCCCTTTGCCCAGATCTACATGATTGAAGGCCGTACCGAAGAGCAGAAGCGCGCCGTTATCGAGAAGGTGACCGCTGCGCTGGTCGAAGCCGTCGGCGTGCCGAAGGAAACCGTACGCGTCTGGATCCACGACGTGCCCAAGGAGAACTGGGGCATCGCCGGTACCTCGGCCAAGGATCTGGGGCGCTGATGGCACCGTCCCCGACCTGACGCCTCCGAACGAAACCCGCTCCGATGACGAACGATTCCGCCGCTGCACCCGTCACCCGCATCGCCCGCCGGCGGGCGCGAACCGGCCGCGAGGCCGAGTACGAAACCCTGATTCGGGAGATGTTTGGGCTGATGCGCGGCGTGCCGGGCTTTCTCGGTGCCGACCTGATCCCGCCCGAACTGCCCGGCGACGACTATCAGGTGGTGGTGCGCTTCGCCTCGGAAGCCGATCTGCAGGCCTGGGACGGCTGCCCCGCTCGCGACGCGATCCACCTCCGCCTGCGCGAGGTGGCGGAGGGCGAGCCCGAGTTTCGCAAGCTGAGCGGGCTCGAAGCGTGGTTCACCCCGGCGGTGGTGCCGGCCTCGATGCATCCGCCGCGCCTGCGCATGGCTGTGGTGACCTGGCTCGGCATCTTCCCCACGGTGTCGCTGGTGTTGTGGCTGGTGGCGCCGCTGCTCCAAGCGCTGCCCTTCCTTCCGCGCACTGCGGTGCTGACCGCGATGATCGTGGGGATCATGACCTGGGGCGTGATGCCGCGCTTGACCCGGCTGATGCGAGGCTGGCTATCGTCGCAGCCCAAGCCGCAGCCCAAGAGCTGAGCGGGACGCCGCGGCGCTACTTCCCATGCTGCCGCCCGGTGATGACCAGGGCGATACCGCCCAGTACCGCGATCGAGGCGAGCACCAGCCGCGTCGTGATCGCCTCGTCGAGGAACACGGCGCCGCCGAGCGTCGCGATCACCGGCACGCTCAGCTGCACGGTGGCCGCATTGGTCGCGCGCAGGCCGGGCAGGGCGGTGTACCAGATCGCATAGCCCAGCCCCGAGGCGAGCGCGCCGGAGGCGATCGCATAGCCGATGCCTGCGGTGTCGAGCGTGGTGCGCGACAGCATCGCCAGACTGAGCGCGGCGGCAAAGGGCAGGGCGCGGATGAAGTTGCCGGCGGTGGCCGCGGTTGCGTTGCTGCCGCCGCGGCCGCGCAGCGAATAGACGCCCCAGGCGACGCCCGCTGCGATCATCAGCGTGGCGCCCGCGAGGGGCGGGGCCGACAATCCAGGCAGCAGCAAGCCGATCAGGCCGCCGCAGGCAAGTGCCAGTCCGAGCGTCTGTCGCGGATTGAAGCGCTCGCCGCGAACCATGCCGTAGCCGATCATGGTCGCCTGCACCGCCCCGAACAGCAGCAGTGCGCCGACCGCGGCGGGCAGGCTGACATAGGCGTAGGAGAAGGCGGCCGCATAGGCGAACAGCGCGAAGCCCGATCGCCAGCTTCCCTGGCCGCCGATCCCGCCGCCGCGAATCAGCACGATCAGCCACAGCATCAGCGCGCCCGAGGCAATACGGATGGTGGTGAAGCTGGCCGCATCGATACCGGTTTCCTTCAGTGCCATGCGGCACAGCAGGGAATTGGCGGCAAAGGCGAGCATCGCCAGCGCGGTCAGCAGCATGACCCGGTTGTGGCTCATCGAGGAGATTCCTGGTGTGTTCAGCCGCTCGCGCGGCCGGCTTGCAGCGCATTTTCGCCGCCCGCCCGGTGCAGCCGGCCGTGGGGACGCCGTCGCGCTGCCCCGGCACAGGTGGCTAAGGTACGCGAGCGCTCGGTCCGGGTGCGGTCGGGTCGCATTCCGGCATCAGCTCGCCGTGACTGTGACCGCGGCGTTGATCGAGTTGGCGATGAAACAGTTGCGATGGGCGCCGGCGTGCATCTTTGCCAGGGTGGCCGCATCCGGCTGCTTGTCGCCGCCAAAGCGCACTGTCGGCGACAGCTCGATGCGGGTAATCGCCATCTTGCCCTGGGCGTTCTTCTCCAGATGGCCGGTCGGGGTGTCGCGATAGTGCTCGACGGTGTAGCCCTGCAGGTCGGCGATGGCGAGAAAGGTGAGCATGTGGCAACTGCCGAGGGCGCTCAGCAGCAGTTGCTCGGGGTCGGCGCACTCGGGGTCGCCCTTGTACTCGACCGAGGCTGAAACATTTACCGTCTGCCCACCGTTGAGCGTGGCCTGGTGCTTGCGGGAATAGGTTTGGGCGTCGGCCGTATGTGGCGCGCGCTGCCACTCGAGGGTGGTTTGATGGACGGACATGAGCATTCCTGTCGATATTTTGGGGTGGGCGGAAACCGAGCCCTGGGGTTCGGACAGTCCGGCTCCCATCATAACGGAGCGGGTGCCCGCGCAAGAACAGCCGGGCTACAGATCCTTGACCATGCTTGCGTTGCGCAAGGCTACCCCGCGCACGACAACATCCTGCTCGGCCTCGATTTCGAACCCGAATTGACGGTAAAAGGCTTGCGCCGCGAGGCTGACGTTCGATCGCAGTATTTTCAGGCCGCGCTGCCGGGCATGCGCCTCGATCCTGCGCATCAGGGCCGAGCCCACCCCCTTGCGCGCGGCGTGACCGGCCACAAAAAACTGATCGATATAGCCGTCCGCCTGGACATCGGCGTAGCCCGCAATCTGCCCGTCGAGCTCCGCCACGAAAGGCCGGTTGCTGCGCATCAGGGCAATCCAGGCATCCGCCTGATAGTCGTCCGGCGCCCACGCCGCGAGCTGCTCGGGGGTGTAGTGAAGGCGGGCGATTTCGTGGATGGCCGAACGCATCACCTGCCACAGTGCGCGCTCCTCGCCTTCACGGAACTCGCGAACCGTCAGCGCCGGCCTTGCCGACTGGATGGATGAACCCGCTTGGCGCGATGGTTGCCCGGCCCGGAATGGCGTTCGCGTCCGGCTGCGCGCCAGCCATCCGAAAGCCTGCTCGAGCTGCTGGCCGGCGTCGCCTTCGATGACCTGGTCGTGGGCGAGAACGATGCGCCGCACATCCAGGGTGAGAAGCGCGCTCACGCTGTCGGCAAATGCTGCCTTGTCCCTGATCAGCGCCTTCAGCGTGGGGGACATGCCTAGCCGCTCGTACACGCCGAGTACGCGGGCCACCAGCCGACTCAGCATGCTGTTGTCCGGCCCGAAGCAGCACAACAGGTCGGTGAGGATGAGCGTGCCGCTCGACGGGTGGAACCACACCGTCTCGTTCAGCACCGGCAGCCCCTCGATAAAGCTCGCCTGAAGGTCCGGCGCCCATTGCGGCGCGGCAGGCGTCCCGAGTACGGCGTATTCCTTGAGCGCCGGACGCTTCTTCGCGAGGCCGTGCGCAACGACGCCGGTGGCGTGCGGAAACGCCTCCATGAACGGCAGAAAAAACAGGTGATGCGCCTTGTTGGGCGCCACCACGAAGCGGACCGGTCCGATCGCATTCAGTGCGGCAACCAGCGCCGGCGTGGGCGTGATCGGCGAATGAACCCATAGCGCACCATCGCGCAGGCGCACGACGGTCATGCGGGTGGTGATCGCGAGCGGCCCGAACGACAATGCCTGCTGCGCGTGCCAGATCTGGTCAGGTACGAGTGTGGTCAGGGGCATGATTGAACGGTGGTATGTAATGGAGATCGCAGATCTCCGTGACCTTGTCGTAATCGATCGGCACCTTGCCCACGGCACACTCCCCCCAAATGCCCGAGGTTCCAGTTTAGCCGGTGGCGCGGGTGTGTGCGGTGCCGTACACGCCGAGCTTGGCCGCCTCCTAACAGCGGTTGCCGCTCATGCGGGTGAAACCGAGACCGCCATCGCCGCTGCCCGGACGGATGCAGATGGTGATGCCGATCGAGCGGGCCGCCCGGTCGATGTCCGGCGGAAAAGGCAGGAAGGGGATGGCGCGATCGATCACCGCCCGGATGAAGGCGATTTCGGCGGCCTGGTCGCCGGCATTGAGTACCTCGAAACTGCGTAGCGAACCGTCCGGATTCAGCTTGAACCGGATCGCCGCGGGCTGGATGCCAGGGTCTCGCGTATCGCGCTGCACCGCAGTCGCGCTGCGGTTGAGGTGACGGACCAGTCCGTTGAGATAGCTTTCCAGGCTGAAGGGATGAACCGGCGGTGCATTCGGGCGCATCTCGAGCAAGGCGTCCTCGCTCGCGTCCTGCGCGGCCATCTGCTGGCCCTGTTCGCGCGCCATGGCCAAGGCGCGCTGGGCGAGGGTCGGTTGCGGGGTTCGTGCCAGGTTATCGAGAAAGTTCTCCATCTCGGCTTTCTCGGCGGCAGTCCAGGTCGGCGTGTCACTGATGGCACTGGGCGCCTTGGTGGTCGGTGGTTGGGCACGAACGTTGGGCTTGGCGGCGCTTGGCGTGGAGCGCCTGGCAGGTGTGCGCGTCGGTGCGGCTGGTGGCGCGGGCGGCGTGACGACGGCGGCAGGCTCAGCTTTTGGTACCGTCGGCGCAGGCAGCAGGCGGGCCTGAATTGGTGAAGGCGCGCCCTGGTCGGCCACCGGCTCGTGACGCGGCAACAGCAACAGGGCCAGATGCAAGCCGCAGGACAGCAGCAGCGCGAGAAAGGAAGTGCGCCGTTGCCGGGAAAGGAATGGTCGGGGCATCGCCAACATTCTAATCGAACCCGGTTAGCGTCCCGGTGACGCCAGCCTCCTAGGCGCCGGCGGTAGGGAAGATCTCTTCGCGCGCAACCCGGGTCATGGCCACCATGGCCGGATGTGTCAGGCGCCGGGCGGTGGTGATCAGGTAGAGTTGCTCGCGGACATCGGGCAGTTCTCCCAGGCACTCGACCTTGTACTGTTGGCAGATGAAGTCCGAGATTGCCGTCGGTGCAACGAACAGTCCCTCGCCTTCCTGTCCAAACGCCTTCAGTAGCGCAAGGTCGTCGAACTCGGCGACCATTTTCGGTATCAGCCGGTTCGCAGCCAGCCACTGCACCAGACCGGTCCGGAACGCGACATCCTCTCCCGGCATCAAGAATGGTGCGCCATCAATCAGCGCGGGAAACGTGCCCTTGAGCCGTGCGCGCAGTCCGGGCGCGCCAAACAGGGACATCGTGCTTTCTCCCAGGAGGTGGCTGAATGCCCGCACCGATACATTCGGAGGCATCGGTCGGTCGGCGAGAACCGCATCAAGGGCGTGGATTGCCAGATCAGCCAGCAACGGAGCCAGTCGCCCTTCGTGGCAAACCAGTTTGATGCTGTCACCCAGATGCAAGGTGGGCTTGAGCAGGCGTGACGCCACGGATTTCGGTACCGAGTCGGCGATTCCGATGGTCAGGCGCAGCACCCGATGGTCGGATGGATTACGCAGCATTTCCAGCGCATCGTTGCCCAGCGAGAATATCCCGTCGGCGTAGCCGAGCAGTTTTTTGCCCACGTCAGTCAGTTCAAGCCGACGCCCCTTGCGATCGAACAACTGTAAGCCGAGCGACGCCTCGAATTGAGAGAGCTGACCGCTTATCGTGTGGGCCGTCAAATGCAGCTGCTCACTGGCACGAGTAATGCTGCCGGCCTTGGCGACCATCCAGAAATACTGCAGGTGCTTGTAGTTGAGTGTTCGCATGGTGTCGAGATAGATCGAAAAAACCGATGAATGCAGGCATTAGATTCGATTTTTATGATTTCTAAAAGGGTCGTACTCTTCTTCCTGCAGTTCATCACCCACCTACTGGAGAAACCACGATGCGTAATTACGAAACTGATAGCGCCCATGCCGTGGCACGTATTCTGTCGCTCGCCTTGCTTGCAGATGGTGGTATCGACAAGTCCGAAATCGACTGGATTGCCCAGTCAAATGTTATGGACCGACTCGGCATTCAGCCCCCGGTTTTCGACGAGGTCATGCAGGACTTCTACGAGGACGTGATGACCAGCGCGGATTACTTCGATGCAGTGCAGTTCCGTCTGACGCCGGATACCATGGACGCACTGCTCGACGAAATTGCCGACCCTGACAGCCAAAACACCATGTTGAGCATCATGCTCGATGCGACCTGCGCGGATGGAAGCCTGAGCGACGGCGAGCGCGAACTTCTGGCGCGTGCGATCGAACGCTGGGGTGGAGCCTGCGGCTGGCCGGTCAGGCTTGGCAGCCCTCATGCACGACCCGTTGGTGGGCAGGCCTGACCACGCCTGCCTGATACGTTCGAGTACCTGGCACGCGAGGGCAAACCATGAAACAGAATCGCCACGCCGGAGAAGGCCACCTTGAGACTGAGCACGACGATTGGTTGGTGGCCTCGCTCAACAAGGTGATTCGTCAGGCGATCCGCGCGCTGGCGGTTCTGATGATGTTCGTGATCCTGTTGTGTGTCGCGGATGTGGGGCTTGTACTGTACGAAAAGCTCTCCAGTCCGCCCATCATGCTGCTGGATCTGAATGACATCTTCGTCGTCTTTGCCGCCTTTCTTGCCGTGTTGATTGCGATCGAGATCTTTGCCAACATCACCCTGTATTTGCGCGACGATGTAATTCATGTGAAGTTGGTCGTCGCAACCGCACTGATGGCGATTGCACGCAAGGTCATCGTACTCGACGCCGAAACGCTGACGCCCGAGTATCTTTACGGTGTGGGCGTCGTGGTACTGGCGTTGGGAATCACCTACTGGCTGGTCTCGGGCCGGGCACGAACCTGAACAGAAAGGACGGAGCCGGGGTCAGGCTCCCCGTACCTTGTACCACAGAGCGTAAGCCCAGCAGGCGGCGCAGAATCCGCTGGCCAGGTCGATGAAGGCAAACACCATCAGGATGGCGGCCGGATAAATGCCAAGGCTGGACCCCATCATCCACGTGATCGACATGACCAGACCGGCAATGGCGACCAGTTTGTCGGCGAACATCTTGGCGCCGGCATTGACCTTGGCGGCCAGGTTCATTTTTGCGGTTGTCGCCTCGAACAGCTTGTAGGACGGACATTTGTGCGGTGACACGAAGCCGCGCAACAGACCGCCCAGGGCGAGAATGACGGCCACCCACTGGTACGGCGTAAAGAGATAGATCGCACTGATCGCCAACGTGACCGCGGCCTGAAAACGATAGGCATTCGAACAGACCGGTGCAATGTCAAAGCGCAGCATGGGAACACTCCAAGAGCCGATTCAAGGTGTCTGATTATATAACCATATGCTTATGTGTGTGTTATGGGGGCGTTGAAATTCCTGTCTTTCACACCGATCAACGACGTCGTGCCAGAGAAGCGCGCCGTCACACCGGACACCGCCCTGCGGCGGCTGCGCGACTTCGACAATACGCCGGAATTCTGGCTGAACCTGCAAACGGCCGATGAGCTGAAGTGCGCCGCCATTAACACAGCATGAAGATCGAGCGGGAAGTCAGGCCCACGGCCGAGGCCGCGTAACTGGCAGTTCGACCCGCTCTGTTGCTCGACCGGCTCCACCATTCCCAACCCATCCCCCGATTACAAGCTGTCCAGCGCTGGCCCCTCCTTTGGCCCGAACCACGCCTGCTCAAATGCCTTTTGCGCAGCAGCCCGGGCATCGGCTTTGCCCTGCTGGCGGTACACCTCGGCGAGGCCGTGCAGCGCCCAGCCGTTGTTGCGTACCTTGCCGAGCGAGTCGCGGAAAGCCTGCTCGGCTTCGTCCAGCCGGCCCTGCCGCAGTCGCACCGCGCCCAGCGACTGGCGTACCGGGTAGTACCAATAGGGCGGCTCCATGTAGGCGAGGGCGTCTTCGATGGCAATTGCGTCCGTGAATGCCTTCGCTGCTGCGTCCAGATCGCCGCGCGCTTCGGCGATGCGGGCAGCGGCGACGAGCTGCGCAGTGCGTACGACCTCCTTCGCCGGTACCTGCCACGCAAGGTAGGGTTCGAAGTTGGCCGAGGCCTCGAGCCTGGCCAGGGCGTCGAGTTCCTGCTGTGCGCCGGCGGCGTCCTTGTGCGCGGCAAGCGCGACCGCTCGGGCGTAGTGGTACATCGCCGTCACCAGCGTCAGCCCTTCGGCCGGGCGGGGGAGCGCAAGGATGGCTTCCGGGGGGCTGAACAGGGCGTGGGTGGTGTAGGGCGCGGCCTTGATCGGTTCGAGCGAGGGGAATTGGCCGACCACCTCGTCGGGCATGGCAGCGTCGAGTTTCGCTGCGGCGTCCAGCGCGGTGGCGCCGTCGCCGCCCATCTGTGCCGAAACCAGCACGAAATGGATGTTGTGCGGGTAGTAGCCGGTCTTGTACAGCGGGTCCGATGGAGATGTCTTGAAATAGCGCTCGTCCGCCGCGATCGCCTGCTTGTTCACTTCGAGCGAGTCGCGGAACATGCCGACGCGGTAGTAGATGTGCGCCGGCATATGCACGATGTGGCCGGCACCGGGCATCAGCGCGCCCAGCCGTTTCGCGTGTGGGAGGGCCCGCTCCGGCGTGGTCGAAGCCTCCACCGCATGGATGTAGAGGTGGATCGCGCCGGGGTGCGAGGGGTTGCGCGCGAGCACCGTTTCGAGCGCACGGACAAGGTCCGCCGTGCGGCCTTTGGGCCGGGTGCCGGCCGCCTCCCAGTAATCCCACGGCTGGGTGTCCATCGCCGCCTCGGCATAGAGCGTCTGGATGGTGTCGTCCGCGGCGAAACGCTGTGCCACCTGCTGCATTGCGTCGGCGTAGGCCGCATCGAGCGCCGCGCGCTCGGCTTGCGCATCCTCCGAGTAACGCTTGCCGAGCGCCTCGATCAGCGCGAGTTCCTCTTCCGTCGCTTGTGCTGCGAGCGCAGTGGCCCGGGCGAGCGCCGCCAATGCGGGTGCGTTGGCTTCGGGTGGCATCGGCGCGTTGATGTTCGGCCCCAGCACCAGGGCTTCGCCCCAGAAACACATCGCGCAGTCGGGGTCGAGCTTCTGCGCCGCCTGGAAGGCGCGCTGGGCTTCGGCGTGGTTGAAGGCGAAGCTCAGGCGCAGACCCTGGTCGAAGTAGGACTGGGCGCGCGCGTTGCCGGTGCTGACCTTGAAGCCAAGTTCGCCCAGATCGGTGTAGAGCGGCACCTCGCCGCCGACGGCCGCCTGCATCTGTGCGGTGTTGAACGGTGCGTTCTCGGACTTGGCCGCGATCTGGATCAGGGTGCCCAGGGTCGCGCGGGTGGCGACCGGGCTGGCGCATACGCCGCCGGGGTCGGCCAGCAGCGGATCGAATGCGGGGCTTGCCGCGCGCGAATCGGTGCTGCCGTTGGCGACGATGAGTGGCACGGAGAACAGTGCCAGTGCGGGTAGCAGGGTTCGAAGCGAACGTCGGGTGACACGGTTTGGCATGGTCGGGCCTCCAACTTCAATGGCGGGGCAGGACCGTCTGCGCGACTCGTGCCGCCAGGCGCGGCGCTGGTAAAGCCACCCGACAGGGTGGTCTGCGTTGCACCTGCCCGCATCCCCGTTATAGACGATTGAGCGTGTGTTGCAGCCGGGGTCGGGCTGCTGATTGGCGTGGCGAGGCCTCAGCGTGCAAACAGCAGCAGCAACAGAAATACGTTGAGCACCAGCGAACCCAGCGCCAGAAACTTCAGCGCCAGCGCCGGATCGCGCTTGGCCAGCGGACGCTTGCGCGGCGCCCGTAGTGGGCGGTGGGCGCCGAGTTCGAGGGCGAGCAGAAACTCCTCGGCGGTCTCGAAGCGCTCGATCGGCTCGCAGGCCACCGCCTTGAGCAACACCGCTTCCAGCCAGTCGGGGATGTCGGGCCGATAGCGGGTGGGCAGGGTGGGGTTGCCGAAGCGGGGTTTCTGGAAGGGTTCGATTTCGCCGTAGGGATAGTGGCGGGTCAGTAGCTCGTACAGGGTGACGCCCACCGCGTAGAGATCGGTCGACTCGTTGGCCCGCGCGCCGGCGTAGAGGTCGGGCGCCATGTAGCTGGGGGTGCCCGGATTGTTGATCTCGTTGAACTCCTGGCCGTCGGTCGAGGCTACGCCGAGGTCGAGGATGCGTAGCTTGCCTTGCGCGTCGAGGTGCAGGTTGTCCGGCTTGATGTCGCGGTGGATGATGGCGAGCCGGTGCAGGGCGGCCACGCCGCGCAGGATCTCGCCACCGAGTTCCGCCACCTGTGCCGGCGAGAAGCGATGGCCCGCAGCGAGCCGCTGCTTCAGGCTGGCGCCCTGGTGCCAGCTCATCAGGTAATAGAGATGGCTGCGTCCGGGCCAGTCGATGACCTCGGGGAAGTGGCGGTCAACCACCCGTTTTGCGATCCATTCCTCGTAGACCAGGGCCTGGCAGTTTTCCTGGTCGCCAGCGCCGGGGCGCAGGGTTTTCAGGACCCGTTGCTGGCCGTCGGGCGTTGCCACGCGGTAGAGCTGGGTGACCAGCGACTGGTGCAGCACTTCCTCCACCCGCAGCCCGTCAATCAGCTCGCCCGGTTTGAGCGCGGGCGGAAGCGGCAGCACGCTGGCCGACTCGAACAGCTCTGGCAGGCGCGACTTGGGCAGATCGTTCACCCGCAGCACCAGGGCCGTGCAGTTGTCGGGTGAGCCGGCGCCGGTCGCCAGCATGGCGAGTTCGGCGGCTGCGTCCTGCGGCTTGCTCATGCCTGCCAGGATCCGGGCTATTTTCTCCTTGCCGAGCGTGGCCCAGATGCCGTCGCTCATCAGCGCAAAGATGTCGCCGCGTGCCAGATCGCCGTCGCCGAAGTCGATGCTCAGCTTGTGGTCGAGCCCGACGGCGCGCGACAGCACGTTGTCGAGTTCCGGGTGGGCCCAGGTGTGGTCGGTGGTGAGCTGCTCCAACTCGCCCTGGCGGTAGCGATAGATGCGGGTGTCGCCGACGTGGGCCAGGTAGTAGCGGGTGCCGCGCAGCACCATGGTCGACAGGGTCGTGGCCATGCCCGCGGTCTGGGAGTTCTTCTTTGCTTGGTTGACCACCCACTGGTTGAGCGATTGGATGACCCGCTCCAGGCTGCGGTTGACCGCCCAGGTGTCGGGGGTGGCGTAGTAGTCCGCGAGCAGGCCGCGCACGGTGCGTTCGGCCGCTTCGCGTCCGTTCTCGTGCCCGCCCAGGCCATCGGCCACCGCCAGCAGCACGCCCTTGTTCAACAGCTCGCCACCGGTCGGGGTGACGTAGCCGCAGAAATCCTCGTTACGCGGCCTGGCGCCGGTGAGCGACGAGTGGCCGATGCTGACGCTGAGCTGGCTCATGAGAGGCCCCGGGAAACGCTATGTGCAATGGACGCAATGTGGACAATAGGACCACCGGTGGCGGTCAACTGCAAGGCCCGGGCGGGACCGTGTGTTCGGTCCCGCCCGGGCGTCAAGCGCGTGCCTGGAACGGGTTCAGATCTTGGCTGTGGTCAGGTGCGGTGCGCCCCACGTGGTACGCCAGCGGTTCTTGACTGCGGTCAGACCGATCAGCGCAATGATGGCCAGCGTGGCGAAGATCAGGAAGCCGATCATGTACGAGCCCGTCATCTGTTTCGAATAACCGAGGCTGGAAGCGAGGTAGAAGCCACCCACGCCGCCCGCCATGCCCACCAGGCCGGTCATCACCCCGATCTCCTTGCGAAAGCGCTGGGGTACCAGCTGAAACACGGCGCCATTGCCCATGCCCAGCGACAGCATGGCGCACACGAAGCCGGCCAGCGCCAGCCACGCGTTGGGGAGGCCGATCGAGACCACGCCGAGGGCCAGCGCGGCCGCCATATAAACCACGGTGAGCGACTTGATGCCGCCGATGCGGTCGGCGAGGTTGCCGCCGATCGGCCGTACCAGGCTGCCGGCAAAGACGCAGGCGGCGGTGAAGTAGCCGGCGGTCTGGGCGTTCAGGCCGTACTCGGTGTTGAAGTAGATGGTCAGCGACGAGGCCAGGCCGACGAAGCCGCCGAAGGTCACGCTGTAGAAGAACATGAACCACCACGCATCCTTGTCTTTCAGGATGGACAGGTACTCGCTCAGCCTCTTCGGCGCGGGGCACTCGGGGGCGTCCTTGGCCATGAACAGATAGGCCACGAAGACGATGGTAAGCGGGATCAGGGCCAGGCCGAACACGTTCACCCAGCCGAAGATGGCAGCCAGGCCGGGGCCGAACAGCGCGGCCAGCGCCGTACCGGAGTTGCCGGCGCCGGCAATGCCGAGCGCGGTGCCCTGGTGCTCGGGCGGATACCAGCGCGAGGCCAGCGGCAGGGCGACTGCGAAGGAGGCGCCGGCCACCCCGAGGAACAGGCCCAGGATCAGCGCCTGTTCATACGAGTGGATGCCGTGTTGCCACGCCACCGCGAGCGCGGCGATGACGATGACCTGACCGATGGCGCCGGTGAGCTTGGGCTTGAGGTGATCCACCATCAGCCCCATGACGAAGCGCAGTAGCGCGCCGGCCAGCACCGGGGTGGCCACCATCATGCCCTTCTGGGCGTGGGTCAGGCCGAGGTCGGCGGAGATCTGCACGGCCAGCGGGCCGAGCAGCACCCACACCATGAAGGCGAGGTCAAAATAGAGAAAGGCCGCGATCAGGGTCGGCGTGTGGCCGGCCTGGAGGAAGGATTTCTTGTCCATCAGTAGCTCCGGGTCAGAGCAGGCAAGGGCCTGCTCCGGGTGAGAGGTGGAGGGGCAGGTTGGGCTGTAGGTGTCGGGCTTCAGGTCTGGGGCAGGAGGGCTGGGACAGGAGTAGGGTCCGACAGCGGGTCAGGCCGACAGATAGACTTGGCCGTCTTCGACCTTCACCGCGAACGACTTGGTGCAGCCAACGTCGGGCGCCACCGCTTCACCACTCTCCAGTTGCAGCTTCCAGTTGTGCAGCGGGCAGGTCACGGTGCGCCCGTGCACGATGCCCTGCGACAGGGGCCCGCCCTTGTGCGGGCACTTGTCGTGCATGGCGAAGACTTCGTCTGCGCTGGTGCGAAAGATGGCGATGTCGCCATGCGCGTCGCTCTTCACCACGCGGGCGCCGAGTACCGGGATGTCTTCCATGTGGCAGATGTTGGTCCAGTTCATCATGTGTCTCCTCAGGCCTTCAATAGTTCGAATTCGCGGCGCAGCGTGCCACCCTTTGCGTCCTGCACCCGTTCCATCCACGGATCGGGGCAGTCCTGCAGGGCGAACAGCAGGCGTTGGTGCAGGGTCTTGCGCAGTTCCAGGTCGTCGACGACGCGGAACTTGATGTAGTCCATGCCCACCCGCCCGACGTAATGGCAGGTGCGCTCCAGGTAGATCGCCTCCTCGCGGTAGAGCTGGAGGAAGGCGCCGGAGATCTCCATCGCCTCCGCGTCGTCGGCGGCCTTGCACAGGAACTGGGCGACCTCGGTCTTGATCCCGCCGTTGCCCGCCACATACACCTCGTAGCCCGAATCCACGCCGATGATGCCGACGTCCTTGATGCCCGATTCGGCACAGTTGCGCGGGCAGCCGGACACTGCGAGCTTGACCTTGTGCGGCGCCCACATGCCGAACAGCATCTTCTCGAGCTTGACCCCCAGATCCATCGAGCGCTGGGTGCCGAAGCGGCAATGCTCGGAGCCGACGCAGGTCTTCACGGTACGGATCGACTTGCCGTAGGCGTGGCCCGAAACCATGCCGGCGTCGGCCAGGTCGGCCCACATCGGAATCAGGTCTTCCTTCTTTACCCCGAGCAGGTCGATGCGCTGGCCGCCGGTGACTTTCACCGTGGGCACCTTGTACTTCTCCGCTGCGTCGGCGATGGCGCGCAGTTCGGTCGGGGTGGTGAGCCCGCCCCACATCCGCGGCACCACGCTGTAGGTGCCATCCTTCTGGATGTTGGCGTGGGCGCGCTCGTTGATGAAGCGCGACTGCGGATCGTCGATGGCCTCTTGCGGCCAGCTCGAGATCAGGTAGTAGTTCAGCGCCGGGCGGCAGCTTGCGCAGCCATTGGGGGTCTGCCAGTCGAGCGCCTGCATCACCGCAGGAATGCTGGTCAGGTGCTGCTCGCGGATCGCGGCGCGCACGGCCAGGTGGCCATGGCTGGTGCAGCCGCACATCGGTTTGGTGCTGGAGTCCACCGCCTCGTAGCTGCCGCCCAGGGTGGAGGCGAGGATCTGCTCCACCAGCCCGGTGCACGAGCCGCAGGACGACGAGGCCTTGGTGTGCTTGCGCACTTCGTCGAGCGAGAACAGGCCGTGTTCCTGGATGGCCTGGACGATGGTGCCCTTGCACACGCCGTTACAGCCACACACCTCGGCTTCGTCGGCCATCGCGGCGGCGAGGTTCTGCCCCTTGTGCCCGGTGTCGCCCAGAAAATGCTGGCCGAAAAGCAGGTGGTCGCGCATCTCATGCACGTCCTGCGCTTCCTTGAGCAGCTGGAAGTACCAGCCGCCGTCGCCGGTGTCGCCGTAGAGGCAGGCGCCCACCAGGCGGTTGTCCTTGAGGACCACTTTCTTGTATATCCCGCCGGCGACATCCGACAGGGTGATCAGGTCGGCGCCTTCGTCGCCCATGAATTCGCCGGCCGAGAACACGTCAATGCCGGTGACCTTGAGCTTGGTCGAGGTTACCGAGCCCTGGTAGGTGGCGCCGCCCTTGCCGGCCAGGTGTGCCGCACAGACGCGCGCCTGCTCGAACAGCGGCGCGACCAGGCCGTAGGCGATGCCGCGGTGGCTGGCGCATTCGCCCACCGAGTAGAT
This sequence comes from Azoarcus sp., assembly GCA_030656215.1. GTDB lineage: Bacteria > Pseudomonadota > Gammaproteobacteria > Burkholderiales > Rhodocyclaceae > Parazoarcus. The sequence continues at coordinate 15,672 of JAUSOD010000046.1, forward strand.
GTCGGGGTCCGAGGTTTGCAGGGTGTCGTCGACCACGATGCCGCGATTGCACGCGATCCCGGCCGCCTCGGCGAGGCTGGCATTGGGTCGGATGCCGGCGGCCATCACCACCAGGTCAGCGGGCAGCTCGCTGCCGTCGGCGAAGCGCACCCGGGCGACGCGACCGTCGGGGCCGGCTTCGAGCGCGGCGGTGCTGGTCTTGAGGCGGAACTTCAGGCCCTTGGCTTCGAGCGCGCCCTGCAGCATGCCGGCCGCCATCGGGTCCATCTGGCGCTCCATGATCCAGTCGGCCAGATGCACCACGGTCACGTCCATGCCGCGCAGCGCAAGGCCGTTGGCGGCTTCCAGACCGAGCAGGCCGGCGCCGATCACCACCGCATGGCGGTGGGTGGCGGCGGTGGCGATCATCTCGTTGGTGTCCTTGATGTCGCGATAGGCGATCACCCCGGGCAGGTCCTTGCCCGGCACCGGCAGGATGAAGGGGGTGGAGCCGGTGGCGATCAGCAGCTTGTCGTAGGTGAGCTCGCTGCCGTCGTGCACCCGCACCCGCTTGTTGGCGCGGTCGATGCCGGTCACGGTGCGCCCCAGGCGCAGGTCGATGTGGTGGCGGGTGTACCAGTCGTGGTCGTTGAGGACGATGTCGTCGAGCGTCAGCTCGCCGGCCAGCACCGGCGACAGCATGATGCGGTTGTAATTGGGGTGCGGCTCGGCACCGAAGACGGTGATATCGAACAGGTCGGCATCCACCTTGAAGAGTTCTTCCAGGGTGCGGACGCCGGCCATGCCGTTGCCGATCATGACGAGTCTGGGTTTGGACATAAGACGATTCCCGAAAAAGCGCATGGCCGAAAACGGACATGCAAAGCCAAGAAAAAATGGCGTCGCTGATGGGATCGTCTTTGATCTGGCGGTACCACGACGTTGCGGTACCGCGGGTAAGCCGCGAGGGGCTCCGGGCATTCGGTCGACATTGACCTGACGCAGGATGCGAAGCACAAAGCAGTTATCGTGCCGCCGTCCGCTTTTCCTGTATTTCCGCGGAAATCTCGAATCTGGCGGCGCGTTGCGGACGGGAGTTCGCCCCGTGGTGGTGCATCGAAAGGCAAAAATGCTGCAATGCAGTGCATGAGCACTCACCGATGCCGGTCGTTTCCGGCGTGTCCGCGGGGAATCAGGCGCTCTGTTCATGGCCCGTGTCTTGCTTAGGCTAAGTCTGATCAGAACGCCAATGCCCGGTGTCTGGTTCGGCCAACGGCGGCCAATGTGTTTGATGCATTGCGCGCCGACTCCTGTGCGCATTTTCAGGAACGATCATGGCTGATACCCGACTCTCCGCTGCTCCCGCAAAGCCCTCGCAAACCACCCGCTCCACCTGTCCCTATTGCGGGGTCGGGTGCGGGGTGCTGATCGAACACGACGGCACCACGATATCGGGCGTGCGCGGCGACCCCGACCATCCGGCCAATGCCGGCAAGCTGTGCATCAAGGGCGCGACCCTGCACAAGACCGCCGACCCCATGCTGCACAGCGCCCGCGCCCAGTTTCCCGAGCTTCGCCTCGAGCGCCACGGCGTGCGCGAGCGGGTGGGCTGGGACACCGCCCTGGACGCAGCGGTCGAGCGCTTTGCCCGCATCATCGAAACCCACGGCCCCGACGCCGTCGCGTTCTACTTTGCCGGCCAGCTCCTCACCGAGGACTACTACGTCTTCAACAAGCTGGCCAAGGGGCTGATAGGCACCAACAACTTCGATACCAACTCGCGCCTGTGCATGTCGTCGGCGGTGGCGGGCTACAAGCTCAACTTCGGCATGGATTCGGTGCCGTGCAGTTATGAAGACATCGATCACGCCGATTGCCTGTTCGTCACCGGCGCCAACCCGGCCTTCGCCCACCCCATCCTGTTCCGCCGCGTCGAGGCGGCGCGCGAGAAGAACCCGGCACAAAAGCTGATCGTGGTGGACCCGCGGCGCACCGATACCAGCGATCTGGCTGACCTGCACCTGCCCATCCTGCCCGGAACCGACGTGGCGCTGTGCAATGGCATGCTCCACCTCGCGCTGTGGGAAGGGTGGGTCAGGGACGACTACATCGCCAGCCATACCGAAGGCTTCGACGCGCTGCGCAAGCTCGTGCGCCAATACACCCCGGAGCGGGTGGCGGGGCTGTGCGGCATTGCGGTCCGCGATCTGGAGCAGGCGACCGAGTGGTTTGCCACCTCGCCCGCGACGCTCTCGCTCTATTGCCAGGGGCTCAACCAGTCCACCCAGGGCGCGCACAAGAATTCCGCGCTGATCAATCTGCACCTGGCCACGGCGCAGCTGGGTCGTCCCGGTGCCGGGCCGCTGTCGCTGACCGGGCAGCCCAACGCCATGGGCGGGCGCGAAGTCGGCGGGCTGTCCAACCTGCTGTCGGCGCACCGCGACATGGCCAACCCTGAGGATCGGGCCGAAGTCGCACGCCTGTGGGGCGTGGCCGATGTACCGTCACGCCCCGGCAAGTCGGCGATGGAGCTGTTCAAGGCCCTGGCCAATGGGGAGGTCAAGGCGGTGTGGATCGGCTGTACCAACCCCGCCCAGTCCTTGCCCGACCTCAACCTGGTCGACGCTGCGCTGAAGAACGCAGAGTTCGTGGTGGTTCAGGAGGCCTATCGCCACACCGAAACCGCCGCCTATGCCGATCTGCTGCTACCGGCGACGACCTGGGGCGAGAAGGAGGGCACCGTAACCAATTCCGAGCGCCGCATTTCGCGCGTCGGCGCCGCGGTTCCGCCGCTGGGTGAGGCCAAGGACGACTGGCGCATCGGCGTGGAGTTCGGCCGCCGCCTGGGACAGCGCCTGGGCAATCCCGATACCGAACGCCTGCTCCCCTACGAGAGCGCCGAGGAGGTCTGGAACGAACACCGCGAAACGACCCGCGGGCGCGACCTCGACATCACCGGGCTGTCCTACGCCATGCTCGAACAGGCACCGCGGCAGTGGCCCTTCCCCGAAGGCGAGAGCGAGGGCCAGGTCCGGCTCTACGCCGACGGCAAGTTCCCCACACCCTCGGGGCGCGCCCGCTTCGTGCCGACCGAGTGGCAGGACACCGCGGAGAAGATCAGTGCGCGCTACCCGCTGCATCTGCTCACCGGGCGCCTGCGCGACCAGTGGCACGGAATGAGCCGCACCGGCACCGTGGCGCGGCTCTACAGCCACGAGGGCGAACCGCTGGTGCATATGCATCCGGACGACCTCGCCCGGCGCGGCGCCAAGAGCGGCGATTGGCTGCAGGTGCGCAGCCCGCGCGGCAAGATCGTGATCAAGGCACTGGCCACCGAAACCGTGCGCCCGGGGCAGGTTTTCCTGCCGATGCACTGGGGCGGCAATGCCATGGGCGGGTTCGGGGTCAATACCCTCACCACCGGGGCCTTTGACCCGCTGTCCAAGCAGCCGGAGCTCAAGCATGCGGTGGTGCAGGTCGAGACCCTGCCCGCTAGTGCAGAACTGGTCTGCATGCGCCGGGCCGAGGACGGCGGTGGGCAGGACCTGCTCCAGTCCTTGCGCCCCTTCCTCCGGCGACTGGATGGCGCGAGCCTGACCCTGGCGGGGCGGGATGCCGCAGTGGTGATCTTTCGTGCGCGCATGCCGGAACCCGATGCGGCTCTGCTCGACGAGCTCGACGAGGTCCTGGGGCTGGTGGCGCACGCGTCGCAGGTGCTGGCCTTCAGCGATCAGCAAACCGGCGTGTCCAAGCGGGCGCGGATCGACGGCAGTGCGCTGACCGGACTGCGGCTGTACGGTGAAACCCGGGCGGCGGACTGGCTGCAGGGCTTGCTCGAATCGGGCAGCGACATCGCGCCCTTGCGGCGCTTCCTGTTCGCCCCGCTGGCAACACCGCCGGTTGGTCAGCTGCAGCTTGGCAAGGTAGTGTGCAATTGCTACAACGTCAGCGAATCGGCCATCCGGGCAGCCTTTGCCAGCGGCGAATCGAGGGCGGCATTGCAGCAGCGCACCCAGTGCGGCACGGGCTGCGGCTCCTGCCTGCCGGAGATCCGCCGCCTCGAGGCCAGCGGCGGCAAGTGACCGGATGGTTGTCGGCCCTTACGTTATTCGGTGCTTGGCGCACATGGCCCCGTTGCCCACCTGCTCTCTAGAACCCCACCTCACGTACCAGCACCGCCACCATTTGGCGTAAGTAAGGCCATGCCGGGGCCTCCCAGCGGGCGTGAATGGTGAGCTTGCCGCGCCACGATTGATTGGCCAATGCCTTAAGCGCCGTAGTATTGGGTTCGACCAGCAGCGTCACGTGATAGATGGCGCGCTCGGGCACCAGTTGGCCATTTTTCTCTCGCGTGAGCAAATGGCCGCCAAGTTGGGCTGCCAGCTCGGGTCGAGGCAGCACGCGCGCGGCGTCGCGAGCAACTGAGCTCACTTGAAGGCGTAAGGCCGTGCTCTGCCCGCCCTCGGTGATAAACAGGGCCGTGTCACCCGGTGCCACGCGCTGCACCGCGTCTTCATCCAGCCAGGTCTCCACCAGCCAGCGACCATCGTCGCGCACCAGCAAGGCAATCCTCTCCTTGCTGGCCAACCACTGGCCAACCTGTAAGTCAGGGTCTATGTCCCTAAGCTGACCCGCAAACGGAGCGCGCGGTTCGTAGTTCAGCAACTCAGTCTCCACACTTGCCAATTCAGCCTGAGCGGTGGACAAAGTTTCTTCATTCACCAGCAAGCGCTTGCGTGCCTCGTCACTGAAGCCAGAGGCAGCCGCCTGCCAACGTAACCCATCCACACGGGCCACCATCGCGGCGCGGTGCATCTGCAAGTCTGGCACATGCAGTTGCAACAGCACACTGCCCTCAGGTACGCGGGCGCCTTCGGTAAAAGGCAGCGCGTCCAGACGCGCGCCTGCGGGGGCGTACACCGGCCATACCTCGGCTGGCCGCAACAAGCCGCTGGCTGTGACCCGGCCCGGCCACGGCACCAGCAATAACGAGACAAAAGCCAACGCGATGAGCGCACTGGTGCGGCTGCGACGCCGGGTCCGAATGTCGAGCCAACGTGCGCGCCAAGCCTGCAACTCCCGCCGAATTGGCCACAGTACAAACCACAAAATTTCAACCACGAACAACACCACGCCCAAGAGCTTGAAAAAGAAGTGGTATACCAGCAGCGCAATACCCAAAAACAACACCAGCCGATAAATCCAGGTGGCCCAGGCAAAAGCAATCAGGCCCAACTGCTGTCGGGGAGACACAAACTCGGGCGGCTCATCACCCAGCGCAAACAGCCACTCGCGCAGCTTCCAGCGCGCTAAGGCAAAGCTGCGCTCATGCAAATTTGGCCAGTCCAGCCAGTCTGACAAGATGAAGTAGCCATCAAAACGCATGAACGGGCTAGCGTTGACGGCCAGCGTGGCCACCCAGCTGATGGTGGCCAAAACAAAGGCTGCCGAGCGCAAGGCGCCGTCAGGAAGTAGGGCCCATGCCAGCGTGGCCCAAGCTGCAACCATCAATTCAGTCACGATACCGGCACTGGCCACTTGCAAACGGTGCAGTCGGTTGGTCAGGCGCCAGGTCTCGTTGGTATCGGTATAGGCCATTGGCCACATCACCAAAAACGCCAGGCCCATGGTCGGCACCCGACAGCCCATGCGCTTGGCGGTAAAGGCGTGGCCCAACTCGTGCAGCAACTTCACGGCAAACAAGGCCACGCCATAGGCGGCCAAGCCTTCCCAGCTAAAGGTATCCACCAGCGAAGCGCTAAAGCTCTCCCAGCGTCGCACCACCTGGGTCAGGCCCAGCAGCAATGCGCCCAAAGTCAGCGCGGCAAAGGTGCGGCTAAAAAAAAGGCCCGCCACACCTTGCCAGCGGCCCAGCCAGGCGTCTGGGCGCAGCAGCGGCACTCGAAAAAAAAGGTAGTGGTGCAGCAGCCATTTCCACACACTGCCCTCCATTTTGGCCAAAGTGCCGGCCATCTGGCTCGCACTTTGACGGCCCTCGGGCTGAATCAGCTGGTTGCTGGTCAGAAACTGCACGACGGCCAAGACATCTTCTGGCGTCAGGTGCAATGGAGTCGTCGCAGAAATATCATCGGCAATCGTGACCGGGTCGCCCAGCGCCCACCGCTGCAGCACTTCAAAGCTAGGCCAGTCGATACGAAAAAACAGGTTGCGCACCGGGTCATGCAGCGTCCAGCTACTTTGGCCATCTGCCAGCACCGGTCCAGGCAAAAGCGCCAACTCTTCGCGCAACTGCGGCAGCGTCACGCGCTAAATCCCCAAAGCTGAGCGCACGCTGGCCAGTGGCCGGCGCAGCACCCAATACACCAGAGGCACCCAGGATCCAGTGAGCTTAGCGGTGCCTTTCAAGCCCACACGGTGCGTCGTAGGCGCCTGCAGTGCGGCCCGCACGCGATAGGCATAGCTGCCATCGGGCCGCTGGACCGCGTCATGCGCCATGTAGCGCAATGTGGCGGTCACAGCAAACAAAGGGCTGGCGTTCAGATACAGCTTTACGGGCGCGCCTGGGGGTAGTGCTATGGCGTCGGCCAGCGGCAGCCAGGCCTCCACTTCGGTGTCTTGCGGAGCGGCAATGCGCATGATGCGTTCACCAACTGTCACGGGCCGGCCAATCCACTCGGTGGGGTCGTCAAACAATGCCACACCGTCTTGCGGTGCCAGCACGCGTGCACGGGTGAGTTGATCATTCAAAAATTCGACTTCGGTGCGCTTCTCTTCAATCTTGCCGGTCAACATCGACAACTGCGGGCGAGCCGTGGCGTCCGTCAGGGCTTGTTGCGAGGTTTGCCGATATTCGGTCTCAGCTGTGGCCAAGGTTTGGGCAGCAACCGCCAGTCGGCTTTGAATCAGTGCCTCGTCAAAGCCAAACAAGGGCTGCTCTTTTTTGACCGACTGGTTTGGCTGAACATGAAACGCATCCACAACGCCATCCAGCGGCGCCCGCACCACCGCCGGATGCGCTGGCACCAACTCGCCCGGCGCCATAACCGTCAAGCGCACGGGCAACACCATGACCGCCAACGCCAGCGCGCTCCAGCGCCACGCCGGTTGCTGCCACCAAGGCCGGCCCGACTGGCGCGTGAACGCGCCCTTGAGCCGCTTCATCAAACCTTGCCACGAACCCACACGCGGCCGGTGCACCGTACGAAAGGCGTGCCACCAGGTGTCGGCCCACTCGCGCAAAAGAGTTTGGGTTGGCGCGGGCCAAGGGGTGTCACGCACCAACAACAGGCCGGCGCCGGCCTCGACCAGATTGTTTGATGGCGCCTTGCCTGCAGGTAACGCAAGCCACAGCGCGTTCGCAGGCCACCATTCAGCCCAATGCTGCGCCAACTCTGGCGGCAAATCGGCTGAATTCAACGCCCGTGTCGCATCAGGCTCTGACGCTGCCAAGTGACGACAAAGCTCGGTCAGCCACAAGGCATAGGGCGCGTTGGACTCAACCTGAACCAGGCCGGACAACGTGTGCAAGCCCTCATCGGCCAACCACAAAGCAGCCTGCCGATAGGGGGCTAGCTCGTGGCTATCATTGACCAGCAAAAAGCCCAGCTCACGCGCACTGCCCGCCTGGCGAGCGCGGCGCGACAAGTCGAGCAAGGCAGCCAGTGCCTGAAGCGAATTGGACGCGGGCGGATTCGCTTCAGTCATCAAACACCAGCCTGTCGCTCCACAGCAGGCGCTGCGTCCAACCGGTCAGCGGGCATCTTGTCAGGCGCAGACTTGCCGTCCTGTGGGCGCAACGCATCAAGCCAAGGCGAAGTCCGCTTGGCAGCCAACATGATTTGCTCACTCAGGCCCATACGCCCCAGCGGTTTGGGTTTACCCTCGCCCACCGTTAATTTGAAGATGGCCGTGGCCTCACGGCCCTCGCTGTCGCGCGCCAGTACTTTGATTTGCAATTCTTCATCAAAGCCTTCAGGCGGATTCAGCTGGAAAGTGCCGGAGCGGGCATCAAACACCACCCACTCCGGCAGGTCACGACCATCCGCCAGTTTGGCGGTGATGGTGACCGTCGCATCTGCTTTGGTGTGCACAAAGGCATCGGCTGGCAGAGCAAAGGTGGCGGGCTTGTTGGCCTCAATAAACTGGTCGGTGATGCCGCGGAACAGCGACAAGCTGGGCTCAGCGGCTTCGGCCACCACAATCTGGAAACCAGATGCACTGGTGCGTACATCAGCAATAGGTCCATTAGTCCATTCCAGTGCCGCCAGGGGCGAGGCCGCCGTCACCAAAAACGCAGCGCTCGAACTCACTACGGGTGGCAATGGCGCGTCGGGAATGGGCGTGGGTATGGGGGCTTGTGCAGGGGCTGGTGCCTGCTCAGGCGCAGGCCTAGGCACAGGCGCCGGCTCGGGTGTAGGCGTCGGTTCAGGTACGGGCGTCGGTTCAGGTACGGGCGTCGGCTCGGGTGCCGGGGAAACTGCATCGTTGTCGGTGATGGTCGCCGTGCCGCTGGCGGGTGCGGAGTTGGTCACCGTGCCGGTGATGGCGCCGGTGCTCAGGGTGAAGTTTTCTGTGGCCTCGGCCAGGGCGTCGTCGGTGGTGGCAATACGCAACTGCACCGAGCTCTGACCGGCGGCGATGGTGACGGCGTCGGTGACGGTGGCCCAGGTGTTGCCATCATCGGTGGAGACTTCGAGCGTGCTGGCCGCTGCCGTGTCGGTGCCGAGTGTGGCCGTGCCGTTGCTCAAGGCCGGGGTGAAGCTGATGTCGGCTGTTGAGGCGTTGCTGAGGCTGACGGTGAAGACCGCTGGATCGCCTTCGGCCACAGTGGGGCTGCTCACGCTCACGGTTGGGCGGTCGTCATCAAGACCTGTGCTGGCGGTTGTCGGAGCGGTCCCGGTGAACGTGTCGGTGTAGGTGACCCCCGTACCATCGTCCTGAATGGTGGCCGTGCCTGATACAACGGTGCTGGTGCCTGTGAGGGTGGCATTGAGTTTGAAAGTTTCTGGGCCTTCATAGGGTGCATCCTGCTCAGCAACGATATTGACGCTGACAAATATCTTGCCATTGCCATCAAAGGTGGGAAGTGCGCTGGCGTTGTAATCCACCCAATCCAGGCCATCCCAAATTTGGAGTGTCTGGCCGACATTGACGTTGGCCTTGCCGGTCACTGTGCCATTAGAACTTTCATTGATCAGCGCCAGACTGGCCGTCTGGCCTGAATTTCCGGTCAGAGTGAAGACCACGATATTTGAAGCTTCATTTACGGTGGGCGAATTGATGACGATTGTTCGGTCATCGTCCAGCGCTCCGGGATAACCCGTGCCCGATGTGTCGGGTGTGCCGTTTATATTGCTTTCGAGATAAATATTGCCGGTACCGTCGTCGTAAATGCTACCTGTTCCATAAACCGATGTGCCCGAGCTTTGCTTGGTGACGCCCAGGGTGAAAGCTTCCAGGCCTTCATAGGTGGTGTCCTGGGTAATCGCGGTGCGGACCAGCAGGGTGGTGCCGGTGAGCGTCAGATCACTGTTGGCGGTGTAAGACTGCCAAACCGATCCGTCGTAATACTGCAAATTGCTGCCGGTATCGGTGCCGACAGTTGCTGTGCCGTTAGTCAGGCTCAGGCGCACGACCTGATTGGCATAGCCGCTGACAGTAAACACTGCATAAGGCGAGGCTTCATTGACGATGATGTTGTTGACCGAAATCGGTCGATCGTCGTCGAGATAAGCGGGGTAACCCGTGCCGGATGTGTCTGGCGTGAAAGTGTTGTTGCTGCCGAGGTAGATGCTGCCGGTGGCGTCATCCTTGATTGTGCTGGTGCCTTCGGCTGCCGTGCCGGCGCTGTTTTTGGCGATCAGCTTGAGCGTTTCGGCGCCTTCGTTCAGCGTGTCCTGCAGTACGGCGGTGCGCACGAGCAGTGTGGTGCCACCGTCCGGAATGCTGACCGGGCTGCCGGGATAGGCAACCCAGGCGGTGCCGTTGAAATATTCCAGATTGGGCAGGAAGTCAGCACCGGTGGTGGCATGCCCTGTGCCGGTTCCCGTGGTGGCGAGTTCCAGACTGACGCGCTGGCCAGCGACCCCGCTGACCTGGAAGCGCACGTACGGCGAGGCTTCGTTGACGGTACTGCCAGAGACTGTCAGGGCACGGGTGTCGGCACTGACGGTGATGTCGATGAAGTCAGTGTCGCTGTTGCCGGTAGCATCGAGCGTGTGTATGCGCAGGGTGTCGCCACCGGAGAAGCCGGGGGTTGGGGTGTAGACCAGTGTGGCAAGCAGCGTGTTGATCTCGGCTTGCGTGCCGGTCAGGACAAGTGGACTATTGGCCGTACCGCTGCCACTGGCGCCAGTGCCGGTAACAGCCAGTGTCCCGTTGGCAACCGTCAACGTGGTACTGGTGATGTTGTTGTCGACGTCGGCTACCGAAAGACCCGAGGAGAAGGTGATGGTCTGGTAGTCGGTAACGGTTTGAGCGCCCGGTACGGTATTGACGGGCGGATTGCCGGTCGGCCCGCTAACGGTGACCTCAGTAACATTGACCGTCAGCGTGTAGGCGCTGCTGCTGTAAGTTGTGCCATCGCCAACCTGGAAGCCGATGGTGGCGTAGTCGTCACCGACGGCATCCGTCACCGGGGTGTAGCGCAGCTTGCCGGCGGTGATGTCGGCGGCAGTGATTTCCTGATTCAGCGTGACATCGACCCAGGCGCTGCCGTTGTAAAACTCAAGCGTTCCAACGCTTTCCAGCGTTGTGATCTTGATCGTGCTCAACGCATCGCCATCAATATCGCTGAAATTGCCGAAGTCACCGAGGGTCAAGACGGCTGCCGTGTTTTTCGGGATGGTGATGGCGTCATCGCTGCTGGTGGGGGCGTCGTTGGCAGGGGTGATGCTGATGTTGACGGTGGCAGAAACCTGCTCGGCACCACCACCAGAAGCCGTATAGGTGACGGAAGGCACCGGGCCATTGTAGTTGGCGGCTGGGGTAAAGGTTAGTTCGCCAGCACTGGTGATGGTGACGGTGCCATAACCGTCGGGATGTTCCAGCGGGGTGTCCACCACGCCTGTTTGCCCGCCCCAGGTAAAGCCGGTGACGGTGGTTGTGTTCGGGTCGTTGGCGAGGATGTTGGCAATGGTGCCGACGGTGTCTTCCGTGACGTTCAGGGTGTCATTGACAGCGCTGATCGTGAAAGCATTGCTGGTGCCGTCGATGGTGATTCTTAGTGTGGCTGTATTGCTCTCTTTACTGCCATCGGTGGTTTTGTAGGTGAAGCTTTCAACATAACTCTGACCTGCATCCAGGGTGTTCCTAGTGAGGGTGTAAGTGTAGGCACCCGATTCATCAACGATCAGATAACCATAGGTGCCTGCTTTGTAGGTTTGCGTTGGGCTTAATGAAATACTGTTCGGATCACTAAAGGTGAGCGAGGTATTTGAAATGTTGACTGAGTTCGATAGCGTTATTTCTCTTGTTGTTGTATTGATGGCTGTTACGGTTGTTCCAGAAGGAATGCCGGTACCGCTAACGCTGTAGCCGACGGCAATATTACTAATGTCAGTCGACGTGGTTGAAATAGTGTTACTGGAAGAGGTCGTAGCAGAAGTAATTGCTACGCTAATCGTGGCTATATTGGCATTGCCAGAGTCTTTTATGAATAGGTTTGTATTCTGGTAGTCATAAAGAGCGACGTTGTCGCTGAAAATCAGCGAGGCACCACCGCCACTCCCGGTTCTTATTACAGTCAGCGTGTTTCCAGTCCGGTCTTTTGCAACGTTTGTACCCGTGGAATCCAACCAAACAGCCGTTTGCACACTATTGGATACGATTGCCGTCCAGTTACCATTAACTTGGGTGACCGCTAGCGTTACGGCGCTGATTGGGGAACTGGCGGCAAACATATAGTCGCTTGAGCCAGGTGGCGTTGTCCCATCCAGTACCACCTTCAACCCCGTGCTGTTATCCACATCACTGTCATTCGTCAGCACATTCCCGGTCACCGTGCCGTAGTTGCCATTAGTTATCGCAGCCAGTTCCTTCAGCGAATTCGCATCATCCCTTGCCACCGGGGAATCGTTGGCGCCGTTGATTTTCACCGTCAGGGTACTGGTCGCGGTGTTGCCGTTGCTGTCCGTGACGGTGTAGTTGAAGCTTTCCGTCACAGAATTGCCGACATTCAGGGCGTCGACCGTGGGATTGCTGTTATCCGGGGCGTAGCTGTAGGTGCCATCGGCTTTGATGGTCAGGGTGCCATAGGTGCCTTTGATGAGCGTGTCACCGCTGGCAGCAACCGCCGTATTGAAGACTGAGGTGACTTTCAGGTCGCTACCGGTGTCATTGGTGAGTACATTGCCCGAGGCTGCGCTTCCCGCGCCACCGTCAACGCCTTCGGTTGCTTCAGTGATGCCCTCGGCATTGGCTGTCGGCGTTGCCGGAGCGGCTGGCACGGTGATGGTCAGGGTATAGGCTGCCGTGCTGGCGGCGGTGCCGTCGGAGACCTTGAAGCCAATCGCACTATCCACTGTACCTGCGGTCAGGCGCAACTTGCCGGCGTTAACTTGGGTAGCGAGGATTTCCTGATTGGCCGTCACGGCGACCCACGCGGTGCCATTGTAATACTCCAACGTACCGGTCGCCGGCAGACTGGTAATGACAATCTTGGCTAGCGGGTCGCCATCCACATCGCTATAGGTGCCGAAATCGCTCAGGCTTAAAAATACGGTTTTATTGGCGTTGACCGTAAGTGCATCATCGGTGGATACCGGTGCATCGTTCACTGGCGTGACGCTGATCGACAGGACCGCCGTCGCTGTGCCCCCCTTGCCATCGCTGACGGTATAGGTGATCGGCGGCACCGGGCCGTTGTAATTGGTGGCGGGGGTGAAGGTGTAGCTGCCGTTGGCATTGAGGGTGATGTCGCCCACGCCGCTGATGGTCTTCGCTACGCCCAGCGTGCCACTGGAGCCGCCGACGGTGAAGGCGGTCACTGTCAGCTGATCCAGATCGGGATCGGTGTCGTTGGTCAGCACATTGCCGGTCGTGGCGCCGCTGTCTTCCAGGACGACTAGCACATCATTGGCCGGCGTCGGGGCGCTGTTGGGCTTGAGCAGGCTGTTCAGTGCCGCATCAACGCGGTCGGAGGATGAGCCGACGTTGGCTACCGAGATCGTGCCGAGATTGCCGTCCTTCGCATTATTGATGGTGTATTGGGTGGGCGACGTCATTTGAGTATCAAACCAGGCCTGATCAACGACGAGTAGGAAGCCCTTGTTATCCCGGATATTGCGGTCGCCGTCCGTGTTGCCATCGGCCTGAGCGATGGCCAAATTGGTAAAGTTGTCGTCAGTCCAGAAATAAAAACCGCGCACGATACCGCCCGACTTGATCGGACGACTGATCCAGCCGAAATACTCTTGTCCGCCGATATTGATGCCGATGGCCGAGACATCGTTGCCGCTGAACAGGTGGCTGCCGGTGTCATCATCAACGAAAGCCACACTCAACCCGTTAGTGTTGAAAAAATGAGAGTTCTGCTCTTTGTCAGCCCAACGCTCGTTGGTGTCGATAACGCCATTGTTATCTAGGTCATAGACCATAGAGTAGGCATTGATGAAGTTGAATGATGCCAACTCCACGCGCACATCCTGTCCATCAAGTCTCAGTGTTGCGTGGTCGTTTTGATCCCGCAAGAAAGATAAGGTCGAAGGCGCTGTATCGCCACGCAAACTGCGCGAAAAAACCTCGCCCTCATCACCCGCTGTATCTGCGCCGGCATTCAAATTGTCATCGATGAAATGCCCCAGTTCCTCGACCAATACAGCAGTGATAGACGCGCTGTCAGCTGCGCCGATTCCAGCGTCCGGATTGCCCGCCAGCCAATCAGCATTCAAATAAATGGTCTGCTGCCCCGTGGTACCCGTTGCTGAAAACGCACCTTTGGCACCTTGCAATTCAGCGTTGCTGCGCAACTCCACGCGCACAGACACCTCACCATTGCGCATGGCGGTCAAAAACGAATCAGTGGCGCGCTGCCACTCGGCAGACGGCTCGCTCTGGCCGCCGTTGAACAGGGCGAACAACTGCTCTCGCGCATCAGGCTGCTGCAAAAACTCAGTCACTAGGCGCTGCGCCTCAATTTCAGCAGCGGCCAGGGGGGATGCGCTATCCACCGACACATTCGCAAAACGCAACCAATCTGCCGCCGCAGCATGGGCATCGGCCATCGGCGCATCTGCTGGCGCGCTGGCGTCAACGCCCGGGCTGGCCAGCATCTGCACAGCATCCCCCACCGCAGCCCCGTCAAACATGAAGCGCTGCTCAAGCGCCAGCGGGCTGGGCTTGCGGCGCACCAGTTTGTTGCCGGGCGGCACCCCAGGGGTTGTACCGGTGGGCATGGCACTGGCGAGGGCGCTGAGGTCACAGTGGCTGGGCTTGTTCATGGGGCTACTCCGGCAATCTGATAAAGGCGTAGTTCAGGGGGCTGCATTCAGTTGAATCGGGGGCATGGGCGTTAGGGCGTGGACGTTAAGGCGGCGTGACTTGCACGCGGCCGCTCATGCCGGCAATCAGTTCCGGAAATTTGCCTTCGATGGCCGCTGCCACCTTGACGGACTGGTTGACCGGGTCTACCCGGGCGCCAATGCGGATGAATTTGGCGGGGTAGCGCTGGCCTGTTTCGTCAATCTGCACCTCAAATTTGCCACCCACCTTGAGCCAAACCAACCAGCGCGAAGGCACCAAAAATTCAAGTTCCAGGACACTGTCGTCAATAATGTCAAGCAGCGCTTGGCCAGGCTGCACATACTGCTGTTCGCGTATTTTTTGCTCAGCCACACGGCCGGCAAAAGGGGCCTCCACGCTGCACTTGCCCAAGACGGCGTGGTGGGCACCCACCTCGGCCCGCGCTTTGTTGACCGCGCTGCGCGACAGGTCCAGCTCCAACTGGCCCACCGAATTGAGCTCAGCTAGGCGCTGGTTTGACTTCAGAGTTTGCGCCGCGCCGTCCAGGTCAGCCTCGGCTTTGCGCAACTGGGCTCGCTGCAGCGTGCAGTCAAAGCCAACCAGCAGTTGCCCGGCGCGAAAGGCACTGCCTTCAGGCAATGGCAAGCGGTTGACCTTGGCGCCAATTTCAGCCGCGATGGTGGTGTAACGGCGTGGCAGCAATTGCGCTCGAATTTCCTGGCGCTCCATGGCCGACTTGGCCCCTGCAGCCGGGGTACTTTGGGCGCTGACCACAGCAGCCGACATAAACACAAATGTCGCTGCACCAACGACTGCCAAACGCTTCATGGCGCCGTCTTGGGGTGCAGTGCTTTGGGGGACTGTAGGGCAGTCCATGGGTTGCCATTGCGTTTGACCTCTTCAGTCAGCTCCGCCAAGCTTAGCTCGCCAGAGCTGCCGATTTTTGGGTCAAGGCCCAGGTTAGCCAGAAGACGACTTTCGGCAGCCTGAACTTGAGCCAAGGCCTGATAGCGGCGCAGCAAACTCAAAATAGCCGACGTGGAATTGCTCACGCTGTCGAGCTTACTTTGTGCTTGCGCGGCTTCACGGTTGCGCACAATGTCGGCAATCTTGACGTCGGTGTTGTAAATGGCATCGGCGCGCTCAAATTGGTTGCGCGCGTTTTGGAGCTGCAAACGCGCCAAATGCACCTGGGTCAGCACGGCCATTTGGGTCGCCATGCGGCGCTGGTCCGCCAGCTTGACGCCAGCTTCTGCCAGCTTGAGCTGGGTCGGGCCGGTCAACACGTTGACGAGGTTGTAAGACAGTTGCAAGCCGGCTTCGTTCCAGTTGCGATTGACGAGGTAATTGTCTGAGTCGTACTTCAAGCCATAGCTGAACGACACGTTGGGGAACAAGCGCACCATGGTTTTGCGGGTTTCTTCTCGGGCCACGCGGGTGTTGTAGTGCTGCTCGCGCAAGTCGGCGTTTTGAGCCAGTGCCGCGTCTTCCATGGCTTGCATGGGGATGTTGAGCGCCGTTGCATCTACGTTTTTTGCATCGGTTTCGGCCAGCTCAATGACTTGCCCCAGCGGGGCGTTGATGAGCGAGGACAACTCCACCTGGGCCGAGGACAGCTCTTGGTCAATGGCTTCTAGCAAGCGCAGGTTTTCCATCAACTGGCGCTGGTAGCGCAGGGCGTCGAGCGGGTTGCGCAGGCGCTCGGCCTCGGCTTTGCGCGAGTCTGTTAAAGCTTCTTCGGCCAATGCCACGGCTTTTTCAATCTCGCCGCGCAGCTTCTGGGCGCTGGTGGCGCGCCAGTAGGCTGTGCGCACGTCTTGCATCAGCACGTGCATGGCCTTGCGGCGCTTTTCTGACGCAATGAGCACCCGATTGGCTTGCTGATGCGTGCCGTAATAGCCCAGTACGTAGTCCAACAGGTTCCAGGTGAAACCGAGTTCCGCCATATTGTGGCTTCGGTCCTGGGAGATAAAGCGGCTGCTGGAGGGCTGGCCGGTCAACGCATCCCGGCTTTCGCTAATTTTGTCGTTGTTGCGCGTGGCATAACCGGCCTGCGCCATCAGCTTGGGCAGCATGTCAAAGTGCGAAACGTCCAGCTGATTCAGCGCCAGGGCCTCTTCCATCATCTTGGCACGGCGGTCTAGGTTGTATTTGAGCGCGCGCGCCAGCGCTTCGTCTAGTGTGAGCGGGCCGGTGATAGGCTGTACATCCTGCCGCATGGCCAGTTGGTCGGCTTGAGTACTGACCAGCAAGTCGTCGGCAGCCAAGGGGGACGGAGCAATGGTTGAACAAGCTGACAAAGCCAGCACAGCCGCGGCAAGCGCTGCGGTTTTGAACACGCGAGGAAGCCGTGAGTCGTTGAGAACTTGAGATCGATGCAAGATGGCTGCCTTTTAGTATGATTCTCAAGGATGGGGAGCGGAACGTAAAAAACACGTGATTCCACCAGAAATGAACCGTACCGGCTACTATTTAATTGATTTGGTTGACCGTAAGCGCTCCATGAACCCCATCCTTACCTGATCGTCCTCCAGCGGGCATGTACGTGCTCCCCGTTTTTCACACTAGAGCGCGGGAAGTGGCGAGTAGAGCATCGATAGGGAACGGACCGGATCGTGATGGTGTGGAGGATTGCGCGCCGCGAAGTACAATCGGGCGATGACAACGAACACACCGCAAACGCCGGGCGAGGCGATGGACGCCGACGAGCTCGACGAGACCAACGCGATCTTTGAGCCGCGACTCTGGCGCGACAAGGGCTGGACCGCCCGTGTCGTCAAGAATATGGACGACGAAGGTTGGGCGGTCGAGATGACCAAGGACGGCGAGCCCGAACCTGCCCTGGTCGGTCCGTGGACCATGGGGCGCGACAAGAAGAACCCGAAGCCGCTCGATCCGTCGGCCTTCAATACCCTGGTCAAGACCGCCTTCGAAGTGCGGCGCCGCCACGAGCAGCAGCTGCATGCGATGCTGCACAAGAAGCTCAGCGTGAGCGCCGAGGCGGGGCAGATCGATGTCACCCTCGACATCGTGCCCGACGAGTTCGACCCCTATGCCGTTCTCAGCGCCTACGACGCCGACGGCGAACAGCTGGCGCAGCTGCGGGTGGATGCCGGGTTCAAGTTGAGCGAACGCAGCGCGAACGCCTGGATCGCCAACGACTTTCGTACGCCCGGCTAGGCCGGGCGCAGCCCCGCAGCATTCGGCGGCGAGGATTCTACAGGGTAGAATCGCGGCCACATTTTCGTACCATCAGGCTCGCTGGAGCATATCGACATGAATTCCCCCACCCCTCTGGATCAACTTCCGCAAACGAACATCTTTCGCAAGGGCGATGTGTTCGTTCTGTTCGGCGAACTCTTTGGTCGCGGCTACGCGAACGGCCTGGTCAACGAAGCGCGCAAGGCCGGCATGGAGATCGTCGGCATCACCGTCGGCCGTCGCGATGAGAACAACGCACTGCGCCCGCTGAACGACGAAGAACTGGCCGTGGCGGAGGCCAACCTGGGAGGACGGATCATCAACGTGCCCTTAATGGCCGGATTCGATCTCGACGCCCCGCCGGGTGGCCCCACGCCCACCGAAATGCTGGGCAAGCTGACGCTCAAGAGCTGGATGGACGACACCCTCGACTGGGCCCATATCGAGCAGTGCCGTGAAGTCGGGATCAAGCGCTTCAAGGCTGCGGTGGCCGAGGTCATGGCTCGCCTTGACGACATGATCGCCGATGGCCGTAACGTCTTCTTCGCCCACACCATGGCGGGCGGAATTCCCAAGGCCAAGGTGTTTCTGGCGATCGCCAACCGCATCTACAAGGGCCGCGGCGAACGCTTCATGTCCTCGCAGGTGCTGCTCGACAGCGATCTGGGCAAACTGATTCTGCAGAACTTTGACGAAGTGTCGGCGAACAGCTTTCAGCATCTGATCGAAGGCAGTGCGGCCATCCGCGCGCGCATCGAAAAATCCGGTGGCCAGGTGCGCTACTCGGCCTACGGCTATCACGGTACCGAGATTCTCATCGACGGCCGCTACCAGTGGCAGACCTATACCAACTACACCCAAGGCTACGCCAAGATGCGGCTGGAGCGCATTGCGCAGGCGGCCTGGGCCGAGGGCATCAAGGCTACGGTCTATAACTGTCCGGAAATCCGCACCAACTCATCCGACATTTTTGTCGGCGTCGAGCTGCCGCTGATTGCCCTGCTCAGGGCATTGAAGAAAGAAAATGGCGGCGCGTGGGCCGATGAGCAGTGGCAAGCTTGCGGCGCGCTGCTGCAGGATGGCATCTCGCTGGAGTCCCTGCTGCAGCGCATCGAGGACTTCAACGAGAGTGAGGTGATGCGGGGCTTTCGCGATTTCGACGCGTGGCCGATGCCCAACAGCCAGGCCCTGGCCGACCTGATGATCGGGGCGTCGGACGAGATCGTTCATATGCACAAGGACCGCAAGGCGCTGATCACCGATCTGCTCAGCACCCTGGTGCTCGAAGCGACCGGGCCGCTGATGTTTCACGAGTCGTCAGCCCCCGGCGGGCCGGTGCTGTGGCTCAATCACAACATCATTGCGCGCCAGTTGAACCAGATCCACGGCTGAGCATCCCCGTTGGTTCGAGGATGGTGCCGGCATGGTGCGCAGTGAGCAGAATCTCACGGCGCACGGAATGGAGGATGGGCGTTGTGCCTGGGGGCTGAGCTAAGATGAGCCTCACGATCTCGGCTTGAACGCCCATCTTTGGATCACGGAAATGCCGGATACTGACAACCCGAGTGTGCGCAAGGAACAGACGGCGATCGAGCTGGACAAACAGGCTCTGCACGAAAGTGAAGCCATGCTGCGCAACGTGCTTGACGAGATTCCGGACCCGCTTGTACTGAAGGATCACGACGGCAACTTCCTGTTCGGCAACCGAACCGTGGCGCGCTTGTACAACACCACCCCTGCCGAGATGGTAGGCAAGCAGGATGGTGATTTCGGCGTGCCGAAGGAGATGGCAGACTTCTTTCGCGAGAACGTGCTCGCGATCATGGCCAGCGGCGAAACACAGGTTGTTCTTGAAGACAGTCGGGACGCGGTCAGCGGCGAAATCCGCCACTATCGGTCGATCAAGAAACCGCTCAAGGATGCCCGCGGCAACAAGCAGATTCTGGTCATCGCGCAAGACATCACCGATATCATTCATGCGCAGAAGATGTTGGTCAAAAGCGAGCGTCGCCTGCAGGACGTGCTCGAAGTCACGCGCGAAGGTATCTGGGACTGGCATGTGCCCAGTGGCAAGGTGATCCACAACGCGCAGTGGTACGGTTTGCTAGGCTATGCGGCGGGTGAGCTCAGTGATGACTTCGAGACATTCGGAAAGCTGGTTTACCCCGACGACATGGAGGCCGTCATCCTCCGCCTCGAGGGGGCACTGAAAGGCCAGACCGATGCCTATTATTCCGAGCATCGTCTCGTGTGCAAGGACGGAACCCCGATCTGGATCCAGGACCGCGGGCGTGTCGTGGAACGGGACGCAGAAGGCAAGCCGCTGCGGCTTGTGGGCAGCTTTGCCGACATCTCGATGCAGAAGGCGCATCAGCGGCAACTCGAACGCCTGGCCCATTACGATGCGCTGACCGGTCTCCCCAACCGGGTATTGCTGGCGGATCGCCTGAACCAGGCGATGGTTCAGGCCAGGCGGCGGAAAAAGCAACTGGTGGTGGCCTATCTGGATCTGGATGGATTCAAATCCATCAACGACCAATATGGCCACGATGTTGGTGACCAGTTGCTGACGAGGCTTGCCGCGCATATCAAGGCCGAGTTACGCGAGGGTGATACCTTCGCCCGCCTGGGCGGGGACGAATTTGTCGCCGTATTCGGCGACCTGCCGGACGCGCACGCGAGCGTGCCGATGATCCTGCGTCTGCTCTCGGCAGTTGCCTTGCCGGTGCACGTGAAGGGGCTGACCCTTCACGTGTCGGGTAGCGTCGGGGTCAGCGCCTATCCGCAAGTGGAGGAGGTCGATGCCGATCAGCTTCTGCGCCAGGCCGACCAGGCCATGTACCAGGCGAAGCTGGCGGGCAGGAATCGCTACCACGTGTTTGATGCCGAACAGGACCGCAGTATGCGGGGACACCACGAAAGCCTGAAACGCATCGAACGCGGGCTGTCGGACAACGAGTTTGTTCTGCATTACCAACCCAAGGTGAATCTGCGCACCGGTCAGGTGATCGGGATGGAGGCACTGATCCGATGGCAGCACCCCGACCATGGCCTGCTGGCGCCGGCGGACTTTCTGCCCGTGATCGAGAGTCACCGGCTTGGTGTGGAATTGGGCAATTGGGTGCTGAACACCGCGTTGGACCAGATTGAAGCCTGGCAGCGTCAGGGCGTCGATCTGGCGGTCAGCATCAACGTCTCGGCGCACCATCTGCAACAAGCTGATTTTGCCGCCAGACTGCAGGCCAGTCTCGCTGCCCATCCCGACGTCCGCGGGGGGCAGCTGGAGCTCGAGGTGCTCGAGACCAGCGCGCTTGACGACGTGAACTACGTGGCGAGCGTTATCAGCGCATGTGCCGAGTTGGGCGTGGGGTTTTCGCTGGACGATTTTGGCACCGGCTATTGCTCGCTGACCTATCTCAGGCACCTGCCTGCCGGGACGCTCAAGATAGACCGCAGTTTTGTACGCGACATGCTGGAGGATCCGGAAGACCTCGCCATTCTCGAAGGGGTACTGGGGCTGGCTGCGGCGTTTCGGCGCAGGGTCATTGCCGAAGGCGTGGAGACCGTGGAACAAGGCGTGATGCTGCTGCAACTGGGCTGCGAGTTGGCACAGGGCTTCGGTATTGCTCGTCCGATGCCGGCGCACCATGTGCCGAGGTGGGTCGAGGCTTGGCGTTGTGACCACGCCTGGCTCGGTCAGACCGCGGTCAGCAGAGAGGATCTCCCGGTGCTCTATGCCTGCGTGGAGCACCGTGCCTGGATCGCGGCAATCGGAAGCCACCTGGCAGATCAGCACAGCGCCCCTCCTCAGTTCGACCATCACAAGTGCAGGGTCGGAAAGTGGATGGATGGAGAAGGTGCCGTCCGCTATGCGGCACATCCGGGCTTCGAGGCGATCCAGCAGTTGCATCTGCGGGTGCACGAGCTGGCAACCGAACTGCTGGCGCTTCACGCGAAGGGCTGCTCGACCGCTGCCGAGGCGGGATTTGCCCGGCTGCTCGCCCTCCGGGATCGATTGGTCGCGAGTCTGCTTCAGCTTCTGAGCAAGCGCTGAGGGCCGGCTCGAAACGCCAGGTGGCGAACGGCCCGTCGGCGGAGCTTGCGCAGCCTGAGTTCAGGGCGAGGTCAGGCCATTGCGAATCGCGTACTTGGTCAGCTCGGCGATGCTGTGCAGCTCCAGCTTGCGCATGATGTTGCGCCGATGGACTTCCACCGTGCTGGTGGCGATATTGAGGCGGTCGCCGATTTCGGGCGAGGTGTGGCCCTCGGCGAGCAGCTGCAGCACCTCGCGTTCGCGGCGTCCGAGACGATCGGCAGAGGGAAGTTTGCCGTCGTTCTTGCGCCGCACACTGTCGACCAACACCGCCGACGCATCCGGGCACAGATAAGTCCGGCCGTTGGCGACGGCGCGGATGGCGCGCAACAGTTCGTCGCGACCGGCCGACTTGACCACGTAACCCAGCGCACCCGCATCGAGCATCTGCAGCACGATGCGACGGTCGGAGTAGGTCGAAAGCGCGATCACCCGGGTTTGGGGTTGTTCAGCGAGCAGTGTGCGCGCAGCTTCGATGCCGCCCATGACAGGCATGCCCACATCCATCAGCACAATGTCCGGCTTCAGCTCACGGGCAAGCTCCAGTCCCTTCAGCCCGTCACACGCCTCGCCGACAAGTGCAATGTCGTGCTCGCGTTCAAGTACCGTCTTGAGTGCTTCGCGCAGTATCTTGTGATCGTCCACCAGCAAGATCCGAATTGCCATTGACTCCCCCGTTATTAAATGTGTGCCCATGCTTTGCCGGAAACCTTATCGTGATTGTTGTTCCATCCCCGGGCATGCTGATGACGATCATTTCGCCACCGATGAACTCTATTCGTTCCCTGACACTGATCAGCCCGAAGCCAGTATTGCCCGCCGGGGTTGAAAGGGCTTTCTCGTAATCAAACCCGCAGCCGTAGTCGGTGACGGTAACTGCAATATGCGTGTCGTCCTCGTGTTTGCAATCGACATCGGCACGATTTGTGTCGGCATGCCTGGCAACGTTGATCAGCAACTCGCGGACGGCCCTGAAGATGGTCGTGCGCGCCGGCTCCTCGAGCATGGGCAGGCTGTCGTCGCCGCCCACCCGGACCGCGAGCCCGTAGAGACGCTCCATCTCCTCGCTCAACCACTCGAGTGCCGGCACCAGGCCAAGCGTATCGAGCACCGGTGGGTTGAGGTGCAGCATCAGTGAGCGAACCGATCGATTTCCCTGGTCGACCAGGGTTTCGATCTCCTTGAGCGCGCCCTTGAGTGCACCACGGCGCTCGGTGCCCTCGAGCGAGGTGAGCTTGATCTTGACGATGGCCAGCACTTGTCCGAGGTCGTCGTGCAGGTCACGCGCCAGCATGCGCCGCTCGCGGTCTTCGCTCAAGGCGAGTTCTGCCATCAGGGTTCGGAGCTGCACGGTCCGCTCGCGTACGCGCTCCTCCAGCGATGTAGCCATCGCACGCAGTGCGGTTTCGGCTTGATCCGACGACCGCCTTGATTCGGTGATGTTGCTGTAGGTGACGACCACGCCATTGACATGGCTGGGGTCGGTTCGGTAGGGGGTGATGCGGCGCAGATACCATTGCTCGTCCTGAGACTTGAAATCACGCTGTTTCGAGCGTTTGGTTCGCAGCACCTCGGCGATATCTTCGATCAGACTGTTGCCGAGACCGACCGTGGAGAAGTCGGTGATCGAGCGGCCGACATCGCCGGCAATGATGCTGCCGATGCCTTTCATGCTGGGGGTGAACCACTTGATGCGCAGTTCGCGGTCGAGGCAGATCGTGGCAATCTCGCTGCAGGAGAGCAGGTTGCGCAGGTCGGTATTGCTGCCCTCCAGTTCGACAACCTTGGCCTGAAGCTGCTGGTTGACCGTGATCAGCTCTTCGTTCAGTGATTGCAGCTCTTCCTTCGAGCTCTCGAGTTCTTCGTTGATCGACTGGAGTTCTTCATTGATCGAGACGACTTCCTCGTTCGAAACCTTGAGCTCCTCGTTCGAGGTTTCGAGGCTCTCGATGGTGCTTCTCAAGTCATCCTTGGTCGCGCTCAGCTCCGCTTCGAGCTGACTTACCAGGCGGCTCTCGTCCTCGCCCGGAAGGCTGGTTCCGAGCTGCGGCTGGTCCTGGAACACGACCATCAGCAGTTGGCCGCTTTCCTCGGCCTGAGCCTTGATCGGAAGAACGCTGAGTCGAACCGGCTGGTAGCGGCCTTCGCGACGTACGCGGGCGTTGTCGACAATGACCGGGGCGTCGCTCGACAGTGCCCGTTTGAGCGCGCTCCCGAGCCGCGAACGCAGCCCGTCACGGGCTTGTGCGAGCAGATCGTGGGTGGGTGTGCCCCGCGGCATCTGCAGGTAGTTCTCGGTCGGGCCGGAGAAGTACAGGGCTTCGAAGCGGGAATTGACCAGCACGGAAGCCGGCGCGAACTGTTCGAGGATCACTTGCTGGTTGATTCTCGCCAGATACGCCGGGCGTGGTGCACCCTTCAACTGTGCAGTCGGGGGGATGGGCTCCGGTAGCACGGGTGTCTTGCCGCTGCCGCGAATGGGCAGCTGTATGTCGGCCGGCTTGTAGCCGGCCAGGCGGCGGAAGATGCGCCACTTTTTCGAGATCGGCGCAAAGATGTCGGCTTGCTTGCCTACGGTTTCGGCGGTACCGAGGAACAGGAAGCCGTTTGGAAGCAGCGCGAAATGGAACAGCAGACAGAGCTCCTGCTGAGCTTCACTTTCGAGATAGATGAGCAGATTGCGACAACAGACGAGGTCCACCCGCGAGAATGGCGGGTCGGTCATCACATTCTGCTCGCCGAAAATCACGCAGTCGCGCAAGGCCTTGCCGACCTGGAAGTGGTGGTTTTCGCTGCTCTCGACGAAGTAGGGATGCAGGTACTCGGGTGGTACCTGCATGGCGATGCCGGAGGGGTAGGATCCGAGACGGCCCAGATGCAGCGCCCCCTCGTTGGCGTCGGTGGCAAACACCATCAGGGGGCAGGGCTTTTCGGCCTGGCGCAGTTCCTCCAGAATCAGGATAGCGACTGTATAGGCTTCCTCGCCGGTCGAGCAGGCAGGCACCCAGACCCGGATGGGCTCACCGCTGCACTTGCTCTCGACCAGCGGCGCGATGACCAGTTTCCGGAGTTGTTGCCAGGCTTCCGGATCGCGAAAGAACTCGGTGACCCCAATCAGCAGGTCCTTGAACAGTGCGTTGGCCTCCTGTGGGTCGGCTTCGAGCACGGTCTGGTAGTCGGACAGTTCATTGATTGAGCGCAGGCCCATGCGGCGCCGGATTCGACGAATGAGGGTGTTGTGCTTGTAGCCGGAGAAGTTGTATCCGCGCCGAGTGTGGATCAGGCGCAGGATGCCTTCCAGCTGCTGCTGCCCTGCGTCTTCGACCGAAGCGGGAGAGCGCTGCGCCACATAATCGTGCTGCGCATAGCGCAGCAGTACGGTCGGCATGGCGGCAACCGGAAGCACGCTGTTGACCAGGCCGGTACCGATGGCACTGCGCGGCATGCTGTCGAACTGGGCCGTTTCGGGCGCTTGTGCCAGCACGATGCCGCCGTTTGCCTCGATGCTCCTGAGTCCCTGCGAGCCGTCGGTGCCGCTTCCGGACAGGATGATGCCGATCGCGCGTTCGTGCTGATCGTCGCCGAGCGAGCTGAAGAAGTGGTCGATGGGTAACCTGGGCCCCTTCGTGTTGGTCGGCGGCTCGAAATGCAGGCGACCGTGCTGCAGCGAGGGATAGGTATTGGCCGGAATGGTGTAAATGTGACCGGGCACGAGCACCGTGTCATTGGCGGCGGCCACAGTGGGCATCGCGGTGTGCTTGCCGATGATCTCGGCGGCGAGACTTTTCTGGGTCGGGTAGAGGTGCTGTATGACCACGAAGGCGATATCGCCGGTGGCCGGCATGGCCTCGAAAAATTCGCAGATGGCGTCGAGCCCTCCTGCCGAGGCGCCGATCGCCGCGATGCAGAAGGCGGCATCGCCGCTTGCCCGCAATATTATTTTTTCACCAGTCCCGACTTCCGCAGATTGCGGCACGGCGTCGGTCGACGGGGTGGCAGGAGAGGGTGTACGCTTGGTCAAGCCGGTGTTCCCCTGATGCGATGCATACCCGCGTGTGGTCAAGGTCTGGAGGGACGAGACAGATCGCCGTTCGATTCAGACTACCAGGAAAAAAGTAACAAACTACCGGTCGATAAACAGTACCCTAGACAAGGTAGTCATTTTTCGTCTGCTGTGTCATCAGTGCGGCACCGGCTTGCTTGTCACCCACATGGGATCAGTAGCAGGAAAATACCGTGTGAGGGTGCCGTTTGGCAAGCCAGATGCGGGCTTGCGCTGATTCTTGCGGATAGGTCCTGCGTGCCCGGGACTACTGCTGCCCGGGTAGTCGGTACTGGACGGTTGGGGTATTTCTCGTCTGCCGGCGGTGTCGTATCGTTGTTTCACCGGGCGCTCGACGACTCGGGTGGATAGACCCGGCACGCCGGGTCGCGAGAATGGGTCGTCGTGTCGTCCGGACAAGAAAGGGGAGGAGACGGAATGCGCTGCGACGATTGTGTTCCCGGCAAATTCGACGATGCTGTTCGTGTTCCGTCGAAGGCTGGATCCATGAGGTGCGCGGCGGCCGTGCTGTTCGCCACTGCGTTCTGTGCCGGGGCTGCGGCGGGTGTGGCTGGCGAGGTGGCGATGCCCGCGGTCACCGACCAGACTGCGCAGGGTGATCGTCTGGCCCGACAGGCAGCAGGGCAGGGCGGCTACTGCGACCCCAGTGCGGTGCATGGCCCGGCGCCCGGTTGTCGCGCCAGGCCGGCGACAATGGCGGTCCGCAGTGTGCGCCAAGACGCGAACCCCGACGCGTTCCTGTTGCTTCTGCAGATTCTGCGCTCCCCGAAATAACAGGAGGGTTCCTGTTCATATGGAAACGCTTGCCCGATGCCTGCACCCGACACCGAAGGCGACCTTGCAATGCTGACCGACTTCGCACCGAACGGCCCCCAGGGGCCAGCGACCCGGTCGCGTCCGGTGGTCGACGGGGTTGCTGCCCAGCGCGCGTTGATCGAGGCGCTCATGGATCCGGCGGCTTATCCGCATCCGGTAAGCGAGGTTCGGCTGTTCGAAACGCATATCTCCTACGTGCTGTTGACCGGGCGTTTCGCATACAAGATCAAGAAGGCGGTCGATCTCGGCTTTCTCGATTTCTCCACCCTGGAGCGACGCCGCTTCTTTTGCGAAGAAGAGCTGCGCCTTAACCGGCGGCTGGCGCCGGAGTTGTACCTGAGCGTGGTCACCATCGGTGGCTCGGCCTCCGCAGTGCATGTTGACGATGCCTCGCCGGCGGTCGAATACGCGGTGAAAATGACCGAGTTCGAGCAGGACGCACTGCTCGACCAGCGTCTTGTACATGGGCAGTTGCTGCCCGCGCACATCGACACGCTGGCAGACCGGGTGGCGGCGTTTCACGATCGGGTGCTGAGCAGCGGGGTCGCCGACGAATTCGGGACTCCCGCTGCGGTGTGGCGGCCGGTGAACGAGAACTTCGTCCAGTTGCGCGCGATGCTGCCGGATGTCGATGATCGTTCCGCCACGCTGGCCTTGCTCGACGAGCTCGAGTGCTGGACCCATGACGAATACGCCCGGCTGACGAGGGTGCTGGCGGCGCGCAAGGTGGGCGGCTTCGTGCGCGAGTGCCATGGCGATCTGCACCTGGGCAATATCGCCTGGTTCAATGGTGCCCCGCAGATTTTCGATGGCATAGAGTTCGATCCCAACTTGCGCTGGATCGATGTGATGAACGAGGTTGCCTTCGTGGTCATGGATCTCGATGAACGCGGTCGGCCCGATTATGCCCATCGTTTTCTCGATCGTTACCTGCAGGCTAGCGGCGACTACGCCGGCCTGCAGGTATTGCCGTTTTACCGCGTGTATCGTGCACTGGTGCGTGCCAAGGTGGCGTGCATCCGCGCCGCCCAGGAGGCACCCGCGGCGCGGCAGGCGCTGGTGGGGGTGTGCGCGCGCTATGTCGCCTGCGCACGGCGCGCCAGTCAGCCGCAGTCGCGGTTTGTGATGCTCATGCATGGCTTGTCCGGGTCGGGAAAAACCACGGTCTCACAGGCGGTACTGGAGCGCACCGGTGCCGTGCGCCTGCGTTCGGACGTCGAGCGCAAGCGCTTGTCCGGGTTGCCGCCCCTGGCGCGCAGCGAGGCGGAGGCCGCGCGTGGGATCTACGCTGCCGATGCCACGCATGAAACTTACCAGCACCTGGTGGTCTTGCTGCGTGCAGTCGTGGGGGCGGGTTTTCCGGTGGTGGTGGATGCAGCCAGCCTGAAGGCGTGGCAGCGCGAGCTGTTTCGGCAGGAGGCGCAGGCGCTGGGTGTGCCCTTTCGCCTGCTGAGTTGTCAGGCAGCCGAACCCGTCCTTCTCGAGCGACTGGCGGCCCGCGCGCGGCGTGGTGGCGATGCGTCCGACGCCAATGCCGCGATCCTTGCGCATCAGCGCGCAAACGATGAGCCCCTGAGTTCGGCAGAGGTGGCGGCGACGTGGTTTGTCGACGAGGGCGCGAGTGCGCTGACCCGCGTGCTGCGCAAGATAGCGGAATCCCTGCGTTGAACGGTGCCCCAGGGCGCCACCTACCGGCGACATCTGGCTAGAACGGCAGGCCAAGGAAGTGGAAGTCGCCGCCGTGCTGGCGGTTATCGATGCGGCGCAGAACGTCGGGGTCGACCGTGTCGGTGTCCGGCTGCAGCAGGCCGCACTGGCGCAGGGCGCCGCGCACGTCGATGGTATGGCCGAGGTACTGGAGCACGACGCGGGCACAGGCGGGCTCGCGCCGGTCGGACGCGGAAACCCCGATCTTCAGCCCGGTCAGGCTGTTTACCCGGCTCTTGTAGGTGGGAAACAGGATGGTCTCGGTCAGCTCGTTGCCGGTGAGCGATTCGTAGTCGAGCAGAAAGATGCGTTCGTTCAGGTGCAGGCCGATGCCCAGGTAGCGGCAGCGATAGCCGCTGGTGCGCTGGCCGAGGTGGGATAGTCGTTCGATCCGGCGGTAGAACACGCCGTCGTCGTTGCGATACAGGTAGAACAGGCTGCGCAGCACGCTGCCCGGGAAGGCCATCGAGTAGTAGTACTCGAAGTAATAGCCGAGATACTTGTCCAGGCTGCCGCGGGTCTGGTGGCGCAGGCGATCGAGATGGGCGACATACCCGTCCGCGGTCGGTGCTGCAGCCCGTGCGGGACGCACGCTCAGGATCTGCGCAAAACGGCTGTGCGGCAGCACGATCTCATGCGCCTCGACGCCAAAAAAATCACAGATGCGCTGCAGGGTGTGAGCCGATGGCCGGGTGGTGCCGCTCAGGTATTTGTTGAACTGCGGGCGGTTGATCCCAAGCTTGCGGCACACCAGTGCGATCGACGGATAGTAGCTGCAGGCCAGGCGCATGTTGCGCCCGAAGTCGTCGTTCCGGTCGTCCCCCTCGTTGCTGAACTCCGCTTCCATTGGCACCTCTCCTGTTTTGCTTGGGCCTGTCCCAGCGCCGCGCGTGTGGGTCGATCTCGGATTTCAGCAAGGACCGAGTCGGGCATGGTTCGGGCATTCACGGCGCGGGCGAGGACTGTCTGAGCCCGGAGGGCGAGTTCCGCAGCCCGCGGAGTGAATGCCCGGGCCGCGCCCGACGGGTTTCGTGGCACCGAACTGTGACGCCTGTGCTGCTAATCCGCCGAGGGTGGGTGGGGTATTCGTTCTGCAGGCTGCGGAACTCGCTCACGGTGCTCGCTCAGACAGTCCTCGCCTGCGCCACGAATACCCCACCCACCCTCGGCTCGGCGCAGGGTGAAGGCGAGTTGAGTGGCGCTATCTGGCGCAAGCTTAGCATCAGTCGGCGCCATCTGAATCCAGTGAGCGTAATTGCCTGATGTCCGTTTGGCGTCTTTAATATTTACAAGACATTACAAACGGACCCGGCCTCGTGTTCGCCCGCTCGCAGGCCGGCTCACTGGACGGTAGACAGGAGACTTGATTGCAATGAACGAGCACGCGCATCGGACCCAACGCAGCCGTATCGGCATCATCACCGGGTCTGGACCCGAGGCGGGCGTGGACTTGTGGACCAAGGTCCTGAGGGCCAATCGGCAATTGCTGGGCGCGCGCTACACGGGCGACCTCGACGCCCCCGAGGTGGTGATTTTCTCGGTGCCCGAGCTGGGTCTGTCGATGGAGCTGGAACAGAACGATGCGCAAGTGTGGCAGGCGATGCGGCGCACGGCGATGCGGCTCGCGGCCCATGTCGACTACTACGGTATCGCCTGCAATACCCTCAATCACTATGCCGATCGGCTCGCAGCGCTGGACTTGCCGGCGCAGCTGGTGTCGGTGGCTGACGTGGTGCGTGACTACCTGGTCGAGCAGGGCATTGCCCGCGTTGCCTTGCTGGGCGCGCGTCCGGTGATGGATCTCGGCCCCTGGTCGGCCTACCGGAGTCTGCCGCAGCATGCCGACATCGAGCTACCGGCCGACCTTGATGTGCTGCACCGCGTCATCTACGACGTCAAGTACCGTGGCGGCGAGCAACCGGACATCATCGAGCGCTTCGAGCGCGTGCTCACCGGGCTCGAGTCCGATGTCGCCCTGCTCGCGTGTACCGAGCTTCCGCTGATTCCGTGCAGCCTCGCCACCCCGCGGCTCGTCGATGTCACCGATTTGCTCGCGGCGGCGCTCGCCAGGCGTTCGCTGATGCCGCCGCCAGTCGGGCGATTTCCTGTGACTGCGTCGGGAGCGGACCGCTCATGACCCGCCGGATCGCCATTCTCTACACTGGCGGCACGCTCGGCATGAAGCCCTCGGCCGATGGTTATCAGCCGGACACCGGGCTTGCGCAGTCGCTGGCCGCCCGCCTGCCGGCGCCGGGTGTGGGGCGGATGCCGCACTGGGAAGTGCACGAATATGCGCAGCTCATCGACAGCGCTGAGGCCCAGCCGCGCGACTGGCACACGATCGCTGCCGACATCGCGGCCCGCTACGACGATTTCGACGGTTTTGTGGTGGTCCATGGCACCGACACGATGGCCTATACCGCTGCGGCGCTGTCGTTTGCGCTGCTCGGGCTGCGCAAGCCCGTCATCCTCACCGGTTCGCAGATTCCGCTGTGCGAACCGCGCAGTGATGCACTCGGCAACCTGCTCGGGGCCCTGCTGATCGCGGCGCACCACCCGGTGGCGGAAGTATGTCTCTACTTTGGCGGCAAGTTGCTGCGTGGCAATCGCGCAACCAAGGTGGCGGGGGCCGACTTCGATGCCTTCGATTCGCCCAATTACCCGCCCCTGGGGCACGCCGGCATCGACATCGTGCTCGATATGGGGCGCGTGCTACCCATGCCGGTGCGTGAAGCCTTCGAACTTGTCCCGCCGTCCGCGTGCGAAATCGCGCTGCTGCGCCTGTATCCGGGGCTGTCGGTGGCCCGGCTCGGCCACATGCTGGCGCCGCCCCTCGCCGGCGTGGTCCTGCAGACTTATGGCGCGGGCAACGGTCCGGTGCGTTTGCCGGGCTTCCTCGATACGCTTGCCGATGCCAGTGCGCGCGGCGTGGTCATTGTCAACGTCACCCAGTGCGCACGTGGCACGGTCGACCAAGACAAATATGCAACTGGCTCGGCGCTTGCTTCTGCAGGCGTGGTGGGTGCGTACGACATGACCGTCGAGGCCGCGCTGACCAAGCTCCATCACCTGGTCTCACTCGAACTCTTACCCCAAGAGGTCCGGCGCCGCATGCAGGAAGCGGTGTGCGGAGAATGCACCTTGCCCGGCCTCACGATCGGGTAGTTGCGGCTTACACAAAAGAACGGCAACCACGGAGCCCCAAAATGGAACTCATCACGAAAGTATTTACCCTGCTTGAAGACTTCACCTGGGGTTGGTCGCTGATCCCGATTCTGGTCATCTTCGGCATCTTCATGACCATCGTTACCGGCTTCGTCCAGTTCCGCTTCTTCGGGCGCATGTTCCGCGTGCTGCTGCCCAAAAATCAGAATGCCGACCCCAACCAGATCAGTGCCAGGCAGGCCCTGATGATCTCCGTGGGCGGGCGGGTCGGCGGCGGCAATATTGCCGGCGTCGCGGTGGCCATTACGCTGGGCGGGCCGGGTGCGGTGTTCTGGATGTGGGCCATCGCGCTCGTCGGCATGGCGACCAGCCTGGTCGAATGCACGCTGGCACAGGTGTACAAACGCCGGAGCAGCGACGGCACCTTTCGTGGCGGCCCCGCAACCTACATCCGTCATGGCCTGGGTTCGCAGTATGGTTGGCTCGGTGTCGTGTATGCGGTGTGCCTGATCGGCTCGTTCGCGTTCGGCTTCAATGCTTTTCAGGGCAACACCATTGCCGGCGCGGTCAATGAGAGCCTGGGTGTCGATCGGCTCTGGACCGGCGGGCTGCTCGCCGCGATCACCGGCTTCATCGTTTATGGTGGCATCAAGCGCATCGCCAAGGCCGCCGACGTGGTCGTTCCGGTGATGGCGCTCAGCTACCTCGGTATCGCGCTGCTCATCATCGTGATGAATATCTCCGAATTGCCCGGCGTGCTGTCGTCGATCTTCGCCAATGCCTTTGGCCTGGAAGAAGCGGTCGGCGGCGGCATGGGGGCGGCGATCTCGCAGGGTCTGCGTCGCGGTCTGTTCTCGAACGAGGCAGGCCTGGGCTCGGCGCCCAACGTCGCGGCCACCGCAGACGTGCATCACCCGATCAGCCAGGGCATCACCCAGTCGCTGTCGGTGTTCATCGACACCATCCTGGTGTGCTCCGCAACCGCGTTCGTGATTCTGTTGGGTAATGTCTATGTACCTGGCGCAGAAGGCGTCAGCGGTGTGATCCTCACCCAGCAATCGCTGGTGTCGCACCTGGGCGAGTGGACCAAGTACTACCTGACGTTCGCGGTCTTCCTGTTTGCCTTCAGCTCCATCATGTACAACTACTACCTGGGCGAAACCGCGTTGGTTGAGTTGATCGAGAATCCGGTCGCGGTGCACATCCTGCGCTGGGCGGTCATTGGCGTCGTGCTGCTCGGCGCCAGCGCGCCAGGGGCCACGTCGGTGTTCTTCTTCTCTGATCCGTTGATGGGCCTTCTTGCACTGGTCAACCTGATGGCCATTCTGATGCTGTTCCCGGTGGCGATGCGCGTACTCAACGATTACCGCCAGCAACTGAAAGACGGCAACGAGCGCCCCGTGTTCGACGCCGGCAGGTTTACCGACCTGGATATTGACCGGAAGGCTTGGAAGTAGGCATCACTCGATGCGAACCGAAAAAATGGCCCGCTATTGCGGGCCATTTTTTCGGACAAGATTTAAGCGAAGGCTTATTTCTTGCGCTGCGGCGGCAGGTCGGTACAACTTCCGTGTGCGACTTCGGCCGCCATGCCAACCGATTCACCCAGGGTCGGGTGGGGGTGGATGGTCTTGCCAATGTCCACCGCATCCGCGCCCATCTCGATGGCCAGGCACACTTCACCGATGAGGTCGCCGGCATGGGTGCCGACGATGCCGCCGCCGATGATGCGATGGGTTTCCGCATCGAACAGCAGCTTGGTGAAGCCTTCGTCGCGACCGTTGGCGATGGCGCGGCCCGAGGCGGCCCACGGGAACAGGCCTTTCTCGTACTTGATGCCCTGAGCCTTGGCCTGCTCTTCGGTCAGCCCCGCCCATGCCACTTCCGGATCGGTGTAGGCCACCGACGGGATCTGCATCGCATCGAACGAGGCCTTGTGGCCGGCTGCGACTTCGGCCGCAACGTGGGCTTCATGCACCGCCTTGTGGGCGAGCATGGGTTGGCCGACGAGGTCGCCGATCGCAAAGATGTGGGCCACGTTGGTGCGCTGCTGGTTGTCGACCGGGATGAAGCCGCGGTCGGTCACGATCACGCCGGCCTTGTCGGCGGCAATCTTCTTGCCGTTCGGGCTGCGCCCCACCGCGACCAGCACGAGGTCGTAGCACTGCGCTTCAGCCGGAGCTTTTTCACCCTCGAACTTGACCCAGATGCCGTCTTCCTTTGCTTCTGCGCCGACCGTCTTGGTCTTGAGCATGATGTTGTCGAAGCGGTGGGTGTTCTTCTTTTCCCACACCTTAACCAGGTCGCGGTCGGCGCCCTGCATCAGGCCATCGAGCATCTCGACCACGTCGATGCGTGCGCCCAGCGAGGAGTACACCGTGGCCATTTCGAGGCCGATGATGCCGCCGCCGATGACCAGCATGCGCTTCGGTACCTGGCGCAGTTCGAGTGCGCCGGTGGAGTCGACCACGCGCGGGTCCTCCGGCATGAAGGGCAGGCCGACAACCTGCGAACCGGCGGCGATGATGCACTGCTTGAAGCGGACCACCTTCTTCTCGCCGGTCTTGTCCTGCGCGCTCCCGGTGGTGCATTCCACCGCGATGTGGTTGGGGTCGAGGAAGTAGCCGAAGCCACGCACCACTTCCACCTTGCGCGCCTTGGCCATGCCGGCCAGGCCACCGGTCAGCTTGCCGACGACCTTTTCCTTGTGCCCGCGCAGCTTGTCGATATCGATCTTCGGTGTGCCGAAGTCGATGCCGAGGTCGGCAAAATGGCTGGCCTCGTCCATCACATTGGCGACGTGTAGCAGCGCCTTGGACGGAATGCAGCCCACGTTCAGGCACACCCCGCCCAGCGTGGCGTAGCGCTCGACGATCACGGTCTTGAGGCCGAGGTCGGCCGCACGGAAGGCGGCGGAGTATCCGCCGGGACCTGCACCGAGCACCAGCATGTCGCACTCGATGTCGGCGCCACCGGCGTGGCTGGACGCTGCGGGTGCTGCGACCGGTGCCGCAGCGGGGGCTGCAGCGGCCGGTGCAGCGGCAGCAGGTGCGGAGGCAGGTTCTGCGGCAGCCGTCGCTCCGGCCGCCTCGACCTTGAGCAGTACGGCGCCTTCACCAACCTTGTCACCCACCTTGACCAGCACTTCCTTGACCACGCCGGCGTGGGAGGAGGGTACGTCCATGGTGGCCTTGTCGGACTCGAGCGTGCAGATGGCATCGTCCACCTTGATGGTGTCGCCCGCCTTCACGAACAGCTCGATCACCGGCACGGTATCGAAATCGCCGATATCCGGTACTTTTACTTCAACAATCTGGCTCATGTCGTGGCCTCCTTAGAGCATGACCCGACGGAAGTCGGCCAGCAGTTGGGCGAGGTAGACGTTGAAGCGGGTCGCGAGCGCGCCGTCGATCACGCGGTGGTCCGCGGTCAGCGACATCGGCAGGGTCAGGCGCGGCACGAAAGCTTTGCCGTCCCACACCGGTTTCATCGCCGACTTGTTCACGCCAAGGATGGCGACTTCGGGCGCATTGACGATAGGCGCGAAGTAGGTGCCACCGATACCGCCGAGCGAGGAAATCGTGAAGCACGCGCCCGACATGTCCGCCGGCCCCATCTTGCCGTCACGCGCCTTCTTGGCCAGCGCACCGGACTCGGCCGCGATCTCGAACACGCTCTTGGTGTCGGCATTCTTGATCACCGGCACCACCAGCCCGTTCGGGGTGTCGGCGGCGAAGGCGATGTTGAAGTACTTCTTATAGACGAGGTTGTCACCGTCGAGGCTGGTGTTGAACTCGGGGAATTCCTGCAGCGCACGCACCGCGGCCTTGATGATGAAGGCGAGCATGGTGAGCTTCTTGCCGGACTTCTCGTATTCCTTGTTCATCTGGACGCGGAAGGCTTCCAGATCGGTGATGTCGGCGTCCTCGTGGTAGGTCACCGCCGGAATCATCGCCCAGTTGCGAGCGAGGTTCTGGCCGGAGATCTTCTTGATCCGCGACAGCGGCTTGACCTCGACTTCACCGAACTTGGCGAAATCGACCTTCGGCCACGGCAACAGATCCAGACCACCACCCAGACTGCCGACGGCAGCAGCGGCCACGGTCTTGCCCGGAACGACGCCGGAGCTCATCGCGCCCTTGATGAAGGCGGTGATGTCTTCCTTGAGAATGCGGTTCTTCGGGCCGCTGGCCTTGACCTGGGCCAGATCCACGCCCAGTTCGCGGCCGTAGGCACGTACGCTGGGGCTGGCGTGAACCTTGCCGCCGATCTTGACTGCCGACGGCGCCGTTGCAGCCGCTGCGGCTGCAGGCGCAGGGCTCGCCGCTGCAGCGGGCGCTGCCGCTGCCGGTGCGGGCGCACTTGCGGGCGCAACCGGAGCTGACGGGGCAGCAGCAGCGCCGACCGCCTCGATCTTGATCATCGCGCTACCCTGCGAGACCTTGTCGCCGACCTTGACCAGCACTTCCTTGACCACACCAGCGTGCGAGGAGGGCACGTCCATCGTCGCCTTGTCGGACTCGAGGGTGGCGATCGCGTCGTCGACCTTGATGGTGTCGCCGACCTTCACGAACAGCTCGATCACCGGCACGTCGGAGAAGTCGCCGATATCCGGCACCTTGACCTCGATCACACCGCCGGCGGCGGCCGGTGCTGCAGCCGGGGCCGGTGCGGCAGCGGCCGCCGCCGCGGGTGCGGCTGCAGGCGCCGCAGCAGCCGGAGCGGGTGCCGCAGCACCTGCGTCCGCCGCCTCGACCTTGATCATCAGGCTGCCCTGCGACACCTTGTCACCGACATTGACCAGCACTTCCTTCACCACGCCAGCGTGGGAGGAGGGCACGTCCATTGTTGCCTTGTCGGATTCGAGGGTGGCGATCGCGTCGTCGACCTTGATGGTGTCGCCGACCTTCACGAACAGCTCGATCACCGGCACATCGGAGAAGTCGCCGATGTCCGGAACTTTCACTTCAATCAATTGGCTCATGTTGTTGTCTCCCTCGGTGCTCAGACGGACATCGGGTTCGGCTTGCTCGGATCAAGCTTGTACTTGACCAGTGCAGCGGCAACCTTGTCACGATCGATCTTGCCTTCGTCGGCAAGCGCCTTGAGCGCGGCCAGCGTGACCCAGTGGCGATCCACCTCGAAGAAGTGGCGCAGCTTCTCGCGGGTGTCGGAACGGCCGAAACCGTCGGTGCCCAGCGTGACATAGGTGTTCTTGACGAACGGACGGATCTGCTCGGAGAACATCTTGATGTAGTCGGTTGCAGCCACCACCGGGCCGACCGCGCCCTCGAGCTTTTGCTCGACGTGCGACTTCTTCGGTGTCTCCAGCGGATGGAGCAGGTTCCAGCGTGCGGTGTCCTGGCCATCGCGTGCCAGCTCGTTGAAGCTCGGGCAGCCCCAGATGTCGGCTTCGACACCCCAGTCGTTCTTGAGCAGATCGGCCGCGGCGATGACTTCGTTGAAGATCGTGCCGGAGCCCAGCAACTGAACGCGCAGGTCGCCAGCGCCGCCCTTTTTGAAGGCGTACATCCCCTTGATGATGTCGGCTTCGGCACCGGCGGGCATCTCCGGGTGCTCGTAGTTCTCGTTCATCACCGTGATGTAGTAGTACACATCTTCCTGCTCGGCGAACATGCGGCGCATGCCGTCCTGCACCACCACCGCGACTTCATACTGGAAGGTCGGGTCGTAGCTGATGCAGTTCGGGATCATGTTGGCCATGACCAGGCTGTGGCCGTCCTCGTGCTGCAGGCCTTCGCCGTTGAGCGTGGTGCGCCCGGCGGTACCACCGATCAGGAAGCCGCGGGTGCGCTGGTCGGCTGCCGCCCAGCACAGGTCCATGGTGCGCTGCATGCCGAACATCGAATAGAAGATGTAGAACGGAATCATCTGCACGCCATGCACGCTGTAGGCGGTACCGGCCGCAATCCAGTCGGCCATCGCGCCGGCTTCGTTGATGCCTTCCTGCAGCACCTGGCCGGTGGTGCTTTCCTTGTAGAACATGAGCTGGTCATGATCTTCGGGAACGTACTTCTGGCCTTCCTGGTTCCAGATGCCGTACTGGCGGAACATGCCTTCCATGCCGAAGGTGCGCGACTCGTCGGGCACAATAGGCACGATGTGCTTGCCGATCTGCTTGTCCTTGAGCAGGGTGTTCATGATGCGCACGATGGCCATCGTGGTCGACAGCTCGCGACCTTCGCCCGACGCCTTGAGCAGCGCGGCGTAGGTGTCGAGCGCCGGCACCGGCAGCGGTTCGGCCTTGCGTCGGCGGCTGGGCAGGAAGCCGCCCAGGGCCATGCGGCGTTCGCGCATGTACTTGTATTCGGCGGAGTCCTCGGCGAACTTCAGGTAGGGCAGTTCGGCAAGGTTCTCGTCGGCAACGGGAATGTTGAAACGGTCGCGGAAGCGCTTGATCGACTCGGTGTCGAGCTTCTTCTGCTGGTGCGAGATGTTCATCGCCTCGCCCGACTGGCCCATGCCGAAACCCTTGATGGTCTTGGCCAGGATCAGCGTGGGCTGGCCCTTGTGGGTGACGGCGGCGTTGTAGGCGGCGAAGATCTTGAACAGGTCGTGACCACCGCGGTTCAGGTTCCACACCTGCTCGTCGGTCCAGTCGGCGACCAGCGCCCTCAGCTCCGGGGTGTTGAAGAAGTGCTCGCGAACGTAGGCGCCATCCTTGGCCTTGAAGGTCTGGTACTCGCCGTCGCACAGTTCCATCATGCGCGTCTTGAGGATGCCCTTCTTGTCACGCTCGAACAGGGTGTCCCAATGGGTGCCCCAGATCAGTTTGATCACGTTCCAGCCAGCACCGCGGAATTCGCTTTCGAGTTCCTGGATGATCTTGCCGTTGCCGCGCACCGGGCCGTCGAGGCGCTGCAGGTTGCAGTTGATCACGAAAATCAGGTTGTCGAGCTTCTCACGCGCGGCCATGCCGATGGCGCCGAGCGATTCGACCTCGTCGGTCTCGCCGTCGCCGAGGAAGGCCCAGACCTTGCGCTTGGCGGCCTGCTCGGCGTTGATCAGGCCGCGGCTGGCGAGGTACTTCATGAAACGGGCGGAGTAGATCGCGCACAGCGGGCCGAGGCCCATCGACACGGTCGGGAACTGCCAGAAATCCGGCATCAGCCACGGGTGCGGATAGGACGAGATGCCCTTGCCGTCGACTTCCTGGCGGAAGCTGTCCATCTGATCTTCGCTGAAGCGGCCGAGCATGAAAGCGCGTGCATAGACGCCCGGTACCGAGTGGCCCTGGAAGAAGATCAGGTCGCCGCCGTGCTCTTCGCTCGGGGCTTGCCAGAAGTGGGAAAAACCCACGTCGTAAAGGGCTGCGGCCGACGCGAAGGAGGCAATGTGGCCGCCAACGTTGGTGTGCTTGTTGGCGCGCACGACCATCGCCATCGCGTTCCAGCGGATGTAGGAGTGGAGCTTGATCTCCATGTCTGCATCGCCCGGGTATTTGGGCTGCTGTTCGGCGGGGATGGTGTTGATGTACTGGGTGGTGGCGGAGTAGGGCAGATTGATGCCTTCCTCGCGCGCGGAGTCGATCAGCTTCTCGATCAGGTAGTGGGCGCGTTCAGCACCTTCGTTTTCTATGACTGCGGCGATGGCGTCGAGCCATTCCTGCGTTTCCTGGCTGTCAGGATCGGGTTGCAGGAGGGTGTTCGAAGTTCCGGTCATGGTCTGTCTCCTCATGACTTTGGGTTGGCAAAGTTCGCCCTGATAGAGCGAAGTTGATCGTGATGCACGCGCGAGCAAACCGAAGCCAGCTCATACGCCGTTTCGAACTATAAAACCATGTTTCGCGATGTGCAATAGAAAGTTTGGATTTTCAGGATAAATATCTCGGGTGGTGACGCTCGCCTCAATGCGTCTTCCTGCATTCAAGGTGCAGGAGGCGCAAAAAACAACAGGGCTCGACGCATCGCTGCGTGAGCCCTGTCTTAGAGGTGTCTGGAAAAAAATCGGCCGGGGGTTGAGGGAGGGAGGGAGAGTCCCCCGGCCGATCGGGAAAAACGTGTTCTGCGGATAGATTCATTGCCGGGTCGCCCGAACGCGATCATTGGCATAGGCGAACACCACCTGCCGCCCACGAACTTCACCCATGTAGATCTGGCCGAGTGATGAGATGGTTTCGTGGTTGTCCCGGGTAAAGGGACGGTCGTATTCCATGATCACGCCATCGACCCGGGTCTGCAGGTTCTCCAGTGCATCCCGGATGCGGTCACCGTCGGTAGTGCCCGCCTGGCGAATCGCGGCAGCCAGCAGAAGCGCAGAATCATACCCCTGTGCAGCAGCAGGTGGAACGGGAATTCGCTCGGTGCCGGTCAGCGTGCGCCATGCGTCCAGAAAGGCCTTGCGACGCGGCGTGCCGGGGTCCTGGATGAATGTCTGGGGCATGCGCGCGCCTTCGGCGTTGGGGCCTGCGTTGTCGATGAAGTTGGACATGGCCAGCGTCCAGCTGCCGATCAACGGCACCTTCCACTCAAGGCGTGCCATTCCGTTGGCAATCTGTGCCAGCTCGGGGCCTATGCCGTAGGTCAGGATCGCCTGGACGCCTTCCTGTTGAGCACGCAGCAAGGCCTGGGTCATGTCTGATTGACGGAGCTGGAAGCGTTCGATCAACACCGGGCGCATGTGTCGCCTTGCGAGCGCCCGTTCCAGGTCTTCGCGACCGAGCTGACCGTAATTGGTCGCATCGTGAAAAATCGCCACTCGCTTCAGGCCGCGCCGGTCGACGGCCTCTTCGACGATCATTTCTGCCTGCAGCGTATCGTTTGCCGATACCCGGAATACGAAGTTCTCGGTAAACTCCGGAGACTGAAACTGCTTGGTAATCAGCGAGCCGGTCGCGACCGAGGTGATGATCGGCACCCGTGCCTGCTGGTAGTAGCGCTGACTGGCCAGGGCGACGCCGGTGTTGACAATGCCCAGGCCGGCGACGATGCCTTCCTTGTTGAGCAGCTCCTGAACCACCTGTGCGCCGCGCTCGTTGCGCGCTTCGTCATCGCGCTCGATCACTTGCACCGGACGGCCCAGAAGGCCACCACCGGCGTTGATCTCGGCAATCGCGATGCGGATGCCTTCGCGCATCGACACGCCCATCGGACTCGAGCCGCCCGTGAACGGCCCGGAAACGCCTATCCTGATCGTCTGTGGCACCCCGCCGGACTCGGCTGCACCGGCGAAGCCGGTCAACAACAGCGAGACGGCCAGAGCATTCACGAGACTAAGAGTTTTGCGCAAGAGCATCGTCGTATTGTGTTGTGTTGTCGGATGAGCAGAAATTGGCGGAAACCCGAAGCGTGACACTAGGGTTATACCCGATGCCCGCTGCCTCGACCGCGCGGCAACAATGCAACGCCCAGCATGCCGATGCGTTTCAACGCTCCCCGCACCGGCACCCCGCAGTTTCCTTCCGCGATCACTCATGACCGAAACTGACGATCCTGCCCAATCTGCACCCAATCGCTGGTACTGGACGGCGCCTTATGTGGCGGTGGTCATCTTTGCGCTGTCCATGCTTACCCTTGTCGGCCTGCTGCAGACGCGGGAGCTCGAAGGTCAGCGCAATGCGGTGGCGCGGGACGTCCAGTGGGCGGAGCAGACCATGCGGCTCCATATGCAGGGTACCGAGGAGTTTCTGGGTCAGCTGGCGCGCGATCTGTCGGCAGAGATGATCGACGCGGATGGCTTCCAGCTGCGTGCCAATCAGCACATTGCCAACAATGGCGAACTGGTCAATGTGGTGTGGGTGGGGGAGGACGGTACCGTGCGCTGGTCGGCACCTTTCGATACGACTGACTGGCTTGCGGGTGATGCACTGTCGGCGGCGCAGTCGGCGGTTTTTCTTGATGCGCGCGAAGGCGTGCGTGCCACCTACGGCCAGGTCTACACCACGGCGCGCGGGCTGACCGTGCTCGAGGTCTATGTGCCGATCCGCCACGGACGTGATTTTCGGGGCGCCATCGTGGGCGTGTATTCGATCGACCGAGTGGTGCGGCACCTGGTGCCGGGATGGTTTGCCGAAAAGTACCGGCTGGCGCTGCAGACAGCGGAGGGAGAAACGCTGGCGGTGAACTCCACGCTCAAGGAGCTCGATGAGAGCGTGGCCTTCGAACTGCCGCTGGACCCGCCCGGCAACGGTCTCATCCTGCGTGCGACCGCTTTTCGTGCCGGCGGACAGCTGCCGCAGGCACTTCCGATCGTGCTGATCGTCGGGCTTTCGGTGCTCGTGCTGTGGAGCCTGTGGTTGCTGCGCACCCACGTGCTGCGGCGGGTTCAGGTGGAGA
Source organism: Azoarcus sp. (assembly GCA_030656215.1). Classification (GTDB taxonomy): domain Bacteria; phylum Pseudomonadota; class Gammaproteobacteria; order Burkholderiales; family Rhodocyclaceae; genus Parazoarcus. The sequence goes on from JAUSOD010000046.1 coordinate 57,412, forward strand.
AGGAGCGCGATCGCCTGTTCAACCTGTCGCTCGACATGCTGTGTGTGGTTGGCCTCGATGGGTCGTTCAGGCGCTGCAATCCGGCCTTCGAGCGCATTCTCGGTCATTCTCCGCACGATTTGCCGGGCAAGCCGATGCTCGACCTTGTGCACCGTGACGACGTCGCCGCCACGCTCGAGCAGCTGCGTTCGCTGGCGTCCGGGCAGCCGGTCAAGTTCGAGAATCGTTGTCTGTGCGCCGACGGAAGCTACAAGTGGCTGGTGTGGAGCATCAACCCGGTTCGTGCCGAAAAGCTGGTGTATGCGGTGGCGCACGATATCACCGGGCGCAAGGCGGCCGAGGAGGCGCTGCGCGCGGAGTCGGCCTTCCGCAAGGCGATGGAGGATTCGGTAATAACCGGCCTGCGCGCGATCGATCTCAGCGGCCGCATCATCTACGTCAACTCCGCTTTTTGCCGCATGGTGGGGTTTGACGAGAGTGAGCTGCTCGGGGCCGAAGCGCCTTTTCCGTACTGGCCGCCAGAGGATCTGGATGTCTGTTCGCGCAACCTCGAGCTCACGCTCGGCGGGCGGGCGCCTGCCAGCGGGTTCGAGATGCGTATCCGGCGCAAGAATGGCGAGCGGCTGGACGCGCGCTTCTATCTGTCACCGCTGATCGATCTTACCGGGCGCCAGACCGGCTGGATGGCCTCGATGACCGATATCACCGAGCCCAAACGGGTGCGCGCTGCGCTTGAGGCGGCGCACGAACGCTTCGAGGCGGTGCTCGACGGGCTGGATGCGGCGGTGTTCGTCTCCGACGCAGGCACCGACGAGATCCTGTTTGCCAATCGCGCGTTCAAAGCCATTCACGGTTTTGATGCGGTCGGGCGTACGGTGCGTGGCGTGGCCGTGCCGCAGCCGGAGCGGGGCGATTACCCGGTCGATCCGCGCGGTCTCACCGTGACCGACTTGCCGCGCGAGCTGTTCGACGGCGAACTGCAACATCCACTGTCCGGGCGCTGGTATCACGTGCGCGAACACGCCACGCGCTGGGTGGACGGCCGGGTGGTGCGGATGGGCATCGCCACCGACATCACCGACCGCAAGCAGACCGCCGAGATCTCGCGCCAGCAGGAAGAACGGCTCGAACGCACCTCGCGCCTGATCACCATGGGCGAGATGGCCTCGACCCTGGCGCATGAGCTCAACCAGCCGCTGTCGGCCATCGCCAACTACTGTGCCGGCTGCGTCACCCGCATGCAGTCTGGCAACAGCAAGCCCGAAGACCTGCTTGCCGCGATGCAGAAGGCCCGCTTCCAGGCCGAGCGCGCCGGCAAGATCATCCGCCGCATCCGCGAGTTCGTGAAGAAGAGCGAGCCGCGGCGCAGTGCGGTGCGGATTGCCGAGGTGCTCGACGATGCACTCGGGTTTGCCGAGATCGACGCACGCCGCCTCGGCATCCGGCTGGTGGCCGAGGTTGCCCCGGATCTGCCTGCGGTGTACGCCGACCGCATCATGATCGAGCAGGTGGTGCTCAACCTGGTGCGCAACGGCCTCGATGCAATGAGCAACGTGCTGCCCGACGAGCGCATCCTGATCGCGCGTGCGCGCCCGTTCGGGCCGCACTCGGTGGAGGTGGCGGTGATCGATCGGGGTCACGGTCTCAGCGACGAGGACAGGGCGCGCCTGTTTACCCCTTTCTTCACGACCAAGGCGGAGGGCATGGGCATGGGCCTGAATATTTGCCGCTCGATCATCGAGTTCCACGATGGTCGGCTGATTGTCGACGTCAACCCGGAAGGAGGTACCATATTCTCCTTTACTTTGCCCACGGAGGCCGCCAGTGAGCGAGTCGCGCGCCGCGCCTGACCAACAAATCTACATTGTCGACGACGATGAAGCCCTGCGCGATTCCCTGGTATGGATGCTCGAGTCCAGCGGGTATACGGTGGCGGCGTTTGATTCTGCCGAAGCCTTTCTTGCCGCCTGGCGGGAGTCGATGTCCGGTTGCCTGGTGCTCGATGTGCGCATGCCGGGCATGAGCGGGCTGGAGCTGTTCGAGGAGCTCGGGCGCAGGCGCTTCAGCCTGCCGGTGATCTTCATCACCGGGCACGGCGATGTGCCGATGGCCGTGTCCGCGCTCAAGAAGGGCGCGGCGGATTTCATCGAGAAGCCCTTCGGCGACCAGGAGATGCTGCGCCTGGTCGAGCAGTGCCTCGAGCAGGAGCGCAGCAGCCGCTCGAAGCGCAAGCTCGAGGCCGACACGGTTCGACGCCTCGACCACCTCACCCAGCGCGAACGCGAGGTGCTCGACCTGATCATTTTGGGCAAGCTCAACAAGCAGATTGCCGATGTGCTTGGCATCAGCATCAAGACCGTCGAGGTGCACCGCGCCCGGGTGATGGAAAAAATGGGTGCCCATTCGCTGGCGGAACTGGTGCAGCACGTGGTCACCGTGGAGCCCACTGCCGCCCCGCGTTGAACTGTTCTCGAGGCTGAGGGACGAATTGCGGCGTGCGCGGATATGATTCACGCAGCTGCCGTGATAAGTTCTGTCTATGACTGCCCTCAACGGACTCTTCCTCCTCGTCGGTGTATTGCTCTTCATCAGTGTGCTGGCGAGCACGGTGTCGGCTCGTCTCGGGCTGCCACTGCTGCTGCTGTTCCTGATCGTCGGCATGCTCGCCGGCGAGGATGGGCCAGGTGGCATTCGCTTCGATGATTTCGCCACGGCGACCCTGGTCGGCCACCTTGCCCTCGCCATCATCTTGCTCGACGGTGGCCTGCGTACCCGGATTGCGAGCTTTCGGGTAGCCCTTTGGCCGGCTGCGGTGCTGGCCAGCTGGGGCGTGGTGGGTACGGTGCTGACCCTCGGCGTGTTCGCCACCTGGCTGCTCGATGTGGACTGGCGGCTCGGCATGTTGCTTGCGGCCATTGTCGGCTCGACCGATGCCGCGGCGGTGTTCGCCCTGTTGCGCAATAGTGGCGTGCGGCTCAACGAACGGGTCAAGGCCACGCTCGAGATCGAGTCCGGCGCCAACGATCCGATGGCCATTCTGCTGGTCACGGTGCTGGTCGAGATGTTGCTGATGCCGGAGCAGGCAGGGGTCGGCCGCTTTTTGCTCCTGCTCACTTCTCAGCTCACCATCGGCGCCGCGCTCGGGGTGGCCGGCGGCTGGGTGCTGGCGCGCATGCTGGTGCGATTGCAGCTGCCGGAAGGCCTCTATGCCTTGTTGATCGTGTCCGGTGGGCTGATGGTGTTCGCCGCCACCAATCTGATGAACGGCAGCGGTTTTCTCGCGGTATACATTGCCGGGCTGGTGGTGGGCAATCGGCGCTGCCATGCCACCGAACACGTGTTGCGGGTGATGGACGGCCTGGCCTGGCTGGCGCAGGCGGGCATGTTCCTTGTGCTGGGGCTGCTGGTCGTGCCGTCGCAATTGCTCGAGCATGCCCCGTACGCATTGGCGATGGCGGTATTCCTGATGCTGGTTGCGCGTCCGCTGGCGGTGATGACCGGACTGTGGGCGTTTCATTTCAAGCCGCGCGAGGTGGCCTACATCTCATGGGTGGGTTTGCGTGGTGCGGTGCCGATCGTGCTTGCGATCGTGCCGGTGATGATGGGCGTACCCGATTCGAGGCTGCTGTTCGACGTGGCCTTTGCGGTGGTGCTGGTGTCCTTGCTGGTGCAGGGCGCAACGGTGCCGGTGGCGGCGCGCTGGTTGAAGGTGGAAGTGCCGCCGAGCGACGAGCCAATCGACCGCCGGGAAGTCTGGGTGGGCGAGAAGGCTTCGCTCGACCTGCTCGAGTTCCGGGTTGCAACCGGCTCGCCTGCGGAAGGGCGTCACCCGGACAACATCGCCGCCGAGCACGGGGGTTTGTCGGTGCGTTGCGTGTCGCTGGTGCGCCATGGACGGCTGCAGGCGCTGCAAGTCGATACCCGGTTGGCGGTGGGGGACTCGGTATGGTTCGCAGCCGGGGATGAGTATGCTTCGGCGCTGGCGCATGCCTTCAGTGCCGGTACCGAAAAGGAACTCTCCGCACATGCCGGCTTCTTTGGCGAGTTCATCGTCGATCCATTATGTCCGGCTGGTGATCTGGCGCAGGCCTATGGTTTCGATCTCAAGGCGGATGAGCAGGTCATGCCGCTGCGCGACATGATGCGCCAGCGCCTGGGCCGGCGTGCGGTGGTGGGCGACCGGGTCAGTATCGGCAGCTTCGTGCTGACGGTGCGCGACATGGACGACCGCGGCGTAGTGACCCAGATCGGTCTCAAGTGCCCGGGCCTGCCGCGGATCGACTGAACGCCGGGCAATCGTCAGCGGGTTGATCTGCATCAAACTGACATTGTTGACCGGTCGGTAATGTCTGCTCCTTTGTCCGATCCGACAACGGAGCCATGCCCATGGGCGCACCCCTGCCAGCCTCGACCAGCCAGCATCTGTTTCTCTCCGGTAATGAAGCGGTCGCCCTTGCGGTGCGCGACGCAGGTTGCCGCGTTGCCGCAGCCTACCCCGGCACGCCGTCCACCGAGATCCTCGAAGTGCTGGCGACTTACCCCGAGCTCTATGCCGAATGGTCGGTGAACGAGAAGGTGTCGCTCGAGGTCGCACTGGGTGCGTCCATGGTCGGCGCGCGGTCCTTCTGCGCGATGAAGCATGTCGGGCTCAATGTGGCCTCCGACGCGCTGATGACGATGACGGTGACCGGCACCGCCGGCGGGCTGGTCATTGCCGTGGCCGACGATGTCGGCATGTCCTCGTCGCAAAACGAACAGGATTCGCGCTACTGGGGCCGCTTTGCGCACCTGCCGGTGTTCGAGCCATCCGACGCGCAGGAAGCCTACGACATGACCCGCGCCGCGTTCGCACTGTCCGAGCGGCACCGTTGCCCGGTCCTGCTGCGCCTCACCACCCGCATCTGCCACGTCAAGGGCCGTGTGCTCGCCGCCGAGCGCGAAACCTGTGAGCCGGCCGGCTTCGTCAAGGACCCGCAGCGCTGGGTCATGGTGCCGGGCAACGCCAGACCGCGCCTGCCGCTGATGTTCGAGCGTGATGCCGCATTGCGTGCCGAGGCTGAAGGCAGCAGCCTGAACCCGGTGGTCGCAGGCCGCGACCGGCGCGTCGGCTTCGTCGCGTCCGGCCCGGCCTTCATGCATGTGCGCGAAGCGTTTCCGGATGCGCCGGTGCTCAAGCTCGGCTTCTCGTATCCCGTGCCGCTCGATCTTGCCAGGGTCTTTGCCGCAGGCGTCGACCAGGTGGTCGTGGTCGAGGAAACCGAAGCGCTGGTCGAGACCGAACTGCGGGCGGCGGGTATCGCCTGCGTCGGCAAGGACCTCCTGCCTCGCACCGGCGAGCTCTCGCCCGACGTGCTGCGGCCCGCCATCGCTGCACTGCTCGGCGAGGTACAGCCGGAGGTGGCGCAAGTGGCGGCGCAAAGGGTCTTTCCGCGCCCGCCCACCATGTGTGTGGCCTGCCCGCACCTGGGGGTGTATTACACCCTGTCGCAGCTGCGCAATATCTCGATCTCGGGTGACATCGGCTGCTACACCCTTGGCGCAGGCCAGCCGTGGAACGCGCTCGACACCTGTATCTCGATGGGTGCCTCGATGGGCGTGGCGCTGGGCATGGACAAGGGGCGCGGCCCTGCCGATGAGAAGAAGAGCGTGGTCGCGGTGATCGGCGACTCCACTTTCCTCCATATGGGCATGCAGGGCCTGCTCGACATCACCTGGAACCGCGGTAACGTCACCGTGCTGCTGCTCGACAATCGCGCGGTGGGCATGACCGGCGGGCAGGACAACCCCGGCACCGGGCGCGACATCCATGGCGAAGCCGCGCCGCGGATCGATTTCGCCAAGTTGTGCGAAGCGCTCGGGGTCAAGGCCGAACGCATCCGCGTGGTCGATCCGTATCAGTTGCCGGTGCTGTTCAAGGCTCTGCGCGAAGAGACCAAGATCGCCGAACCCTCGGTCATCATTACCGACCGCCCCTGTGTGCTGATCGATGATTACCAGGCCACGCCGCCGTACAAGGTGATCGACGATCGCTGCACCGGCTGTGGCAACTGCGTCGATGTCGGCTGCCCGGCGATCCATGTCACCCGGCGCGAAAAGGCAGTCAAGGCGTCGGGCAAGGAAGTCGATCTCGCCTTTGTCCGCATCGAGACCGCCGCGTGTACCGGTTGCGGCCTGTGCGTGCAGCCCTGTGCGCCCGAAGCCATCGTCCATGCGCGTCCGGCGCAGCCGGTCGCTTTTCTGCGCAAGATCTGAGGGCCACCGCATGAAGACCAACAATATTCTGGTGTGCGGCATCGGTGGTCAGGGTGTGATGACCGCAACCGAGATCCTCGCCGAGGCGGCGCTGTCGCTCGGCTACGACGCGAAGAAGACCGAAGTTGCCGGCATGAGCCAACGTGGCGGGGTGGTCAGCTCGCACCTGCGCTTCGGCGAAAAAATCCTGTCGCCGCAGATCGCCGCCGGGGAGGCCGATCTGCTGGTCGGTTTCGAAGCGGCAGAGGCCCTGCGCTGGGCCCACATGCTGCGTCCCGGCGGCGTTGCGCTGGTGAATCTGGGCCGTCTGGTGCCGCCGGTGGTAAACCTCGGCTTGTACGACTACCCGGCCGATCCGGTGGCGCAGATGCGTGACCTGGGGCTGGAGGTCCACGCCTTCGACGCCAGCGCGCTGGCGCAGGAGTTGGGCAACATCCGGCTGGGCAACACCGTGATGCTGGGCGCCATGGCCGACCGCCTGCCGTTTCCCGCCGATGTGTTGCGCGATGCGGTGCTCGCGCGCTTCGCCAGCCGCAAACCGGCGCTGCTCGACCTCAACCGGCAGGCCTTCGAACGTGGTCGAAGGGCGGTGGCCGAGGCTGAAGCCGCGTGAGCTGCCAGTTCTGGTTTTTTGTAGGGCCGACTTCAGTCGGCCGCCGGTGCCCGGCGCTGGCGCTTGTGCCCGGATCACCCCCTGCGGCGGGTTGAAACCCGCCCTACGGCGGCTGTGCGCACTGGGTGCTCGACCCGGATAGCAGTGTTGGCGGTGGCGGACCAATCGGCCGTGCCAGCGCGGCCGGTTCTTGTAGGGCCGACTTCAGTCGGCCGCAGGTGCCCGGGCTTTGCGCCGTTGTCCGCATTAGCACCTGCAGCGAGCATCGGCCTGCCCTACGGGTGGGCCGATGCTGTTAAAATTGCGAGCTTTTTCGAGGCTTCTTCGATGACCGCTCGCATTATTGATGGCAACGCGCTCTCGGCCCGGGTACGTGGCGAAATCGCCGAGCGTGCTGCGGCGCTTTCCGCGCGTGGCGTGCAACCCTGTCTGGCGGTCATCCTGGTCGGCGAGAACCCGGCCTCGGCAGTCTATGTGCGCAACAAGGTGGCCGCGTGCGAAAAGGCCGGCATCCGTTCGCTGCGCCTTGATTACCCGGCCGACGTCGCCCCCGCGGTGGTCATGACCAAACTGGCCGAGCTCAATGCCGACCCGGCGGTGCATGGCATTCTGGTACAGCTGCCGCTGCCGCCGCAGTTCGACGAGGCTGCCGTGCTCGAGGCGATCAGCGTGAGCAAGGATGTCGACGGCTTTCACGCCGAAAATGTCGGCCGCCTGTCGCAGAACCAGGAAGCCTTCCTGCCCTGTACGCCGCATGGCGTGATGAAGATGTTCGAAGCCGAAGGCGTGCCGCTTGCCGGCGCCGAGGCAGTGGTGATCGGCCGTTCCAACATCGTCGGCAAGCCGATGGCGATGCTGCTGACCAATGCTGGCGCCACCGTCACCGTATGCCACTCGAAGACTCGCGACCTGCTGTTCCACACCCGCCGTGCCGACATCCTGGTGGCGGCGATCGGCAAGCCGCGTTTCGTTACCGGCGACATGATCAAGCCCGGTGCCACCGTGATCGACGTCGGTATCAACCGCCTGCAAAGCGGGCCTGACGCGGGCAAGCTGTGCGGCGACGTCGACTTCGACTCGGCCAGGGAGGTCGCCGGCCTGATTACCCCCGTTCCCGGCGGCGTCGGCCCGATGACCATCACCATGCTGCTCGAGAACACCGTGATCTCCGCCGGACGCGCCGCAAGCGCCGCCGGCAAGTAAGCCTCTCAAGGACAAGACAATGAGCGATACCCGCCCGGTCGTCGGCATCATCATGGGTTCCAACTCCGACTGGCCCACCATGCAGGCCGCGGCCCGGATGCTGGAGGAGTTCGGCGTGCCCTTCGAGGCCAAGGTCGTCTCCGCACACCGCACCCCCGACCTGATGTTCGAATACGCCGAGACCGCCCGTGGCCGCGGCCTCAAGGCGATCATCGCCGGTGCCGGTGGCGCCGCCCACCTGCCGGGCATGGTTGCGGCCAAGACCACGCTGCCGGTACTCGGCGTGCCGGTGCAATCGAAAGCCCTGTCGGGTAAGGATTCCCTGCTCTCCATCGTGCAGATGCCCAAGGGCATTCCGGTGGCTACCTTCGCCATCGGCGAAGCCGGTGCGGCCAACGCGGCACTGTTTGCGGTCGCGCTGCTCGCCAACGAGGATGCCGCGCTGGCCGACAAACTGACCGCCTTCCGTGCCCGCCAGACCCAGGCGGTGCTCGAGATGAAGCTGGACTGACAAGCGCGCGCCATGATTCTTCCTCCCGCCACCCTCGGCATGCTCGGCGGCGGCCAGCTCGGCCGCTTTTTTGTTTCCGCCGCCCACGAGATGGGCTACAAGGTCTGGGTGCTCGATCCTGATCCGCACAGTCCGGCGGGCATGATCGCCGATCATCACCTCGTTGCCGCGTATGAGGACTACGTCGCGCTCGACACCCTGGCGGCCGAATGCGCGGCCGTCACTACCGAGTTCGAGAACGTCCCTGCCGACACGCTGGACTATCTTGCCAAGTTCATCCCGGTGCATCCGGCCGCAAGCGCGGTGGCGGTGTGCCAGAACCGCATCGCGGAGAAGACCTTTCTCGCCGACAACGCGGTCCCGCACGGCCCCTTCGCCATCATCCGCTGCGACGACGACATCCGCGCCGCGGTGGACGGGCTGTTTCCGGCCGTGCTCAAGGTCGCTCGTTTCGGTTACGACGGCAAGGGCCAGGCCCGCGTCGCCAACCGTGACGAGGCCGTGGTCGCCTTCCAGCACTTCAAGGGCGAGCCCTGCGTGCTCGAACGCATGCTTGAGCTCGATTACGAAGTCTCGGTGGTGCTCGCGCGCGACGAAGCCGGCACGGTGTGCTGCTTCCCCGCCGGCGAAAATCGTCACCGCAACGGCATCCTCGACGTCACCATCGCGCCGGCACAGGACTCGCCCTGCGTCAGCGCCGAGGTGCAGCTTCGCGCCCAGGCCATCGCCGAGCGCCTGGCGGGCAAGCTGGGGTACATCGGCACCCTGGGGGTCGAGTTCTTCGTCTGCGATGGCGAACTCTTCGTCAATGAGATGGCGCCGCGTCCGCACAACAGCGGCCACCACACCATCGACGCCTGCGACGTCAGCCAGTACGAGCAGCAGGTGAGGGCGCTGTGCGGCCTGCCGCTGGCCCGCCCGCGTCAGCATTCAACCGCGGTCATGGTCAATCTGCTCGGCGAGCTCTGGTACGAAGACCACAAGGGCCACGGCGCCTACCGCGAGCCGGACTGGTCGGTGCTGCACGCCGTGCCCGGCCTGCGCCTGCACCTGTATGGCAAGCATCACGCCCGCCCCGGGCGCAAGATGGGTCACTTCACCGTCACTGGTGACGATGCGGCCCAAGTGCTCGATCTTGCGCTGCAGGCCCGAACCGCGATCGGCATTCTCGACCAATGAAAGTCGGCAGCGAATGAAAGCCGGCGACACCTCGGCGCCCACCGACCGCGGCCGGATCGAGCCGCCGACGCTTACCGCCATCCGGAAGGCGGCCGATCTGCTGCGCGCCGGCGACATCGTCGGCATGCCCACCGAAACCGTTTACGGTCTGGCCGCCGATGCGCTCAACCCCGAAGCGGTGCGCAAGATCTTCGCCGCCAAGGGGCGGCCCGCCGATCATCCGCTGATCGTGCATCTGCCCGACGCCAGCCATCTGCCGCAATGGGCCGCAAGCATCCCCAAGGGCGCCATTGCGCTCGCCCGCGTCTTCTGGCCCGGCCCGCTGACGCTCATCCTCAAGCGCGAAGCCGGAGTGCCCGATGAAGTCACTGGTGGGCAGGACACGGTCGGCCTGCGCGTGCCCTCGCATTCGATCGCGCTCGGCCTGCTGCAGCAGTTCGGCTCCGGCATCGCCGCGCCCAGCGCCAACCGCTTCGGTCGCATCAGCCCGACCACCGCCGCGCACGTGCACGAAGAGCTCGGCGACAAGGTCGCCATGGTGCTCGACGGCGGCGCCTGCGCAGTCGGCATCGAATCCACCATCCTCGACTTCTCGCGCGACGTGCCGGAGATCCTGCGCCCCGGCGCGATCACCGCCGACGACATCGCCCGCGTCATCGGGCGTCGGCCCAGGGTACGTGGCGAGGTGGAGGAGGGTGCGCCGGTCGGCGTCGCAGACGCGCCCCGAGTCTCCGGCGCGCTCGCCGCCCACTACGCACCGCGCACACCCTTGCGCCTGGTCGCGGCCGCACATCTGGTCGAAGAGGCCGGGATGCTGGTCGGCGAAGGCAGTCGGGTGGCAGTCCTCGCCCACACCACACCAAACCCGCACGATGCCCGACTGATCTGGCACGCCGCGGCGCCCGACCCGGCCGCCTATGCGCACGACCTGTACGCCGCTCTGCGCGAACTCGACACCCTCGGGGCCGACTTCATCCTCATCGAAGCCCTGCCAAGCGGCCCCGCCTGGCGCGCTATCGCCGACCGCCTCGGCCGTGCCGCGGTCGGCTCGGGTGCCGAGCAGGACGAAACCTGAACAAGACGCTTCACTTTCGCTGGGTGCGCTCCTATAATGCGCGCTCTTTGGGCCGATAGCTCAGCTGGGAGAGCGCCGCGTTCGCAATGCGGAGGTCGTGAGTTCGATCCTCATTCGGTCCACCAGAATTTGTTCCAAGGCAGTCCAAGAAAGGCCGGAAACTCCTGTAAATTAAGGGTTTCTGGCCTTTTTCACGTCCAAAGTGGTCCAAGAGAAGCTGTTGAAAGCCAGGGTTGTGTGGGGGTAGAGTTGGGGGTATGCCATTGCAAATTGCATACTGGCTGAATTGTACCCCCAGGAGGGCACGCCATGCCGCTGACCGACACTGCAATCAAGGCGCTCAAACCTGAATCGAAGGCACGAAAGTATGCTGACGAGAAAGGGCTTTTTCTTCTTGTTCAACCGACTGGCGGCAAACTGTGGCGCTTCAAGTACCGATTCGACGGTAAGGAAAAATTGATCGCCTTTGGTGTCTATCCTGAGGTTGGCCTGAAGGCGGCGCGTGAGAAGCGCGACGAGGCGCGCAGGCTGATCGCCAGTGGCGCCGATCCGAGCGAGAAACGCAAAGCCGCCAAGGTGGCACGGGCCGACGCGGTGAGCAACAGTTTCGAGGCAGTGGCGCGCGAATGGTTTTCTAAGCAGTCACCGGGCTGGGCACCGACTCACGCCGAGAAGATCATTCAACGGCTGGAAAAGGACGTGTTCCCTTGGCTCGGGAACAGGCCGATAGGCGAACTATCGGCACCGGACCTGCTGACAACCGTTCGCCGGATCGAGGCGCGTGGTGCGCTAGACACCTCACATCGAGCCCTGCAAAACTGCGGACAGATTTTCCGGTACGCAGTTGCGACCGGACGTGCCGATCGTGATCCGACCCGCGATCTTCGCGGCGCACTTCCACCAAGGCGCACAGGGCACTTTGCGGCAATCACCGAGCCGTCCGAAGTGGGCGCGTTGCTGCGGGCAATCGATGGGTTCAAGGGGACGCTGATCGTACAGTCGGCGTTGAAGCTGGGGCCGCTGGTATTCGTTCGACCGGGCGAGTTGCGTAAAGCGGAGTGGTCTGAGTTCGATTTTGCGAAAGCGGAGTGGCGCATTCCTGCTGAGCGGATGAAGGGAAAGCGGGAACATTTCGTTCCGCTGTCATTGCAGGCAGTGGCAATTCTGCAAGACCTGCAACCACTGACCGGTAAACGGAGGCATGTGTTCGCCGGGCGTGATCCGAACAAGCCCATGAGTGAGGCTGCGGTAAATGCGGCACTTCGTCGGTTGGGGTACGACACCAAGACCGAACACACCGGGCATGGATTCCGGGCGATGGCACGCACAATTCTTCACGAGGAGCTGGGGATCGACCGGGACGTGATCGAGCATCAATTGGCGCACCGTGTTCAAGACCCATTGGGCACCGCGTACAACCGCACCAAGTTTCTGAAAGAGCGCAAAGCCATGATGCAGCGGTGGGCGGACTACCTCGATAAGTTAAAGAAAGGGACGGAAGTCGTGACGCCGCTGGCGGGGGATGTCGCCGGGGCTGAGAGCAGCTGAGTTTGCTGCACCGACACGGACGAAGGGAAATCCAGGCTCCCTTTCCAGGCCCGCGCGGCATTCAATCCAAGGCGAGGCCGAAGTAGCATGCACGATCGATCGCGAGAGGGAACGGGAGCCCCCCGGCCCCCGCCGGTGGCAAGGACTTAGTCTGTCAGTAGAGCCTGTCGTCGCGGGTGCTTACTTCCGGTACGGTGATGTGACAGCGTGCAGATTGCCTTGGCACGTCGAGCCGACGCGCATCGCGCGGCGGGCGAACCGGGACAAACTGTCGCTGGCTTCGGCTTGTGGCCGCAACAGGTAGGTGATCAACTGCGGTGAAAATCCAGCCAGGGGGCGCATCACCACGCCGAGCGGGCGGTAGGCCACGATCATTGCGGCCGGCGCCAGGCCGATGCCGTAGCCTGCGGACACCAGGGTCATCATCAAGTCGAAGGACGTGACCCGCTCGGACACGACGGGGGTCTCGGCGACACGGTCAAGGATGCGGCCGACTTGTCGATGGATTCCCGCGCAGGCGGTCGGGTGCCACAGCACCATCGGATAGCGCAGGGCCTCGGGTAACGGGACGCGCGTGTAGGTCAGGAGGGGCGAGCGCGCTGGCACGGCGAGCGCAAGGGGCTCTTGCCAGATGGGCTCGGCAGTCAATCCGTTATTCTCTTCGCAGGATATCGCCAGACCCACGTCGTACAAGCCGGTCAGTAAACCTTCGACCTGTTGGCCAGGGGTGGTTTCGGACAGCGAAAGCTCAACGTCTGGCTCCTCGATGCGCTGAAGGGCCAGAAGACTAGTCAGTCGTCGCTGAGCACCGGCCTCACTGATGACAAGCCGGAGCCTGGAGGCGCCGGGAGCAGGCGTAGACATCGATACTGTACTCATCTGACAGCGAAGCTGTATCAATGAGTTAAGTTTAACGTGGTTTAAGTTTTGACGGTAATCGACGCTTTTGGCAATGCAAAAGCGATCGATTCAGCGAGGCCGGCCCACCGGCACCACCACCTATGAAGCGGAACCTGCCATCGCGTTCGGGGCGGTTGTGCGCGAAGAGAGAACCAACCAAGGCATTGCCCAGGAGATGCTTGCGAATCTGGCCGGGATCGAGCGTTCGCATATGGGCAAGATCGAGCGCGGCGAACATATGCCTACGCTCTCGCTGATCCTCAAGATCGCCCGGGCGTTGAAATGCAGCTCCGCCCACTTGATGAAACTCACCGAGGACAAGCTGGCATCGCCCAATTCCTCGGACTGAAGCCGACCTGAATTGCGGCGGCTGGTCTATTCCTGGTCGTCGTTCCTGCCCCCCAAGGCTGAATTTTCGCGCTTTGCGGTTTCGTCGGCGAGACGCAGGTACGGATTGTTTGGAGGCACCTCCTGGAACAGCGTCTGGGGATCGGTAAGCAGGTAACCGTGCAGCCGCCGTGACTTGCGCGGCCCGGTGACTTCACAGGTCCAGATGTTCAGTCCGCTGGCCTGCTTGCGGTGCAGGCCCAGCTTCTCGAAGCGTTTCTGCACCCACTGCCATCCCTCCAGCTTTTCCGGCTTGGCCAACGCGGCGACCCGGGGATGCTCTTGAGCGTAGCGCTGAAACACACCGGGACTGACGAGGTAGGCCGTTCCATTGACGGTGTGCACCAGCGCCTTGGCATCGTTGATGATGAGTTTGCGCGTCTGGATGCACTGACGCAGCCAGGCCATGAAGTGGGTGCCGGAAGGTTCGGTGCGCTCCTGGACCGCAGTGTGGCTCGCCGTGGCCGCCAGCGCGGTTGCCGGCATCGGTACGGGGTCGGCCTCCACGCCAACATCTGTGCCGACCTCGGGCTTGGATGCGATCGGTAGCGTCGATGGTGTGGGCGTGACATCCAGCAGATCGAACAGCGCCGCCACCTCGTTGTCGCCGGTCATCGGTGCGGCCGGCATGACCGCTGGAGCCATTGCCGCGTGGTCCACGCGATGGGCTTCAGGCTCAGCAGGCGTCTGCGGCACCGGCTCCTCCTGTTCATCCTGATCGACCAACACACGGCCCGCGAAGGGAGCCGGCCGGTCGGCGGGTTCCCAGATCGCGGCGGGCGACAGCTTCAGGAAGGTGAAGCTGTGCGACCAGCCGGCGTCGCTCGTGACGGTGGCTTTCCAGATCGCCTTGCCGTCCGGCGTGGCCAAGGCAATGCCGTGATCCTGCAGCACGTTGAACACCGCAGTGTTGTTCGATGGGATGCCGTCGATGCCCTGCGACAGCAGGTGCGCGCGCAACTTGTCGGACACGGTCTTGCTGACCAGCCAGAGGGTGTCCTGGGTCAGCCAGCCATCCGAGGCCTGGGGTTGGTTCAGCTTGAACTCATCCTTAAGCAGATAGCGCAGGCCGTCCAGCAGTTTGCGTTGCAGCGCGTGCCGGGGTGCCGCCAGCGCTTTGCCGGGATCGCCGCCGAGTTCCTGGGCCACCGACGCCTGGTCGGCCTGCACCACCAGCTCGCCGAGCGTGCCGGCGTGCTCGTACTGGCCGGCGAGGACGTAGAGCAAGGCGGCCCAGAGGTCGGGGTAGCCACTCAGCCAGTCGAAGATGTCGCGATCGAGCAGGCGGGCATAGAGCAGTCCGGTGGCCGCGCTGTGCAGCCGGTACTCGCGGTCCTTGCGGTAGCGAAATCGGTACGGCCGCCGCAGTGGTCCATGCCAGGGGTGCCAGACCGTGCCGTCGTCGTACTCCACATGCAGGTCGACGGCGATCTTGCCGATGTCGTGCAGCAGCGCGGCGTAGGCGGTGCCGGCGGTCCATGCCTCGGCCTGGGC
>JAUSOD010000050.1 GCA_030656215.1 Azoarcus sp.
GGGGAGGAGTTCGCAATTCTGCTCCCCGGCGAGGGCATCGAAGGCGCACTGGAACTCGCCGAGCGCCTTCGTTCAAGGCTGGAAGCGTCCCCCGTTCTTAGTGACGGCGCCTTGATTTCGATTACCGTGAGCATCGGCATCGCGGCGCTGCTTCAGACCGACGATACGGCCGACGCGCCGCTTCAGCGTGCGGACGTGGCGCTATACGCCGCCAAGGAAGGCGGGCGCAATCGGATACGGATTTATCAGCTCGCCCCGGATCGGAGCAGATCCGATCCGGGGCAGCTTCCGTCCTGAGCGCGCTCAGAGGTAACGAGCGAGCCGGGCAAGCACGCGCTCGCGGCCCAGCACCTCGAGTACAGCGTCGATGGCGGGTGTCTGCGCCACGCCTAGCACCGCCACCCGCAGCGGAATCGCCACCTGCGGCATTTTCAGGCCATGCTCTGCCATGGTGTCCTTGATCGCCTGGCTGAGCGACGCCTTCTCCCACACCACCCCCTCGAGCCGCACACGCAGACTCTTGAGCGCCGCCTGTGCGACTTCGGTGAGGTGCTGCGCAATCACCTCGGCCGCCGGATGCACGTCTACACAGAAGAGCTCAGCCGAATCGGCAAGCTCGTTGAGGTTGCCGGCGCGATCCTTGTACAGGGCCACCACCGCCTCGAGCTCGGGCCCGGCCTCGGGGTCCACGCCGCGTCGCGCCAGGCGGCTTGCCACTTCGGCGGCGAGCCGGGTGTTGTCCGCCTGCTTGATGTAATGCGCGTTCAGCCAGTTGAGCTTTTCGGTGTTGAACTGCGCGGCTGACGGGGTGATGTGATCGAGGTCGAACCACTCGACGAACTGCTCGCGCGAGAACACCTCGTCGTCGCCATGACTCCAGCCCAGCCGCGCGAGATAGTTGATCACCGCTTCGGGCAGATAGCCGTCTTCGTCGTACTGCATCACGCTCACTGCGCCGTGACGCTTGGACAGCTTGGTACCGTCGTCACCGAGGATCATCGAAAGGTGGGCATATTGTGGCACCTGCGCACCAAGCGCCTGCAGGATGTTGATCTGGCGCGGCGTGTTGTTCACATGGTCGTCACCGCGAATCACCTGCGTGATACCCATGTCGAGGTCGTCCACCACGACGCAGAAATTGTAGGTCGGCGTGCCATCGGCGCGCGCGATGACCAGGTCATCCATCTCGGCATTGGCGATCTCGATGCGGCCCTTGACCAGGTCATCCCACGCCACCACGCCCTCGGTCGGATTGCAGAACCGCACTACCGGCTTCACCCCTGTGGGCGGGGTCGGCAGCATTTTGCCCGGGGCCGGGCGCCAGCGGCCGTCGTAGCGCGGCTTCTCGCCGCGGGCACGTTGTTCCTCGCGCATCCGCTCGAGTTCGTCCGGGCTGGTGTAGCAGTAATAGGCAGTGCCGGCAGCGAGCATCTGGCCAATCACTTCCTTGTACCGATCCATGCGCTGCATCTGGTAAAACGGGCCTTCATCCGCATCCAGTCCGAGCCAATTCATGCCATCGAGAATGGCCTGCACCGCCTCGGGCGTGGACCGGGCCACATCGGTGTCCTCGATGCGCAGGATGAAGGTGCCCTGGTGGCGGCGGGCATAGGCCCACGAGAACAGCGCCGTTCGGGCGCCGCCGATATGAAGGTAACCGGTCGGGCTGGGAGCAAAGCGGGTGCGGACAAGCGTGGTCATCAGAGTTCCGTGAAGGTCGGCCGAGAAGTCGGTGGGAAATGAGCAAAGCGCCCTTACAGCCGGGACAGCAGATCAGCCTTCTTGGCCGAGAATTCGCTGTCCGAGAGTATTCCCTTGGCCTTGAGATCGCCGAGTTTTTCAAGTGCGGCCAGAATCGCGTTGGTGTCGCCGCCCTGCGCGGCACCGGAAGGCGCGTATTGCGCAGGCGCCGGGCTCGGCGCGTACGAATTGCCGCTTGTCGAACTCATCGAGGTCGAATTGTTGGAGTAAGTGTCCTGCTGCGCGGCAACCGGCTGTCCGTTGCGCGAAACCAGCGGCAAACTGGAGAGATTGACGGTGCCGTACTGGCTGGTGAAGGTGATCGAGCCACCTGAACCCTGCTGTTGCGAGAAGCCGCCGATCTGGTGGTCGAGCGTGTCATACACCCACACCTCGCCGCCGGTATCGACTGCCAGCCGACGCGCATTGCCAAAATAGGCATAGCGAACATTATTCTGCGACCCGCTCGAATTGGGCGACCCGAGTTCGGCCGGGTACCACTGCGAGCGCGGATCGGGGACGAACAAGGAGGACTCGCCGATCGGCATGCCCGTACCGTTTGAGATGCCGCCACTGGACTGGCTCTGCGACTGGAAGCTACCGCCCTGAAAAAGTCCGGGCTGCTCGTTGAGCAGATTGGAGATATCCGAGCACAAGGCGTCAACGCGGTACTTGAGCCCGTTGTTGAACATGTCGCCGACCATGGTCATGCCCCCGCGCATCCACTGCCCGCTGCCGCCGAGCTCCGGGTGGCTGAACTGGGCCATGGTGCCTTGCCCGTTGAGCACAGAAAACAGCATGTGGGTCACGGCATCGGTGCTGACGCCGTGTCTCGCAGAAAGGTTGTTGACCATTTGCTGGCCCGCAGGGGTGAGTTGGTGCATGACTGTATTCCGATATGAGGGGTGCCGATGATGTCCGGCACGTATTGCAGGGTTGTGGTTGTTTGGGCCGGATTTTACACGCTCCCCGTTACCGGCTGTCCTATTGCCGCACTTTTGGCAGCGAGATTCGGGTCGGGTGGATGCTTTCCAGGCGCTGTGTGATCCATGCCACAAGCTGATCGAACAACAGACAAGATCGCGCTGGCCTTCGGCTGCGATTTGATCCACGCTGAAAGCCTGTGCACGAGCACCGTTTGCACCAAAGGAGCGCACATGCTTTCAGCCTTCAAGCTGAAGTGGGGGATCGACCAGTGGGTCGCCTTTCTGAAAGACAAGGAAATCCCGATCCTGCCCCGCACCAAGGCCGTGATTTCCACCCTCTCCACGCAGGACGCCAATGCGCGGGAGCCGATGGGCGTGCGCGAACTGTTAAGCATCATCTACGCCGATCCGTATCTGTCACTGAAGTTGCTGCGACGTGCAGAACAAAATCGGTCACGACGACTGGGGCAGGAAACAACAACCGCCCTCGCGGCCATGCTGCAAACGGGCTTTGACGACCTCATCGCGCTGGCAGCCGCCAGCCCGACTACCGACGACACCCTGCAGGGTTGCAATGATTGCGAGTTCCGTGCCGTCATTGCGGCCAGCATTGCGCGCGCCTGGGCACGACAGCGCGCCGACATTTCGCCCGATGAAGTTACCCTGGCCGCCCTTCTCTCGGAGAGTGGCGAGTTGTTGCTGTGGCATTTCGCGCCGGAGTTGCCGCAGATGGTGGAGGCAGAACTGTCATCGGGGCGCGCCTTTCGTGCCGTGAAGGCCGAGCAGCAGGCCGTGGGCTTCACCTTCAAGCAAATGACTCTCGCCCTCGTTCAGGCCTGGGATTTGCCGAATATCGTCGCACTGCTGATCAAGGGAACGGACACCCCCCGAGCCAACATCGCCAGACTGGCCGTAGACACCGCGCGGCACATCATCTCCGACCCACGTCACCCCGCGATTCCAGCCGATCTGATCAATATCAGCAGCATTATTCCAGGCGCAGCCTTCACCAAGCTGATTGCCCCCCTCCCCCTTGCCGACGACTACAAGGCAGTCGTACTGGAAGCGGTAACGGAAAACACCGCATCGACACCAACCAAGGATCTATGGTGAAACCACGCAATCTGGCCCCAACCGACGTCGAGCACATCCTTCCACCGGATCAGTACATCCTCTCGACGTCCGATCTGTCGGGCAGAATCACCTCGGTCAATCCGCTCTTCATCGAGTTCGCCGGATACACCGAGACCGAGCTACTGAATCAACAGCACAACATCGTCCGCCATCCGGACATGCCGCGTTCGGTGTTCTCGCTGTGCTGGGATGCGATCGCGGACGGCGAGGAGTTCTTCGGCTACATCAAGAACATGCGCAAGGATGGCGGGTACTACTGGGTGTTCGCACATATTCTCCCGATCCGTGGCGAATCGGGCGAAGTCGTGGGGTTTCGCTCCGTCAGGCGCTGCCCGAGTCGCACCGCGATCGAAAAAATCGAGCCGCTCTATGCAGAAATGCTGGCCGCCGAAGGGTCTGCCGGTGCGAGAGACGCCATCGCTGCCGGGCTAAAGGTGCTCGGCACCCATCTTGCCAAGCTGGGCCTGAGCTACGACCGACTGGTTGCGAAGCTATAAGGCGCAAGCGGCCGCCGGAACGGTTTCAACCGCCATCCGGCGCTATGCTTTCTTCTGCTTCCAGCCTGGCCGACAGGTTTCGTGAAGATAGGACAAGGCCCGAGCCGCATCCGTGTCGTCCAGTTGCACGCCCGCCTCGGGCCCGAGATCTTCCGCCCACAGACGCCGGATATCAGACTGATACTCAAACGGGACCAGCGTCTCGATGAACCCGGATACCGCTTGCTCGTTGAAGCCGGTGGCACGAGTGTTTTGCCAGATGAGGGTCGCATCCTGTTTGCGCAGCACCGGAGTGGGGTCCAGCCCGGTCGCCACCATCAGCAGGACGGTACATTGCACGTCGGTGTGATCGCCCTTGCCGCCGGTAATCCGCTGCCACTCTTTCGCCCGCGCCTTGTCGTGATGCGTCAGGTCTTCGACGTTGCTGGTATCGAAATAAAAGAGCCCGGAGAAACGCTCCTGTTCGCGGCAAATATCCGCCGCAGAATGGCTCTTGATGATCCTCAGCACATCGGTCAGGAAGTGCTCGCGCGCCCGGTCGAGCACGGTACGAAGCGCTGGCGAAAGCGCCTCGCGCCAAGTGTCGAGCAGTGCGAAATCGTGCTTGCGCCGCTTGCGTGCGGATTCGTGCAGTTGCATGAATCGATCGGCGCTGAAAAAGCCCTTCGGCTCCTTCTCGACAAACAGCACCAGCAATACGCTGTTCATGATCGACTCGCACGGCACCTGCAGCTCTTCAAGCTCCTTGCGCGGCAGCCCGAACTTGGCGGCAAGCCAGTAGCTCAGCTCATGCATCGCCTGATTGGTTTCGCGCCTCCGCTTCTCGGCAAGATAGCGTGCATAGGTGATGGGCTCGTCGAAGGTCCAGCGCGACAGGCCGGATTTCTCGTCCTCGCCTGACGACACCACGGCAAGTTCGAGCGCACCGTCGGATGGCAGCTTGAGCACCACCCGCAATCGATCCGCCCCGGACTTGGACAGCGCAAGCAGGCTCTTCTGCCGCAACAGTGTGATGGCAGCGTCCACGTTGCCACCCGACTCGGCCTCCAGCGCCAGGCTGACCAGGGTCACCAGACGCGTGCGAGCGGCTTCAAGCTCCGGTCGCAGATTGGGCGTGCCAAAGTAGGTGGCCAGTTGCACAATCGCCTTGGCGCCTTCGCTTTTGAGCGCCGCGAGACGGGCGGCATCGATGAGACGATCGCTCAGCGCGCGACTCAGCACCCGTTCGAAATAGGGACGGGCATCAACGGTTGCAAGGACGGTTTCACTGAACATCGTATGCGCTGCACATGGCGGTCACGCCTTTGCGCGTCTCCAGTGGGGTCAAATGGCCGACTCTTCGTCGTCTTCCACGCGCGGCACGCCCGGCTCGGCCGATTCGTCCGGGCGCGGCATGTTGGCCGCTTCGCTCGCGCGACTCAGGCGATCATTGATCTCGATGATCAATAGCTCGAAGCAATCGGTGAATTCGTGGCGCAGCACCCACGCCGTCTCCATCCAGTCCGAATCCGCAACTTCGGAGCGCGACATGCGCACCCGCGACAGCTCGGCCACATCGCCCACTTCCAGGCCCTGATCCAGATCATCGCGCTGATCGGCATCCCAGGTCGTCACCTTCTTGGGTGCAAAGGCCCGTTCGATATCGACTTCCTGCTCAAACACGCCGTGATAGGCCAGGTTCTGCAGTGCCTCGTAGTAGTCGGTGAAGTAGTCGGCCAGCAGGCGAATGCCTTCGCGATGTTCGGTCAGGCACTCGAGCACTTCGGCACAGGACGTGGTCGTGCGATGCATGACCGAATTCATCGTGTTGCGCAGCCGGGGAACATATTTTTCCAGCGGTTCGCCGTACTTGTACTCGAGCACCATGGCCTCGATGAACTGCTCGGGGCTGACCACGAGATTGATCACCGACTCCTTGCTCGCATCAAACTCGCGCATGATCGCCAGCACGTCCTTGGGCGCCATTTCATCGAGCACGCTGACCAGCGCCTGGTCGCCTTCTGCCTCGGCGATGGCAACCAGCTGCGATTCGGCCTCGGCGATCTCACCGGCAAGAATGAGCGACTGGGTCTGTCGGATGACGGGATGGCTCATGAAAAATCTCGCTTAACGTTCAATGTCATCGAAGCCCTGGGTGGACATCCAGTCTGCACCGGAGTCGCCAAGGTCTTCACTGTCGTCGTCACTTTCGTCGTCGGACTCTGTTGCGGCGTACGGGCGCCGAATGTCCTCAGTCAGCATCCATTCGAGCACCACGCTGGTAACGAGGAATGCTTCCCCGTCCGGCTCCTTCAGGCACAGATCGATCAGCGGGCGTGCCCAGGGCGCGATATCCAGCGTTCTCTCGATTTCCGCCCAGCTCGGAAAGCCCTCCAGCCCCGACACACTGTTCGATGCACGACCGAGTATCTGCCGATCGTTGAACTTGTAGGCACCGTGCAGGGCCGATGCGACCATCTCGGGCGCTTCCTCGAGCATGGGCGTCAGCGATTCGAAGGACTGACGCTTCTCGAGCAGGCGTTTGTTGAGTACGTCCTTGCCTTCCGAGTCGGTGCGCAGATCTTCGATTTCGCAGTTGTAACGTTCGGAGAGGTCTTCAAAGTAGATGGAGGTCATGGCGTCAGCTTGTCGATATAGGCGCTCCACAGCGAGGTCGCTTCCTGCAGTGGATCGTCGATTAGGTTGCGGCGGCGAATCACGTCGTATTCCTGACGCTTCTGTTCATCGCCAAGTAGTTCGTAGGCAGTCTGCACGTCCCGAAAGCGCGCTGCTGCATCTGGAGATGGGTTCTTGTCCGGATGGTAAAGACGGGCAGCTTGCCGATACGCCGTCTTGATCGCGTCCGCGCTTGCGCTCGGCGAAATGCCGAGAATGTCGTAGGGGTCTCTCATTTCTTCAATGGCAGCTCAATAAGCTTGCTCGGGGCTGCTAGTCGCGAGCCCATGCAAAAAAGCCGGCACATGGCCGGCTCTCTTGAATGCTGGTGGGCGGTACTGGGATCGAACCAGTGACCCCTGCCGTGTGAAGGCAGTGCTCTACCGCTGAGCTAACCGCCCTTTGCGAAAGAGGACGGATTGTAGAAGCCGCGTCAGTCCGCGTCAATAGCCGGGTGGGCGGCGACTTGCCCACCTCACCGCTGCGTGCGGCTCAACTCAGCACCCTCTCGGTCAGCACCCGGTTGCGGCCGCTGTTCTTGGCTGCGTACAGCGCCTGGTCTGCGCGTGCAAACAAACCCTCGAAATCCTCCCCTGCGCGTCGCGTGGCCACGCCCAGCGAGATGGTGAAGGGATCGAGCTTGAGCTGATCCTGGCGCCGGGTCAGCCGCAGGCGTTCGACCCGCGCCCGGATCGACTCCGCCACGGTCTCTGCCTCCTCCAGCGACATCTGCGGCATCACGATCACGAACTCCTCACCCCCAAATCGTACGGTCACATCCTGCGCACGCACCGCGGTACGCATCACCTGGGCGACATGCCGGATCACCACATCGCCGACGGCGTGTCCGTAAGTGTCGTTGACCCGTTTGAAGTGGTCGATATCGAGCACCACCATGGCCAGGGAATCGCCCTCGCCGAGCCCGTGAATTTCCTCTAGCCGGTGGTCCAGCCCGCGGCGGTTGAGCAAGCCGGTCAGTGGATCGATGAGCGCTTCGCGCCGATGGCGGTCGAGCTCGCCGCGCAGCTTGCGCGCCTCTTGGTCCGCAACCTCAAGATTCTTTCTCAGCGCTTCGTTGCCGGAATGTGCCTTGATCGCCGCGGCCAGCAGATCGGCAGCCACCCCGCTCAGTGTCGCATCACCCCGATCGCTCGCCAGCCGGTCGATGTTGTGCTCGACGGCGGAGCGAAAGCCGGAGGCGTTTTCTCCTGCCGCGGTGATGTCTCCGATCAGGCCTTCGACCAGCTCCTGCAGGCTGCCCCCCAGCCCACGCAGGCTGCGGAACTGCTCGCGGGCCAGGTGTTCGTCGTAGAGCTCCCGCATCAGCAGGTCGTCGAGATGCTTGCCGCCAGCAAGGCGATCATCGATGCGCGCATTGAGCGCAGGAACACGCGCAAGCCGATACTCGTAGGCTACCGTGTAGTTAACCGGTGAGGGATGAAGCGCGTTGGTGATCAGAAAGTCGATCACCTGATGAGCCAGCTGCCGTGCGTTCTCGCCTTCCTGACCCGACTGCAGTGCTGCTCCGTAACCACTCACATCCATTTAATCGCTCCGTTCGAATGCAACGCACACCGCGCACAAACCACCGTCGCCCCGGGCGCTGGCCCGGGACGGCGCAGTGTAGCGTGCGTGCAGAGGCGACTACAACGGAAGTTGCATAAGGCCGGGGCTCACCACGCCCCGGTGCCGGCTTGTCGCGAAGTGGATTCAGACGTGATCGGTGATGAAGCGCTTGATCTGATCCACATCGGGCTCCATGACCTCGACCCGTTGCGGCAAGGCTTCCAGACCTTGCAGATCTGGCGGCGCTTCAGGGTCGCGATCGAGCGCCTCGCGGATGGTCTCGGCAAACTTCACCGCAAGTGCGGTCTCGAGCACGAGCAAGGGTACGCCTTCGGGCACTTCCCCACCCATCTCCCACGCCACTTTCACGCCATCGGCGGTGTGGGTGTCGATGATCAGACCATGACGCTCGAACATGGCGCGGATGGTGGCGATGCGGTCTGCGTGGCTGCTGCTTCCGGACACGAAGCCAAAATCGGCCAGACGCGCAAAGTATGAGGTTTGCGATAGGTCGAACGGCCGACCGGCATCGACTTCCGCCCACAACTCGGCAACCTTCACCGGATCTCGCCTGACCAGATCGAACACGAAACGCTCGAAGTTGGATGCCTTGGAGATATCCATCGACGGGCTCGAGGTAATGCGGGTCTCGGCCGTCTTGCGCGGGCGATAGATGCCGGTGCGGAAGAACTCGTCGAGCACATCGTTTTCGTTGGTGGCAAGCAGCAGCTTCGCGATCGGCAAGCCCATCTGGCGCGCAATGTGCCCGGCGCAGATATTGCCGAAATTGCCCGACGGCACGCAGAAAGCGACCTGCTCATCGTTGGATTCGGTGGCGGCGAAATAGCCCTTGAAGTAATAGACGATCTGCGCCGCAACGCGTGCCCAGTTGATCGAATTGACCGCGCCGATCTTGTGCTGCGCCTTGAACGCCAGATCGTTCGACACCGCTTTCACGATGTCCTGCGCATCGTCGAACATGCCGGTGACCGCAATGTTGTAGATGTTTTCGTCCTGCAGCGAGTACATCTGCGCGCGCTGGAAGGCACTCATCTTGCCGTGCGGCGACAGCATGAACACCCGCACCCCATGCTTGCCGCGCATCGCGTATTCGGCAGCCGACCCGGTGTCGCCCGAGGTGGCACCCAGAATGTTGATGGTTTCCCCGCGTCGCGCCAGCACATACTCGAACAGGTTGCCGAGCAACTGCATCGCCATGTCCTTGAACGCCAGCGTCGGGCCGTTGGACAGTTCGAGCAGGCCGAGTTTGCCCGGTTCGATCCAGCGCACCGGGGTGATGTCCGCCGCGTTGTCGCCGGGACGCACGTGGCAGTACACCGCTGCGGTGTAGGTCTTGTCGCAGATTGCCTTGAGATCGGCTGCGGGAATGTCGGTGATAAAGCGCGACAGGATCTCGAACGCCAGCTCGGCATACGACAGCGAACGCCACGCATCGAGCTCGGCACGGCCGATCTGCGGGTAGCTCTCAGGCAGGTAGAGGCCGCCATCGGGCGCGAGCCCGCCCAGCAGGATGTCGCAGAATTCGGGGTTGACGGGCTGGCCGGCATGGCCGCGGGTGGAGATGTACTTCACGGGGCTGTCCTCAGATCGGCGGAGACGAAAGTGCGCAAGCGCAAAGACAGGAGTTTAACCAATGCGGCGCCCCGGTGCAGGCGCCATGATCGAATGAGCGCCTGCGTTGCGATCACGTAGAATCAGCCGCCCGTCGAACAACGCGTCCTACTCCGGAATCTCCCGATGCCCTCCTCGCCACGAACAGCGCAGCAAGCGGCCCATGGTGCGAGCTCACGCGCACGGGCCGGCGCCATTCCAGGCGCGCAGCTCGCAGTGCAGCCCTCCGTGCAATCCTTGCCTCAATCCTTGCCCCAATCCTCACTGCAGCCCCTTGCGCTGTTCGACGACAACCTGCCCGGGGGGCAGCATCTGTGGCTGCACGGACTGCAGCACAAACTGGTCTGTCGCCAGCCAGCCGACATCGACTCGACCTTCGCCCGAATCGAACAGGCCCGCGCAGACGGTCATTGGGTTGCCCTCGCGGCGGCCTACGAGCTGGGCCATGCCCTCGAACCCCGGCTGGCCCGCCAGCTTTCGCAAAACGATGCGCCGCTGCTCACCGCCTGGATCTGCGAGCGTGGCGAGTGGCTCACCCAGGCGCAAAGCCATGAACGGATCGACGCTGCACTGGCCACCCTCGACCAACACCTTGCACTGGCCGGCGTGGCTGATCTGAAATCGGAAATCACGCACCAGGACTACCTCGCGGCACTCGAGCGCATTCGCAGCCTGATCCATGCCGGGGACTGCTATCAGGTGAACTTCACCTGGCCGCTCACCGGGACTGCCTTCGGATCACCGCTGGCGCTCTACCGCCGACTGATGGATGCCCAGCCGGTGCGCCACGGCGGTTTTGTGGCCGACGCCGACGGCGCCATCCTGTCGCGCTCGCCCGAACTCTTCGTCGAGCGCCGAGGCACGCGGCTGACTTGCCGCCCGATGAAGGGGACCGCCCCGCGCTCGAGCGACCCCGACACCCTCCTCCGCTCCGACAAGGATCGCGCCGAAAACGTGATGATCGTCGACCTGATCCGCAACGACCTCGGCCGGCTCGCACCGGCCGGTGGCGTGCGGGTGGAGACGCTGTGCGCCATCGAAGCCTACCCCTCGGTATGGCAGATGACCTCCACCGTGAGCGCCGAGCCGGTCAGCGCCGACCTGCTCACGATCTTCCGCGCGCTGTTCCCCTGCGGCTCGGTGACCGGTGCCCCCAAGATCCGGGCGATGGAAATCATCCACGATCTCGAGTCCGGCCCGCGCGGCCTGTACTGCGGCGCACTCGGTTGGCTCGCACCCGACGGCGACTTCAGCTTCAATGTGCCAATCCGTACCCTGAGCCTCGAGCCCGATGGCGGCTTCCGGCTCAATCTGGGCAGCGGCGTGGTGGCCGACTCGGCCGGCGAATCCGAATGGGCCGAGTGCCTGCTCAAAGGACGTTTCCTCACCGACCTTCCCCCGCCCTTCGGCCTGATCGAAACCCTGCGCTGCGAGGCGGGGCAATCGGCCCCCTATCCCCTGCTCGACGGCCACCTGCGCCGACTCACAACCTCGGCCCGTCATTTCGGCCACCGCTGCGATCCCGCCCCTGTGCGCAGCGCACTACTGGATCACGCCAAATCGCTGGCACCGGGAACCCATCGCGTGCGCCTGGAATTGTCGGCCGACGCTTGCCTTGCGATCACCAGCCAGCCTCTGGACACCCTCGCCTACCCGGTCCAGCACATCGCGCTGGCCGAAGAGCGGGTCGATAGCACCGACCTGCTGCTGCAGCACAAGACCACTGCACGCGCGCTCTACGATCGTGCGCTACGCACTGCCCTCGCCCGCGGGCAGTTCGACGCGCTATTCCTGAACGAAAGGGACGAAGTGGCCGAAGGTGCGCGCAGCACGATCTTCATGGATGCGGGCAACGGCCCGCTGCGTACGCCGCCCCTGACTGCCGGGGTTCTGAACGGCGTACTGCGCCGTCAACTAATCGACCGCGGCGAGGCAATCGAACAGAATTTCACCCTGACCGACCTCAAGCACGCAAGCGCAATCTATGCTGGAAACGCCCTGCGCGGCCTGATCCCGGTCCGGATCGTACCCGCCATCCGCGAAGAATAGTAAGGAGGCCTGGCCGGGTCCGCAGGTGCCCACATCACTCACCGCGGCGGGTTGAAACCCGCCCTACGGCGGTTGTGCAGGCGGATGTGGTAGGGCGCGGGGGTTTCGTAGGGCCGACTTCAGTCAGCCGCAGGTGCCCACATCGGCACAGGCGCCCGGGTCTGCGCCGGTGCCCGCATCACCCCTGCGGCGGGTTGAAACCCGCCCTGCGGCGGCTGTGCAGGCAGTGGCGGGGCACGAGGTTTTTTTTGGGGGCGTGGGTTTTTGTAGGGCCGACTTCAGTCGGCCGCAGGCGCTTGCACCTAGCGCCGGTGCTCGAGTCCCCCTCGAGCGCGGATTACCGGAAAACCTCGTCGAGCGTGTTCGCAAACAGAATATCTTCGGCCCAGACGCTCAGTTGAGCCTCGTTGGCGCTGTTCAACTGGGTACGGATATCGTCAGGGAGCGGACCGAATTTTCTCTGTAAAAGTCGCTCGAGCAGCTTGAGTTGCCCTTCCTCTCGTCCATTTTCAAGCCCCTCTTCCCGTCCCTTTTCAAGTCACTGCTCAAGCCCCAACGCCCGCCCTTCTTCCCGCGCTGCATTGGTAAAACTCACTTCGTCATGCAGCGCCCGTTCGCGCACGAACGCCAGCCGGCACATCTCGTCGTCCGCCGACAGGCCCTTCAGCTGTTCCATGGCCTGTTGCACAGGACGATGGGTAATTGCGCTCATGATGCTCTCCTCTTGCCAATGTTCGAACCACGCTACCCAGGCGGCGAGCTTACCCGCGTGCTGCGGCAGCAGGCGGTCAGCCTTGCGCAGTTCGATCACGTTCAATTGTAGTTCGCCCGTCAGCACGATGTGTGGCTGTGTGCGGTCGCGCAGTTCGAAGCACCAGAGTGCCTGGTCGGGTACATCGAACAGATCGAAGTCCACCAGATGGATTCCGATCACCGGCTTCAGTTCGCGGTAATCGTCGCCGTTCTTCAATTGGTTGGATAGTGTGCGGGCCAGGTAGTAGGTGCTGCGTGCGTTCCATCCGGCGTGGCGGCGGACCTGCATCTCGATGCTGGCGATTTTATTGCATTTTTAATCATTTTTAGCGATTCAATCCAGAACCGATCACTGCACGACGATCTCCGCCTCACCCTCATGCACAAAGCACATTGGCTCTGCAGCTGCCCTGCGAACCCATCACGGTGTCCTCTCGCCCTGCTTTGGCGTCATTTCCTACACCATGTGTCGGATTTTTTTACAGCACAAAGCTGGCAAAAACATCAAAAAATTCCGATGCCAACGTAAATACTTGTTCCATATGGAGGTTGCCGCCCTCGCCGGCGCCAGGCACATTTTTTGCTAAATTGGCTCATTCGACAAAGTCGCAACGCTTCAAGCCAAATCAGGGTAACGACAAATCATGACCATCAAAAAATTGGTTGCCGCCTTCGCGCTAAGTGCCTTTGCACCGCTCTCCATGGCAGCGATCGTCGCCAGCGACAACTTCGACTACAAGGCAGGTGAGCTGAACGCACAGTCTGGCGGAACAGGCTGGGCTGGCGCTTGGACAGCAAACACCGGCGTTACCCACGTCGTTACCCCTGGCGTCGCCCTGAACGGCGGCAACGCGCTCCAGATCAGCGGCAACAACAACAACGCAGCCTACCGCCAGCTCGGGGCCGCCTTCAGCGGCAACAGCCTGT
Source organism: Azoarcus sp. (assembly GCA_030656215.1). Lineage (GTDB taxonomy): Bacteria > Pseudomonadota > Gammaproteobacteria > Burkholderiales > Rhodocyclaceae > Parazoarcus. The sequence goes on from JAUSOD010000050.1 coordinate 13,880, forward strand.
ATGTCGACTTCTACGTTCAAATTGATAACGGCGCCCTAACTGCCAACGACTTCATGAGCCTGTGGCTCGATGTCGGCACCACGGGGGAGCACTTGTCGGCCCCCAATATCGGCATCAAGGCCGATGGCAGTGGCACCAATGACGTATTCGTCCGCACAAGCGGTTTTGCGGGTGCCTTCGCGCCAAATAGCAATATCGGAAGCAACAACGATGTCACTTATCACATCGTTGGCCTACTCTCCCGCACCGGGTCGGGCAACTACGACAGCTTTGCACTGTGGCTCAACCCCGAGCTTGGCGACCTGAGCACCCCGGATGCCTACATGATCGGCAATACCGGCATTTCACAGATCAGCCACATCGGCTTCCGCTCGGCCAACCTGGACAGCGGCGACATCCTCCTGATCGACGGACTGCAACTCTCCACCACCTGGAAAGAGGCACTGCGCGTCCCCGAACCCGGCACCGTTGCCCTGCTGGGCCTCGGCCTGCTCGGACTGAGCCTGACCAAGAAACGCAAAGCCTGATCTCGCGGCAATCGCCCTGGCTGCAAATACCGGGGTGCTTCCCAATGCAAAGAGACCGCCGCGGCGGTCTCTTTGCATTGGGAAGCACCAGAGAGTCAGACGGTGCCGGCCAAGCCAAGCTGTAAGCAGGCCAGCGTACCTTTCAGCCCCGTGCATCGCCCCAGCGCAGCGCAATCGAGTCGTCACCTACATAGGTGGCATGACCGCTTCGATCAACGCAATACTGAAACGACAGAATCTTTTCGCTCACTTCCTGGCCTTCGCCCACGCGGGTGTAGTCAAACAGCACGCTGCGCTCTATGCGCGAGCCCGCCCGCAAATGGCAACCACGGCCAATCCAGGTGGGGCCAATCACCGACACCCCCGGGTCAATCCGCACGTTGGAGCCGATGTAGCACGGCCCCACGACCTGCACGCTATCCCAGGCGATCGAGGTGTTCAGGCCCACCCACACGCCGGGCTTGATCTC
>JAUSOD010000061.1 GCA_030656215.1 Azoarcus sp.
CGATACAGCATCGAGGCGACGGCATCCACCCGCAGGCCGTCGATGCCATAGCGTTCGATCCAGTAGAGCGCATTGCCGACCAGGTAATTGCGCACCTCGCTGCGGCCGTAGTTGTAGATCAGCGTGTTCCAGTCCTGATGGAAGCCCTCGCGCGGGTCGGCATGCTCGTACAGATGGGTGCCGTCGAAATCGGCGAGTCCGTGATCGTCGGTCGGAAAGTGGGCAGGCACCCAGTCGAGAATCACGCCGAGGCCGGCCGCATGAGCGGCGGTGGTGAAGGCGCGAAAATCCTCCGGGGTGCCAAAACGCGAGGTCGGGGCGTACAGCCCGGTGGGCTGGTAGCCCCACGAGCCGTCGAAGGGGTGTTCGTGCACCGGCATCAGCTCGATATGGGTGAAGCCCTGGGCGACGACATAGGGGATCAGCCGCTCGGCGAGTTCGCGGTAGCTCAGCCACTCGCCACGCTCGTTGCGCTGCCACGACGCCAGGTGGACTTCGTAGATGCTGATCGCTGCGTCGAGCGTATTGGCCTGCCTGCGCTCCTCGTCAATGGCGACGCCGGGTAGCAGGCGCTGCACCACCGAGGCCGTCTGCGGGCGCATCTCGGCGCGAAAGGCAAAAGGGTCGGCCTTGATCCGAAGCACCTTGTCCGCACCCACTACTTCAAATTTGTACAGATCGCCTGCGCCAACCTGGGGGAGGAAGATCTCCCATACCCCGCATTCGTGCCGTAGCCGCATCATGTGGCGGCGGCCGTCCCAGCTGTTGAAACTGCCCACCACCGACACCCGGCGCGCGGCCGGCGCCCACACTGCAAAGCGTGTGCCGGCAACGCCGTCGACCACCACCGGATGCGCGCCCAGCCATTCGTAAGGCCGGTGATGAGTGCCCTCGGCCAGCAGCCAGACATCGAGGTCGCCGATCCCGGGACCGAAGCGATAGGGGTCTTCCAGTTCGGTGGTGTCGCCGGGGCTAGCGTCGGCGCCGCCCCACTGCACCCGCAGGCGGTAGGCGAAGGGGTTGCAGCGGCGCGGCATCACTGCGGTGAACAGCGAACTGCCGTCCTGAGGGGCGAGCGCGGCGATACGTCGCCGGCGAACATCGAGGACCTCCACCTTCAGCGCACCGGGCAGCAGCGCACGTACAACGATGGCCTTGCCGGCGCGGTGCATGCCGAGTACTTCGAACGGGTTGCCATGCACGGCGCCGGTCAGCGCGGCCAGCGTTGCGGCGTCGACCCGGCTGTCGTCGTTCGCCGCCAGCGGTATCGATTGCCCGATGCGCTCCTCGAGCTTGCTGCTCATGTCCATGTTCCTGTCCTTGTCGCGGGCGCGGGCCGTGCGTCTGCAGTTGATCGTCGGGTGCCGTGGCCGGCGGCAAGGCTAGTCTGGTGCGGGACTACAGGTAATAGCTGCGGATCGGCTTGAGCTCGTCGGTGAGCTCGTAGATCAGCGGCGTGCCGGTCGGGATGTTGAGCTCGATGATGTCCTCATCGCTGACCTGGTCCAGATGCTTGATCAGCGCCCGCAGCGAGTTGCCGTGGGCGGCGACGACGACGCGCTCGCCGCTGGCTACCGCCGGCGCGATCACCTGCTCCCAGTGCGGGATCAGTCGGTCGACGGTGTCCTTCAGGCATTCGGTGAGCGGCAGCGCTGCGCCCGACAGCGCGGCATAGCGGCGGTCGAACGAGGGGTGGCGCTCGTCGTCCGCGGCGAGCGCCGGCGGCGGCACGTCGTAGCTGCGGCGCCACAGTTTGACCTGATCGTCGCCGAACTCGGCAGCAGTCTCGGCCTTGTTCAGGCCTTGCAGCGCGCCGTAGTGGCGCTCGTTCAGACGCCAGCTCGGGTGGACCGGAATCCACGGCTGCTCCATCTGCTCGAGCACCAGCCACAGGGTGTGGATGGCGCGTTTGAGTACCGAGGTGTGGGCGACGTCGAACACGAAGCCGGCGTCCTTCAGGCGCTTGCCGGCGGCGCTGGCCTCGGCGCGGCCCTGGTCGGACAGGGCCACGTCGGTCCAGCCGGTGAAGCGGTTCTCCTTGTTCCACACGCTTTCGCCGTGGCGTAGCAGCACGAGCTGTTTCATCTTCGTTCCTTGGTCTGTCAGTGAAGTTTTACGTGGGGGTCGGTATGCCGCCGCATCCAGCCGGTGACCGTGTCGAGCGCGGTCTTCCGGAAGCCGTTGAGGGCGATCAGGTGGCTGCGATAAAGCAACCAGTACATGAAACTTGCCACCATGCCCTCGATGCGGATGCCCTTGCCGCGCACGAAACCCATCAGGTTGCCCAGGGTGTCGTGGTGGCCGATCGAGACCAGCGAGCCGTAGTCCTTGTAGCGGAAAGCGGGCGGCGACTCGCCGCGCACCCGCGCTGGCAGCGCACGGGCCAGGTAGCTGGCCTGCTGATGCGCGACCTGGGCGCGTGGTGGCAGGGTGGCGTCGCCGTCCTGCCAGGGCGAAGCCGCGCAGTCGCCGAAGGCGTAGATGTTGGCGTCGCGCGTGCTCTGCAGATGGGCGTTGACCGCCAGGCGGTCGATGCGGTCGGTCTCCAGCCCGTCGATGTCGCGCAGGAAGGCGGGCGCGCGGATTCCGGCAGCCCACACCACCAGATCGGCGGGCAACACCTCGCCGGATGCGGTGTGAACCGCGGTCGGCGTCACCTCGGTGACCTTCACGCCGGTGTTTACGGTGACGCCGATGCCGGACAGGATGCCGGTCACCGCCGTCGACAGGCTCTCCGTCAGGCCGGGCAGAATGCGCGGCCCGGCTTCGATCAGCCGGATGCGGATGTGGCGATCAGGGTCGAGATTGCGCAGACCGTAGGCGGCGAGCACCCGGGTGGTGTTGTGCAGCTCGGCGGCCAGTTCGACTCCGGTCGCACCACCGCCGACGATGGCGATGTCGAGGTGGGCACCCGAGCCGGGCAGATGGTAGTTGGCGCTGAAGCACGCATTCACCAGCTTGCGGTGGAACAGGTGCGCTTCCCAGGCGGCATCGAGCTTGTAAGCATGCTCGGCAACGCCGGGGGTGCCGAAGTCGTTGCACAGCGAGCCCACCGCGATGACCAGGGTGTCATAGGCAATCCGCCGTTCGGGCAGAACCAGTTCGCCGTCGTCGCCGCGGACCTCGCCCACGATGATCTCGCGCTCCACCCGGTCGAGCTCGCGCATCGCACCCCGGCAGTACTCGAAGTGGTTCCAGCGCGCCTGATAGAGGTAGTCGATCTGCTCTTCGTGGATGTTCAGGCTGCCCGCGGCGACTGCGTGCAGCAGTGGTTTCCACATATGGGTGCGGGTGCGGTCCACCAGCACGACCTTGACGGTGCCGCGTCGCCCGTGGCGCCGGCCCAGCCGGGTGGCGAGTTCCAGTCCGCCCGCTCCGCCGCCCACAATGACGATGCGGTGCGGGTTTGCGCTGTGGGCTCGGGTCATTGCATGTCTCTCCGTACTTCGCCTGTTTTCGTTATGGTGTCCGGGCTGCGCGCCGGGTGGTCCGGACGGAGCCGCTGGACAGCTCAGGTCCGGCGCAAAAAAGGTCCGGCACCACCGCCGAGGGAGGGAGCGTTGATGTGGTGCCGGATCAGGGCAAGCGTATCGGTGGCGCCTCAGCGCCGGCGCAGGGCCTCCGAACCGGCAAAGCGGGCAGCAGCGCCAAGCTCACGTTCGATCGCGAGCAGGCGGTTGTATTTCTCGACGCGGTCGGAGCGGCTCGCCGAACCGGTCTTGATCTGGCCGCAGGCGGTCGCCACTGCGAGATCGGCGATGGTGGTGTCGCCGGTCTCGCCCGAGCGGTGCGAAACGATGGCGGCGTAGCCAGCGTGGCGGGCCATGCTCATCGCCGCGAGCGTTTCGGTCAGCGTGCCGATCTGGTTGGGCTTGATCAGGATGGCGTTGGCGATGCCCTTGTCGATGCCGGCGGCGAGAATGCCGGTGTTGGTCACGAACAGGTCGTCGCCAACCAGTTGCACCCGCCGCCCGAGGCGGTCGGTGAGCTGGCCCCAGCCGGTCCAGTCGTCCTCGGCCATGCCGTCCTCAATGCTGACGATCGGGTAGTCGCCGACCAGATCGGCGAGGTAGCTGCAGAAGGTGGCGCTGCTGTAGGCCTGGCCTTCGCCGGCCAGCCGGTATTCGCCGTCGTGGTGGAACTCGGACGCGGCGCAGTCGAGTGCCAGCGCGATCTGGGTGCCGGGCTCGTAGCCGGCGCGCTCGATCGCCTCAAGAATCAGGTCGAGCGCCTCGCGCGTGCCGCTTACGTTGGGCGCAAAGCCGCCTTCGTCGCCGACCGAGGTCGGGAAACCCTTCTTGTCGAGCAGGCCGCGCAGCGCGTGGAACACGCCGACGCCGGCGCGCAATGCATCGCTGAAGCGCTCGAAGCCGTGCGGCACGATCATGCATTCCTGGATGTCGAGGCTGTTGTTGGCGTGGGCACCACCGTTGATCACGTTCATCAGCGGCACCGGCAGTGCGTGGCCGAGCGCTGCGTCGCCCAGATGGCGATAGAGCGGAATCCCGTTTGCGGCGGCCGCGGCGTGCGCGCTGGCGAGTGACACCGCGAGCATGGCATTGGCGCCGAGGTGGGACTTGTCCGGGGTGCCGTCGAGTTCGCACAGCAGGGCGTCGAGCGCCGCCTGGTCGCCGGCGTCGCGGCCTTCGAGTGCGGCGGCGATCGGGCCTTCGATGTGGGCCAGCGCCCGGGTGACGCCCTTGCCGCCGAAACGCGCCGGGTCGCCGTCGCGCAGTTCGAGCGCTTCGCGCTTACCGGTGGAGGCGCCGGAGGGCACGGCGGCGGTGCCGACATGACCGGAGGCGAGGCGCACGGTGGCCTGCAGGGTGGGGTTGCCACGGGAGTCGAGTATTTCGAGGCCACTGAGGCCGACGATAGTATTCATGGGCGTAGGGAGAGAAATTGGGGTCGAAAAGAAAGCCGGCAGCGGAGCGAGGGGAGGAGCTGTCGCCGCCGGCCAAGGGAGGAAAAAGGAAGTGCGCGAGTTGTCGCGAGCCGTCAGAGAATGAAGCGCGTATTCACAAAGTTGGACTTGTTGCCGAGCACGATGCTGTCGAGCAGCTTCTTGCTCGCCTCGGTCTGCTTGGCCGCGACCATGGTGCGGATCGAGAACGAGCGCAGCGCGTCATGTACCGACAGCGTGCCCTCGGCCGAATCCTTGCGCCCGGCAAAGGGAAATACGTCCGGGCTGCGCTGGCACTGGCAGTTGATGTTCACCCGGCAGACCTGGTTCACCAGCGGATCCACAAGCTGGGCGATCTGGTCCGGATTGGAGCCAAACACGCTTACCTGTTGGCCGTGGTCGGAACTGATCACGTAGTCGAGCGCGGTCTCGATGTCCTCGAACGGTGCGACCGGGATCACCGGGCCGAACTGCTCCTCGCGGTAGAGCTTCATCCCTTCGGTCACCGGGAACACCACGGCCGGATAGAACATCGTTTCCACGGCGGTGCCGCCGTCGGCATTGAGCACCTTGGCGCCCTTGGCCACCGCGTCGGCGATGCACTCGTTCATGTAATCGACCTTCTGCAGCTCGGGCAGCGGCGTGATCGTGACCCCTTTCTCCCACGGCATACCGATCTTCAGCTTGGCGAGCTCCTCGTTGAAGCGGCGCAGGAACTGGTCGGCGATGGCCTGGTGCACCAGGATCATCTTGAGCGCGGTGCAGCGCTGGCCGTTGAAGGACAGCGTGCCGGCGATGCACTCCTTCACCGTCAGCTCGATGTCGGCATCGGCGAGGATGATCGCGGCGTTCTTCGCTTCCAGCCCCAGCACCGCGCGCAGGCGGTTGGACTTGGGGTGTGCCTTCTTGAGCTGGTCGGCGACCTTGCTGGTGCCGATCAACGCGAGCACGTTCACCTTGCCCGAACTCATGATGTGCGGCACCACGACGCTGCCCTGGCCATACACGATGTTGATCGCCCCGGCCGGGAAGGCGCTGCGGAAAGCTTCGAGCATCGGGTAGTAGAGCAGCACGCCGAAGCGCGGCGGCTTGAACAGCACCACGTTGCCCATGATCAGCGCCGGGATCAGGGTGCAGAAGGTTTCGTTCATCGGGTAGTTGTAGGGGCCCATGCACAGCACGATGCCCAGCGGCGAGCGGCGGATCTGGGCGATCGTGCCGTCGACGATCTGGAAGCGCGAATTGGCGTTGTCCAGGCCCTTGAGCTCGGCGATCGTGGCCTTGATGTAGTCGATGGTGCGATCGAACTCGCGCTCGGAGTCGGTCAGGCTCTTGCCGATCTCCCACATGATCAGGTTCACGATCTCGCGCCGGCGAGCGACGATCTGGTTGGTGAAGTTCTCGACGCAGGCGATACGGTCGGCAACCGACATCGTTGGCCACTGGCCGCGGCCGTTGTCGTAGGCCTTCCACGCCGCGGCGATGGCGGCGTCGGCTTCGTCGGTACCGGTGACCGGGAAGCTGCCCAGTTCCACCGGGGTGAGGCTGCCGTCGGCGCCACGTACCCGCATCGGCGAGAACACGGCGCGGGTATTGCCCTTCCAGATGCGCATTTCGCCATTGAGCAGAATCGAGCGCTGGTGCAGGGGCGCCAGCACGCGGCAGTCCTGCGGGATGTCGCCTTCGGTTGGGAACAGATTGTGCAGCCGTTCCTGCATCGGGGTCGGCTTGAGTTTGGTTTCCATGATTGGGGTTTCCTTGCGTGGGGTTCGGTTGTTTTTTGTAGTGTCTGGGGTGGGCGGCGGGTCAGGCCGCAAGGGCTGCGGTCGTCGGCCAGGCCAGGCGCAGCAGGTTGGTGGAGCCGGGCGTACCGAAGGGCACGCCGGCGGTGACGATCACCGCCTCGCCGTCGCGTAGCAGCTGATCGCGGCGGCAACTGGCCACGGCGGCGTCGACCATCTCCTCGACCGTGCCGGTGGCGGTCGAGACTCGTGCTCGGATGCCCCAGGCCAGCGTCAGCCGGCCGGCGACGCGCGCCGACGGCGTCAGGCACACGATGCGGGACTGCGGGCGCTGGTGCGCGATGCGCAGCGCAGTGGCGCCCGAGGCGGTGAAGGCCACGGTGGCGCACACCGGCATCATCGCGGTGATGCTGCGGATCGCGGTGCCGATGGCGTCGGTGCCGCCCGCCTGCATGTTGGCCGCCACCGTCTCGACGTACTGCCGATGCAGCGGGTCGGCTTCGGTGCGGCAGATGATGCGCGACATCATTTCGACCGCTTCCAGCGGGTACTGACCGGAAGCCGATTCCGCCGACAGCATCACCGCATCGGCACCGTCGAACACCGCGGTGGCCACGTCGGACGCCTCGGCGCGTGTCGGGGCCGGCGCCGACACCATCGATTCGAGCATCTGCGTCGCCACCACCACCGGCTTGCCGGCGGCGCGCGCCAGGCGCACCAGCTTCTTCTGCAGGCCGGGCACTTCCTCGGCGGGCATCTCCACGCCGAGGTCACCGCGGGCGACCATGATCCCGTCGGCGAGCGCGAGGATGCCCTCAATGTCGGTGATCGCCGACGGCTTCTCGATCTTGGCCATCAGCGCCGCGCGCCCGGCGATCAGTTCCTGCGCCTGGGCGACGTCGGAGGCGCGCTGGACGAAGGACAGGGCCACCCAGTCGACGCCCAGCGACAGTGCGAACTCGAGGTCGATCAGGTCCTTCTTTGTCAGCGGCGACAGGTCCAGCGTGGCCGAGGGCACATTGACGCCCTTGCGGTTGGACAGGGTGCTGTCGTTGAGTGCCACCAGTTCGAGCGCATCGGCATGGGCGACCGTCACCTGCAGGCGAACCCGGCCGTCGTCGAGCAGCAGTTCGTCGCCTGCCTTCGAGGCGGCGATGATCTCGGGGTGGGGCAGGCACACGCGGGTCTGATTGCCCGGTGCGGGATCTGCGTCGAAGCGGATCGTGTCGCCGCGCCTGAGCGTCACCGCACCGTCGGCGAAGGTGCCGATGCGCAGCTTGGGGCCCTGCAGGTCGGCGAGGATGCCGATCGGGCGCCCGGTCTCGGCCGCGATCTCGCGGATCTGCGCCGCGCGGGCGGCGTGGTCCTCATGGCTGCCGTGGCTGAAGTTCAGGCGAAACACGTCGGCTCCGGCCAGGTGCAGCGCGCGGATGGTAGCGGTGTCCGAACTGGCGGGACCGAGGGTGGCGACGATCTTGGTATTGCGCGAGGTATTCACTGCATCTCCTGTGGGGCCGGGGGCCGTATCCTTGTTGTGTGAGTCGGTGCCGAAAAGGGGCACTGGTCGGCCGCTCGGTGGGTCAGTCGGCGACCTGTCGCGTGTGCTGGCGATAGCGTTCGATCAGCGCAGCGGTGCTGGCGTCATGGGGGTTGGCATCGGTCGCCACGGCGAGGTCGTCGAGCACGCGCGCGGCGAGTTGCTTGCCGAGCTCCACCCCCCACTGGTCGAAGGAGTTCACCCCCCACACCACGCCCTGCACGAAGGTGCGGTGTTCGTAGAGCGCGATCAGGGTGCCGAGGCCGAAGGGGTCGAGACGCTCCAGCAGCAAGGTGTTGCTGGGTCGGTTGCCGGGGAATACCCGGTGCGGGATCAAGGTGTCGATGCGCTCCTCGACGACCCCGGCAGCGCGCATCTCGGCCGCGACCTCGGTGGCCGACTTGCCCCGCATCAGGGCTTCGGCCTGTGCCACCATGTTGGCAAAGGCAACGCGATGGTGATGGCCGAGGTGGGCCGGACGCTCCATCACGCCGATGAAATCGACCGGCGCGAAACGCGTGCCCTGATGCAGCATCTGAAAGTAGGCGTGCTGGCCGTTGATGCCGGGCTCGCCCCAGATCACCGGGCTGGTGTGGCACCCGACCGGGGTGCCGTCGAGCTTTACCGACTTGCCATTCGACTCCATGTCGAGCTGCTGCAGGTAGGCCGGAAGCCGGTGCAGACGCTGGTGGTAGGGAGCGATGACATGGGTGGGCGCGTCGAGGAAGTCGATGTTCCAGATCCCGAGCAGTGCCATGATCGCCGGCAGGTTGCGCTCGAGCGGCGCAGTGCGGAAATGCTCGTCCATTGCATGGGCGCCGGCGAGCAGTTCGTCGAAGCGGTCGGCGCCGATCTGCAGCACGACAGGCAGGCCGATTGCGCTCCACAGCGAGTAGCGGCCGCCGACCCAGTCCCAGAAGCCGAACATGTTGGCGGTATCGATGCCGAAGCGGCTCACTGCCTCGGCATTGGTCGACACCGCGACGAAGTGGCGGGCGACGGCCGCTTCGTCGCCGGCGCGATCGATCAGCCAGGAGCGCGCGGTATGGGCATTGGTCAGGGTTTCCTGGGTGGTGAAGGTCTTGGAGGCGACGATAAACAGTGTGGTTTGTGGATTCACCGTGTTCAGCACGTCGTCGATCTGCACGCCGTCGACATTGGAGACGAAGTGCATCCGCAGGCCCGGGTGGGCGTAGGGCTTGAGCGCCTCGCACACCATCAGCGGACCGAGATCCGAGCCGCCGATGCCGATGTTGACCACGTCGGTGATCGGCCGGCCGCTATAGCCAAGCCAGCTGCCGACGCGCACCTGCTCGCTGAAGCGGCGAATGCGTTCGCGCACCGCAAGGATGTCGGTCATCAGGTCCTGACCGTCGACCGTGAGGCTGGTCCCCGCCGGCCGGCGCAGTGCGGTGTGCAGGACGGCGCGCCTTTCGGTGGTGTTGATCCGCGCACCGTCGAACATGGCCGTGGTGCGCTCGCTCAAGCCGGCTTCGCGGGCCAGCTGGAACATCAGGGCGAGCGTGTCGGCGGTGACGCGGTTTTTCGAGTAGTCGAGGAACAGGCCGCAAGCCTCGGCCTGCATGCGCGTGGCGCGCGCCGGATCGGCGGCGAAGAGCGCGTTCAGATGATGATCGCCGAGCTCGGCGCGGTGCGCCGTCAAGGCCTGCCAGGTGGAATTTTTTGCGGAAGGGTTTGCGGAAGTAGTCATGATCGAAGGATCCTTTGCGGGACTCAGTCCTGAATGGGGGTGCTGGCGGTAAGCACGGCATCGGGGGCCGCGGTCGCGGGGCTCCACGAGCGGGCGTCGCAGCCCATGGTCAGCGGCGTCTCCAGCGCGCGGGCGGCACCGAGCAGGGCCGGGTAGGGCGCGTTGATGACGTAGGTCGGGACATCGGCCAGATAGGCGGCGAATCGTCCCTTGGCCTCGAAGCGCCGGCGGAAGTCGGAAGCGGCGAAAAAAGCACCGAATCGGGGCACGATGCCGCCGCCGATATACACCCCGCCGCGGGCGCCGAGGGTCAGCGCGAGATCGCCCGCCACGGTGCCGAGCATCGCGCAGAAGGTATGCAGGGTCTCGATGCAGATCGCGCAGCTGGCGGCGAGCCCGCGGGCGCTGATCTCGGCACTGCTGAGTTTAGCCGCCGGTTCGCCCGCCAGTGTGCGGATCGCATCGTGCAGTGCAACCAGGCCGGGGCCCGACAGCACGCGCTCGGCCGACACGTGTCCATAGCGTTCGGCAAGGAGGGCGATGATCCGCGCCTCGCGTGCGTCGGCCGCGGGCAGGGTGACGTGACCGCCTTCGCCGGCAAGCGGCACGTGGTCGGCGCCGCACGGTACCAGACCGGAGATGCCCAGTCCGGTGCCGGCCCCTACCAGGCCGATCGCATGGCCCGGGAGCGCACTGCCACCACCGACCTGCGTGCGTTCGTGTGGCTGCAGTTGCTGCAGCGACAGGGCGAGCGCGGTGAAGTCGTTGATCACGAGCAGCCGTTCCAGGCCGAGGCTGGCGCGCAGCGTCTCGACCGAGAATGCCCAGTGGTGATTGGTCATCGACACATGGTCGCCGGTGATCGGGGTGGCGATGCCGAACGCGGCAAGCGGCGGCACCGCAAGCCCTTCGAGCGCGAGGTAGTCGCAGATGGCCTCTTGCGGACCGTCGTAGTCGGCGCAGGGCAGGGTGCGGACATGGGTCGGCTGGGCACCGGGTGCGGCCACGATCGCGAAGCGGGCATTGGTGCCGCCGATGTCGCCGACCAGGCGCGGATAGTGTTCAGCGCGTCGTTCAGAGTGTCCAGAAGACATGGCAGGGCACCTGATCCTGTTGAATGATGGTACGAACCGGAAAGGTTTCGACCGCTCCGGGTTTGAGGGCTTCGCACAGCACCGACCATTTGCCGGCGCCGGTGAAGTGCAGCGCGATCAGCCGGCTGTCGAGAAGGGCGGCCGGCGTCAGCGACAGGCGGTCGTGGGGCGCCTTGGCCGGCCGGATACCGATGCAGTCGGCGCAGGTGGCGCTCGATGGCGGCGGCAGCGTGTCGGCGGCGGGGAACAGCGAGGCCGTATGGCCGTCCTCGCCCATGCCCAGCACCACCACGTCGAAGGGACGCGGCAGCTCGGCGAGCGCGGCGCGGGCCGCATCGAGACCGGCCCACGGATCGGCGGCGCCGTTGTACAGGGGGATGAAACGCGCGGCGGCGGCCTTGTCCTGCAGCAATACGCTGCGGACGGTGCGCTCGTTGCTGTCCGCGTGATCGGGTGGTACCCAGCGATCGTCGGCCAGCGTGATGCAGACCCGATCCCATGCCAGGTCGGTGGCGGCGAGGCGGGCGAACAGGCCGCGCGGGGTACGCCCTCCGGATAGCACCAGGCTGGCGCTGCCACGCCGGGCGATGCCCTCGCGCAATTTTTCGACCACCATCCCGGCCAGTGCGTCGTCCAGCGCGGAGGGGTCGGCGTAGCGCTTCAGTTCGAGTGCCATTACAGCTCCTCGTGCCAGTGGAAGCCCTCGCGGCCCGGCAGTGCGGTCGATGCGGCCGGTCCCCAGGTGCCAGCGGTGTAGGTCTTGGGCGGATCACTCGACTCGTTCCAGCTCGACATGATCGGCTCGACCCACTTCCACGCTGCCTCCTGTTCGTCGCGACGCACGAACAGGGTCAGGTTGCCGCGCATCACGTCCATCAGCAGGCGCTCGTAGGCATCGAGACGACGGCTCTGGGAGCCCTCGGCAAAGTCGAGGTCGAGCGAGACCGGGTTGAGCACCATCTGGTCGCCCGGACGCTTGGCCTGCAAGTGCAGTTTTACGCTCTCGTCGGGCTGCATCGTGATCACCAGGCGGTTGTTCTGCAGTGCCGCCGCGCGCTTGCCGAAAATGGAGTGGGGCACGGCGCGGAAGTTGATGACGATCTCCGCCAGCCTCTCCTGCATGCGTTTGCCGGTGCGCAGATAGAAGGGCACGCCCGCCCAGCGCCAGGTGTCGATGTTGGCCTGCAGGGCGACGAAGGTTTCGGTGCGGCTGGCGGCTGCGACTCCGGGCTCTTCCAGATAGCCCGCCACCGGCTGGCCGCTGCTGGCGCCGGCACGGTACTGGCCGCGCACGGTGCGCAGCGGCACTTCGTCGGTCGCGATCGGGCGCAGCGCACGCAGGATCTTGAGCTTTTCGTCGCGAACGGCGTCGGCGTCGATCGAGGCCGGCGGCTCCATCGCGACAATGCACAGCAGCTGCAGCAGGTGGTTCTGCACCATGTCGCGCAGGGCGCCGGTCTTGTCGTAGAACTCGGCGCGCTGTTCGACGCCGATCTGCTCGGCCACCGTGATCTGCACGTCGCTGATCCATTCGCGGCGCCACAGCGGCTCGAACAGGGCATTGCCGAAACGCAGTGCGAGCAGGTTCTGCACCGACTCCTTGCCCAGGTAGTGATCGATGCGATAGATCTGCGCCTCACCGAAATAGCGTCCGACTTCGTCGTTGATCTGGCGCGAGGAGGCGAGATCGTGTCCGAGCGGTTTCTCCAGCACCACCCGACTTTCGGGCGTGATCAGGCCTGTCTCGTGAAGGTTGCGGCAGATCGACGTGAACAGTGCGGGTGCGGTGGATAAGTAATAGACCTGGCTGCGGCGTCCGACATCGCCCAGGCATTCGGCCAGTGCGCCGAAGGTGGCGGGATCGCGGGCATCGAGCGGACGATATTGGATGCGCGCTTCGAAGGCGGGCCACTGTGCTTCGTCGAAGTCGGTCTTGAGAAAGCGCCGGCACTGCTCGAGCGCGATCCTGCGGTATTCGGCGGTGTCGATCGACTCGCGGGCAATGCCAATGATCGACACATCGCTTGCGAGCATGGCGTGGTTGTGCAGTTGATAGAGCGCCGGGAGCAGCTTGCGCATCACCAGGTCGCCGGTGCCGCCGAAGAGCACGACATCTTGTCCGGGTTGTTCTGACATCTTGACCTCGCTGGGTAAGGGTGCGCCGAAGCGCTGTTGAATCAAACTATAAGTAGTAAGACTACAGAAAGCAAGAGGGAAATTTAACTTTTCTTGCAAGCAGTGCAGATGTCCCGGGATCTCGTGCGAGCTGTGTGGATCTATCTGAAATCGCCATTAATTAAGCTGATTTCGGTAACTGGAGAGAATTTACGGTAGGCGTGAGACAGAAAAGTTTTGATTTTTGAATGTAGTTAAACTACACTATAGCCACATCTTGATCAGTGAGTACTGCGATGTCCATTCATCCCACCCTTCAATCCGTCACCGAGCGCATCCGGGCACGCAGCGCGGCGTCGCGCCAGCGCTATCTGCAGCGTATCGACGACGCTTCGCGTGTCGGCCCCCTGCGCGGGTCCCTGTCATGTACCAATCTTGCGCACGGTTTCGCGGCGGCACCGGCGGGCGACAAGATCATGCTGCGCGAGCAGCGCCGGCCGAACATCGCCATTGTGTCTTCCTACAATGACATGCTGTCGGCACACCAGCCGATGCAGGTGTATCCGGAGTGGATCAAGGAGGCGGCGCGCGAGGCCGGCGCCACCGCACAGTTCGCCGGCGGCGTGCCGGCGATGTGCGACGGAGTCACCCAGGGTCAGCCCGGCATGGAGTTGTCGCTGTTTTCACGCGATGTGATCGCGATGGCCACCGCGGTGGCGCTGTCGCACAACATGTTCGACGCCGCACTGTGCCTGGGGGTGTGCGACAAGATTGTTCCCGGATTGCTGATCGGCGCGCTCGCTTTCGGCCATCTGCCGACGATCTTCGTGCCTGCGGGGCCGATGGGCTCGGGTCTGTCGAACAAGGAGAAGGCGGCAATCCGCCAGCGCTACGCCGCGGGCGAAATCGGCAAGGCCGAGCTGCTCGAGGCTGAAACCCGCGCTTACCATTCGGCCGGCACCTGCACCTTCTACGGCACCGCCAACAGCAACCAGATGTTGATGGAGGTGATGGGTCTGCATCTGCCGGGCGCGGCCTTCGTTTCACCAGGTACCGCGTTGCGTGAGGCGCTGACGCGCGAGGCGGCGCGCCAGGCCGCAGTGATCAGCCGCGAGGGCAGCCGATTTACACCGGTCGGGCGGATGATCGACGAACGCAGCATCGTCAATGCCATCGTCGGCCTGCTGGCGACCGGCGGCTCCACCAATCACACCCTCCATCTGGTGGCAATCGCACGCGCGGCGGGCATCGTCATCGACTGGAACGACTTCGACGAGCTGTCGTCCTGCGTGCCCCTACTGGCCCGCGTCTATCCCAACGGCAGCGCGGACGTGAATGCCTTTCACGCCGCGGGCGGAACGGGTTTTCTCATCGGCGCCCTGCTCGATGCCGATCTGTTGCATGAAGACGTCGATACGGTGGTCGGTCGCGGCCTGTCGCGGTACCGGACGCAGGCGGTGCTCGAGGACGGGCGGCTGCAGTGGCTGCCGAGCCCGGCCGAGAGCGGTGATACCAGCGTGCTGGTTGCGGCGGGGCAGGCCTTTTCCGCCGATGGCGGGCTCAAGGTACTCGACGGCAACCTGGGGCGCGCAGTCACCAAGGTGTCGGCGGTGAGTCCGGATCTGCGGGTGGTCGAAGCGCCGGCGCGCGTGTTCGAGTCGCAGGAGGGGCTGATCGAGGCCTACAAGCGCGGTGAGCTCGACGGCGATTTCGTCGCCGTGGTGCGCTTCCAGGGCCCCAAAGCCAACGGCATGCCCGAGCTCCACGGCCTGACCCCGACGCTGGCCAACCTGCTCGACAAGGGGCAGCGCGTGGCGCTGGTGACCGATGGCCGCATGTCGGGCGCGTCGGGCAAGGTGCCGTCGGCGATTCATGTGACCCCCGAAGCCTGCGATGGCGGCGCGCTCGCCCGCGTGCGCGACGGCGACATCATTCGCGTCGATGCGGAGACGGGCGTGCTGGAGGTCAAGCTCTCCGCCGACGAGCTGGCGCGGCGGCCGCTTGCAACGGCTGATCTCGCCGGCAATCAGACCGGCATGGGGCGCGAGCTGTTCGGCAGCTTCCGCGCGGTCGTGTCCGGAGCAGAAGACGGGGCGATGACGTTCGGGCTGTCCGCCTGAGCGCCGTCGAGACTAAGCGAAAACAGAATCCACCATAGAGGTTGTTCATGGACTCAAAGGAAATGATGCTGGATGGCATCCTGGGGCTCGGCCCCGTCATGCCGGTGCTGGTGATCGAAAATGTGGCCGACGCCGTACCGCTGGCGCGGGCGCTGGTCGATAACGGCATTCGTGTGCTGGAGGTCACCTTGCGTACCCCCAATGCGTTGGCTGCGATCGCCTGCCTGGCCGAAGCCGTGCCCGAGGCGGTGGTGGGCGCCGGCACGGTCGTGTCGCCCGAGCAGCTTGCTGCGGTCGAACGTGCCGGAGCGCGCTTCGCGGTGTCGCCCGGGCTTACCCCCAGGCTTATCGCCGCCGCCCGCGATACCGCGCTGCCGCTGCTGCCGGGGGTGATGACGGCGTCCGAGGCGATGACCGCGGCGGAGAACGGCTTCACCCGCCTGAAACTGTTCCCGGCCCAGCAGGCTGGCGGCGTAGGCATGCTCAAGGCGCTGTATGGTCCCTTGCCCGAGCTGCGCTTCTGCCCGACCGGGGGCGTGACAGTGGATAATGCGTGCGAGTTTCTCGCGCTGCCGAATGTGATGTGCGTTGGCGGGTCGTGGCTCGCCCCCGATGCATTGATGCGTTCCCGGGACTGGGCCGAGATCGGGCGGCGCGCCCGGGCAGCATCGGTGCTACGCCCTCGCTGAGGCGAGACGGTGGTGGAACCGGGCGGCGCATCCATCACCGAAAATTGGAAAGCACTATGGGACGAGTAGAGGATCTGAACCAGGATCTGGACCAGGATCTGGGCCGGCTGAGGCGCACGCAAGCGTATGCCGGCGGACCGCGGCTGATCGCCAATGTCGGCGCGAGCAGCGCCCGGTTCGCGCTGGAGACGGCCCCCGGGCGTTTCGTGCAGGCTCGCAGCTTTGCCTGTTCGGATCATGCCGGCATCGTCGAGGTCTGCCGTGCCTATCTGGCGACCATCGAAGGCCCCGCGCCGATTCACGGGGTGATGGCGCTGGCCACGCCGATCGAGGGCGACCTGGTGCGCCTGACCAATCGCGACTGGATGTTCTCGATCGAAGCCACCCGCGCCGAACTCGGTTTGCAGACCCTGCTGGCGGTAAATGATTTCATGGCCATGGCCATGGCTTTGCCGCGGCTGCGCGATGAGGACCGGCACCAGGTCGGGGGCGGCAGTCCGCGTGCCGACGGCGTGATCGGCTTGCTGGGCGCCAGCACCGGGCTCGGTGCATCGGCGCTGATACCGCGTGGCGGGCGCTGGATCACGCTGGCATCCGAGGGCGGGCATGTGAGTTTTTCGCCCTCCAACGAAACCGAACTCACCATCCTGCGCCACGCCTGGAAAACCTGGCCTCACGTGTCGGCCGAGCGCCTGATTTCGGCCTCCGGGCTGGTTCTGATGCACGAGGCGCTGGCGGCTGCCGAAGGGCACGCAGCCGCATCGGCGGCACTGGGCCCGGAGGAGATCATTCGGCGCGGACTGGAGGAGGGCGACGCGTTGTGCGTGAGGGTGCTCGAGTGCTTCTGCGAGATGCTGGGCACTCAGGCCGCGAACCTGGCGGTGACGCTTAACGCGACCGGTGGAATCTATGTCGGCAGCACGCTCATTCGCCTCCTCGGCGATTTTTTCGCGCGCTCGAATTTTCGTCGTGCCTTCGAGAACAAGGGGCGCTTCTCCGGGTTTGCCGCATCGGTGCCGACCTACATGATCCTGACCGACCAGTGCTCCCTGCTCGGCGCGGCCCAAGTGCTGCGCGACCATCTCGACGATCAGTCCGGATCCGGCATGCTGCTGGATCGCATCCGCGCCGAGATGTCGACCCTGACCCCGGCCGAGCGCCGCGTGGCGGCCCTGGTGCTGGAGCAGCCACGCACGGTGCTCAACGAACCGGTGGCCGGGATCGCGGCGAAGGCCGACGTGAGCCAGCCGACGGTGATCCGCTTCTGTCGCTCGCTCGGCCTGCAGGGCCTGTCGGACTTCAAGCTCAAGCTCGCGTCCGGGCTCACTGGCGCGGTGCCGGTGCAGCACAGTCAGGTCCGGGTGGACGACAATGCCGGCGACCTCGTCAGCAAGGTGCTGGACAACACCACCTCGGCAATCATGAAGCTGCGCGACGAGCTCGATGCAAAGGCGGTGGATAGTGCCATCGGCATGCTGTCCGCCGCGCGCCGTATCGAACTCTACGGGGTGGGCAACTCGAGCGTGGCCGCGCTCGATGGGCAGCACAAGTTCTTCCGCTTCAGTATCCCGACCAATGCCTACATCGACTCCCACATCCAGTTGATGGCGGCGGGCATGCTCGCCAAGGGTGACGTCGTGGTGGCGATCTCGAAGTCGGGCAATCTGCCCGAGATCCTGCAGGCCGCCGACGCAGCCCTGCAAGCCGGCGCCAGCGTGATCGCCATCACCGCCGCGGGTTCGCCGCTGGCGCGCCGCGCCACGGTGGCGCTCGAGGTGAAGCATCAGGAGCAGGGCGCGGGCTATCTGTCGATGGTGTCCCGCATCCTGCATCTGCTACTGATCGACATCCTTGCTGTCGGCGTTGCGATGCGCCGGATTTCCACGGCCGGCGAAGCGCGGGAGGAAACCGACCTGCATCGCGAACTCGAGCTGCTGCAGGCGCGGTTTGAGGCGCTCATCTCGCACGCGAGCTAGCAGGCGGGCCCGCCCGCTAACCGCTGTTGCGCAGACCGGCTGCGATGCCGTTGATCGACAGATGGATGCCGCGCTGGATGCGTTCGTCCGCGGCGCCTTCGCGCTGACGGCGCAGGAGTTCCACCTGGACGTGATTGAGCGGGTCGAGGTAGGGGAAGCGGTGACGGATCGAGCGCTTGAGCAGGGGGTTTCCGTCCAGCAGTGCCGCCTGTCCGGTGACTTGAAGCAATGCGGTGGTGGTGGCGTGATGTTCGGCGCGGATGCGGGAGAAGATCGTATCGCGCAGGCTTGCGTCGCGCACCAGGCTTGCATAGCGGCCGGCGATTGCGATGTCGCTCTTGGCCAGCACCATGTCCATGTTCGACAGCAGCGTGGCGAAGAACGGCCAGTTGCGGTGCATGGCCTGCAGTCGTTCGAGGCCGGCGTCGCCATGGCGGGCCAGGTAAGCGTCGACCGCGGCGCCGAAGCCGAACCAGCCGGGCAGCATCAGGCGGCACTGCGCCCAGCTGAACACCCACGGAATGGCGCGCAGATCCTCGATCGCAAAGATCTGCTTGCGCGCGCTCGGGCGCGAGCCGATGTTCAGGTGAGCGATTTCGTCGATCACCGTCGACTCGCGAAAATAGCGTTCGAAGCCGGGCGTTTCATAGACCAGGTCGCGATAGGCGCGAAATGCGGTCGCGGACAGTTCGTCCATCGCCGCAAGCCAGCACGGCTCGGCTGTGGCTTCGCGGTCGGCCAGCAGGCTGGCTTCGAGCGTGGCCGACACCAGCACCTCGAGGGTGCGCCGGCCCACTTCCGGATTGCCATACTTCGCCGCGATCACTTCGCCCTGTTCGGTCAGGCGGATCTGGCCCTGCACCGCACCGGCGGGCTGGGCCAGGATGGCGTCGTAGCTCGGTCCGCCGCCGCGCCCGACCGAACCGCCGCGTCCGTGGAACAGGCGCAGCCGCAGGCCGTGGCGGCGAAAGGTCTCGACCAGTGCGATCTCGGCCTTGTACAGGGACCAGCCCGAGGTCAGGAAACCACCGTCCTTGTTCGAATCGGAGTAGCCGAGCATGACCTCCTGTGTCTGCGCACGCGATTCGAGCAAACGGCGGTAGTCCGGCAGCGCCAGCAGACCATCCATCACCTCGGCACTTGCCTCGAGGTCGGCGATGGTCTCGAACAAGGGCACGATATTCACCGCGAGGCGGCCTTCGCGCGGATCGAGCAGCCCGCTCTCCTTCAGCAACAGGGCGACTTCCAGGACGTCCGAGACCCCTTCGGCCTTGGAGATGATGCAGTTGGGCACGGCTGCCGGTCCAAAGCGCCGATGGGCATCGCGCGCAACGCGCAGGATCGCCAGTTCGTCGGCCGTCTCCTGCGAGTAGGTGACGAAGGGCGAATGCAGCGGGCGGCTCGAGGCGATCTCTTTGCGCAGAAGCGCGATACGTGCCGCTTCGTCGAGACTGAGGTAGGCCGTGCCCGGGTGCGCATGTTCCAGTAGCTCGGCGACGACCCGTTCATGGACGTCCGAATTTTGCCGCAGGTCGATCGGAGCGAGATGAAATCCGAACACCGACACCGCCCGTCGCAGTCGCCGCAAGCGTCCACGCGCGAGTGCAGTCGACCCGTTGGCGACCAGCGACTGGTGCACCACATCGAGATCGGCACCGAGTGCCGCCGCGCTGTCGTAAGCCTGTGTCGGGCGCGGACTGTCCGGTGCGGAGGCAGGACCCGACAGCCGCTCGTGGGTTGCGGCCAGCCGCGCCTGGATGGCGCCGAGCGCACGCCGGTAGGGCTCGTCGCTGCGGTGTGGCGAATCATCGGGCGACGCTGCGGCCAATGCGAGCAGTGCCGCGGATGCCGGTACCAATTGCGACGCCAGCGACAATTGCGAGGTCAGTGTGCTCAGTTCCTGCAGGTAGTGATTGAGTGCGCACGCAGACTGCAGGGCGAGCGTTGTGGCCAGCACCTCGGCAGTGACGAAGGGATTGCCGTCGCGATCGCCACCGATCCAGCTGCCGATGGTCAGGAAGGGCGGAAGCTCCGGGCGGATCGTATTTGCGCCAGACGCTGCCAACTGATCCTCGATCGCGGCGTAGACGCGCGGTAGTTCCGTGAAGAAGGTCTGGCGGTAGAAGCTGAGCCCGTTGGTGACTTCGTCGGAAACCGAGAGCTTGGCCGGGCGCAACATGCGCGTCTGCCACAGCGTGAGTACACCGCGCCGCAGCGCTTCGTCGTTGGCTTCACGTTCTTCGGGGGTGAGCGTCATGCGGTCGCGGGTATCGAGCAGGCGCGCGATCGCGGTCCGGCAATTCAGAATGCTCTTGCGCTGCACCTCGGTGGGGTGCGCGGTCAGGACTGCACCGATCAGTGCCGATTTGAAGAAGTCGGCCAGCGCAGCCGCATCCAGGCCATTCTCGGCCGCGCGGTTCAACGCGTGCGCAAGGCTGCCGGGTCGGGGTGCGGTGCCGGCGATCAGATGCGTGCGCGAACGGCGGATGTGATGCTGATCCTCGGCGATGTTCGCCAGGTGGGAGAAATAGCTGAAGGCGCGGACCACGTGCAGGGTGTCGTCCTCCGACAGGGTATCGAGCGCGCCCTCCAGTGCCTGGCGGGCGTCCGCATCCTCGTCGCGGCGAAAGCGGATCGAGTGTTGGCGGATGTGCTCGATCCGGCCAAACACCTGTTCGCCTTCCTGCTCGCGCACGGTGTCGCCGAGCATGCGGCCAAGCAGGCGGATGTCCTCTCGCAGTGGGAGGTCCTTGCTTGCGTAACTCGCGTCATGGTCTTCCATCATCGACTCCTGGGTGTTCATTCTGTCGGTGGGGCCTGCAGCACGTGATCGATCCCGGCCAGCTCCTCGGCGGTGAACTCCAGCCGCTGCAAGGCGCCGATGGCGTCGTCGATCTGGCTTGTGCGGCTGGCGCCTATCAGCACCGAACTCATGCCGGGATGCCGCAGCACCCATGCCAGCGCCATCTGTGCAAGGGACTGACCACGAGTGCTGGCGACGGCATTCAGTTGCTCGATGCGTGCCAGCCGGACGGGGGTCACGTCCGCCGGTGTCAGGAAGTACCCGCGGGCGGCGCGTGAGTCGGTGGGTATCGTCCCGCCCAGATATTTGTCGCTCAACAGGCCCTGGGCTAGCGGCGAAAACGCGATACAGCCCACTCCTTCGTGAGCCAGCGCATCGAGCAGGCCAGTCTCGATCTCGCGGTCGAACATGTTGTAGCGCGGTTGGTGGAGCAGGCACGGGGTTCCGAGCGCGCGCAGTGCAGCGGCGGCTTCGCGGAACAAGGCCGGCGGGTAGTTGGACAGGCCGACGTACAAGGCGCGGCCGCTGTGCACGATGTGTTCGAGTGCCGCCAAGGTTTCGTCCAGCGGTGTGTCGGGGTCGGGGCAGTGGTGATAGAAGATGTCCACGTAGTCCAGCCCGAGCCGGCGCAGGCTCTGGTCCAGGCTCGAGATCAGGTATTTGCGCGATCCGCCGACACCATAGGGACCGGGGCCCATTGGAAAGCCGGCCTTGGTCGAAATGATCAGTTCATCGCGGTAGCCGGCGAGGTCCTGGCGCAGGATTTCGCCGAAAACGGACTCCGCCGATCCGGGCGGTGGCCCGTAGTTGTTGGCGAGATCGAAGTGGGTGATGCCGAGATCGAACGCATGCCGGATCAGTTCGCGGGCATTGTCGAAACGGTCTGCATGGCCAAAGTTGTGCCACAGCCCGAGCGATACGGCGGGCAGTTTCAGGCCGCGCCGGCCGCATCGGCGGTAGGGCATCGCATCGTAGCGGCCAGAGGCCGGCAGGTAGCTGAGCATTGACGGTTTCCTGATGAGTTGTCTCTCGCGGCACGGTTCGGACGGGCAGGTGTGCACCACCTGATCGCCTGTGCCACCAGGCAGCACGGCATCCTGTTTCATCTGCCCGGCAGGCCCGGTGTCGCCGAATTGTGGGTGAAGTGCGCGCCGCCAGGAAATATTAAAGTAAGAAAACTACATTAAGCAAGTGCTTTGGGCAAAGTTTGTTAGCTCGCGACCCTCGCAGGGCGTGCTTGCCTAAAGAGTAGATTTCGAACTGTTATCTGGCCAAAAGCGCAAACAAACCATAAGCCCTGGGGCTTCGATGCACGAGTGACGAGATTGGCGAAAGAAAAGTCTTGCGCTTTAAAAGTAGTTTTACTACTATTCAGCCATCACTTCTATGAATGAGTGCATTCATGAATTCGTATCTCGAATCAGTCCCTTTCGCTGACCACCTTTGCTGCCTTGGGCCGAGCCTTGAGTCTGGGCGCCTGAGGGGCGGCAAATGGCCCGTCGGTTCCGCCGGCTTCGATGCAGGGCTGCTCGAGATGCTGGAGATTGGCGATCGATTTGCCCCCGAGCAAGGCGACGACCATCTGTGCCATGGTCCGGCCCGACTTGGTTCCGGTAGGCTGCATCACCGCGGTGACCTTGTACGGAAGGGGTATGTCCGTCGATACTCCGTCGTAGACGATGACAGAGATATCGCGTCCGGGTTGTATGCCCTTGTCACCAAGCGCGCGCAGGGCGCCGATGCCGGCAAGATTGTTGTCGATCAGCAAGGCGGTGGGCGGGTTGTTGCCGGCAAGCAGATCGAGCATCGCCTGGTAGCCGCCGGTTCTGCTCAGCGAACTCTGCGTGATCAGGGTCGCATCGGGATTGATGCCCGCGTCACGCAGTGCGGCAAGGTAGCCGGCATGGCGCTGGGCGGCGAAGTTGAATTCGAGCGGTGGGTGAATCAAGCCGATGCGTCGATGGCCGAAGCCGAGCAGCCGCTCGACTGCAAGCCGCGCTCCGGCTTCATTGTCGAAATCGAACCACGGGTAGGGGGCCTGGCTCATGGTCCGACCGTAGGCCAGAAACGGAAACTTGTGTTCCTGGAGCAAATCGATGCGCGCGTCCCTGGTCCGCGTCCAAGCGACGATCAGGGCATCCACGCGACGGCTGTCGATCAGGCGCCGATAGGTTGCCAGCTCCGTCTCGGGGCGGATCGGGATGATGCTCAGGTCGATGCCATGGGTGGCGAGGCCGTCGGTGAGGCCATCCACCACTTCGCCGAAACCGTGGTAGCCAAACTCGGTCGCGCCAAATGGAAACACCAGGCCGATCGTGTCGGTGCGCCCGGTCGCGAGCCGGCGGGCGAGGGGGTCGGGCTGGTAACCCAGGCTCCGGGCCGCTTCCATGACGCGATGGCGGGTCTTCTCGGCGACGTCCGAATAGCCGTTCAACGCACGACTGACCGTGGTTTGGGACAGGCCGAGCGACTCGGACAACATCTTTAGATTTACTTTCACCTGACTCTCTCCGGGAAATGAGTCTGGAAGCCCCAAAGGGCTTTGGGCTTCACCGGTCGGAGTTTAGCGGGTTAGCTGGCAAGAGTCCAAATTGAAATCGAGTTTACATTCAAAGCGCTTTGAACTAGCATCCAAACCGCTTTGAATGATTTTATGAGTCTATTAATGCTGCTGATTGGAGTGCCGGGCCAAAGCCACGGCATGCGCCTGCCAGCCGGCCTCGAGGAGTCGAGTGTGGAAACGAAGTGGTGGCATGACGCCGTGGTGTATCAGATCTATCCGCGCAGCTTCAGCGATGCCAACGGTGATGGCATCGGCGATCTGGCGGGGATCATCGACAAGCTTGATTACCTGCAGGTCCTCGGGATTAACGTGATCTGGTTGTCGCCGGTGTTCCGCTCGCCGATGGACGACAACGGCTACGACATCTCCGACTACTGCGACATTGCGCCCGAGTTCGGCACCCTCGACGAGATGGAGCGGCTGATCACCGAAGCTGCGCAGCGTCACATCCGCATCGTGATGGACCTGGTCGTCAATCACACGTCCGACGAACATCCCTGGTTCGTGGAGGCGAGAAAGTCGAAGGACAATCCCTACCGCGACTACTACATCTGGCGCGCACCGCGCGCTGACGGCACGCCGCCGGATGCGCAGCGTGCAAGTTTTGGTGGCAGTGCGTGGGAATTCGACGAGGCCACCGGCGAGTATTACTACCACCTGTTCTCCCGCCGCCAGCCGGACCTCAACTGGGCCAACCCGAAAGTCCGGGAAGAGATCTACCGGATGATGAACTGGTGGCTGGACAAGGGCATCGGTGGCTTCCGCATGGACGTGATCGACCTGATCGGCAAGGACGTCGACCGCGGCATCACCGCAAACGGACCGAACCTGCACCCCTACCTGCAGGAGATGAACGCGGCGACCTTCGGTGACCGCGATGTGCTCACTGTTGGCGAGACCTGGGCTGCGAACCCGGAGGTCGCGAAACTCTATTCCGACCCGCGCCGAGCGGAATTGTCGATGGTGTTCCAGTTCGAGCACGTGACCCTCACCCATGACCCGGTCGAAGGCAAATGGAAGCCGCGGCCCTTCGATCTGCTGGCGCTCAAGGAGGTCATGAGCAAATGGCAGACCGAACTTGCCGACGTGGGCTGGAACTCGCTGTTCTGGAACAACCACGACCTGCCGCGCGCGGTGTCGAGGTACGGCGATCCGGAACGCTATCGGGTCGAGTCGGCAAAGATGCTCGCCACCGCACTGCATTTCCTCAAAGGCACGCCCTACATCTACCAGGGCGAGGAGATCGGCATGACCAATGTGCGCTTCGACTCCATCGATGATTACCAGGACATCGAGTCGCTGGGTCTGTACCGGGAGCGCACTGCGGCCGGGGTGGCGCATGAAGCCATGATGGAAGGCATCCATGCCAACGGCCGCGACAACGCCCGTACCCCGATGCAGTGGGATACGGGCAGCAACGCCGGCTTCTCGCGCGGCAGGCCGTGGCTGAAGGTGAATCCCAACTACCGCGAGATCAACGTGGTGGCCGCACTCGCCGATCCGGGCTCGATCCTTCATCACTACCGCAGGCTGATTCGGCTGCGCAAGGAACGTGCGGCCATCGTCCATGGTGACTACCAGCCGCTGTTCGACGCGCATCCGCAGGTTTTTGCCTATCAACGCCGCCTTGGCGACGAGCGCATCGTCGTCATCAACAACTTTTCCCCCGAGCCGGTCGCGCTCGATGTGCCGGAAGAACTGCGCGGGCTTGCGGGCGAATGCCTGGTGAGCAACTACGCGCCCCATCAACAACTCGGCGAGCGCCTGGCACTGCAGGCCTACGAGTCCTTCGCCATCGCTGCCCGCAGCGCGCTGGCCTGACCCCGTGGAGAGGATGTCTACAATGAAAGAGCAAGGCAGTACGGCTGTGACGACGCAATGGTGGAAGGAGGCGGTGGCCTACCAGATCTACCCGCGCAGCTTCATGGATTCCAACGGCGATGGCATTGGCGATCTCAATGGCATCACCGCGCGCCTCGACTATCTCAAATCGCTCGGTATCGACGTGATCTGGATCTGCCCGATGTACAAGTCGCCGAACGACGATAACGGCTACGACATCGCCGACTACCAGGCGATCATGGAGGAGTTCGGCACCATGGCCGACTTCGATCGCCTGCTGGCCGAGGTGCACCGCCGGGGCATGCGCCTGATCCTCGATCTGGTGGTCAACCACACCAGCGACGAGCACGCCTGGTTCATCGAGTCGCGTTCGTCCCGTGACAACCCCAAGCGCGACTGGTACGTGTGGCGCGATGGCAAGGGCGGTGTCGGCGGTACCCCGGGCGACGAGCCGAACAACTGGGAGAGCATCTTCAAGGGCTCGGCGTGGAAGTACGACGAGACTACCGGGCAATATTTCCTGCACCTGTTCTCGACCCGCCAGCCCGACCTGAACTGGGAGAACCTCGAGGTTCGCGCCGCAGTGAACCAGATGGTGTGCTGGTGGCTGGACAAGGGCATCGACGGCTTTCGCCTTGACGCGGTGAGCCACATGAAGAAGGTTCCGGACCTGCCCGACATGCCCAATCCGCAGGGACTCGAGCATGTTCCGAGCCAGGACATGCACATGAATGTCGGTGGTGTGCTCGAGTACATGGACGACCTGTGCCGCAACAGCTTCCGCCACTACGACATCATGACCGTGGGCGAAGCCAACGGGGTGTCGGCAGAGCAGGCGCGCGACTGGGTCGGGACCGAACACCAGCGGCTCAACATGATCTTCCAGTTCGAGCACCTGCTGCTGTGGTCGAACGATCCGCAGGCCGGGCTCGATCTGGTGGCACTGAAGAAGATTTTCAGCCGCTGGCAGGACACCCTGCACGGGGTCGGCTGGAACGCGCTCTTTCTCGAGAACCACGATATCCCGCGCATCGTGTCGAAATGGGGCGATGTCGATCGCTACTGGCGCGAGAGTGCGACCGCGCTGGCGACGATGTACTTCCTGATGGAGGGTACGCCGTTCATCTATCAGGGCCAGGAGATCGGGATGACCAATACCCGCTTCGACGGCATCGAGGATTTCGACTGCATCTTCGCCCGGAACGAGTTCGCGCTGCGACGGGCGCGGGGCGAGACCGACGAACAGATACTCGGCGCGCTCGCGGTGACGGCGCGCGACAACTCGCGCACCCCGATGCAATGGGATGCGTCGTCGAACGCCGGTTTCACCACCGGCACACCGTGGCTGAAGGCGAACCCGAACTATCCGGCGATCAACGTCGCGCAGCAGGATGCGGACCCCGATTCCGTCCTCAACTACCACCGCCGCCTGATCGCATTGCGCAAGGCCGAGCGGGTGCTGGTGCACGGGCGCTATGCGCTGCTGATGGAGGACGACCCGCAGATCTATGCCTACACCCGCAGTCTGGGTGAGGCCCGGATCGTCGTGATCGCTAACCTGTCCGGCGAAACGGCGCGCTACACGCACGACGAATTTGCGCTGCGCCATGCCGGCCTGCTGCTCGCAAACCACGCGGTCGAGCCGCACCCGCCGACCGACACGCTCGCTCTGCTGCCGTACGAGGCGCGGGTGTACCGCATCGACTGATCAAACCCACGGTCGCGGGTTGCGGCCATAACGAAGTTTGCGCATCGGTATGAGGCGTCTTGCGCACATCAGAACCGACAAGTTGAAAAACAGGAGACACGACAATGAAATGGAAGAACCTTGCCCTTGCGGCCGTCATCGCAACCGGTGGCCTGACCGGCGCTCATGCCGCAACGGTGAAAATGGAATGCGGAAGTGGTGCGACGGTGCGCGAATTCTGCGACTACATCAAGGCGCGCTTCGAGACCGAGACCCAGCACAAAGTCGAATTCATCGACCTTCCGGCGGCCTCCGACGAGAAGCTGTCGATGTTGCAGCAGATCTTCGCCACTCGCGCGAACAACGTGATCGACGTGTTCGCGATGGACGTCATCTGGCCTGGCGTGATCGACCGTCACCTGCTCGACCTGACCGATGCGATGAAGGATCTCGAGCCAGCCTTCTTCCCGTCGGCGTGGCAGAACAACGTCGTCAACGGTCGGATCAAGGGGGTGCCGAGCTTCATCGATGCCGGAATGATGTATTACCGAACCGATCTGCTGAAGAAATACGACGAAACGCCGCCGCGGACCTGGGGCGAGCTCGCACGCATCGCTGCGCGCATCCAGAACGCGGAGCGTGAGGCAGGCAATCGAACCCTGCACGGCCTCGTGTTCCAGGGCAAGGCTTACGAGGGTCTGACCTGCGTGGTGACCGAACTGGTGGCATCTCATGGTGGCGGCAACTTCGTCGATCCGAAGGGCACTATCACCATCAACAATCCGCGTGCTGCAGAGGCGCTCGATACCGCCGCAAAGTGGATCGGCACGATCGCGCCGCGCGGGGTACTGGGCTACCAGGAAGAGGAAGCGCGTGCGGTGTTCCAGAACGGCGACGCCGTGTTCATGCGCAACTGGCCCTATGCCTGGCTGTTGAGCCAGGACGACACCAGCCCGGTGAAGGGCAAGGTCGGCACCATGCCGGTGCCGCGTGGTGGCGAAGAGGGGCAGCACGCCGCGGCGCTAGGGGGCTGGCAGTGGGCGGTGAACGTCAATACCACGGTGCCCGATGCGGCGATCGCACTGGTCCGGCTGCTTGCCGAGGCCAAGAGTCAGAAGCACAACTTCCTGGTGATGGGCGTTCCGCCTGCCCGCATGGATGTTTATGAGGACCCAGAGGTGAAGGCGAAGGGCCCTTACCTGGAAAATCTCCGTGCGGTGTTCGAGGCCGCCGTGCCGCGGCCCTCCACCGCGACGCGATCCCAGTATCCGCGCGTCTCCAACGCAATCTGGAACGCCACCTATGACGTACTGAGCGGGCGTACCGACGGCACGCGTGCGGTGGCCGATCTGGAGAACAGGCTCGGTCGTATCAAGGGACGTGAATGGCGGTGAGTTAGCTGACCCGCGCATCCGGCACGGACAGGATGCGCGGGCGACGGGGCACAGACCCTGTGCGCGCCTCAAGCCCCGGGCCTGAGGCGCCGATTCCACCGAACCAAATGAGAGAACGCCATGAATCCGAAATCACCACCCATGACCGGCGTCGGGGCCCTTCCGGCCATGGTCCCGGCGTCGCGGGGCAAACGCAGTCTGCAGGCGCGGCGCAGCCGTTCCGCGTGGTTGCTGGTCGCACCGACCCTGATCCTGCTTGCCGGTGTTGCCGGCTGGCCGCTGGTGCGCACCGTGTTCTACAGTTTTACCGACGCACTGCTGGATGCGCCCCACGAGTATCTGTTCGTCGGTCTCGCGAACTACCTTGAGTTCGCCGATGGCGAAGCCTATGGGGTGCTCGCCGACCCGGTGTGGTGGCGTTCGGTGCGCAACACCTTGTGGTTCACCTTCGTCTCGGTATCGATGGAACTGGTGCTTGGCATGGCGCTGGCGCTGTTGATGAACCAGAAGTTTCGCGGCCAGGGCCTGGTGCGCACCGCGATTCTGGTGCCCTGGGCGATTCCGACCATCGTCACCGCCAAGATGTTCAGCTGGATGTTCCACGACCAGTACGGAACCATCAACGACCTGTTGCTGCGGGTCGGCCTGATCGACGCCCCACTGGCGTGGATCGCCGAGCCGGGTCTGTCGATGTGGGCGGTGGTGCTGGCTGACGTGTGGAAGACGGTGCCCTTCATGGCGCTGATGCTGCTTGCCGCACTGCAAATGGTGCCATCCGACCTGTACGAGGCGGCTCGCGTCGATGGCGCCAGTGCCTGGCAGCGATTCCGCCGCATCACGCTGCCGCTGATCATGCCGGCGATGATCGTCGCCTTGATCTTCCGCACCATGGATGCGTTGCGGGTGTTCGATCTGATCTACGTGCTCACGTCCAATAGCGAGGCGACGATCTCGATCTCGGGCTATGCGCGCAACCAGATGGTGGCGTATCAGGAAATGGGGGTGGGCTCTGCCGCCTCGGTGCTGGTGTTCTTGATGGTCGCCGGTGTGGCCGCGGTTTTCCTACGTATCGGACGGTTCTCGGAGCCCAGGGAGAAGCAATCATGAAACTCACCCGCAAACAGAAGCAGAACGTGTCGCGCGTATGGATCTTCGCGGCCTCGGCGCTGGCGGTGGTGATCTGCGTCTTCCCGCTGTACTACGCGATCCTGACTTCGCTGCGCACCGGCCAGGATCTGTTCCTGCCGAACTACCTGCCGACCACCTTCCACTGGGACAACTACTACACCGCGCTGGTGCAGAACGGTGTCGGCCGAAGCCTGCTGAATTCGGTGGTGGTGGCGACGGTGACGGTGGGGGCCTGCCTGCTGGTGTCGATCTCTGGTGCATTCGCACTTGCCCGCATCCGCTTCCGTGGGCAGAAGGGGATTCTCTTCACCGTGCTGTGCGTGTCCATGTTTCCGCAGGTCGCGGTGCTCTCGGGCATGTTCGAGCTGGTTCGCTTTCTCGGCCTGTACGACTCGCTCGGAGCGCTGATCCTGTCGTACGCGACCTTCTCGCTGCCCTTCACGATCTGGGTGCTGACCACCTTCATGCGCAATATTCCGGTGGAGCTCGAAGAGGCTGCGATCGTCGATGGCGCCAGCCTGTGGGTGATCATCACCCGCGTGTTCATGCCCATCCTGGGGCCTGCCCTGGTGACCACCGGCTTGCTCGCCTTCATCGGTGCATGGAACGAGTTCATGTTCGCGCTCACCTTCGTGCTGTCCACCGAGAACCGCACGGTGCCGGTCGCGATTGCGCTGCTGCAGGGCGCGTCCCAGTACGAACTGCCGTGGGGCGCAATCATGGCCGCGTCGGTCACGGTGACGCTGCCAATCATCGTACTGGTGCTGATCTTCCAGAAACGCATTGTCGGTGGCCTGACCGCAGGTGCGGTCAAGGGCTGAGCGATCGTCCGTCCCTTGTTATCGACCTCATATGAAACAGGGCGCCCGTGCTTCGGGCGCCAAGCTGACCAAAAGGATCAAGATCATGGCTCAACTGACCCTAGACAAACTGAACAAGCGCTACAACGACAAGGCCGTGGTGATCAAGTCCCTCGACCTGCAGGTCAATAGCGGCGAATTCGTCGTCTTCGTCGGCCCCTCCGGCTGCGGAAAGTCCACCCTGCTGCGCATGATCGCGGGGCTGGAAGACATCTCCGGCGGCAGCATGTACATCGACGGCACCTATGTGAATGACGACACCCCGTCCGAACGCGGCATCGGTATGGTGTTTCAGTCCTACGCGCTGTATCCGCACATGACGGTGTATGAAAACATCGCCTTCGGCCTGCGCATGGCAAAGATGCCCGCGGACGAGATCGCCCGTCGGGTCGAGGACAGCGCACGCATCCTGCAGCTCGAGCCCTTGCTCCAGCGCCGCCCCAAGGATCTTTCCGGCGGTCAGCGCCAGCGGGTCGCGATCGGTCGCGCGATTGCGCGCGAACCCAAGCTGTTCCTGTTCGACGAGCCGCTGTCCAATCTGGATGCCTCGCTGCGCGTGCAGATGCGCATGGAGATCGCCGCGCTGCATCGGCGGCTGGGCTCGACCATCATCTACGTGACCCACGATCAGGTGGAAGCCATGACCTTGGCGCAGCGCATCGTCGTGCTCAATCAGGGCAACGTGGAGCAGGTGGGCACGCCGCTGGAACTCTACGACCAACCGGCCAACGAGTTCGTGGCGCAGTTCATCGGCTCGCCGAAGATGAACCTGATGCCTTCCACCCTGATCCGCGCCGGCAACGCCGAGAGCGTGGTCAAACTGTGGAACGGCAAGGACCTGACGGTGCCGATTGCAACCCCGGCGAGCGCCGAGGGGAAAAAGGTCAAGCTGGGTATCCGGCCGGAGCACATCGTTTGGGGCGAAGTGTCCGAAGCGCCTTATCTCGCGGACGTCCTGTTCGTCGAGCACATGGGTAACGAAACCTACCATTACCTGGACAACGGCAAGCACGGCGATCCCTGGGTCGTGCGCGATGCCAGCCGCTCCGCGATCGCGGTGGGCGAGACCGTTGGCTACCGGATTCCGCCGGAGCACTGCCATCTGTTCGCGGAAGACGGCAAGGCCTACCCCCGACTTGTGCACTCGAATGGAGAGGCGCGGGTCGGTGCCAATCAGGTCCAGCCGGTGAGCTTCTCGAACCGGGTGGGGGCCACACCCATTCACTGATATTCACCGACCGGGATTCGCCGAGTCCGGTGAGTCCGGGGGATCCCTGCGTCTGGATCAGGCGTGCCGTGCGTCCCGCTTGGGCGTCGGACAGGCACGCCCGGACGTGTCGTCGGGTTTCCCAAGAAAAACTGAAGGATGGGCGACTGCCCGGTAGCGCACCACATACAACTCAAGGAGACATCATGATTCACGACCACACAACAAAGACGGGAGCGCGCCGCGCTCAGGGGCAGGTGGGCTGTTCGACGAGCCCGTCAATGCATGGACAGGTGAAGCGCTCCGTCACCGCACTTGCCCTGGTGTTGGCGTTTGGCGCTTCGGCCGCTCAGGCGCAGGGTGATACGCGCCAGGTCGAGGCGCTGGAAGCACGCATCGCCAAGCTGGAAGAGCAATTGCGGGCGGTTACCGCCATGGCGCAACGGGCCGGTGAGGTGGCCCAGAAGGCGGATTCGACCGCATCCGAGGCCAAGGTTGCCAGCCAGGCGCAGGCTGCGCTCACCGAGGCGGCGGCGGAAACGGCCTCCTCGTTCGAGTTTCACGGCTATGCCCGCTCGGGCACGGTGTCGGGCGGCGACATGACCACGGTCAAGGGCGCCGGGCCCTACATCACCCCGGCCGGCAACCTGGGTGGCGCGGTGGGTCGCCTCGGTCTGGAGACCGATACCTATGTCGAAGCGAAGATGATCAAGAACTTCCGCAGCGACGACGGCAGCTGGGCGAGCTTCAACTTCATGGTGGCCGACGGGGTGAACAGCAACAACGACTGGACCGGCGGCGATAACGGCATCAACGTGCGCTGGGCCTTCGTCGAGATGGGCAATCTGCCGACCTTCAAGGGCACGGCGCTGGAGAACGCGTCGATCTGGGCCGGCAAGCGCTTCGACAAGAAGAACTTCGACATCCACTTCTTCGACACCGATTTCATCTTCCTGTCCGGTACCGGCGCCGGGGTCTACGACGTCCAGGTCACGCCGGACTGGAAAAGCAGCCTCTCCGTCTATGGTCGCGATTTCATCAACGAAGATGATGAAAGCATCAAGAGCTACATTGCCACCAGCAACAACTACTTCGGCAACTGGCAGGTGATGCTCAACGGCATGCGGTCGAAGCAGAACGATGCCGGCGGCGAGCGCGCCACTACGGGCTATCACGGACTGTTGGCCTACCATGCCCCGAGCTTCTTCGGCCTCACCGAGGGCTTCTCGAAGACCGGCGTGCTCTATGGTCAGGGCCTCGGCGCCGAGGTCAAGCGCCTCGGGGCGGTGGGTAATCTGCTGGACGATGCCCGCACCGTGCGCCTGATGAGCTTCGGCGTCACCGATCTCGCCCCCGACTGGAAGATCTCGCCCGCCTTCATGGCCGAGGTCAGCAAGGATCGCTTCAACAAGGGTGACGAGTACAAGTGGGCCTCGGCCAACGTGCGCCTGAGCAATGCCATCAACAAGAACTTCGCCATGCAGTACGAAGGCAGCTACCAGTACATGGATCTGGACAGCACCTTCTCGACCGGAAAGGGCAGCTTCTACAAGCTGACCGTGGCGCCGACCTTCAAGCTCGATACCGGTGCGGGTTTCTTCGCCCGCCCCGAACTGCGTCTGTTTACCACCTGGATGGGCTGGGACAAGGATCTGAACGGGTTCAGTTACGACGGATCGGCGAACACCGGTTTTGGCAGCACCACCTTCAAGGGCTCGAGCAAGTGGCTGGTGGGCGCGCAGATGGAAGTGTGGTTCTAGAACCGCCCGCCACAAGCCGAAGCCATCGCCCCAAGCCCTGGCCTGAATCCCTACGCAGAAACCATTTTGCCGACCTCGTCCGGAACGCCCGATCATGCTGCGCACCATTCCTCGACCCGTATGGGCATTGATAAACGGCTTCGCAGCCCTGGGCGCGGTCGGCAGCGTGCTGGTCGCTCGGCAGCCCGAGTTCCAGTCGCGGTGGGGGCTCGATGCTGCCGAGTGGGGATGGGTGCTGTTCGCCGCAGGCCTGGGTGGCATGCTCGCGTACCCCGTCAACAAGTGGTTTCTCGCCTGCTGGGGCAGCCGCAAGATGTTGCATCGCTTCGGCACGGCAGGTGGGGTGG
Source organism: Azoarcus sp. (assembly GCA_030656215.1). GTDB lineage: Bacteria > Pseudomonadota > Gammaproteobacteria > Burkholderiales > Rhodocyclaceae > Parazoarcus. The sequence goes on from JAUSOD010000061.1 coordinate 33,479, forward strand.
TGATGGCTGTCATTCCATGGCTGCCCGGCCTGCCCGGCTTGCTGCTGGGCATGTTCGTGCAGGGTCTGATCTACAACGGCGTCGGGGTGGCGGTGAATCACCAGGCGGTGGAGTGGGAGTTGCGCAGCAGTGCGCGGATGATGGGGCGCCTGCACGCGACATTCTATGTTGGCAGCATGCTCTCGGCTTTCGTCAGCGGTGTGTTGGCCGCAACCGGGCTGGCACTGAGCATTCACATGGCGGTTGTCGGTTTGCTCGCTGCACTGTTTCACCGTCATGCGGCCAAGTCCCTGCCGCGTGCGCTGCCACCCGACCCGGATGTGGCAGCGAGCGTCACGGTGCGGGGAGCGTGGCTGCCGCTCGGCGTTCTCGCGGCCTGCCATGGTGTTGTCGAGAGCGGCATCATGGGCTGGACCGCGATCTATCTGCACCAGTCCATGGGGGCCGGTGAAGGAGCCGCGGGGATCGGCCTGGCGCTGTTTGCTGGTGCCATGGCGCTGGGCCGCTTCGGTTCGGATGCGGTGGTGATGCGCTTCGGTCCGGCACCGGTGATCATCGGCGGTGCTGTCGCGTGCGCATTGGCGCTCGGCGTTTCCGCGGTGACGGCGTCGCTCACGCTTGCCCTGGCTGCACTGATCGTGTGCGGCTTCGGCCTTGCTGCGGCGGCACCGATCATCTTTTCCGCAGCCGGACGATTGGGCGGCGATGTGCTCGCACGAGTGTTTGCCGTGGGCGCAGTGGGCGGCCTGCTGGGACCGCTGGTGCTCGGACAGATCGCGAAAATTACATCACTCGACGCCGTGATGCTGGTGCTCGCCGTGGTCAGCGCGGTCATGGCGTGGCAGTCGCGCATCCTGCTCGACAAGCGCAGCGGTGCGCCGGCGACGGCGGATCGGGCCGGGGCAATGGCTGGTGTCGGATCGGGTGATCCCACAGGGAGTGATTCAAAATGAAGGACAAACATCCCCAGACCACGGGCGCCTTGTTTCAGGCGGTGCAGCTGGCGCGGGTTTTTGCGGATTCCAAGACGTTTCCGGACTGTGTCGCCCGCGAATCGTCCGCGGTGATAGAACAGCACTTCCGGGAAACGCTCGATGCTTTCGTTCGCGCCCATTTCGATCTGCCCCGAGATCCGCCCTCATCGGTACTCGCGCCAGCGATGACGCTGGCGGAACATATCGATCGGCTATGGACGGTGCTGACCCGTCCGCCGTCGGCGACGTCGGCCGCGAACGACACCCTGATCGGGCTGCCCCATGACTATGTCGTTCCTGGCGGACGGTTTCGCGAGATCTTCTACTGGGACAGCTACTTCACGTCGGTCGGCCTGATTACCTCCGGTCGCCTCGATCTGGTCGTGAGCATGATCCGCAACTTCGCCTCGCTGATCGATCGCTTCGGCTTCGTGCCCAACGGAAATCGCGCTTACTTTCTTGGTCGTTCCCAGCCTCCGACCTTCGGTCTGATGCTGGAATTGCTCGAGCAGGAGGCGGGCTTCGAAGCGATAAGACCTTTCCTGGCCAGTCTCGAGGCGGAGCACAAGTTCTGGATGAGCCGCGAGCCAGCCACCTACGATGGGTTTCCGATCGCCGACCGGCGCACCGTGCTGCTTGGTCCTGATCTGGTGCTCAACCGCTACTGGGACGACCATGATGGGCCGCGGGAGGAGTCCTTCGCCGAGGATGTCGAACTCGTCGAGCACGCCGCAGAGGACCGCCGGTGCGAGTTGTTCCGCAACCTCCGGGCCGGCGCGGAATCAGGCTGGGACTTCAGTAGCCGCTGGCTCGCAGCGGGGCAGGGGCTGGAGAGCATACGCACTACCGAGTTGATCCCGATCGACCTCAATTGCCTGCTCTACCGGATGGAAGTGCAACTCGGGCGCTGGCTGGCAATGGAGGGTGAGACACGTGCCGAGGCCTACGCGGAGGCTGCGGCCAGGCGAAAGGCCGCCCTGAACAGCTTGTGCTGGAGTGACGGCGACGGATGGTGGTTCGACTACGACTGGAAGGCCGGGCGTCGCCGGGAGTCGTGGACCCTGGCCGGCTCGTTTCCACTGCACGCCGGCGTGGTGGAAGGCGGCCAGGCCGACGCGATGGCCGCGACCATCGAGCGGCGCTTCCTCCAGCCCGGCGGCGTCGTCACCACGCTGACGCCATCGAGCGAGCAGTGGGACTGGCCCAATGGCTGGGCGCCGCTACAGTGGATGGTAGTCAGCGGCCTGCTCGACCACGGACACGAGCGTCTGGCAGGGGAGATCGCCGAGCGCTTCCTTGCGCTGGCCGAACGGGTCTACCAACGTACCGGAAAGCTCATGGAGAAATACGACGTCTGCGACATGAGTCTCGATGCCGGTGGTGGCGAATATCCGGTCCAGGACGGATTCGGCTGGACGAACGGGGTGGTGCGTGCGTTTGTCGAGCGCTTCAGGGGTGGTGTCGCTTAGCCGGTTTCGTAGCGCCCCTCAGTCTCACTGTGGTTCAAAGAGCCTCCGCCGGGGGATACCGATGCCTGAGCAATCGGTTCAGATCCTGTCAGGGATCACCGAGCGGCTTCTCCGCCGCGCGGACATGATCTACCTGATCTCCCGGTCCATCTGCCAGGGCTGCAAGGCGGGGGCGATCGCGCTTGTCGGGGTCATTGCGGCGCCGCTCGTCGACGGTGCCTTGCTGGCACAAAAGCCGACTGACGATGTCGAATCGGGTGCGCTCCATCCGTCTTTAACTTAGCCAACTAATGGCCCTTACATGAGGAGACGCAGATGAAGATCACCATTAAAACCGTCGTGAAGGCAAGTCTGACTGCGGTGTGGGAAGCCTGGAACACCCCGGAGGACATCAAGCAGTGGAACGCTGCGTCGGACGACTGGCACACCACGCGGAGCACCGTCGATCTGCGTGAAGGCGGATCTTTCTTGTCGCGCATGGAAGCCAGGGATGGTAGCGCCGGCTTCGACTTCGACGGCATTTACACGCGCATCGTGCCGCTCAGGATCATCGCGTACCGGATGAGCGATGGGCGCGAGGTCGAGACCGAGTTCGTCGAGCGCGCCTACGGCGTCGTCGTGAAAACCGTGTTCGATGCGGAAACCGAAAATCCCGCGGAGATGCAGCGCGCCGGCTGGCAAGCGATTCTGGATAACTTCGCGCGCTACGTGGAGATGAAACGGCCACCGCGCTAAGGCAGTGTCGTAGCCCGAATGCTGTTCCGGAAAGCCGCCGGCCGCAGCCTACGATCGAGGTGGCGGGGCTGCACTGCCGGGCTTTGTCGTACAACGGGGTCGAGTTGGCTGCCGACAGCGTTCAGCCTGCCTATCTTGCGGCGCTCAACGGCCTGTTTGCGAAGGTCCTGTCCACAGACGAAATGCTCACCCACATCTGAGTTGCGAGCGAGTCGGTGCGCGCGACCTCACCAGCTTGTAGCGGAGGGACACATGAGACTCCTGGTGAATATCGACGTTGACGATGTCGACAAGGCGGTGGACTTCTACGAATGTGGGCTGGGGCTGCAGGATCTGGATGGGGCCGTACACCGGGCCCGTGCCTCCTGCGCGGCGGACGAAGGCGGAATCCGAACCTTCCCATGGGGACGACTGGTGACCCTTAGCGACCCGTTCGGCCATGGATTCTGCGATACCGGCGCCGTGTTTAATGAGTTATATCGCCACCTCACGGACGAGTCCGCAGATCTGCGGTCTACAACACGTTGGGCTTTGGAACAAATCTCGCGATTCAGTGAATGACACCCCTCTCGACTAAATATCCGCTGGCTTGTCCGCCTAGGTGACCACCATGATTCGACTGCTCTATATTAGCCAAGCCGCTTCCGGAGTAACTGAGGAACAAGTGAAGGACATCCTAGAGTCCGCGCAACGAAATAACTCAGCCGTCGGCCTCACTGGCGTCTTGGTCTACGGTGGACGTCTATTCATGCAAGTCTTGGAAGGGCCGGAACAGGCTTTGCTCCGGAAGTATGTGAAGATCCTGGATGATCGCAGGCATAGCGATTGCGAGATTCTCCATATCTCACCCGCGAACGATCGGATATTTGAGAACTGGTCGATGGGAATCATCG
>JAUSOD010000064.1 GCA_030656215.1 Azoarcus sp.
AAGGAGGCCCTGCGGCTGGCCGCGTGAGGCCGCCACCCGCTTTCAGCGCCGCTTCGGGCTACGCCCTGCGCGGCGCTGAAAGCGAAATCACATCAACCATGCCGTGCTCACCCAAATTGCACAACTTGACGCACACAACTGGTCCGCATCCCGACGGGTGATGCCCAGCGCCGCATACAGCGGCCGCAGATGCACACGCAACGACTCCAGCCGCCCGCGGAATCGCAGGGCCGCGAGCAGCAACAATCCGCCCAGCACGAACAAGGTCCTGCCCGGGCCGACGTGCTCCGCGGCCCAGCCGGCGACCAGACCACCGACCGCCGCCGCACCGAGATTGGCCGCAGTGTACAGGGCCAGCACTCGCCCGCGCAGCGTACCTGGCAGGATGGTCTGCAGGATCGTATTGGTCGAGGCATTGCCGGTGATGACGCCGAAGCCGAGCAGGAACAACATCGGCAAGGCCAGCCACAAGGTGTCGGCGAGAGCGAACGCGAGTAAGGCCAGCGCCGCGAGCAGATTGCCGCCGGCAATCGAACCGGTCAGCCCGCGCACCGAGCTGCGCGTCATCAGGTAGAGCGAAGCGCCCAGCGCACCGGCCCCGGCGCTGCCGAGCAACAGACCCAGGGTGTCGGGCCCGCCCTGGAACACGTCGCGGGCAAAGGCCGGCATCAACGGCACGTAGCTCGCGGCGAGAAAGTTGAGCAGCGCGACCTGCTGCAGCAAACGACTGACCGGCACGCTCGCTCTCACGTACGCCAGCCCCTCGCGCAGCGCGGAGCCGAACGGGGTCGTGGCCGTTTCCTGCGGGGCGATGCGGATGCGCCGTAGCGCCAGGATGACCGCCAGAAAGGACAGCCCGTTGAGGGCAAAGCAGACCGCCTCGGAAGTGAGCCCCAGCACCAGCCCGGCGACCGGGGGCCCGACGAAGCGCGCGACGTTGAAGATCGTCGCGTTGAGCGCAATCGCATTGGGCAGGTCGTCGCGCTCGCTGACCAGTTGCCCGACAAGCGAGTGGCGCAGCGGCGCATCGAAGCTGTTGAGCACGCCCAGCGTGAGCGCCGCGGCCAGGATCTGCCATGGCGCGATCCAGCCGAGGCCGGTGAACAGCGCAAGGAACACCGACTGCGCGAGCATCAGCGACTGCACCACCAGCATCAGCCGCTTGCGGTCGGAGCGGTCGATGACGATGCCGGCGAAGGGCGCGATCAACAACTGGGGTGCCTGGCTCAGGAAGGCGACGGTGCCAAGCAGCAGGGTCGATCCGGTCAGGCGATAGATGAGCCAGGCCAGGGCGACCTGCTGGATCCAGGTACCGAGCAGGGAGACGGCCTGGCCGCAGAAATACAGCCGGTAGTTCGGATGACGCAGCGCGCGCCAGGACTGCCCGCGCGTCGGGCGCGGCGGCAACGCGGCCGCGGCGAGGGCGGGGTCCGGGCGCGCGGCCATCACTCGCTGCCGACGCCGACCGGATTGGGCCGGCGCTTCTCGATAGCCCACTTCAGCAGTGCGGCGCTGCGGTAGAAGCCGTGGCCGAACTTGCCATAGGGCATGGTCAGGAACAATGCCATCACCACCCCAAGGTGGATCGCAAGCAACAATCCCATGGCACCGCTGTCGCGCCCGGCGAGCAGCGCAAGGCCGGTCAGGCTGGTGAGAAAGAGCAGCGCGATGAAGCCGCGGTCCATCGGCTTCTGCGCTGCGTCGCCATGTTCCGGGTGGCGCTTCAGATTGAGCCAGAACAGTCCGGCGGGGCCGATCAGCAGGCCGATCCCTCCCACCGTGCCGAGCACCACCGGCAGGCTGCTCAGATCATAGGGTGCCTCCCATCCGAACACGTAATGATAGAGCGTGGCCACGCTGGTAGCGGCAAAGCACAGCATGAAGCCGTAGAAGGTGAGGTGGTGGAAGCGCCGGCGCAGCAGGGTATTAGCATCGTCCGCGTTGGGGCAGCCGCCGCCATGGCCGCCGTCGAGATACTTCAGCCGCAACACGTCTTGCGTGGTTTCGGCCACCGCCGCGCCACTCAGCACGTCCACCGTGCCCGGCGACACCTCGCGCCAGAAACGCGCGACGCCGATCCCGAGCGCCAGCACCGCGATCAGGAATACCGGCGCGAACATCGACACCAGCAGGTTGTGCGGGAAGACCGAATAGAAATCGCCTGCCACCGGAGCATGAAAGAGGCCACCCTGCATCACCAGCGCCAGCACCAGGAACAACGCTATCCCGGCGGCAAGCGCCAGCGCCACGGTGAGGCCGTTGTTGCGGTACAGCGCACCGAAACCGGACGGCCAGGCATAGTCGGAGTAGGTCCGCGCCCGCACCTTCGCCATCGCCTGCGGCACATTGACCGCGAACTCGTGCGGCGGCGCGTACTGGCAGGCATGCAGGCAGGCACCACAGTTGTGGCACAGGTTGGCGAGATAGTGGATATCTGCCTTGCCGAACTCGAGCCTGCGGGTCATCGCCGGAAACACCGCGCAGAAGCCCTCGCAGTAACGACAGGCATTGCAGATCTTCATGATGCGGTCGACCTCGGCTTCGGACTCCGCCCCGGATTGCCTTTCCACAGGAAGCGCACTTCCTGCCGGCACGACGCGCCCCTCCGCCAGTTCGGCGGCCTCCCGGGCCAGGATCTCAAGCTGCTGCATGTTCGACTCCCTGTTGCAAGGCCGCGGCTGCGGCGTGGGCTCCGGCGAGGCGGCCGAATGCGGTGCCGATGGTCATCCCGACCCCGGCGGTATAGCCCTTGCCGAGCACGTTGCCGGCCATCATCTCGCCAGCGACGAAGAGGTTGTGACTCGGCCTGCCGCCGAAATGGACCGCCGACCGTTCGTTCACCTTCAGGCCGAGGTAGGTGAAGGTGATCCCGGGCTTGAGCGCATAGCCGCGGAAGGGCGGGGTATCGATGGGCAGCGCCCAGTGGGTCTTGGCCGGTGCCAGGCCTTCGGTGTGGCAGTCGTCGAGCACGGTGTGGTCGAAGCGGCCGACCCGGCAGGCGGCGTTGTAGTCGCGCACGGTGCGCACGAACGCGGCTTCGTCAAGGCCGAGCTGGCGCGCCAGCCCCTCCAGGGTGTCGGCCTGCGCCCCCGGGAAGACCGGCGGCATGAAGCGGCCGCTGGCCTTGGCGTCGATGATCGAGTAGCCGACCTGCCCCGGCTGCTGCGCCACCAGCCGGCCCCAGATCGCATAGCGCTTGGGCCAGAAGTCCTCGCCCTCGTCGTAGAAGCGCTGCGCATGCCTGTTCACCACAATGCCCAGCGACACGCAGTCGATCCGGGTGCAAATGCCACCATCGTAGAGCGGGGCGCGTGCATCGACCGCCACGCAGTGCGACTGGGACGGATCGCCGACCATGTCGGCGCCCGCCTCCATCATGAACTTGAGCAGCACGCCGCGATTGAAGCGGGTGCCACGGATGGCGAAGTTGTCGGCCGGCCACTCGCCGTCAGCATTCTGCCCCCAGGCCTCGCGCAGCCATTCGCGGTTGGACTCGAAGCCGCCGGATGCCATCACGCAGGCGCGTGCGGCGATCCGCTCCGTGCCCACCCAGGCGGCGCAAAACGTCCCGTTGTCGAGTTCCAGGCGGTCGACCGGTGCGTCATAGCGGATCCGCACCCCGAGCGCCTCGGCGCTGCGGTAATAGGCATTGACCAGCGCCTTGCCGCCACCCATGAAGAAGGCATTGGTGCGCGACAGGTGCAGCGTGCCCGACAGCGAGGGCTGGAAATGCACCCCGTGCTTGCGCATCCAGTCACGACAGGTGGATGACTCGCGGATCGCCAAACGGGCGAGCTTCTCGTCGGTGATGCCGCCGGTGACCTTCTTCAGGTCCTGCCAGAACTCCTCTTCCGGATAAACCTCGGTCAGCACGTCCTGCGGCGCATCGTGCATGCAGCGCAGATTGCGGGTATGGCTCGAGTTACCGCCGCGCCATGCACGGGGGGCGGCTTCGAGCAGCAGCACCGAGGCACCGGCTTCGCGCGCCACCAGGGCGGCGCACAGGGCGGCGTTGCCGCCACCGATCACGAGCACGTCGACCGTGCGGTTTGCTTCATGTTTCATGTCCTGCGCTCCTTCGGGGGCTGTCCGGTTGTCTGGAGCGAGTGCCGGCGCTTTGGCCCGGGTGCATCGCTGCCGTGGTTCAACTATCGCTGCCCACGCCTGCGCTGCCCAAAGCCGAACCGAGATCGACCGATCTCGATTCGAGATGGCTGGTCGTGACCCCGCGCCAGCCCCCGTCCTCGACCAGCCGGCGCACCACGCGCGCGAGCAGCGCCCGGGTCGCAAGCGCCGCCGGCGACAGTTCGTCCTCCGACAGGCTGCACAGCAGGTTGCGCCGCACGGTGCCGGCATCCACGATCTCGGCCCAGCGCAAAGCCGCACCGGATTGCGGCTGGCGTGCCAGCGCCGCCCACGGCTGCAGGCTGGCGGCCATGCCACGCGCCACCATGTCCATCAGCACGGTCAGCGAATCGACTTCGGCGATCACCGTCGGGCGCAGATCGAGCGCCTTGAACGCGGCGTCGATGACCCGGCGCAGGCCGTGCCGATGGGTCGGCAGAACAAGCGGGGTGTCGCCAAGATCGGCGAGGCGGGTCGGCAGCGCCCCGGCGACAGCATCCGCCGCGCACACGAAGAACAGCCGCTCCTCGACCAACGGCTGGATACTCCAGCGCCGCGCCTGATCGAAGTCGAACAGCACTGCCAGGTCCAGCTCGCGGCTGTTGAGCATCTGTCCGAGGTGACCGGACAGTCCCTCGACCAGATGGATGCGGATGTCGGGGTACTGGCTGCGCATCGCCGTGATCAGCGGAAGACCGAGCACACCGGCGGTGGTCGGCGCGAGGCCGACGCTGACCTGGCCCGACAGCCGCGACTGGCGTGCCGCCATCGCCGCACCTTCGACATGGCGCAAGGCCAGTTGCGCATGCGACAGGAAGGCCAGCCCGGCATCGGTGGGAATCACCCCGGTGGCCGTACGCTGCAGCAGTCGGGTTGAGAGCTCGCCCTCAAGGCGCTGGATCTGCTGACTCACTGCCGACTGCGCGATGCCCAGATCGAGCGCTGCCTGGCTGATGCTGCCGAGCTCGATGGTGCGCACCAGATAACGTAGCTGTCTCAGTTCCATCGCGCCCGCCTCCAGCATGGCTCCGCGCGGACACCCCCGTGGTCGGGAGTGTCCGCGCGGAGTGCTGCTTTTTAGTTGTTGCTCAGAACCGCGATTGCTGCACGTTCGTCCGCCTCGACCACCTGCTCGGTCGACCTGCAGCGCGTCGCCGCATCACGCTCTGCGCTGTGCTCGGGATATGCCGGAGCTGGCAGCACTGGGCAGTCGAGCTGCATCCGTGCAAACCGGTCCGTCAGGTATTGGCCGAGACTCATTGCCCACCGGCCGCGGCCGCTCGCTGCAGCACCTTGTCCACCATCACGCCGGCCTGGCCAAGGTAGTTGGCGGGGTCGCACAGCTCGGCCAGTGCCGCGCGGTCGAGGTGCACATTGATCTCCGGATGGTCGGCTAGGATGTCGAGCAGCGGACGGTCGGTCCGGATCGCTTCGCGACACAGGTCGTAGACCAGGTCGTGCGCATACTCGCGGCCGATGTAGGGCCCGAGGCCCATCATCACCGCCTCGGACATCACCAGGCCCTTGGTGAGGTCGATGTTGCGGCGCATGTTTCCGGCGTCCACCTCCAGGCCTTCGAGCACGAAACGGGTCTGCTTCAGCGCGCCGGCGAGCAGGCAGAAGGCCTCGGGCAGTGCGATCCACTCGATCTCCCACGGGCCGGTGGAGCGCTCGTGATCGGCGATCATCGCATCCATCAGCGCCGCAGCGTGCTGGCGCACCACTGAGACCGCGGCGTGGATGTAGCAACTCGAGATCGGATTACGCTTCTGCGGCATGGTGCTGCTGGAGCCACGCCCCGGGGCGAAGGGCTCGTACACCTCGGCGACCTCGTGCTGCATCATCAGCTTGACGTCCATCGCAATCTTGCCCAGCGAGCCCCCGACCAGCCCGAGAAAGGCGCCGACCTCGGCGATGGTGTCACGCACCGTGTGCCAGGCGATGTCGGGCTGGGCGAGGTCGAGCTCGGCCATCAAGCCGGCCTGGGTTTCCATCGCGCCAGTCTCGATCGAGGCCAGGGTGCCGCAGGCACCGCCAAACTCGCCCATCAGCACGCGCGGCCTGAGCTGTGCGAGGCGCTCACGGTGACGTTCGATGCCGGCGAGGATGGATGCGGTCTTGAAGCCGAAGGTGACCGGGATCGCCTGCTGCAGGTTGCTGCGGCCGATCACCGGGGTGTCGCGGTAACGCCGCGACAGGTCGACCAGGGCCGCGGAGATTGCCGCGAGTTCGCCGTCGATAATTTCCAGACCCTCGCGGATCTGCATCACCGTGGCGGTGTCGGTAATGTCCTGGGTGGTCGCGCCCCAGTGGCAGTACTCGCCGAGCTTGTCGCGGCACAAGGCATTGAGCTGCGAGACCACGCCCAGCACCGGGTAGCCGATGCGCTCGGTCTGCTCGCGTAGCTTGTCCATGTCGATGCGGTCGATGTCGCAGTTGCTGACGATCTCGTCGGCGGCCTCCTGCGGGATGATGCCGAGCCGGCCCTGCACTACCGCTAGTGCACGCTCGATGTCGAGGTACTTCTCGGTGCGGTTGCGATCGGACCACACCGCGCGCATTGCGTCGGTGCTGAAGATGTTGCCGAAGATCTGTGAGTCGATGATGCTGGCGCCCATGATGGATGCTCCTGAGTGTGTTGTATGAGTTGGTTTCGTCGTACCTGCGGGTTCAATCCGCATTGCCGGCTACACAGCGCGCGAGGATGGCCTCCGCCTTGAGCACCACCGGCCGGTCAATCATTTTCCCGTCGAGCTGGGCGGCGCCTTCGGACCTTGCGGCCACCGCCAGTACGCGCTCGGCCCAGTCTTGCTCGTCGGGTGTGGGCCGGACCGCGGCATGGATCACCGCGACCTGTTTCGGGTGGATGCACAACTTGGCACCGAAGCCGAAAGCGCGGGCGAAGGCCAGGTCGGCGCGGATCCGGGCCTCGTCGTCGATCGCCGGGGTCACCCCCGCGAACGGCGCCCCCAGCTCGGCACAGCGCGAGGCGATCGCGATCCGGCTGGCGGGATAGATCAGCCCAGCCTCGTCACCCGACAGCCCGAGATCGACCGCGTAGTCCAGCGTGCCAAAGACCAGCCGCAGCACGCCGTCGGCGGCGGCGATCTCGTCCACGTTGCGTACCCCCCGCGCTGTTTCGATCAGCGGCAGCACGCGCACTTGCGCATGCACCGCGGCCACGACCTGATCGACCTGCGCCTGCCATTCGGTCTTGGGCAGCATCACCTGCCGGATGCCGGCGGACTTGAGCAGGGCGAGGTCCTCGGCAAACCAGGGCGACAGCGCATCGTTGATCCGCACGACGATGCGCTCCGCATGGTCGGCATGAGAGGCGAACCAGTCGGCGATCGCATCACGGGCGAGAAGCTTGTCCGCGGGCACGACGGCATCCTCAAGGTCGAGGACGATCGCGCCGGCGCCAGCGGCGAGCGCCTTGTCGAAGCGCTCGGGCCGGTTGCCCGGCACGAAGAGATAAGTGATCGGCATCTGCATGGTGACTCTCCCGGGGGCGCTCAGATCACGCCGGCGCTTCTGAGCTCGGCGATGCGACTCGCCGGATAGCCCAGAGCGCAGAGGATCGCGTCGTTGTGCTCGCCCAGCGCCGGAACCGGGTCCATGCGTGGCTCGCACTCCTCCCACGAACCCGGCGGCAGCAGCGCGGGCACGGGGCCGACCGCGGTGCCGACTTCGCGCCAGCGCTTGCGCGCAGCAAGCTGCGGGTGAGCCCAAACTGCGTGCATGTCGTTGACGTGGGCATTGGCGATCTGGGCCGTCTCGAGGCGTTCGATGACCTGCTCGGAGGTGAGACCGGCGAAGGCCTCGACGATGATCCGGCGCAGTTCGTCGCGTGCCGCGCTGCGCTTCGAGTTGGTGGAAAAACGGTCCTCCTTCGCAAGCGCGGGCTGCAGCAGCACCTTGTCGCAGAACGCCGCCCATTCGCGCTCGTTCTGCAGGCCGAGCATCACCACCTTGCCGTCACCGGCGGGGAATGGCCCATAAGGGTAGATGGTGGCGTGGCTGGCGCCGGTGCGGCGCGGTGGCGTGGCCCCGTCAAGCGCGTAGTAGAGCGGATAGGTGGTCCACTCGACCAGGCTCTCGAGCATGGAGATGTCGAGATGCTGGCCGCGGCCGGTCTTCTGCCGCTGCAGCAGCGCGGCGAGGATGTTGCTGTAGGCATACATGCCGGCGGAGATGTCGGCGATTGACGGGCCCGCCTTGGACGGTTCGTCCTCGGTGCCGGTCACCGACAGGAAGCCGGACTCGCTCTGGATCAGCAGGTCGTAGGCTTTCTTGTCGCGGTAGGGGCCGTCGCTGCCATAGCCGGAGATGTCGCACATGATGATCTCCGGCTTGAGTGCCGACAGCACTTCGTACGACAGCCCGAGCCGCGCGGCCGCGCCGGGGGCAAGGTTCTGCACCACGACGTCAGCCTCCTCCACGATCAGGCGCTTGAGGATGGTCTGCGCTTCCGGGTCCTTGACGTCCAGCGTCAGGCTCTCCTTGGAGCGGTTGGTCCACACGAAATGCGAGGCCAGGCCGCGCACGCGCTCGTCGTAGCCGCGGGCGAAGTCGCCGACACCGGGGCGTTCGACCTTGATCACACGGGCGCCGAGGTCGGCGAGCTGGCGGGTAGCGAAGGGCGCCGCAATGGCGTGCTCCAGGGTGACGACGGTAATACCTTCCAGGGGTCTCATCGGGCGTTCCTCACTTGATTACTGCGGTGGCTTCCATCGTCAGCCAGCCCTCGTGGTCCTTGGCCCACAAGCGGATGGACTTGCCGTCGGCCTGCGGTTCGCCGCAGACGAAGAAGTGGTTGATGTCGAACACCGGGCGTACGGCGCGGAACTCGTAGCGCGCCACCACCGCGTCGGGCATCTGGTGACGCAGCAGATCCAGCAGCAGCGTCGCGATCATCGGCCCATGCACGATCAGGCCGGGATAACCCTCGACCTCGGTCACATACTTGCGGTCGTAGTGGATGCGGTGGCCGTTGAAGGTCAGTGCCGAGTAGCGGAACAGCAGCACGTCGTCGGGCACCCACTTCTTCTCCCAGGTCGAGCTCGCCGGCGCGGCTTTCGGCGGCGGGGCGACGTCGTCGGGTTTGGGCGCCTCGCGATAGACGATGTCATGGAACTCGGTCAGCGCGATGTCGGTTTCGCCGCCACGGCGGATCTCATGGCGCACCTTGACGAACACCAACGGACCGGTACGGCCGGTCTTCTCGCTGACGTCGTGGATGGTAGATGTCCGCGTCATCACGTCACCGATCGCCAGCGGCTTGTGGAACTCGAACTGGCTGCCGGCCCACATCCGCCGCGGCAGCGGCACCGGGGGCAGGAAGCCGCCGCGTTTGGCATGGCCGTCGGGGCCGATCTCCGACTGGCGGTGCAGCGGCAGGAAGTACAGCCAGTGCCACAGCGCCGGCAACGGGGTGCCGACGGCCGGGCGCTCGGCGGGACGGTCGAAGGTGGCCGCCAGTGCGGCATAGGGGGTGGCGGTGGCGATGTCGGAGACTTCCTCCGAGCGGCCGATCCATTCTTTGAGATTCATTTGCGGTCTCCTGTGTCATGAGATATCGATGGGCTTGCCTCGCCGCCGCCCAAATAATTCAGGCTGCGGCAAGGGAGCGATTCAAGGTTGCGGATACTTACTTGAGTGGCCACGGCAATTCGACGTAGTGCTGCAGTACGCCTCCCGGAAAGTCCAGGGTCAGGAAATGGCCGAGGGTGCACATGAATGTGATGCAAAGGGCCATGTAGATCAGGCTGCGAACTGTCCCGAGCGTGGTCCTGGCGAGCAGGAAGGTCGTGATGAACACGCTGACCGCGATGATGAAACCGACGACTGCCGTCAAACCGAACAGCATCACGAACCACCCGACCGACGGCCATATGCTGGTTCCGTCGTGTGCCCCCTGAACCCTCGCCGCAAGCTCCTGATCGAAGTGCGCGGAGTGACCGGGCTTGGCCACAGCCAGCATCATGACGATGTAGGCGCTGAAGCCGACCATCAGGACCGACGTATAGAACGGGAACACGGAACCGAGGAAGGACAGGGGCGCGCTGCTGCTGACGCCGTATATGAACGTCAGCAGAAGCAAGCCGGCAAACACGAGTTGCGGACGCCGCTCGGCCTTGGATTCGCCGCCAAGCGCTGGCTTCTGCAAGGTCTCGCCACGAGCCTCCTTTGCTACGGAGCCCTCTTCGGACACTCGACTCCGCAATGCCATCAGCGTGGACACGATCGCCAGCGCACCAATGATCAGCACCCCTGGCCGCTGCACGAAGCTCCAGCCGTAGAACTGCAGCGCCTGATAAAGGTAGTTCTCGACCTGGCCCGAGAGCACGAAGCCGATCAGAAAGGCGGGCCGCGGCCAACCGAATCGGCGCAGAAAGATGCCAACAACGCCAACCGCAAAGAGCACGAGCAGATCGGTCAGGTCCTGGCGGGCCTGGAAGGCCGCGAAGCAGATGACCATGATCATGAAGGGCGCGATCAGGTTGAACGGAACGAAGGTCAGCCGTGCAATCGGCACTGCAAGGAAGAAGCAGATGACCGCCCCGATGATGCTCGAGAACGCCAGCGTCCAGGCGATGGTGTAGGTGAGGGTAAGGTCGCTGGTGACCATCGACGGGCCGGGCTGCATGCCCAGCAACACCATGCCCCCGAGGAACACCGCCATGCTTCCCGAGCCTGGAATACCGAACAGCAAGGTGGGCATCAGCGCACCACCCTGGAGCGCGTTGTTGGCCGATTCCGGCGCGATCACGCCACGGATCTCACCTTTGCCAAAGCCAGACGGGTCCTTGCTGGTCTGAACCGCATGCCCGTATGCGATCCAGTCGACCACACCACCGCCGAGGCCGGGAATTGCACCAATAAAGGTCCCCAATGCCGAGCAGCGCAGAACCAGGAACCAGTTCTTCATGGTGTCCATGACGCCCTGGAGCCACCCCGAGCCAAGCCCCCCACCGGAAGAGATCGGTCGCGATCGGCGAATCAACTCGGCAATTTCGGGAATCGCGAACAACCCCAGGCCGACGATGACCAGAGGAATGCCGTCCTGCAGATACTCGAGACCCAGGTCGAAGCGACTCTCACCCGTGGCTGGCGCCGCGCCGATCGCCCCGACCATGAGACCAAGTCCGCAGGCGATGACGCCGCGCATGATGCTCTCGCCGGCGAGGACGCCGACTACCGACAATCCCAGCAGGGCGAACATGAACAATTCGGCGGTGGTGAATGACAGGATCAGCGGCTTGGCAACCACCACAAAACCCGTCAACATCACCGCGCCGAACACCCCCCCGAGCAGCGATGCGGAGAACGCGGCACTGAGCGCGCGCGCCGCCTGGCCCTTCTTGGCGAGCGGAAATCCATCCAGCACCGTAGCCTGGCTGGCGCTGGATCCCGGGATTCCCATCAGCACCGAGGTGAAGGTATCGCCGGTCGGGATGACCGCGACCATCCCCACCAACATGGCAAGTGCCGAAACCGGATCCATGCCATAGATGAATGGCATCAGCAAGGACATGCCTGCTATGCCACCCAGGCCGGGCAGGATGCCGACGCCCAGGCCGACGACGATGCCTAACAGCATGTAGGCGAAGTGCTCAAACGACAGTAGGCCTATGAAGGCACCCTGCATTGCTTCAAGCATTGGAAACTCCATTTTGGTTGGTCATCGAAACGCAGCAGCAGCGATGCTCCGGACGGAGCCGCCCACCGGGCTCGCCTTGCGGCAAGCCCGGTTTTGCTGCTATCGATAAGCCTTGCTTAAGCTTCAGAAGCGCGTGTTGTAGTCTTTCTCGAGCAACGCGCGCACCCAGTCCCGGGCCTTGGGGTCGATGGTCGTGCCGGCGGCAAACAAGGCCTCACCAGCAGAGTCGGTCACCTGCTCGTAGCCGCCGAGCGCTTCGTCCTTACCCGCCTTATACTCAGGATCGTCCCGCATCTGACGTACCGCTGCGCGATACGCCTCGACTACCGGAGCGGGCGTCGACTTGGGGAGCACCATCAGCTTCTGTGCGGGGAAACCTGCAATTAGGAACGCCTTGAAAGCTTCCCATTCGACGCCCTCGGGCCGCTTTCCGCTGACGATCTCGATCGCTTCGCTCACATGCGGGAGATCGGGAAAGTTCGGATCTCGGACAAGATTGCCGGCATCGTCCAGCATACCCATGGTGAACAGGGGAATGGCCTTGCCCTCCTCGACCATCCCCATCGAGCTCTTGAGGTAAGCCGAAGTCGTCTGGAAATCGATGTTGGCCTCGCCGCGCTCGAACGCAAGCCGCCCCTCACCCCGACTCTTCATGCCAAAAACATGATTCACATCGAGACCCAGCAGTCGAAAGGCGAGCAGAGGAACAAGATCGAGTGTGGTCGAACCCTGGCTCCCATAGACCAGGCGCTGGCCCTTCAACTTGCCAAGCTCCGCAAGCGATTTCGCACCCAGGTTGCTGTTGATGTAGACCACGCCCCCGGTAGGCGCGGCCAGCACCACCTGCCAGTCCTTGTATTCGAACCTGACCCGCCCGTCGCCGAGCAGGTAGGGAAACTGGGTGGACGCCGACGTACCCAGCAAACTAAGGCCATCCGACTTTGCCCGCGATGCAAACTGGTTGGCGCCGGTAATAGACCCACCCCCCGGCACGTTCTTCACCACCACGTTGGGCTTGCCCGGCAAATACTTCGCCAGGTACGGAGCATTGAAGCGCGCCCACGTGTCGGACCCCCCGCCGACGCCGAACGGGACAACGAACTCTATGGTCTTCTTGCTGAAATCGACTGCTTCGGCATGCACGGGGGCCGCGATGGCGATCGCTGAGAGGGCCAGAGTCATGCTTATGAAGCGGCGGCGATTGATGGTTTTCTTGATGGTCATGATGTCTCCTCCAGGTGGTTCAGTATTTAGTCGGGTATTGCAGCCCTTCGTGCCGCGCTTGAATCAATCGCGGGCGGGCTTGTATGCAACAGTTGCGGGGCACTGGTGTGCTCATATGTCTTCCTTGAAACGGCTGAGTCGCGACATGCCGGCTCCGGCTCCGGCGGGATGGGTAAAACGTTCAGAACGGAAGTGAGGCAACAATATTTCCGCCTTCGTGATTGGCCCCGTATGCGATGAAGACCTCGCCGCTCAGGAGGGGCCGCGCCGAAGTCACGAGCGAGGCCCCGGCGATGCGAGGGCCACCCCTTAGCGGATCTATGACAAGGTCGAGTTGGCATGTCATGGTTCCACTGGGATGTTCAATCACGACCAGGGCAGGCTGGTCACAGTCGAACTCGGCCAGGGCCTCGGCAACTGTGTCCGTTGTATGACAGGCAGCTGCAAGGGCGAGCGCACCGGAGGCGGCATGTACAGGATGGCAACTCGCGGGCACGAAATAGCGCGACGCAATCGTCCCGCCGTGCCGTGGCGCAGAGATCAACGCGATCTTTGGAATACCGCGCCCGGGGGCGTCATCGAGCCCCATCATGCGCGCCGCGATGAGCCGGATCCTTTCCAGGCGATGCATGAAGTCCGTGTCTTCGTCGAGTTCTCGCGTCGTTTCATGCCCGCTTTTGCCCAATGCCTGCGCCGGTACGAACACGATGGGAATGACAAAATCGACGCAGCTCACCGGCAAACCATCGATCACGTCACGGGCGTTTCCGGTGGGCAACAGACGGCCGGTTCTGGTACCGGCCGGATCGATGAAATTCAGACTGATGGGCGCGCTCGAACCAGGCACGCCATCCATGCGAAAACTCCCGCTATAAGTCACTTTGCCATCGGGTGTTTGAACCGTCGCCTCGACCACCTTGCCGCTGTTGATATTTAGAATGCGTACCGTGGTGCTCGGGGACGAGGCCACCACGATGCCGTGCTCCAGTGCGAACGGAGCAACGCCGGCGAGCATGTTGCCGCTGTTGGGCAGCACGTCGACCAGATCACGCGCCACAGAGACCTGGGCAAACAGATATTCGACGTCTGCTATCGGACTGCGCGACGGGCCGACGATCACCACCTTGCTGCTGAGGTCGTTGCCACCGCCCATGCCGTCGATCTGACGGACGTCGGGCGATCCCATCGCCGCCAACAGCATCCGGTCGCGCACTGCCGGATCCGCGGGAAGACTATCGCTGCGGAAGAATAGGCCCTTCGATGATCCACCGCGCATCAGTACGCAAGGTATGCTTTTCATGGCCCTCCTCCTGCTCTCGTCGTTTATGTTGATATAGCAAATACTAATGAGCTCACCATCAAAGATGAAATGCAATAAACGATGATTTAATTGCAGTTCACGCATAAGATAAACATGACCGCGAGAATCAGTGAGGGAGTTGGTGTATGAAGATCGACTTCGACGGAATACAGGCATTTGTCGTGATCGCCGAGCTGGGCGGGTTCAGCAAGGCGGCCGAATACCTCCACGTCACCCAGACCGCGCTCACCCGTCGGGTGCAGAAGCTGGAGGCCTATCTCGGTCTGCGCCTGCTCGACCGCACCACGCGCTACGTCGAACTTACAGCGGTGGGCCGCGAATTTCTGCCTCAGGCCAAGGCCATCGTCAACGAAATGACCATGGCCGTAGGGCGACTGAAGGACATGTCACGCAACTCGCGCGGCAGCTTCACTATTGCCTGCGTGCCGACCATGGCGTCGCATGCCCTGCCTGCGGTCATCAAGCGCTATGCAGAGATATATCCAGGCAACCGCATCCGCCTGATAGACACCAGCGCCTTCGAGGTGCGCGACGCGGTCCTGCACGGACAGGCGGAAATCGGCGTGGGTGTCCCGACTGATCGTCACCCGGAACTGGTCGAGGTGCCCATGCTCGAGGAGCCGCTGATGTTCTTCTGCCGCGAAGAACATCCGCTGAGCAAGATGAAGTCGGTGACCTGGTCCGACATGCGCGAGGCAGAGTTGATCGTGGTCAGCAGCATGACCGCAACCCGCGTTTTCATGGACTACCAACTCGCCAAGCGCGGGATCAGCCTGAGTGGTGCCTACGAGGTACAACACCACGCCACCGCGATTGGACTCGTGGCCGCCGGCGTGGGTACAGCCATCCTGCCGGCCTCGACGCTCGGGGAGGGGGCCCGCCCCGGTATGTGCCGGATTGCCCTGACCGGTCCGGTGGTCAAGCGAAAGATCTGCCTGATCCACCGCAAGAACAACACCCTTTCGCCGGCGGCCGAGGCGTTCTTCAAGTTGCTCCTGCAGCAAAAGAACGTGGCAGATGCCTCCTGAACCGGTCGCAAGGAAATCACGATCGTCACACTCGAAGAAGGACTCTGGGACAATGTCGGCCTGACCCGACCGTTTGCCCCGTTTACTCCATGGCCGACACGCCCGAAACCTTGCTCGTCCTCACCAATCTGCCAGATACGGACAGCGCACGCATGCTGGCCGAGCACCTGGTCGAACAGCGCCTGGCCGCCTGCGTCAACATCCTCGCGCCGTGCACCTCGGTGTATCGCTGGCAGGGCGCGGTGGAGTCGGCGACTGAAGTACCGCTGCTGATCAAGACCACCCGCACGCGCTATGCGGCGCTCGAGGCGGCGATCTGCACCGCACATCCCTACGAACTTCCGGAGATAGTTGCAGTCCCTATCGAGCTTGGTCTGCCCGCCTATCTCGACTGGGTCGCGGCCGGAATCGCGCCGGACGCGACCTCCAACTGACAACGAAGAACACGATGCAACGTCTGCTGATCCTGCTCGCCATGTTGGCGAGCCTGTTTTCCCTGCCCGGCCACGCGGCCGATCCGATCGAGCCGGAGAAGGCCTTTGCGATGAGCGCCCGCGCGCTCGACCCGCAGACGGTCGAGGTGGTGTTCAAGGTTGCAAAGGACTATTACCTCTACGGCGACAAGTTCCGCTTCTACGCCGAACCCGCCACCATCACCCTGGGCACGCCGGAGCGCCCGCCAGGCAAGATCAAGCAGGACGAGTTTTTCGGCGAGGTGGAAACCTACCGCGGCACGCTGCGCATCCTGGTGCCGGTCACCCCGCCCGAGGGGGTAACGCGCTTTACGCTGATCGTGAGCAGCCAGGGCTGCTGGGACGGTGGCATCTGCTACCCGCCAACCGAGCAGACTGCCGATATCGACCTGAGCGCAAGTACGGCGTCCGCAGGCGGCAGCCTGATCGCGAGCGCGCTCGACCGGGCCGTTGCAGGAGGTGGCAGCGGTAGTGCCCTTCCGGCCACGGACGACACGGACATGAGTGGCGACGAAAGCGGCCGTATCGCCGGGCTGCTCAAGGATGCGAGCGTGCCGCTGGTGCTGGTGAGCTTCTTCGGCTTCGGCCTGCTGCTGGCGTTCACGCCCTGCACCTTCCCGATGATCCCGATTCTGTCCGGCATCATCGTCGGCCACGGCCACCACATCTCGCGCGGACGGGCCTTCGTGCTCTCGCTGGTCTATGTGCTGGGCATGGCAATCACCTATGCTGCGGCGGGCGTGGCCGCCGGTCTCACCGGCACCCTGCTGGTTGCCGCGCTGCAAAACGTATGGGTGCTGTCGGCCTTCGCGCTGGTGTTTGTCGCGCTGTCGCTGTCGATGTTCGGTTTCTATGAACTGCAGTTGCCGTCCTCGATGCAGAGCAAACTGGCCGACACCGCCAGCCACAGCAAGGGTGGGCAGCTCGGCGGGGTGGCGGTGATGGGCGTGCTGTCGGCACTGATCGTCGGCCCCTGCGTGGCTGCGCCGCTGGCCGGTGCCCTGCTCTACATCGCACAGACCGGCGACGCCGTGCTCGGTGGCCTTGCCCTGTTCTGCATGGCGCTGGGCATGGGTGCGCCGCTGCTGGCGGTCGGGCTCGCGGCGCGCTCGGTGCTGCCCAAGGTGGGCCCGTGGATGGAAGGGGTCAAGAAGGCCTTCGGCGTGATGCTGCTTGCGGTCGCGATCTGGCTGCTGATGCCGGTACTGCCGCCGCTGGTGAGCATGCTGGCGTGGGCGGCGCTGTTGCTGTTCTCGGCCATCTTCCTGCACGCGATCGACCCGCTGCCCGCGCACGCCAAAGGCTGGCAGCGCTTCTGGAAGGGCGTGGGCGTGGTCTTGCTGATCGGCGGCGCGGCGATGCTGATCGGCGCGCTGGCCGGATCGCGCGATCCGCTACAGCCGCTGGCGGTGCTGCGCACCACGGCCGCCGCAGCGGATCGCCTGCCGACATTCGACAAGGTCAGCTCGGTAGCCGAACTCGACGCCCGCCTGGCCGCAGCCGACCGCCCGGTGATGCTCGATTTCTACGCCGACTGGTGCGTGTCGTGCAAGGAGATGGAACGCTACACCTTCTCCGACCCGCAGGTGGCCGAGCGCATGGGCCGGATGCTGCTGCTCAAGGCCGACGTCACCGCCAACACCGAGGAGCACAAGGCGCTGCTCAAGCGCTTCGGCCTGTTCGGCCCGCCCGGCATCATCTTCTTCGACCCGCAAGGCGAGGAGCGCGAGGGGTTGCGCGTGGTCGGCTTCATGAAGGCGGCGCCGTTTGGCGCGATACTCGAACGCGCACTGTAATGGTGTTCGGGGCGTGAAACGCGCCGAACACTCGTGTTTCGCCTACAATCCCGCTTTCCCCTTTTCATTCAATCCCTTCATGTTCTCCGGCATCGTAGCGGCCGTCGGCCGCATTGAACACATCGAAGCACTCGCCGATGGCGTGCGGCTCACCGTCGACACCAATGGCCTGGATCTTGCCGACGTCATCGTCGGCGACAGCATCGCCAACAGCGGCGTGTGCCTGACCGTGATCGCGCGCGACGGCGCAAAGGTTAAATTCGACGTCTCGCGCGAGACCCTGAACTGCACCGTCGGGCTGGATCAGGCCGGCGGCGAGGTCAACCTCGAGAAGGCGCTACGGATGGCCGACCGCCTCGGCGGCCATCTGGTGACCGGCCACGTGGACGGCGTTGGTGAAGTGGTGAAGTTCGAGCCCATCGGTGAGAGCCACGAACTGGTGATCCGCGCCCCGGCGGCAATCGCCGGCTACATCGCGAAGAAGGGCTCGGTCACCGTCAATGGCGTCAGCCTCACGGTGAACTGGGTCGAGCGGCAGGATTTCTCGATCAACCTGATCCCGCACACAATCGAGGTCACCAACCTCAAGCATCTGAAAACCGGCAGCCGGGTCAATCTCGAGATCGACCTCATTGCCCGCTATGTCGAGCGCATGCTCGCCTGGCGCACCGAAGAAGAGCAGGCGACACAAGCCTGACCCGCACCCCCACCAGGAAACAGCACATGAGCGCATTGGCTCCGATTACCGACATCATCGCCGACATCAAGGCCGGCAAGATGGTGATTCTCGTCGACGAGGAAGACCGCGAGAACGAGGGCGACCTCGTGATGGCCGCCGAGTTCGTCACCCCCGAAGCAGTGAACTTCATGGCCCGATTCGGCCGTGGCCTGATCTGCCTGACGCTGACCGACGAGCGCTGCCGCCAGCTCGGCCTGCAGCAGATGGTGCGCGACAACCGCACCCCGCATGGCACCGCCTTCACCACCTCGATCGAAGCCGCCAGCGGCGTCACCACCGGCATCTCGGCGCAGGACCGCGCCCGCACCGTGCAGGTGGCCGTCGCCCGCCACGCCAAGCCGGACGACATCGTGATGCCCGGCCACATCTTCCCGCTGACCGCACAGAAGGGCGGCGTGCTAATCCGTGCCGGCCACACCGAGGCCGGCTGCGACCTCGCCCAGCTCGCCGGACTGGAACCCGCTTCGGTGATCTGCGAAATCCTCAAGGATGACGGCACCATGGCCCGTCTGCCTGACCTGATCGAGTTCGGCAAGGAACACGGCCTGAAGATCGGCGCGATCCGCGACCTGATCGAATACCGCGCAGCCACCGAGCACCTGGTCGAACAGGTTGCCGAGAAGGAAGTGGACACACCGCATGGCCGTTTCCGCCTGTCCGCCTTCGAGGACAAGACCTCGGGCGATGTGCATTTCGCGCTGAGCCGCGGCGACATCAGCCCCGAGCGCGAGACTCTGGTGCGCGTGCACGAGCCGATTTCGGTGGTCGACTTCCTCGACCCCGACAGCGGTCGCCATAGCTTCCCGGTCAATTCCGCACTCGCCGCGCTGGCGGCTGCCGAGGCCGGCGTGATCGTGCTGCTGTACCGGCCGCAGTCCGGCCGCGAGTTGCTTGCGAGCCTGAGCGGCACCCTCGATCGCCCGGTGAAATGGGATGCACGCCTGTTCGGCGTCGGCGCCCAGATCCTGCGTGCGCTCAAGGTCGGAAAAATGCGCCTGCTCGCCAGTCCGCGCAAGATCCCGAGCATGACCGGCTTCGGTCTGGAGATCACCGGCTTCGTCGACCAGGATTAAGCTGCACCGCTGCGGCCGCGCCACGGTTCATCCACCACCGCCGGGGCCGCTCCCCAACTCATACCAGACACAATCAAAACCATGCCCCGTTACGACAACATCCAGGAATACGACATCGACCTAGAAGGCAGGAGCCTGCGAGTCGGTGTGGTCATGAGCCGCTTCAACCAGGACGTGTGTGAAGGCCTGCTGTCGGCGTGCACTGCCGAACTGCTCGCACTCGGCGTCGCCCCCGACCTGATCCGCATCGTTACCGTGCCCGGCGCGCTGGAGATACCGCTGGTACTGCAGCGCCTGGCAAAAAGCGGCAAGTTCGACGCCCTGGTTGCGCTCGGCGCGGTGATACGCGGCGAGACCTATCACTTCGAGCTGGTCTCCAACGAGATGGGCGCGGCCATCACCCGCGTCGTTCTCGACACCGGCATACCGGTCGCCAACGGCGTGCTCACCACCGAGGACGACGATCAGGCACTTTCACGCATGCAGGAAAAGGGCAGCGACTGCGCCCGCGCCGCGGTCGAGATGGCCAATCTCATGAAGGTTCTGCCATGAGCAAGATGGCCCGTCGCCGCGCACGCGAACTTGCACTGCAAGGGGTGTACCAGTGGCTGCTGTCGGGCAACTCGATGACGGCGGTGCAAAAACATCTCGAAACCGACACCGAGAGCCTCGACAAGCTCGACCGCGAACTCTTCGTCAGCCTGCTGCGCGGCACACTGGAGAACGCGGACGACCTGCGGACCTCGTTTGCGCCGCTGCTCAGCCGCCCGGTGGCCGAATTGTCGCCGATCGAACACGCCATCCTGCTGCTTGGCGCGCACGAACTTCGCCACAACCTCGAAACCCCCTATCGGGTGGTGATCAACGAGGCGATCGAGCTGGCCAAGAGCTATGGCGGCACCGACGGGCACCGCTTCGTGAACGGCGTGCTGGACAAGCTCGCCGCCAAGCTGCGCCCGGAAGAAGTCGAAGCCGCCCGCGCAGCCAAGGGCTGAACGGAGCTTTCGGTAACGTCTCCGGTACGTCGCCCACCGGAGGCGACGCCGGTCACCGCCCGCCAGCACGATCGCACCGCCGTTCGCGGCTAGGCTGGCTCACTCCGCCGGGCGGGCAGACCTCACCAGACGGGCGGCAACGTACTCGGTCCTGCTCCCGGCGCCAATCAAGCCGCTCACAAACGCCACCCCCCACGCCTTGTACGAGAACATTTCGTTCGGCGTGCTCGACCAGTAGTTTGCCAATGGCGTGTCGGGAAACACCGCATCGAGGATGACAGGTTTCCTGTAGGTTCCCTCGCAGGCACCGGAGCCGCCCTCGGCATCCAGCGCAAAACGCCGCCCAGAGCTGCAATAGACCAGGGTGTAGAGCTCCTCGCGCGTGGGCAGCCGCCAGTCGTCCTTGCCGGCAAACACCATGTCCTCACCCGCTTTCAAGGCCTGGTTCCAGCTCAGGCGGAGCACCTCGCCGCTGCAGCGCTGACCGGTCCATTCCTGTCCGACGCTGCACCGCATCCACATCAGCCCACTCTGCATATCGGTCGCGGTACCGTCTTCGTGCACGTCGAAGCGGGCCACTATCTCCTGCTCACGTGCGTTCAGCCGCTGCTGCTGCTCGACCATGAAGGCCTCGCCCGCAGGGGTCAGCCGCTGCGCCAGCTGGATCGTCACCGGCGGCATGGGCTTGTCTGCCGAGTGCCGGTATTCGAGCCGGCCGACGAGGTCGATGTGTTCATCCACCGGCTTGCGCGCATCCAGGGTGTAATCTCCGCTCGGCAAGCGGATTGCCAGTGCGCTGCCCGCCTCGGCCGGGCTGCGGCCATGACTGCGTCCGTCGATCAGGATCTCGGCATCGCCGGGTTCGGTCATCACTTGCACCACGCCGGCTTCCGCAGCCGGTGGCGGCGGCACCGATTCCCGCGAGCACGCGGCGAGGGCCGCGATGAGAATGGCAGCGGAAACGAACGACAGACAGCGGGCAGCGACGATGGGCATGCGAGGGAACCGGGAAGAAATCTGGGGCCTCATTTTCCCGCCTTTGTACATATAAGCAAGCTTTAAGGCTCACTCATTCGCTGCCTCGCCGCGAGACTTAGCCCGGATCGAAGCGTATTCCCTGCGCCAGCGGCAGCGCGGACGAGTAATTGATGGTCGCGGTAGAGCGCCGCATGTACACACGCCAGGCATCCGAACCGGACTCTCGCCCGCCACCGGTCTCCTTCTCGCCACCAAAGGCCGCGCCGACTTCCGCACCGCTGGTACCGACATTGACGTTGGCGATGCCGCAATCGCTGCCCCCGACCGACACGAAATACTCCGCCTCACGCATGTCCGTGGTGAAAATCGCCGACGACAAGCCCTGCGGCACCGCATTCTGACGCGCGATCGCCTCGTCCAGATCACGGTAGTCGAAGCAGTAAAGAATCGGCGCGAAGGTTTCCACCTCGTTGTTGCGCATCGCCGT
>JAUSOD010000066.1 GCA_030656215.1 Azoarcus sp.
AAGGCAATCAGGCGGTCGACACGCTGTTCTTCAGCGCCGCCAACCCGCGCGAACGCTTCGACCCGCAGCGCACCCTGCGCAGACAGAGCAGCGTCTATCTGACTTCCGGAACGGTGCTCTACTCCAACCTGGGCAATCCACTGCTGAGCATAGTCGCCGACACCTGTGGCCGTCACGACACCCTCGGCGGCGCCTGCGCCCAGGAAAGCAACACCGTGCGCTACGCCCTCGACAAGCGCTACATGCACAGCTGCCGCGACAACTTCCTGCGCGCCTGCCCGGTGTTTGTCAACGTAGTTGTCGTGTAGACCATTCATTTACGCAGCTTCCTTCTGCGCTACTTCAAGCCTCTCAGGGTTCAGTGCTACATCCCCGACAGGCTGCCAGTTTCTCGTATGCTGTGACCAGCGCTCCGGCCGTTCAGCACAGGCCCGTTTATACACTTCGTGTCGCTTTGCCAGAACGGCAACATCCAGGCCCTGATGCCGCTGTGCAGGCGTCACGAAGCGGATACGACTATGCCGATGCTCGGTGTTGTACCAGCGCATGAAGTCTCTGACCCAGGCCCTTGCCACATCCAGGTTCGCAAAGCCGTTCTGCGGCCATTGAGGGCAGTATTTCAAGGTTCGGAACAGCGACTCCGAGAAGGCGTTATCATTGCTCACTCGTGGCCTACCGCGCGAAGGCGTGACACCCAGATCGTTCATCTTGCTCAACAAGGTGACAGACTTCATCGGTGCGCCGTTATCAGAGTGCAGTACCAGCGGCTTGCGCAGGCATTTCTCGCTGAGGACACTACGTTGCAGTAGAGCCGCTGCGTCCTCTCCAGACTCGGCACTATGGACTTCCCAGCCAACCGCCTTGCGGCTGTAGATGTCCTCAATCAGGTACAGGTAGTAATACTGACCCCGTACCGGTGATGGTAAATAGGTGATGTCCCAGGACCACACCTGGTTAGGTCCGCCAGCAACATGCGTTGTCGGCGCCGGATGCCGGTGCGGTGGATGACTACGGCCACGACGATACTGCTGGTTGGCCGCATGTAGCACTCGGTAAAAGCTGCTCTCAGAGGCGATATAGCGCCCCTGATCTGCCAAGCGCGGAACAATCTGGCTGGGCGGCAAATGGCCAAACTCCTCGCTGTTACACACCTCAAGGATGGTCTGACGTTCAGCATCTGTCAGGGCATTAGCCGGAGTGGGGCGTAGCGCGGTAATCCGACCGTCAGCCTTCATGGTGCTTTCCTCAGTCCAGCGCTGGAAGGTGCGCAAGCTAATGCCGAGCTCGTCACATGCACGTCGCTTACGAGCGCCGTTGGTAATGGCCTCGGTGAGCCATCCGACATAGGTCTGCCTGACTGGCAGCGAGGTCAACTGTCCTCGCTGTCGTCGCCCCAGTAGGCATTGAGCTTTTTTCGCAGTACCAGCAGGGCTGCGGCTTCTGCCAGCGCCTTTTCCTTGCGATTGAGCTCGCGCTCCAACTCCCGGATGCGCTTCTTGTCGGCCTTGGCCTGTTCGCGATCAGCCTGGCTTTGCGCTTTGGCACTGTGCTGGCCGGTCAAGCAGGCCGTCTTCCAGGCCTTAACCTGCTGAGGGTAAAGCCCTTTGCTGCGGCAGTATTCGCTCAGTTGAATTTCTGAGAGAGGCGCGGTTTCGATAACGACTGCCAACTTGGCTTCTGCAGACCAGTTGTCAGTCAGCTTTTGATCTCCGGGCACAGCAGCTCCTCCAGCCTTGGCTTGTTTGCGCCAATTATATAGTGTCTGCTCGGACATGCCTTCCTGCCGGGCCAGTTCGGCGACCGACAGGTTGTGCGGAGGTAATAGCTTTCTCAATAACGCTTCTTTGCGCTCTGGTGCGTAACTCGGCATTGCGTGACTCATACCGTCCCCGGGATTAGATTTGGGTAAAACCGATCAGGCGACAACTACCCTGACACCGGGGGTAACGCCCCAAACCAACGTCAAAATGGATTCCCGCCTGAGCGGGAATGACGGGGGGCATTGGAACGCAGAATACTCCACCGCCAACAAAACCAGCCCCCTCAAAACCGTCATCCTCGCGAACGCGGGGATCCATTCGGCTTTTCGTGCGGCCCAGCGGCTGAAGCGCCCCGCCGGGCCGCACGAACTCCCGCCTTATGCCTCGGCTATCAACTCGCGCAATACAAAGTGCAAAATCCCACCGGCCTTGAAGTAGTCAATTTCATTGCTCGTATCAATCCGGCACAACACCTCAAAACACACCCGCTCGCCATCGGGCCGCGTTGCGGTCACGTTCAGCGTCTGCCCCGGCCGCAGGTTGTCGTCGATGCCTTCGATCTCAATGACTTCATGCCCGTCCAGCATCAACGCGCCAACGTTCTGCCCATCAACAAACTGCAGCGGCAACACGCCCATACCAACCAGGTTAGAACGGTGAATGCGCTCGAAGCTCTCGGCTATCACCGCCTTGATCCCCAGCAGATTGGTGCCCTTGGCAGCCCAGTCGCGGCTAGAGCCGGTGCCGTATTCCTTGCCGGCGAATATCACCAGCGGCGTGGCATCCTGTTGATAGCGCATGGCTGCATCATAGATGGGCATCCGCTCGCCGCTTGGCGCATGAATGGTCTCGCCGCCCTCTTCGCCTCCCAGCATGCGGTTACGGATACGGATGTTGGCAAAAGTGCCGCGCATCATCACTTCGTGGTTGCCGCGGCGTGAACCGTAGGAGTTGAAGTCCTCCGGGCTTACACCCAGGCTCTGCAGGTATTCACCGGCCGGTGAGCTGGCCTTGATATTGCCCGCCGGCGAGATGTGGTCAGTGGTGATCGAGTCACCGAACACCGCCAGCACCCGCGCCTGTTTGACCGGTTTGAGCGCCTGGATCGGTTGGTCGATCTGCTCGAAATACGGCGGATTCTTCACATAGGTGGAATCGTCCTTCCACGCGTAGGTCGCGCCTTCTGCTACCGGGATCGACTGCCAATGTTCGTCGCCGCTGAACACATCGGCATAGCGCTCACGGAACATGCTGTCTTCCACCAGCGCCACCGCCTCGGCGATCTCCGCATTGCTCGGCCACAGGTCACGCAGGAACACCGGCTTGTTATCCTTATCCAGGCCCAGCGGATCTTCCAGCAGGTTCATCCGCGTATTGCCAGCCAAGGCGTAAGCCACGACCAACGGCGGCGAAGCCAGCCAGTTGGCCTTCACATGCTGATGCACCCGCCCTTCAAAGTTGCGATTACCCGACAACACCGCAGAAACCACCAGATCGTGATCATTCACGGCCGCAGACACCGCATCCGGCAGCGGCCCCGAATTACCAATACAAGTCGTGCAGCCGTAACCGACCAGATTGAAGCCCAGCTCATCC
>JAUSOD010000074.1 GCA_030656215.1 Azoarcus sp.
CGAGAAGGCTGGCCTGATCGACCATGTCGGCGAGTGGATCGCAGACGCGGCACTGCGCCAGATGGCCTCGTGGCAGGCCCAGGGTCATGATGTTCCGCGCCTTTCGATCAATGTCTCGGCCGAACAATTGCGCCGCTCACACGTGCCAAACTCAATTCGGCGCCTGCTCGATCACTACCACCTCAGTGCCGAGCAGATCACGATAGAGCTGACCGAGACGGCGCTGATGGTCAATCCGGATCACGCACGCAGGATACTGCGCGACCTCAAGGCACTGGGGGTTGCGCTCAGCATCGATGATTTCGGCACAGGGTACTCGTCATTGTCCTACCTGCGCAGCTATCCCCTCGACGAATTGAAAATTGACCGGAGCTTTGTGGACGAGATCGCCAGCAACCCCGACGATCGCGCAATTGCCCAGACCATCATCGCGATGTCACGTACGCTCGGGCTGTCGGTAGTCGCCGAGGGCGTAGAAACCCAGCAGCAATTCGAGGCACTGCGCACGCTTGGCTGCCAGACCGCGCAGGGTTTCTTGCTGGGGATGCCTCTGTCACCCGAGGAAATCAGCAAGAAATTCCTGAGCTGATTTGGCCGAGATAGACCGCGATTGACGCGAGCTGAGGGAGCGGCTCCGTCGACAGCAAGGCGGCGGCGCGGGCCGAACCGAAGGTGTAGACGCGGGTTTTGGCGTAGAAGTGTCGACGCAGCGGCCGAAATACGCTGCGGTGGAGGCGAGCATGGCACCGAAGTGGAGCGTGCGCGGCAAGCTCCCAACCAAGTGACATTTGGTGAGATGGATTGATAGTCGATACTGCACAAAAAATAAAAAAGCCCACAGAAACATGGGCTTAATTTATTTTTTGGCGGAGAGGGTGGGATTCGAACCCACGGTACCTTGCGGTACGCCTGATTTCGAGTCAGGTACATTCGACCACTCTGCCACCTCTCCGCTCGAAGCCGCGCATTGTAGATGTATTCGGAAAAAAAATACAGCTATGCGGTGACGTTTTCGCGCGTGGGGGACATCTCTTCGAATGCGCGGACAGCTTCCGCGGCGTACATCAGCGCCGGGCCACCGCCCATATAGGTGCACACGGCCAGCGTTTCCATCAGTTGGTCGCGCGTCACGCCGAGCCGGATGAGCGCCTTCACATGGAAACCGACGCAGGCGTCGCAGCGCGAGGTCACGCCGATGGCGAGTGCGATCAGCTCCTTGTCGAGCGCGGACAGGGCACCGGCCTTCATTGAGGCTTTGGCCATGGCACTGAAGCCCTGCATGGTATCGGGCACCTCGGTACGCATGGACTCCAGCGCCCGGGAGACGTCGGTGGTGATCTGAACAAAGGATTTGGACATGCGAGCTCCGTTAGAACTTAATGAATCGCTAATGTATCAGTCCATCGCGACCCGGATCATGACTTTTATCAATATCCTTTTGCGCGTTGCAACACGGCCTGGCGGCGGATTGCAGATCTTGGCGCTCGCGCGCAGAATCCGAGACCCAGATTTGCGGACCTCTGCCTTGCGCCTATTCCTGCTCGTTCTTGCCACCCTGCTCCTTGCCGCCTGCAGCCCGCAGGAATCTGTACGCCTGGCGGATTACAGGACACTGGGCGAATTGAGGGTGGCGACGCGGGAGGATGCCATTTCCTACCGTGAGGACGGGGATGGCAACACCTCCGGTTTCGAACACGACCTGTTGCTCAAGCTTGGCGAGGCATTGGGGGTGCCGGTACGCTTTGTGGTTTATCCGGATTCGGTGCGGGCGATCGATGCCGTCCTGACCGGCAAGGCGCACCTTGCTGCTGCGGGGCTGGCCCGCAACGAACGTTTTCCTCTTAGCTGGTCTGCACCGCTGCGCGAAGTGGATTTCGTGCTCGCCAGTCGCTCGGACAGCCCGGCGATTGCACGCGAGGCAGATCTGGCCGATCGAACAGTGAGCGTGCGGCGCGGAACACTTGCCGCCGAGGCGATAGAACGAATCCGCAAACGGGTTCCGACCCTGACCGCACATTACGCTCGGCGCACCGACGATCAGGCACTGCTGGCGAAGATGGCCGAGGGCGAACTGGATCTGGTGGCGACAGATCGCATTCACTATGCGCTTGCGGCACAGGTGTCGCCCATATTGACCCTGGCCTACGACCTGCCGGTGAAAAGCCATGTTGCCTGGGCTTTGCCGCTGGATGATGACGGCGGGCTTGCGCAGCAGATTGCCACCTTTCTGTCTGCGGCGCAGTCCGACGGCATGCTTGCGCGCATCGCCGACCGCTACTTTGGTCACGTTCGTCGCCTCAACGAGCAGGACATCACGACCTTTCTCGCCCGAACTCAGGATCGTCTGCCCCGCTTCCTGCGCCACTTCAAGGAAGCCGAGGATAAGACCGGCGTCGATTGGCGCTATCTGGCAGCACTCTCCTACCAGGAATCGCACTGGGATCCGGCCGCGGTATCCCGAACCGGGGTGCGCGGCATCATGATGCTGACCGCCGACACCGCCGACCGGCTCGGCGTGAGCGACCGCCTGGACGCCCGCCAGAGCATCCTCGGGGGGGCGCGCTACATCTCGATGCTGGAAGGCCAGTTGCCCGACGAAATTCCCGATCCGGACCGATTGTGGATGGCAACCGCCGCCTACAACCTCGGCATGGGACACTTCAACGGTGCGCGCGCCATTGCACGGCGCCTGGGCAAGGATGAAACCTCGTGGTGGGACATCAAGTCGGTGCTGCCGCTGATGTCGCGCCCGGAGTACGCGGCCCGGCTCAAGTCGGGTCCCGCACGCGGCGGCGAGGCCCTGATCATGACCGAGAACATCCGCAACTATTACGACATTCTGAGCCGCATCGAATCGCTGAGCCCGCCCTTGCTCGGCTCACCGCAACTACGCCTGAGCCGGCAGGACTGACAGCCGGTCGGATTCAAGTCCGAGCGGCAGCGAAAACGCGCCGGATCAGGCGTCCGGCCTCAGCACTTCCACGCCGCCCATATAGGGCTGCAGCACCTTGGGCACCTGCACCGAACCGTCTGCACGCTGGTAGTTCTCCAGTACGGCGACCAGCGTGCGCCCCACCGCAAGCCCCGAACCGTTGAGCGTGTGCACCAGTTCGTTCTTGCCCTGTGCATTCTTGAACCGAGCCTGCATGCGGCGCGCCTGGAAGGCTTCGCAGTTGGAGCAGCTCGAGATTTCGCGATAGGTGTTCTGCGCCGGCAGCCACACTTCGAGATCGTAGGTGCGGGCGGCCGAGAAACCCATGTCGCCGGTGCATAGCGTGATCACCCGGTAAGGCAGTTCGAGCTTTTGCAGAATGGCTTCGGCATGACCGACCATTTCCTCGAGCGCCGCATCGCTGTGCTCGGGCGCCACGATCTGCACCATCTCGACCTTGTCGAACTGATGCTGGCGGATCAGGCCGCGGATGTCGCGCCCGCCGCTTCCGGCCTCGGAGCGAAAGCACGGGCTGTGTGCGGTGAGCTTGATCGGCAGCGCATCGAGCGCCAGCACCTGCTCGCGCACGCTGTTGGTCAGCGAGATCTCCGAGGTCGAGATCAGATACTGCTCGGCACCCTCCTCGTCACCACCGCGCAGCACCCAGAACATGTCGTCCTTGAACTTGGGTAACTGCCCGGTGCCCACCAATACCTCGCGGTTGACGATGTACGGCGTGTAGCACTCGGTGTAGCCGTGCTCGGTGGTCTGGGTGTCGAGCATGAACTGGGCAAGCGCGCGGTGCAGACGAGCAACCTGGCCGCGCATGAAGGTGAAGCGCGAGCCCGACAGCCTGGCGCCGGTATCGAAGTCGAGGCCGAGTGCAGCGCCCACATCGACGTGGTCCCTGACCTCGAAATCGAAGCGTGCCGGGGTGCCCCAGCGGCGCACTTCGACATTGCCGGCTTCGTCCTCGCCTACCGGCACGCTCTCCTGCGGCAGGTTGGGCAGACCGGCGAGAAAGGCGTTCATGCGCTCCAGCACCCCCGGCAGGGCCTGTTCGCAGGCCTTGAGTTCGTCACCCAGCTGTCCCACTTCTGCCATCACGGCGGAGGCGTCCTCGCCCTTGCCCTTGAGCATCCCAATCTGCTTGGACAGGCTGTTACGGCGGGCCTGCAGGTCCTGAGTGCGGGTCTGGAGTTGCTTGCGCTCATCCTCGAGTGCGAGGAAAGCGGCGGTGTCGAGTTGCAGGCCACGGGTGACCAGGCGAGCAGCCACCACATCGAGTTGGGTGCGGAGCATCTGGATATCGAGCATCGAAAATTCCTGAATCGGTTTTAGTTCAATGGTTTGTACGAGCTTGTTAAGGCAGTCGTTCAGATCAGGCAGTCAAGCCCCTGACCAGTAATGATTCTTACATACAGCGACATTATGTGGCACTGCACAATTTCATTATATTAATCAATCGCTTAAATAGATTCCCACAAGAAACTTTTCTTGCATTTGAAGCTCATTGACTTAAGATTGAGGGGGGAAACTGAGCTGCGTCAGACAGCAATCAACCGGAGGAGAACTGCATGCTATCTATTCGTGACTGCCTGGACTACTGCGATTTAACCGACGACGAAGTTGCGCTTATTGCTGAACACGAAGGGATCCCCGATGCGGCGGCCGCACAGGTTGCCTGCGGGATGGTACAAACCCCTGAGGGCGTGGTGCTTTTGACCCAATACATGCTTGATCTGATCGAGAAGGCAGACGCCCGGGGCGAAGTCGAGAAAGCCGAACATGCGCGCTCCCAGTGTGCGCGGTTCATGTCGGATCACCCACTGCCGCACTAAAATCCCCGCTTTCGATTGACGCCCGCTGCGGTCAGCACGGGGGAGGCTCGGTACTGACCGCTGCGCCCGCTTTTTCATCAAGCTGGCGCAAGTGAGCGAGTTTTTCGGCGATTTTGGCCTCCATACCCCGTGGCGTCGGCTGATACCAGCCCGGTGCAGCCATGCCGTCGGGGAGGTAAGTTTCGCCTGCCGCATAGGCTTCGGGTTCGTCATGGGCGTAGCGGTAGGTCTTGCCGTAACCGAGCGATTTCATCAGCTTGGTGGGCGCGTTGCGCAGATGCAGCGGCACCGGCTGTGAGCCCCCTTCCGCAACCTGTTTGCGGGCTGCGTTGTAAGCCTTGTACACCGCGTTCGACTTGGCCGCACAAGCGAGAAACACCGTTGCCTGCGCGAGCGCCAGTTCGCCCTCCGGCGAGCCCAGCCGCTCATACGCGGCACACGCGTTGAGACAGATCTCCAGCGCACGCGGGTCTGCCAGACCGATATCCTCCACCGCCATCCGCACCAGACGACGCCCGAGATAATGCGGATCGGCACCTCCGTCCAGCATGCGGCACAGCCAGTACAAGGACGCATCGGGATTGGAGCCGCGCACCGACTTGTGCAGCGCCGAGATCTGATCGTAGAACGCCTCGCCCCCCTTGTCGAAGCGGCGCAGGTTCTGCGACAGGGCCTGCTCGACAAAGCCGGCGTCCACCGGATTCACGCCCGCCATGCCGGCTGCGACCTGGACCTGCTCGACGAGATTCATCAGCCGGCGCGCATCGCCATCGGCAAAGCCGATCATCCGTTCGCGCGCATCGTCGTCGATGTTCAGTTCGGGGCAGGCTACCGCCCGCGCGCGCTCGAACAGGCTCGTCATTGCCGCCGTATCGAGCGGCGCCAGCACATACACTGAGGCACGCGACAACAGCGCCGAGTTCACCTCGAACGAAGGGTTCTCGGTGGTCGCACCGATGAAGGTGACCAGCCCCTGTTCCACATAGGGCAAGAAGGCATCCTGCTGCGACTTGTTAAAACGGTGCACCTCGTCCACGAACAAAATGGTGTGGCGCCCGCGCGCCTTGGCTGCCTGGGCCTGCTGGATCGCCTCGCGGATCTCCTTGACCCCGGCAAACACCGCCGACAGGGCGACAAATTCAGCGTCGAAGCCCTTTGCCATCAGCCGCGCCAGCGTGGTCTTGCCCACCCCGGGCGGCCCCCACAGGATCATCGAATGCGGCTGGCCGGACTCGAACGCGAGGCGCAATGGCTTGCCCGACCCGAGCAGATGTAGCTGCCCCGCCACCTCGTCGAGCGCAGCCGGGCGCATGCGCTCGGCCAGCGGCACCCGCGGCGGCTCCAGGGCCTCGAACAGATCGCTCATTGCCGGTCGCGGGCCGCTGGGGAATCAGCGCTCGCCAATGACGTCTGCCCCTGCAGGCGGCACAAAGCGGAAGCGGTTCGCATCCACAGCCGGATTGGGCTGCAGCCGGGTGAACACGATCATCGTGGTCTGACCAAAGTTGTCGCGCAACTCCATGCGCCGGAGCCGGCCGTCATCGAGCCCGATGCGCATCCACTCGAAGCTGCTGTCGGTCTTGCGCGGACGGGCATCGACCCAGGCCAGACCATCGGCAACGCCGCCGTCGACCATCACAAAATCCTGCTGCAGATCGCCCTGTCCGAACAGGATCGCCGCGGGCGTGGAGCCCAGCGCATCGCCGATCGGGCGCACGGTAACCTGATTCAGGTCCCTATCCCACGACCACAGGCGCTCGCCGTCCCCCACCAGCAACTGCTGATAGGGCAGTTCATACTCCCAGCGAAACTTGCCCGGGCGCGCGAACGCGAAGCGCCCCGAGGCCTGCTGCGGCTTGCGCCCGGAACGTGCCATCACCGTCTGCTCGAACTCGCCCTCTGCGCTGCGCGTGGCCGCGACGAACTGGTTCAGCTGCGCGATTGCATCGGCAGCCAGCGCGGAACCCGCGGCCATGGAAATCGTCAGTACCGCCAAGTACTTGAGCATCTTGATCCTCATTCGCCTTCCTTCGGCGGCACCATCACTTCACGGTTACCGTTGCTACCCATGGACGACACCAGCCCCGCCCGCTCCATCTGCTCGATCAGGCGTGCGGCGCGGTTGTAGCCGATGCGCAGATGACGCTGCACCAGCGAAATTGACGGTCGGCGGGTCTTGACCACGATCTCGACCGCCTGATCATAGAGCGCATCGGACTCCTCGCCGCCGCCCTCGCCGCCAGCAGCGAGCGCGGCCTCCAGATCGTCCTCCGGCGCTGCGAGGATGCCGTCGATGTAGTCGGGCGGACCCAGCCGTTTGAGGTGGTCGACCACCTTGTGCACTTCCTCGTCGGCCACGAAGGCGCCATGCACCCGCACCGGCAGCCCCGTACCCGGTGCCAGATACAGCATGTCACCCATGCCCAGCAGCGCCTCGGCCCCCATCTGATCGAGAATGGTGCGCGAATCGATCTTGCTCGACACCTGGAAGGAGATCCGGGTGGGCACGTTGGCCTTGATCAGGCCGGTGATCACATCCACCGACGGGCGCTGGGTGGCCAGTATCAGGTGGATGCCCGATGCACGGGCTTTCTGCGCCAGACGGGCGATCAGCTCCTCCACCTTCTTGCCCACCACCATCATCATGTCGGCCAGCTCGTCCACCACCACCACGATATAAGGCAGCGTCTCCAGGGGCTCGGGGCTTTCGGGCGTGATCGAGAAGGGATTGGTCAGCGGCGTCTCGTGCTTGCGCGCATCGACCACCGCCTTGTTGAAGCCGGCCAGGTTACGTACCCCCACTGCCGCCATCAGCTTGTAGCGCTTGTCCATCTCGGTCACGCACCAGTTGAGCGCGTTGGCCGCATGCTTCATGTCGGTCACGACCGGCGCCAGCAGATGCGGGATACCTTCGTAGACCGAAAGCTCCAGCATCTTCGGGTCGACCATGATCAACCGCACCCGCTCCGGCTCGCTCTTGTACAGCAGCGACAGAATCATGGCATTGATCCCCACCGATTTGCCCGAGCCGGTGGTACCGGCCACCAGCAGGTGGGGCATCTTGGCCAGATCGGCCACCACTGGCTGGCCGCCGATGTCCTTGCCCAGCGCCACGGTCAGCGGCGAGCTCATGTCGCTATAGGCACGCGAACCGAGAATCTCGGACAGGCGCACGGTCTGACGCTTGGGATTGGGCAGCTCAAGCGCCATGCACGACTTGCCCGGCACGGTTTCCACCATCCGGATCGACATCGTCGACAGCGCGCGCGACAGATCCTTGGCCAGATTTACCACCTGGCTACCCTTCACCCCGACTGCCGGCTCGATCTCGTAGCGGGTGATCACCGGGCCGGGGTAGGCCGCCAGCACTTTCACCTCGACCCCGAAGTCTGCGAGCTTGGTTTCGATCAGGCGCGAGGTAAATTCCATGGCCTCCGCCGACGGCGGCTCGCCATTGACGGTGGGCGGATCGAGCAGCCCGAGCGGCGGTATGGCGCCGAGGCCGACATCCGTAAACAGGCTCTGCTGGCGCTCCTTCTCGGCCCGCTCCGAGCGCGGCACCTCGGCCACTGCAGGCTCGATGCGCAGCCGCGGGGGTGGCGCCAGTTCGGTCTTGCGCCGCCGGGTTTCGATCACCGCCTCGCGCTTTTGCGCCACGACCTGGCCGACACGCCGGTCCTGCCAGCGCTGCCAGCCTCTTTGCGCGGCAAGGACGCCCTGCTCCATCCAGAAACCCATCCGCTCGGCCGCGCTCAACCACGAAATTCCGGTAAACAGTGACAAGCCCGAGGCCATCAGCGCCAGCAGCAACAGCGTGCCGCCGGTAAAGCCGAAGTTGCGCTGCACCATCAGCCCGAGCTCCATGCCGAACAGCCCGCCGGGCGATAGCGGAAGCGCGGCGCCATGGGAGTGGAAGCGCAGAAATTCGAGCGCGCTGCTGGTGATCAGTACCACCAGAAAGCCGGCAAAGACAAAGAAGAAGGAGCGGCGGTCGATGGCAAGCCGGTTCTTGAGCCGGCGAAAACCCCACAACAGCCCGTAACCGAGAAACACCACCCACCACCACGCCGAAATGCCATGAAGGTAAAGCAGCAGGTCGGCCAGCCATGCACCGAATCGGCCACCGGGGTTGCTGACGCGAGACGCTGCGGTGGCGTGGGACCAGCCCGGATCGGCCTTGTTGTAGCCAAGCAGCACCAGACCGATATAGAGCGACATCACGCCCAAGATCAGCCAGCGGGCTTCCTGCAACAACAGCGAGATTTTTTCGGGCAGGGGCTGGGAACGGGATGACGAGCGAGACAGCATCGGGAGGCGATCGGGGACCGGGACAGGAACGACGGGCCTGATTATAAGCGATCGACCCGCTCGACCGTCCGCGATGTTGCCGCGCGACACAAAGTCGCTGGACGGCTCGCGATCGGAGACCGCCGCGTCAAACTTCGCTCAGGCGTTCGCGCAGGATGATGCCCTTGGGCGTTTCCTCGATCAGCCCCTGCTGACTGAGATCCTTCATCACGCGGCTTACCATCTCGCGCGAAGCGCCGATCATCTTGGCGATGTCCTGCTTCGAGATCT
Organism: Azoarcus sp.; assembly: GCA_030656215.1. Lineage (GTDB taxonomy): Bacteria > Pseudomonadota > Gammaproteobacteria > Burkholderiales > Rhodocyclaceae > Parazoarcus. The sequence continues at coordinate 9,352 of JAUSOD010000074.1, forward strand.
TGCGCACCACCACCGATTCGCCATCGACGTCCTCGGCCATGTCGATCAACAGCCCGGCCACGCGCCCATACACATCCATCAGCGCCAGGCTTTCGATCTTGCGATCGGCGTTGCGCAGGCGCGCAGAGAGATTGCACATGATGCGCCACGCGATCTCGAAGTTGTCCTCCATCAGCTGGCGGAACTCCTGCTTCGAGATCATCACCAGATCGGCTGCCACCACCGCCACCACCGAGGCCGAGCGCTTCTGTTCGCCGAACATGCCCATCTCGCCGAAGATCTCGCCCTGTCCGAGGATGGAGAGGATCACCTCGCGGCCGTCCTCGTCGCTCACCACCACCTTGAGACTGCCGGTCAGCACGAAATAGACGAAGTCGGTCCGATCGCCCGCCCGCACCACGGCCTGCCCGCGCGGAAACCGTCGCATGACCGAAACCCGGGCAACCGCCGCAAGGACTTCGTCGGACACCCCGTTGAACAGGGGGAAGGTTTTCAGTGCAGTGGTCGAAACCGAGGTGGGCTGACTCATGAAATCTCCGACTGACGGGGAGGTGCCAATACATGCTGGCAGGGATAGACACAAATTTGCAGAAATTATAGACGAATAAGTCACACCGGCGACGAAGTGGCCGGAGGCGCCGAAACGAAGGCCGTCCATACTTGGCGCCAGTGCACGGACGATTGCAGCCGACTATCGGATCGATTGCGTGGGGTGTCATGCCCCGTCGGCTATAATTCGCGCCATTGCCAACCCGCTGGAACACCCCGTCATGACCACCAAACACGCTCGCCTGCTCATTCTCGGCTCCGGCCCGGCCGGATACACCGCCGCCGTTTATGCGGCCCGCGCCAACCTCAACCCGGTGCTGATCACCGGGCTGGCCCAGGGCGGACAACTGATGACCACCACCGACGTGGACAACTGGCCGGCCGATGTGGACGGCGTCATGGGACCTGAACTGATGGAGCGTTTCCAGAAGCATGCCGAGCGCTTCAATACCGAGATCATCTTCGACCACATCCATACCGCAAAGCTCGACCAGCGCCCATTCAAGCTGATCGGCGACAGCGGCGAATACACCTGCGACGCGCTGATCATCTCCACCGGCGCCACCGCCAAGTATCTGGGCCTGCCGTCGGAAGAGAAATTCGCCGGTCGTGGCGTGTCCGCCTGCGCGACCTGCGACGGCTTCTTCTACAAGAACCAGGACGTCGCCGTCGTCGGCGGTGGCGACACCGCAGTCGAAGAGGCGCTCTACCTTGCCAACATCGCAAAGAAGGTCACCCTGGTGCATAGGCGCGAAACGTTCCGCGCCGAGAAAATCATGATCGACAAGATGATGGAGAAGGTCGCCGCGGGCAAGATCGAGCTGGCGCTCAACGCCACCCTCGACGAGGTACTGGGCGACAACTCCGGCGTGACCGGCATGCGCGTGCGCAACGTGAATACCAGCGAGACCACCGATGTCGCGTTGCAGGGTGTGTTCATCGCCATCGGCCACAAGCCCAACACCGACATTTTCGAGGGCCAGATCGAAATGGAAGGCGGCTACATCGTCACCGAGGGCGGTCGCAACGGCAATGCCACCCAGACCAGCGTGCCTGGCGTATTCGCCGCCGGCGATGTGCAGGATCACATCTACCGCCAGGCGATCACCTCCGCCGGCACCGGTTGCATGGCCGCGCTCGACGCCGAGCGCTACCTCGACACCCTCGGTCACTGAGTACCAGGAGTCCGTCCCATGTCCCGCCGCTCCCGTCCGGCCGCCACTGCCAGCGACAGGGGCGAGGGGCCCAAGCCGGCCAGTCCGTTCAAGTCTCTCGCAAAACTCAAGGCTGGCGCGCAAGCGGTCGCTGCTGACAAGGGGCGCAAAGCCGCTGCGCGTGTGCCGTCGGTATCGCCGGCGGACGCAGAGGCCGACATCCGGCCTGATGACGACGACCTTGCGCTGTTTCAAAGCACGGTCGCCGGTGTCGCCCCGTTGGGCAGGCAGGATCGGGCAGACATCCAGACTCCGCGCCCGGCACCACTGCCACGCGCTCGCGACGCCGAGTCCGAAGAAATCGCCGCCCCTGCGCGACGCAGCACCAGCGATCCGCTGCGCGCCGCCTACGCCGACGTCACCCCGCTCGCCGACACCGGCCGCGTGGAGCTCGCAACCCCGGCGCGTTACCTGAACCGGGCACAGGAGCACGAACCGGTCACCGACAAGACCGCGCACCCCGAAGGCCATCTGCCCCCGATCGTGCTGCCGGCCGATGCCGACGTCTCCGACCCCACCGCCTTATTCCAGCTTGCCACCCGCGGCGCGCGCAGGATCGACACCCGCGATCGGGTGGAATTGCCCACCGACGCGCCCTCCCCCCGGCCGCTGAAGCGCGAAGCCGACGAACGCGAGGCCCTGCACGAGTCGCTCGCGGCACCGCTCACCTTCGAGGATAGACTCGACATGGGCGACGAAGCCGCCTTCCTGCGGCCGGGCCTGCCGCGCAGGGTGCTGAGCGACCTGCGCCGCGGGCGCTGGGTGTTGCAGGGAGAAATCGATCTTCACGGTCTTACCCGCGACGAAGCCCGCGACGCCCTCGCCCGCTTCCTGCACGCGAGTCTCGCGCAGGGCAAGCGCTGCATTCGGGTCATCCACGGAAAGGGGCTCGGCTCACCCGGTAGGGTGGCCATACTCAAGCAGTTGTCGCGCGGCTGGCTCGCGCAGCGCGAAGAGATTCTCGCCTTCTGCCAGGCCGGCCCGCACGATGGCGGCGGCGGCGCGCTACTGGTGCTGATGCGGGCGCAGAGCAGCGCCCGCCGCTAGAACTACTCAGATCGCCGCTTCGTCAGTCTCGCCGGTGCGGATACGCACGACCTGCTCAACCGACGACACAAAGATCTTGCCGTCGCCGATCTTTCCCGTCTGCGCCGCCTTGATGATTGCCTCGACCGCCTGATCCACCAGGTCGTCACCGAGCACGATCTCGACCTTGATCTTCGGTAGAAAGTCGACCACGTACTCGGCACCGCGGTACAACTCGGTATGCCCCTTCTGACGGCCGAACCCCTTCACCTCGGTTACCGTCAAGCCGGTAATTCCCACTTCGGACATCGCCTCACGCACTTCATCGAGCTTGAACGGCTTGATGATGGCTTCGATCTTCTTCATATGAATCTCCTTGGTGGCACCACGAAAAGGTGCGTGGTGCATATGCGCTCAGTATGCGCCAAGTACTCGATCAGTACTCATCCTGATAGCGCGACGTTATCGGATAACGCCAATCCCTGCCGAAACCGCGCTGGGTTGCACGGATACCGACCGGCGCCTGACGTCGCTTGTATTCGTTGCGCTTGAGCATACCGACCGTGCGCCGCACGTCGGGTTCCGGATAGCCTGCGGCGATGATCTGGCGCGGCGACTCGTCGCGCTCCATGTAAGCCTCGATGATGGCGTCGAGCACTTCGTAGGGCGGCAGACTGTCCTGGTCCTTCTGGTCGGGCTTGAGCTCGGCCGAGGGTGGGCGGTCGATGATGTTCTGCGGAATCACCTCGCCAACCGTGTTGCGCCAGTCCGACAGGCGATAGACCAACGTCTTGTAGATATCCTTGAGCACCGCAAAGCCCCCCGCCATATCACCGTACAGCGTGGCATAGCCGGTGGCCATCTCGCTCTTGTTGCCGGTGGTCAGCACGATCGAGCCGGTCTTGTTCGACAGCGCCATCAGGATCATGCCGCGGATACGGCTCTGCAAATTCTCTTCGGTTGCATCTTCCGCCAGGCCGGCGAACTGCGACGCCAGCATCGTCTCGAAGGTCTTCATTGCGGCTTCGATCGGAATCTCGTCGTAGCGCACGCCGAGGCGCCGCACCATCTCGCGCGAGTCGTCCAGGCTCATCTGCGCCGTATAGGGCGAAGCCATCATCACCGCGCGCACCCGATCAGCACCCAGCGCATCGACCGCGATCGCCAGCGTCAGCGCTGAATCGATGCCGCCCGACAAGCCGATGATTGCCCCCGGAAAGCCGTTCTTGCCCAGATAGTCGCGCACCCCGACCCGCAGCGCCTCATAGACCTCGGCCTCGACCGACAGCGGCTGGGCGTGTACATCCGACACCCAGCGCCCCGCACTGAAGCGGATCACGTCCAGCCGCTCATCGAACAAAACGGACTGGTAGGCCAGCGCGCCGTCACCATCGAGCGCGAACGAGCCGCCGTCGAACACCAGCTCGTCCTGCCCGCCCACCATATTGCAATACACCACCGGCAAGCCGGTTTCGGCCACCCGCTCGCGCACCACTGCCAGCCGCTGCACCTGCTTGCTCACGTGATACGGCGAGGCATTGAGTGCCAGCAGCACCTCGGCGCCCGCCGCCCGGGCACTCTCCGCCGGGCCCGGCTCCCACACGTCGGCGCAGATGTTGATGCCGAACTTCACCCCCTTGAGCTCGAACACGCAGGCGTCCGCGCCGGCCTCGAAATAACGGACCTCGTCGAACACCTCGTAGTTGGGCAACAGGTGCTTGTGGTAGACCGCGATGATCTCGCCATCACGGATCACCGAAGCCGCGTTGTAGCGCCAGCCGTTGGCTTGCCGAGGATGTCCGACCACCACGCACACCCCGCGCGTAGCCAGCGCAATGCGTCGCAACTCACGGTCGCAGGCGCGATAGAAATCGGGCCGCAGCAGCAGGTCTTCCGGCGGATAGCCGGAAAGCGCGAGCTCGGGCGTGAGCAACAGGTCGGCACCGGCCTCGCGCGCGCGGCCAATGGCATCGATGATCCGGTCGGCGTTGGCGGCAAGGTCACCAACAGTGAAATTAAGCTGGGCAACAGCGATCGAAAGCGTGGTATTCATGAGGCAGAACTATACCGCTTCGCGCCCGATGGCGGGCCGCTCGCGGCATCTTGCGGTATTACCGGAAACTGCACAGACTTCGTGGGCAAAGCTGTGGATAAGCCGCTGACAGCATGCTCAAGCCACTGCCACGAAACAACTTTTCACGATTGCTCAACAATGAGGCAGCCCGTGCGCCGGCGCTGCCCGGATTGCACCCGACGCGATGCCACAGAAAAATGGATTCCACCTCATCCCGGCACTGGCCGAGATCGAACCGGCGCAGTGGGACGCGCTTGCCGGCGACCAAGCCTGTTTGTCGCACGCCTTTCTCTCCAGTCTGGAGGCCACCGGCTGCGTCGGCCGCGGTACCGGGTGGGTGCCACGTCATGCCACGCTATGGCGCGGCGGCGAGTTGACGGCCGCAATACCGCTATACGAAAAGCACCATTCCTACGGCGAATACGTGTTCGACTGGGCCTGGGCCGAAGCCTACGAGCGGCACGGGCTGGCCTATTACCCCAAGTGGCTCGCCGCCCTGCCCTTCTGCCCCATTCCCGGCGCACGGCTGCTCGGACGCAGCCCCGACGAACGCAAGAATCTGCTCGCCTCGGTGCTGGCCCTGGCGGTCGACAGCGGCCTGTCCTCGCTACACCTGCTGTTCCCGACCGAAGAAGAAGGCGAGTGGCTGCGCGGCGCCGGCCTGATGCTGCGCCATGGCGTGCAGTTCCACTGGCACAACGCCGGTTACGCCGATTTCGACGCCTTTCTCGCCCACCTCAACCACGACAAGCGCAAGAAAATCCGCCAGGAGCGCCGCCGCGCCGCTGCCCACGGCCTGACCCTGCGCTGGCTCGACGGCCACAGCGCCACCGCCGCCGACTGGGCCTTCTTCTACCACTGCTACGCCACCACCTACGCCCAGCACCGCTCCACGCCCTACCTGAAGCCCGACTTCTTCACCACCCTGGCTCGCCGCCTGCCCGACGGCGTACGCCTGCTGCTCGCCGAACGCGACGGCCAGCCGGTGGCCGGCGCCTTCTACCTGTGCGACAAACTGGCCCTTTACGGCCGCTACTGGGGTGCCATCGAGCCTCTACCTTTCCTGCACTTCGAGCTGTGCTACTACCAGGCCATCGACTACTGCATCCGTCAAGGCCTGCAACGCTTCGAGGGTGGGGCCCAAGGCGAGCACAAGCTCTCGCGTGGACTGGAGCCGGTGATCACCCGCTCCGCGCACTGGATCGCCGACCCGCGCTTTCGCGGCGCGGTGGACCAGTTCCTGGCGCGCGAAACCGCCGGGGTACAGTTTTACCTGGATGAGTTGTCGGAGCGCTCGCCGTTTCGCGAGGACCGTTCGGCGGAGGGTTCTCGTAGGGCCGACTTCAGTCGGCCGCAGGTGCCCGAATCACCCCCTGCGGCGGACTGAAGTCCGCCCTACAGCGGCTGTGCTCGGACGATTGCTTGACTCGGATCAGCCAAAGTCAGACAGCGTCCTGCCCCCAATCACGCGCTCCTGCCGAAGCCCACGATCGCCCCCGGAATCGAATCCAGCGCAAGGACCTGATCCGCCGCCCCCAGCTTGATCGCCTCCTTCGGCATGCCGAAGACGACGCAACTCGCCTCGTCCTGGGCGATGGTCCGGGCGCCAGCGTCGTGCATTTCCTTCAGGCCGCGCGCGCCGTCGTCACCCATGCCGGTCATGATGATGCCGAGCGCATTCTTCCCGGCGAACTTGGCCACCGAGCGGAACAGCACATCGACCGACGGCTTGTGGCGATTGACCAGCGGCCCATCGACCACGTCGACCACATACTGCGCCCCGCTGCGCTTGAGCATCATGTGCCGCCCGCCGGGGGCGATCAGGGCGCGTCCGGGGATGACGCGATCGCCGTTCTTCGCCTCGCGGACTTCGATCTGGCACAGGCTGTTGAGGCGTTCGGCAAACATCGCGGTGAACTTCTCGGGCATGTGCTGAACAATCACAATGCCCAGACAGCTTGCCGGCAAGCGGGTCAGCACCGCTTCCAGCGCCTGGGTGCCACCTGTCGAAGTGCCGATGGCAACCAGTTGGTCAGTGGTCCGCTCCAAGGCGCGGTGAGTCGCACTACCGAGACCGAGCATGACATCGGCCGTCAGCTTGGGAGCGTCGACGCCCCGCCCGGCGACCGCCGCTGGCGCGCTGCGTACCGCCCGCATATTGGCGCGGGCCGCAGCGCGCACGGCTTGCACGATATCGTTGGCGGCATCTTCGAGAAAGCTCTTCAAGCCGATCTTGGGCTTGGTAATGATCGACACGGCGCCCGCTGCCATGGCCTCAAAAGTCGCCTGCGCCCCCGTCTCAGCCAGCGAAGAGCAGACCACCACCGGTGTCGGGCGCTCGGCCATGATCTTCTTGAGGAAGGTGATGCCATCCATACGCGGCATCTCGATATCGATCACCAACACGTCGGGCCACTGCAGCTTCATCTTCTGCATCGCGAAGAGCGGATCCGACGCGGCACCGATGACCTCGATGCCGGCATCGGTCGCGAGCGCCTGGGCGACCACCTGTCTGACCAGCGCGGAGTCATCGACGATCAGAACCTTGATTTTGTCAGTCATGAGCATTCCGGATGTAAGCGTTGGAACCGTCAGGGACCATCAGTCAGACATGGCCGCTGCGCAGCTTCAAGTGCAACTTGCGCAGCCCGTGCGGCCGACGTGTTCGGCGATCAGGGCTTGCGATAAATGGTCGGGCGCACCGTCTCCAGCGGCCCGATATTCAGGCCATTGAGCGTTTCCGAGTGACCGATGATCAGGTGGCCGCCCGACTTCAGCCGGGGCAGCAGGTGGTTGATGACCTTGGCCTTGGTTTCGGCGTCGAAATAGATCATTACGTTGCGCAGAAAAATGACTTCGAAATCCCCGATGTTGGCCTCGATCGGTTGGGTCAGGTTGATCTGGTGAAAGCGGGTGCGCTTGCGCAGCTCCTGAACGATCAGGAAGGTGCCGGCATTGGCACGAATGCCCTTCAGACAGTATTTTTGCAGGAAGCCGGGCGGGATGCCTTCGGTGCGGGCCAGCGAATAATGCCCGGTCGCCGCCTTCTCCAGGACGCGCGTGCTGATGTCCGAACCGACCACTTC
>JAUSOD010000079.1 GCA_030656215.1 Azoarcus sp.
CAAGATCGGCATCATCGACGACATCGCCTACCAGACCAATCTGCTCGCGCTCAACGCCGCGATCGAAGCGGCCCGTGCCGGCGAGCACGGCAAGGGTTTCGCGGTGGTCGCGGCCGAGGTGCGCAAGCTTGCCGAGCGCAGCCAGGTGGCGGCGCAGGAGATCGGCCAGCTCGCAGGCAGCTCGGTCAACATGGCCGAACGGGCCGGCAAGCTGCTCGACGAAATGGTACCTTCGATCCGCAAGACCTCCGACCTGGTGCAGGAGATCGCCTCCACTGGCCAGGAGCAATCCGCCGGCGTGGTCCAGATCAACAACGCCAAGAGCCAGCACAACAAGGCCACCCAGCAAAATGCCTCGGCCTCCGAGGAACTCGCCGCCACCGCCGAAGAACTCGGCGGCCAGGCCGGACAGTTGCAGGAGCTGATGGAGTTCTTCACCGTGGCAGACAGCGGTCGCGCACGAGCATACCGATGAGCGACTGGCAGGCCCTGTCGGCGCTGGAGATCGAGCGTATGGCGTGCAACCTCGCGCCCGGCGGCTGGTCTGTCGAACGCAAGAAGCCGCTCTCGACCCTGCTCGGCTCCTGCGTGGCGGTCTGTCTGTACGACGAGGCGGCGCGAGTGGGCGGCATGAACCACTTCATGCTACCCAGCATGAAGCGCAACGACGCCCATGGCGACGTCGACACCGTACTCTCCGGCGACTTCGCCATGGAGGTGCTGCTCAACGCCCTGCTCGGCCAGGGTGCTGCACGCCGCCGGATCAAGGCCAAGGCATTTGGCGGCGGTACCATTCTTACCGGCTCGGCCTCTTCGAACATCGGTGTGCGCAATGCCGAGTTCGCGCGCGAATGGCTGGGCCGCGAGGATATACCGCTGGTCGCATCCGACTTTCTCGGACCCTGGTCGCGCAAGGTGCTGTTCGTGCCCGAGATCGGCGACGCCTACTGCCGTCGCATGCAGACCAACCAGGCCAGCGCACAGGAAATCGCACGCGAGGAAGCCGCTTACGCTGCATCGCTGCTGCGTCGTCCGCCCAAATCCAATATCGAACTGTTCTGATCCGAACAGCCGGAGTAACAGCCTGCCATGGAAAGCCCCACCATCACGGACCAGGAATTTGCCCTGTTCCAGCGCCTGATCTATCGTCTGGCCGGCATCAGCCTTGCCGACAGCAAGAAGGTGTTGCTGGTTGGACGCCTGTCCAAGCGCCTGCGCCACTACGAACTGGATCGGTTCGGCGACTACTATCGCCTGCTGTCGAGCGGCGAGCACCCGCTGGAAGTACAGATGATGGTCGACCTGCTGACCACCAACGAGACCTACTTTTTTCGCGAGTCTGCACACTTCGACTTCCTGCGCGAGGTCGCTGCCAGACGCCGAGGCGCACCTTTCAGGGTATGGAGTGGGGCCTGCTCGTCGGGCGAGGAGCCGTACACCATGGCCATGGTGCTGGCCGAAACGCTGGGCCTGAACGCACCGTGGGAAATTGTCGCCTCGGACATCAGCGTGACCGTGCTCGCGCGCGCCGAGATCGGCCACTACCCGATGGAGCGCGCTACCGGGATTCCACCGGGACTGCTGAAGAAGTATTGTCTGAAAGGGGTGCGCGAACATGCCGGCACCCTGCTGATGACCCAGAAGCTGCGCGAGCGGGTGAGCTTTCGCCAGCTCAACCTGATTGCACTCGACACCCGTGATCTGGGGCAATTCGACGTGATTTTTCTGCGCAATGTAATGATCTACTTCGACCCCGAGACCAAGCGCAAGGTGGTGGCCAACATGCTGCCGCAATTGCGCCGCGACGGCTATTTCGTGGTCGGCCACTCGGAGAGCCTCAATGGCCTGTGCGACGATCTGGTAGCGCAGCGTCCTACCCTTTACTGCAGGCCGGAAGTCAAGCGATGACACATGGAGCCACACCAGCCTGCGATGTGGAATCCTGAGCGATGAGCGACAAGATCAAGGTCATGATCGTGGACGACTCGGCCGTGGTACGGCAGGTCATCAGCCAGGCCCTGGCACGCGACCCGTCCATCGAGGTGATTGGCGCAGTGGCCGATCCCCTGTTCGCCATGCGCCGGATGGAGATGCAGTGGCCCGACGTGATCGTGCTCGATATCGAAATGCCGCGCATGGACGGGCTGACCTTCCTCAGAAAGATCATGAGCGAGCGCCCCACGCCGGTGGTGATCTGCTCCTCGCTTGCCGAACGCGGCGCCGAAGCCACGATGAACGCGCTCGCGGCTGGTGCGGTATCGGTCATCACCAAGCCGAAGATGGGCGTGAAGCAGTTTCTCGAAGACAGCACCAATGACGTGGTGCAGGCGGTCAAGGCTGCGGCCCGGGCCAATGCCAGGCGCCTCGGCCCGCGGGCGAGGCCGGATATTCCACCGCCAAAACTTTCGGCCGACGCAGTCCTCAGCAGCGGCCTGGGCAGCGGCGCCGGCATGGTACGCACCACCGACCGCATCATCGCGATCGGCACCTCCACCGGCGGCACCCATGCACTGGAGGCAGTACTGACCCGACTGCCGGCGACGTGCCCGGGTATCGTCATCGTGCAGCACATGCCCGAGTTGTTCACTGCGATGTTTGCCGAACGGCTAAACAGCCTGAGCAAGATGGAAGTCCGCGAAGCCCGCCATGGTGACCGCGTCGTGCCCGGTCGCGCGCTGATCGCACCCGGCGGCAAGCATATGATGCTGGCGCGCAGCGGCGCTCAGTACACGGTGGAGGTGATCGACGGTCCGCTGGTAAACCGCCACCGTCCATCAGTGGACGTGCTGTTCCGCTCGTGCGCCAAGTTTGCCGGACGCAATGCCTTCGGAGTGATCATGACCGGCATGGGCGACGACGGTGCCCGCGGACTCAAGGAGATGCACGACGCAGGCGCGCGCACGGTGGCCGAGGACGAATCGACCTGTGTGGTATTCGGCATGCCGAAAGAAGCGATCAAGCTCGGCGCGGTGGACTCCATACTGCCGCTGGATCGCATTCCCGACGCGATACTGCAGTCGGGACGGGACTGAGCGTCCACACCTGCCGCACGCACCAGCCCCATTCCGGCAAGCAGGCCGAAAGCAATGCCACAGACGATCGCCACCAGACCGGTGAGCAAGCGCCATAGCCGCTTGTACATCTCGTCCCCCCCGCGCTGAATAACAGCGTTCGTTCAATTCGGAGGTTTGACGACGCATTCGGACTCGCGTTCCGCCGATCCTGTAGCGGCTTCCTCGATCGCCAGTTCCTGCAGCAGGCGCCCGGCAACCAGGCCATTGACCACCCCGAACAGCACGGCCGCCGCGGCGAACACCGGCACCAGGTAGAACACCCCGTCGTGTGGCACCAACCACACGCGCGCCACCACCAACTGCGCGCCGATATGGGCAAATGCGGCCAGGATGCTGTGGCTCACCGGCCCGAACCAGCGCTTGGGCAAGTGCATCGCCAGACCAAGCACCAGCAGGCTGGCGATCGCCCCAGACAGGCTGAGGAAGAACCCCGGCGCAAGAAACTGCCCCAGCAGCAGGCTGCCCGCAAACACGCGCAGCAGCGACACCCACACCGCCTCGCGCCAGCCCCAGCGTGCCAGCACGACCAGGGTGACGATATTGGCCAGCCCTGGCTTGACCCCGGGCAGCGGCAGCGGAATGGCCGCCTCGGCCACGGTCAGCACGATCGCAGCCGCCGCATGGCGCGCAATGCGGCGGTCCTCGACCGTAGGGGTCAGTTCAATAGTTGAGCGAGTCATAATCGGCGCCACGCCCGGTGAGAATCAGGCTGACCTGGTTGGGTGCGCAGATGGCCACCGCACCGGCCCGATCGAGCCAGCCCTGACGCACACAATACTGGCGCGGGCCGGGGTCGGCCGCCACGCGCGCACGGCCGGGCTCGATTTCCACCAGGGTGGTGCCCAGCGGTCCCGGCACCTCGATGCGACGGGCGCGCGACAGATCGGCCTCGGCAAACACCTTGCCACCGGCGCGCACAATCACGCCATCGGGCGCACCCGCGGTCCAGAAGCCAATGCCGGAATAAACGCACAACACCAGCCCGGCCGCAATGACCAGCCAGTCACCAGGCCGCAACAGCGCGCGCCAGTCGGCGGGGATGCGGATCACTTGCCGGCGGCAGCAGCCCGGTCGGCATCACGCCGTGCTGCGGAGCGGTGACGCACCAGAACCTGGGCATTGTCGTGGAAACGCTGCGCCAGCCACTCGGCGATGTAGACCGAACGATGCTGCCCCCCGGTGCAACCGATCGCAACCGTCAGGTAACTGCGGTTGTCGCGCATGTAGCTCGGCAGCCAGTTGGCCACAAAGCGGCGGATATCCTCGGCCATACGCCCGACTTCGGGAATCTTCTCGAGAAAATCGATCACCGGCTGATCGCGTCCGGTCAGCGGACGCAGGCGCGGATCGTAATGCGGATTGGGCAGGCAGCGTACGTCGAACACCAGGTCGGCATCCATCGGAATGCCATGTTTGAAACCAAAGGACTGGAACATCAGGGTCAGCCCTGACCCCGCCTCGGCCTGAATGAAATCCTTGACCCAGGCACGCAGGGTGTTCGGGTGCATGTCGCTGGTATCGATGCGGTGACCCAGCTCCGAGATCGGCGCCAGCGCGTCGCGCTCGCGGTGGATGGCCTCGTCGAGCGAAACGCCTTCATCGGCCAGCGGATGGCGGCGGCGGGTTTCGGAAAAACGTGCGATCAGGGTGTCGTCACGCGCTTCAAGAAAAATGAAGCGCAGATCGGTCACGATGTCCCGCAGGGTGTCGAGCTGTCGCGGCAGTGCCGCGATGCTGGCGCCGGAGCGCACATCCACCGCCACCGCCACTTTCTGGTAGCCACTGCCGTGCAGGGTTGCCACCAGCTGCGGCAACAGCGTGGCCGGCAGGTTGTCCACCACGAAATAGCTCGCATCCTCGAGCACGTTCAGCGCAATGCTCTTGCCCGAACCGGACAGCCCACTGATCAAGACGATCTGCATGACACCAGACAGAGAATGAGAATAGGTCACTATAACGGAAGCGCTGCGAAAAGTTACGCCCCTTGATGGCAACTTGTGCTCAATCAACCTCGCCGCGGCGCAGACGTTCGGCCCGTTTTACCCAGAGGTCGGCGTTGTCGATGCCGAGCGGCCGCGGATCGAACTGCGGCTGCAGGCGGCCAGCCTGTTTCTGATCTTCGTAGTCTTTCAACGCCAGCATGGCCGGTTTGCGCAACACCAGGATGGCGACGATGTTGAGCCAGGCCATGATGCCGACCCCGATGTCGCCCAGGCCCCACGCCAGCTCGCTGGTGCGCACGCAGCCATACAGCGCCGACGCAATCAGCGCCACCCGCAGCAGGAACACCAGGGTGTCCGAATGCGCGTTGCGGGTGAGGTAGGCGAGGTTGGTTTCGGCGATGTAGTAGTAGGCAAGCACCGTGGTGAAGGCGAAGAAGAACAGTGCCACCGCCACGAAGATGCTGCCGAACCCGGGCAGCACCGACTCCATCGCCGCCTGGGTGTAGCCGGTGCCGACCGCAATGCCGGCCAGACCGGTGAACACCGGTGCCCCGTCCGGCCCGCTGACATTGTAGGTGCCAGCGATCAGGATCATGAAGGCGGTTGCGGAACACACGAAGAGAGTGTCGATGTACACCGAGAACGCCTGCACCAGGCCCTGCGCCGCCGGGTGCGAGACTTCCGCCGCTGCGGCCGCGTGCGGCCCCGACCCCTGCCCCGCCTCGTTGGAATACACGCCGCGCTTCACCCCCCACTGGATCGCAAGGCCGATCATGGCGCCGAAACCGGCCTCGAAACCCAGGGCCGAGGACAGGATCAGACTGATCACGCCCGGCAGCTTCTCGATGTTGAGCAGGATCACCACGCTCGCCGCCAGCACGTAACCCAGCGCCATGAAGGGCACCACGATCTGGGTGACCTGAGCGATGCGGCGCACCCCACCGAATACGATCAGGCCGAGCAGGATGACAATCAGCGTGCCGGTCACCGCCGGCGCCACGCCAAACGCGTTTTCCATCGCCGCAGCGATGCTGTTGGTCTGCACCCCGGGCAACAGCAGGCCGCAGGCGAACACCGTGGACACGGCGAACACGATGGCGTAGGTGCGCCAGCCAAGGCCGGCCTCGATGTAGTACGCCGGTCCACCGCGATACAGACCGCGCTGCTTGACCTTGTAGATCTGGCCGAGAGTGGATTCGATGTAGGCGGTGGCGGCGCCAAGGAAGGCCACCATCCACATCCAGAACACCGCGCCCGGGCCGCCGAAGGCAATTGCGGTGGCCACCCCGGCGATGTTGCCGGTGCCGACCCGACCGGACAGGGCAATGGTCAGCGCCTGAAAAGACGACACGCCCGCGTCCGAACTGCGACCGCGAAACATCTGGCGCACCATCTCGCCGAAATGGCGAACCTGCATGAAGCGGGTCTTGAGCGAAAAGTACAGCCCGACCGCCAGGCAAAGATAGACCAGCACCGGGCTCCACACCCAGCTGTTGATGCCATTGACCCACTGTTCCATGCCGGGCTCCGCGCGCGCAAAGACCCGCATTGTATGCCCGGAGCTCAGTACCGGACTTGCGTTACCGCAACATCGGTACCGCTTGGCGTGCCACCAGATCCGGGCCTTCGCGTCCGGCCACTCCGGCGCGCTCCAGCTCACCGATCAACCAGCTGGCGAGCGCGTCGGGGCTCATGCCAAGGAAGCGTGCATTCGCCTCGCGATAGAGCGGCGTCTCGGCCAGGTGCTGCGGCAGCGCATCGAGGGCCATGCGACGGGTATCCATGAGCGAGAAAGTCATGCATGCGCGGATCGCGTTGCGTGCCATCCGCGCACCGTCGTCCTCGAAGGCGCGCAGGCGGGCAAAGGCACGCTCGAGGGCATCGTCGAAGTCGGAGAACGGTGCCCCATGGCCGGGAATCACCGCATCCACCGCCAGCCGGCCGATCGCCTCCAGCGTGCGCCGCGCCTCGCCCAGCCCGTCACCGGTACCCAGCACGTCGGCAAACAGGATGCCGAAGCCGTCGCGCCACAGCGCGTCGCCCGAGATCAGGATACGGCGCTCGGCGTTGTAGTAGGCAAGTGCGTCCATGTCATGCCCCGGCACGGCCAGCGCCTGCCATTCGAGTTCGCCGGCAACGAAACGATCGTCCGGATCGAGCACCGCATCGGCGGAAAAGCGCTCACCAACCTGGCGCGCAGTGGTCAGCAGCAGCGCATCCTCGTCCCACCGCGCCACCATATCCGCCATCCCCGCCGGCACCGTGATCGTGCAGCCGAACGCGCGCTGCACCGAGGCGTTGCCGCCGATGTGGTCGGAGTGCGAATGGGTGTTGATCAGGCGTCGCAGGCGGCGCCCGTCGAGCGCAGTACGTACCAGGGCAACAGTCTGGTCGGCGTGGGTGAGATAGCCGGTATCGATCAGGGTGGCGTCATTGCCGTCGAACAGCAGGATGTTGTTGGCCGACAGCCAGCCGCGCTCGAACACATGAAGACTGGCCGGAAAGCGCAGCGCGGCGCTCAATCGCTACCCTCACCCACCTGAGCCGCAACGTTGGGCGGTAGCGGCACCGGCTTGGGCGGCTGCAGGTCGGCCGGCGGCGGCGGAATCGGCACCCCGTTGATCTCGTCCGCGGTACGGCCGCAACCGAGACAGATGCCCGCATCCCAGTCGATCATGCACACCCCGACACACAGCGCGTCGCTCATACCCCCGCTCCTTCAATGTGCGCCAGCGGCGCCAGACCGAGCAAGTCGCGCCGATCGGCCACCGCGACCAGAATCCGGCGCTTGTCGGCATCACTCGCCCGACTCCAGCAGGTGATCTCGTCGATGTTGCGCTGGCAGCCCTCGCACCAGCCGGTGTCGGGGCTCATGTGGCAGATGTTGATGCACGGTGATGCGATGCTCATTACGTTTCTCTGTTCAGGTTGTAGTCGCTGCCATGGCGCGCTTTGCAAGCACCGCACGGGCGACTCTCGAAGCAGGCGCACGCCCTAGCTCGGCGCTGATCCAGGCCGCGGTGTCGACCAGGCACTCGAGATCGATGCCGGTTTCGATGCCCATGCCACTGAGCAACCAGACAACGTCCTCGGTGGCAACGTTCCCCGAGGCACCCGCCGCATAGGGACAGCCTCCAAGCCCGCCGACCGAGGCGTCGTACACCGCCACCCCCATCTGCAGCGAGGCATGGATGTTGGCCAGCGCCATGCCGTAGGTGTCGTGGTAGTGGCCGGCAAGCTGCGCCACCGGCACCCGCCGCATCACTGCCGCGAGCATGCGCTGCACGCTGAGCGGGTTGCCCGAGCCGATGGTATCGCCGAGCGAGATTTCATAACACCCCATTGCAAGCAGGGTTTCGGCCACTTCGGCGACCTTGTCCGGCGCCACCGCCCCTTCGTAGGGGCAGCCGACCACGCACGATACATAGCCGCGCACCTTCACCCCGGCGGCCCGCGCCGCCTCGGTGACCGGGCGAAAGCGTTCGAGCGATTCGGCGATCGAGCAGTTGATGTTCTTCTGGCTGAAGGACTCGGACGCCGCGCCGAACACCGCCACCTCGCGCGCGCCGGCCGCGAGCGCGGCCTCGAAGCCCTTCAGGTTGGGGGTCAGCACCGGATAGTCGACGCCCGGCGCCGGTGCAGCCAGCACCCGGCCGAGCACCTCGGCGTTGTCGCCCATCTGCGGCACCCACTTCGGCGACACGAAGGAGGTGGCTTCGATGGTCGTGAGGCCGGCTGCGGCCAGGCGCCGAATCAGTTCGACCTTGGTGTCGGCGGGCACCAGCTGTTTCTCGTTCTGCAGCCCGTCGCGCGGGCCGACTTCGACGAGGCGCACGCGCGCGGGAAGGGGGTTCGACATGCAGTTCTCCATCATGGTGACGACTGTCTCAGGCGGTGCTCGCGTCATCGATGCCCAGCTCTTCCTTCATCTTCTTGCGGATCAGGAATTTCTGGATCTTGCCGGTGACCGTCATCGGGAAGCTGTCGACGAAACGGATATGGCGCGGAATCTTGTAGTGCGCGATCTGGCCCTGACAGAAGGCGCGCACCTCGTCCTCGGTGAGCGAGCCCTCCTCGCGCGGGATGATCCAGGCGCACAACTCCTCGCCGTAACGGACGTCGGGCACGCCCACCACCTGAACGTCGAGCACCTTGGGATGGCGATAGAGGAACTCCTCGATTTCACGCGGATAGACGTTCTCGCCGCCGCGGATCACCATGTCCTTGATCCGGCCGACGATCCGGCAATAGCCCTGGTCGTCGATGGTGGCGAGGTCGCCGGTGTGCATCCAGCCGGCGGCGTCGATCGCCTCGCGGCTCTTGTGCTCGTCGCCCCAGTAGCCGAGCATCACCGAGTAACCGCGGGTGCACAGCTCACCCGGGGTGCCGCGCGGCACGATGTGGCCTTCGTTGTCGATGATCTTGACCTCGCAATGCGGCTGGATACGGCCGACGGTGGACACCCGGCAATCAATCGGGTCGTCGGTGCCGCTCTGGAAGCTCACCGGCGATGTTTCGGTCATGCCGTAGGCGATGGTCACCTCGCGCATGTGCATCCGCTCGATCACCCGCTTCATGACCTCGATCGGGCACGGACTGCCGGCCATGATGCCGGTGCGCAGCGCAGACAGGTCGAACTCGGCGAAACGCGGATGATCGAGCGCGGCGATGAACATGGTCGGCACCCCGTACAGCGCGGTACACCGCTCCTCCGCCACCGTCTCGAGTACCGCCAGCGGCTCGAAGGCCTCGCCCGGGTACACCATGGTGGCACCATGGGTCAGGCAACCGAGGTTGCCCATCACCATGCCGAAGCAGTGATACAGCGGCACCGGAATGCACAGGCGGTCGCCCGCCACCAGCCCGATCGCCTCGCCGACGAAATAGCCGTTATTGAGGATGTTGTGGTGCGACAGGGTCGCGCCCTTGGGGTGGCCGGTGGTGCCGGAGGTGAACTGGATGTTGATCGGGTCGTCGAACTGCAGCTTCTCGCTCAGCAGCGCCAGCTCGGTGAGCTCGTCGCGCGACGGCGACTTGAGCAGATCGTCGAAACTGAGCATGCCCGGCGAGAACCCGGCACCCTGGCGGATCACGAACTCCAGCGTCGGCAGCACGTGGCTGCGCAGCAGGCCCGGTTCGCAGTGGGCAAGTTCGGGCGCCAGTTCGGCAAGCATTTCCAGATAGTTGCTGCTCTTGAAGGTAGGCGACAGCACCAGCGCACGGCAGCCGACCTTGTTCAGCGCATACTCGAGCTCGGCGCGGCGATAGGCCGGGTTGATGTTGACCAGCACCAGCCCCGCCTTGGCGCTGGCGAACTGGGTCAGTGCCCACTCCAGGTTGTTCTGCGACCAGATCCCGATTCGCTCGCCCGGCTGCAGCCCCAGCCGCATCAGCCCGCAGGCCAGGGCATCGACTTTGTTCTTGAGTCCGGCATAGGTCAGACGCACGCCCTGGTGGCGCACCACCAACGCATCGCGTTCCGCATGGCGGGCGCAGGCTTCGTCGAAGAAACGGCCGATGGTCTGGCCGATCAGCGCCTTTTCGGAGGCGCCATGTACATAGCTCAGTGTGCTCATTTTTGTGATGTCTCCTCGTTCTCATGCAGCTCGACCACGCAAGGCCGGTACGCCCTGCCCGGTAGGGCGGGTTTCAACCCGCCGCAGGTGGCGATCCGGGCATGAGCCCCTGGCCCGAGCACCGTGGCAGACTGAGCGGCCTTAAATAAACCGCTGCTACCATGCCATTCCGGGCGGCCGTCAGCCCGCCTCGAACTCAACCAGTTCGGCACCGTCGGTGACCTGGTCGCCCACCGCAAAGCGGAAGGCTTTCACCGTGCCTGCCGCCGGTGCGTTGATGGTGTGTTCCATCTTCATCGCTTCCAGAATCAGCAGCGGCGCGCCCTTGTCCACCTTGGCGCCGGCGGTGGCGATCAGCGCGATCACCTTGCCCGGCATCGGCGCCAGCAGGCCACCCTCTGCACCGCCGCCTTCGCCGCCGAAGTGCAGCGGATCGACTGCGGCCAGCTGCCACGCACGACCCTTGGCAAAGACGTGACGCCGCCCTGCGGCGGCGATCACGGTGGCGTCCATCCGGGTGCCGTCCAGTTCCACCCGCAGCAGGCCGCGGGCATTGAGCTCGCCACGCGCCTCGACCAAGCGAGCGCCGATCCCGAGCCGGTAGGCGCCGGGCAGGTAGGCGACGTCGACGGTGTGCTCGCCCTCGCCGTGACGGAACATCAGCGCACGCCGGGCGGTGGCGTTGAGCCGCCAGCCGTCGCGTGCATGCCACGGCGAATGCGGATCGGTATTGCGCCCGGCCGCTTTCCCTGCGCGCGCGGTCTCACGCAGCAACTCGGCCAGCGCGGCGATCAGGAAGATCTCGTCGGGCACCGTTTCGCCTTCCGGGAACAGGTAGGCCTTCTCGCGCTCGATCAGTCCGGTGTCGAGATCTGCGCCGGCAAAGGCCGGGCAGGCGGTCAGGCGCGACAGGAAATCGATGTTGTTCGACACCCCGACCACGCGGTAGTCGGCCAGCGCCTGCAGCATGCGCGCGAGCGCACGGTCGCGGTTCACGTCCCACACGATGAGCTTGGCGATCATCGGGTCGTAGTGCGGGCTGATCTCGTCGCCCTCCTCCACCCCGGTGTCGACCCGCACATGCAGGTCTTCGACCGGCGGCGCCAGATGCACCAGCTTGCCGGTCGAGGGCAGGAAACCCTTGGAGGGGTCTTCCGCATAGATCCGCGCTTCGAGCGCATGTCCGCGGATCTGCAGCTGCTCCTGCGCGAGCGGCAGCGGTTCGCCTGAGGCGACGCGCAACTGCCATTCGACCAGATCGAGCCCGGTGATCATCTCGGTCACCGGATGTTCGACCTGGAGCCGGGTGTTCATCTCCATGAAGTAGAAGGTACCGTCCTGGTTGGCGATGAACTCCACCGTGCCGGCACCGACGTAGCCCACCGCCTTGGCCGCCTCGACCGCGGCTTTGCCCATCGCCGCGCGGCGCTCGGGGGTCATGCCCGGCGCGGGCGCCTCTTCGAGCACCTTCTGGTGGCGGCGCTGCACCGAGCAGTCGCGCTCGAACAGGTACACGCAGTCGCCGAAGCTGTCGCCGAACACCTGGATCTCGATGTGGCGCGGACGGGTAATGTACTTTTCGATCAGCACGTGGTCGTCGCCGAAGCTGGAGATCGCTTCGCGCTTGCACGAGGCGAGCAGGTCGATGAAGTCCTCGGACTTCTCCACCAGGCGCATGCCCTTGCCGCCACCGCCGGCCGCAGCCTTGATCAGCACCGGGTAGCCGATGCCGTCAGCCTGCTGGTGCAGGTGCGCGGGGTCCTGCTCGTCACCGTGGTAACCCGGGGTGAGCGGCACGCCGGCCGCACCCATGATCTTCTTCGCCTCGGACTTCGAGCCCATCGCGCGGATCGCGGCCACCGGGGGGCCGATGAAGACGATGCCCGCTTCGTCACACGCGTGGCAGAAGGCCTCGTTCTCGGACAGGAAGCCGTATCCGGGATGGATCGCCTGCGCGCCGGTGGCCTTGGCCGCAGCGATGATCTTGTCGATCACCAGATAGCTTTCCTTGACCGCCGCAGGGCCGATCAGCACCGCCTCATCGGCCATGCGCACATGGCGCGCGTTGGCATCGGCCTCGGAATACACCGCCACCGTCTTGACCCCCATGCGGCGGGCGGTCTTGATCACTCTGCAAGCGATCTCGCCTCTATTGGCGATCAGTATCTTGTCGAACATGTTGTCTCCATCCTTATTCTTGCGTGTTCATGCTGTGATCCGAACCAAGCACTCGTCCTGGGCACAGCCGCTGTAAATTCTGTTATGCGGGTCAATACCCATTGCTGGCACAACCGCCGTAGGGCGGGTTTCAACCCGCCGCTGGGGGTGACTCGGGCACCAGCGCCAGGACCGGGCACCTGTGGCCGACTGAAGTCGGCCCTACGAAAACCCCAAGGAGCCTGGTTCGTGCCGACATCCTTCAAGCTTGCACCCAGCTCGCGGGTCGCTTGGCGAGGAAGGCGTCGAGACCCTCCCTCGCTTCGGGCGTAGCGCGCAGGCTGGAAATGCGGCGTGCGGTGTCCTCCACCACTGCATCGGACAGCGGGCGGTTGGCCACCGCGCGGATCAGGTCCTTGGCCGCGGCCTGTGCTTTCGGGCCGCCTTGCAGCAGGGCATCGACGATTTCATTTACTTTGCCATCGAGCTCGTCGACACCCACCACTTCGTGCGCCAGGCCGATCTCGGCCGCACGCGCGGCGCCGATGCGCTCGGCGGTCTGGAAATAGCGATAGGACTGGCGCTCACCGATGGAACGGATCACATACGGGCTGATCGCCGACGGGATGATTCCGAACTTGACCTCGGAGGTGGCGAATACCGCCTTGTCGGACGCCACACAGATGTCGCAGGCCGAGGCGAGGCCCATCCCGCCGCCGAGCGCCGCGCCATGCACGCGGGCGATGGTCGGTTTGCTCATCCCGGCCAGGGTGCGCAGCATGCCGGCGAGCTTCATCGCATCGGCGAAGTTGGCCGCCTCGCTCGCCTCGCCCGCCGCCTTCATCCAGTTGAGGTCAGCACCAGCGGAAAAGCTCTTGCCGCGCCCGGCCAGCACCACCACGCGCACCGCCTCGTCACCGTCGAGCTGACAGCAGGCGGCGGTGAGGTCGGCGATCAGTTGCGCGTTGAAGGCGTTGTGTACATCGGGGCGGTTCATCCACACCGTGGCCACGCCCTGCTTCAGTTCGATTTGCAGCGTTTCGTACATCGTGTCTCCTCGCCTCGAGTGGTCGAATTCATTCGATACCGGGGAGCGGCATCACATCCGGAACACGCCGAACTTGGTCGGTGCGATCGGCGCATTCAACGCTGCCGACAGGCTCAGCCCCAGCGTGCGCCGGGTCTGCGCCGGGTCGATCACGCCGTCGTCCCACATCCGCGCGGTGGCGAAGTAGGGGTGACCCTGGGCCTCGTACTGATCGCGGATCGGCGCCTTGAATGCCTCCTCGTCGTCCTTGCTCCACGCCCCGCCCTTGGCCTCGATGCCGTCACGGCGCACGGTGGCGAGCACGCTGGCGGCCTGTTCGCCACCCATCACGCTGATCCGGCTGTTGGGCCACATCCACAGGAAGCGCGGCGAGTAGGCGCGGCCGCACATGCCGTAGTTGCCGGCACCGAAGCTGCCGCCGATCAGGGTGGTGATCTTGGGCACCTGCACGGTGGCGACCGCGGTCACCATCTTGGCGCCATCCTTGGCAATGCCGGCGTTCTCGTACTTGCGCCCGACCATGAAGCCGGTGATATTTTGCAGGAATACCAGCGGCACCCGGCGCTTGCAACACAGCTCGATGAAGTGCGCCCCTTTCAATGCCGATTCCGAAAACAGGATGCCGTTGTTGGCAATGATGCCAACCGGCATGCCGTGCAAGTGCGCAAAGCCGCACACCAGCGTGGTGCCGTAGCGCGCCTTGAATTCATCGAATGCGCTGGCATCGACGACGCGTGCGATCACTTCGCGTACATCGAACGGCTTGCGGGTGTCGGTCGGAATCACGCCATATAACTCGCTGGCCGG
>JAUSOD010000092.1 GCA_030656215.1 Azoarcus sp.
CAAGGGGCTCACCGAGTGATCCCGTCTTTGAATGTCCGGGGAAAATTCTCGGCCATCTTCCTCACTTCATCCGAGACCACAAGGCGTAGCCCCTCCGGCCCCAACACCTCGCAATGCCGCCCATGCTTCAGCACGTCCATCACCAACTCCCGGTGATCCGCATACGGCACTTCCAGCACATAGCTTCCATCCGCCTCGAACGCCCCGCGCTGTTCCGGGTGCCAGTGCTCATTGGCTACCCACCTTGCCCTTTCTGCACTGAAACGTAGTCGTGCCCACTGCAACTGGTCGCCGGCGAAGATGCCGTAGCCGGGGCCGAGCACGCTATCCAGGGTCTGGCTGGTGATATCGTCGGCGGCGCGGTCGAGCAGGACCACGCTGCGGATGCTGTCGACAGCGAAGTTGCGCAGGGCGCCACGCAGGTGGCACCAGGCGTCGAGGTACCAGTTTTCGCGGTAATGGACGAGGCGTTGGGGGGAGATCTCGCGTTCGTTCTCCTCGTCCTTGCCGCGGGCGTAGTAGTGGATGCGCAGGCGTTTGCGGCGGAGCAGGGCGGCGCCAATGTTTTCGAAATGGGTGAGTTTCATGCTGCGTTTGCCGATGCCGACGATGAGCACGCGGCGGCGGATTTCCTCAGCCGGGTTGTCGGCCGCGCCGAGTAGTTTGTTGAGGCGTTCGACCAGCGGCGCGATGTGGGGGGCGAGCAGGCCGCCGGGGTCGAGGTTGGCGAGCAGGTGCTGCATGGTGAGGAGAGCGTGGATCTCTTTGTCGTTGAACCACATGCCGGGTAGTTCGAACTGCGCGCCGGTGGTCTGGTTGGGGTCGATGCGGTAGCCGTCGAGCTCGCGGTCCCAGACGATAGGGGTGTTCATGTTGTTGCGTAGGAAGGCGAGGTCGCGCTTGAGAGTGGCCGGCGAGACTTCGAGCGCTTCGAAGAGGGTCGGGCGGCTGACGATGCGCATTTCGCCGAGGAGCCTGCGGATGATGACGATGCGATCGGTCTGGTTCACGGACAGGCTCCACGGTCGATGTCCGGATCATAAGCACTCGGTATCGATTTGCCTAATGACGGCGGTGTTTTGACGATGTATTCGGCATGGGGTGTGGTGGATGGCTTCTGCAGCAGGCGACTGCAGGGGGGCTGCCGAGCTAAGGCGCGGTCCGCAGCAACGGCTCCGCGGTGGTCAGCCGGTTGCGGACGATCAGGTGCTGCGGTCGTGCCTACTGCTTCATGACCGGTTGCGGCGCGCTCTTCAGCACGTTGCGCAGGGTCGTTTGCTGGCGGGTGTTCTCTTCGATCTGCCGGGCTGAGTAGGCGCTTTGCTCGACGGCGACCTCGCGTGCCTGATTGACGGCGCGCTCAAGTTCGGCGACGGTGGCCTGCGCGCGATCGCGTTCGTCGCTTGCGTGGCGGGCGGTCTGCAGGATTTCGCTCAAGGTGGCTTCGAGCTCGGCGAGACGCGCTGCGTTTTGCGCGCGTTCGGCCTCGAAACTGCTCGAGCTGCGTTCGAGCTCTCTGAGCTGGGCGGTGAGTGCGTCGGATTTGAGCTGGAGCTCGGTCTGTTGGCGGAAGGCTTGTAGCCAGCCGAAGGCGGCAATGGTCGCGACCATGAGGAATACGGTGGCGACGCTGCCGAGTAAAACGAGCCGCCGCTGCCGCCGTCGCTCGGCTTCATGCACTGCCGCCTTGCGCATAGCCAGGCTTGCGCCGATGAACTCGCGCTCTTCTTGGTGCAGGTCGGCCTCGCGGCCGAGGCTCATGCGCTCGGCTTCGTCGAGGGTCGGGCCGCGCAGCAGTTGTTCGGCTGTGCGTCCGGCTCGGCGCCACGCCTCCAACTCGGACACCAGGCGGGCGCGCCAGGCGAGAAAGTCGCGCTCCTGCTCAAGCCACACCAGCAGGCGGGGCCACTCGCGCGCGAGCGCTTCGTGGGCGAGTTCGACGCTTGCGCCGCTGGAGTCGGCGTCGCTGACCAGCAGACCGGCGTCGATCAGGCCGTCGAGCACCCGTCGCGCAGGCGAACCCTCGCTGCCGATGCTTTCCAGCGGCACGCGCTGCGCGGTGGAGCGGGTGCCGCCGGGTGCGACCTGCACCAGACGCAGCAGCAGGCGGCGGGCTTCGTCGCGGTCCTCGGCGGTGAGGGCCTGGTAGTGCTGCTCGGCGGCCTCGGTGACCACGGCGCGCAGGCCGCCGAAGGCGTCGTAGGCGGCGTTTGTCAGCCAGCCGTTGCGCCGCTGCTCCCATAGCCGCACCAGCGTGCGCTGCAGGAAGGGCAGGGCGCCGGGTTCGCCGGCGGCGCGGTTGAGCAGGCGGTCGACAAGCCCGGGTTCGAATGCGATGCCGGCGGTATCGGCGGGGCGCTCGACGAGTTCGCGCAGTGCACCGGCGCCGGGGGCGTGCAGGGCGATCCGGCCTGGACTGGCTAGTGCTGGGCCGGCGCCGGCGCTTGCACACGCGTCTGTCCACGCATCGATCTGATCGCTGCGCAGGCACAGCAGGATTCGTCCTCCGTGCTCGATCACGGTGGCGAGCGCTGCAATCGCCGCCGCCATGGTGTCACGAGCATTCAAAGCCGTACTGCCCGGAGCAAATACGGGGTCGATGAGCACAAACAGCGGTTCGGGCCCGGGTGTGCCGTCGCTGGCCTGCGTGGCTTTGACCTTGCCCGGCGTTGTGTGTGCGGCGGTGCCCGCGCGTGCGATTGCTGCGGTGACCTGGGTCAGCCCTTCCGCATGGACGAGCCGCCAGTCCGGATGGGCGGGGCGCAATGCCGGCCATAGCCCGGCCATCGCCAGCGAACTCTTGCCGCAGGCCGATGGGCCGGTCAGTACGACTACCGGGGTGGATTCGATGGCCTCGCGCAGGGCACGCAGCGCCTCCGCCCGGCCAAAGAAGAGATCGGTCTGATGTTCGCCGTAGGGTCGGGGGCCGACCCAGGGGCAGCGCTGTTCGAGCTCGACCGTCGGCGCGGCGGTCGCCGTGACCTTTGCGCCGGGGGAGGGCGTCTGCAGCAGCTGCAGCAAGGGGAGCAAGGTGTCGGGTGCCATGCCGCGGCGCAGGTCGATCAGCGGCAGGCGCTGCAGAAGGGGATCGCTCGGGTGGTCTGCCTCGTGGCCGGGCATCAGCACTGCCACGACCGGCAGCGCGCGCCCTGCCTCGTTTGCGCGCAGCGCCTGGGCGAGCAGCCATTGCTGGGGGTCGGGGCTGGGTTCGGCACCGAGGCACACGGCGAGTGCGCGTGCGTGCGCAAGGGTGTCCTTCATCCGCAGCTGCCAGTCCCGGGCGACGGCCCGCGCCGCGGCTTCGGGCCGGATGCGCAGGCCTTGTGTCGCGAGAGCGGCTTCGAGCGCCGCAGCGGCCTCGCGCTCGCGCGGGGCGAAGCTGAGTAGCAGGTCGTATTCGGCGAAGAACTTGGTCTCGTCGTATTGCGCGGCGACCGACGAATGGGCAGCGGACGTGGCCGCCGTGACCGCGGCGGCATCGCCTGCCGGCGAGCGCAGCCGCAGGGCGAGTTCGCGGTTTTGGCGGGCCAGCACGCCGTGGACGGGCGAGCTTGCCGGCACGAGCAGGGTGATGACGTCGGCGAGGGTGCCGAACACTTGCCCCAGATGTTCCTTTGCGGCTTTCTCTTCCGGGCTGCGGGCCACGCGCTCCTCGAACGCGAACTGCGGATCGTAGGGAATCGTCAGGTCGCGGAAGGAGAGTCCGGCCTCTGCCAGGCGGGGTGGCTGCAGCGCGGCGAAGCGCGCATCGAAGCGCTCGTAGAAGGCCTCGGTCAGCAGCGGTGCGCGTTGTTCGAGACGCGCTGGCACCACGACGATCTCCACCGGTCGGCCACGGCGCAGATCCTCGACCGGCTGCGAACGGAAGTCCTGCAGCATGCTCCAGGTGCCGTCCACGTTCTGGTGGTTGGCGCCGCACATCATCACGATCACGTCGGCGAGCTGGTAGCCGCAGATGCCGCCCATTTCGGTGACGCCGGTGCGGCTGTCGATCAGTACCAGGTCGTAGCGTTCGGGCAGCAGCGAGCGGCGCAGCCATTCGAAGAACAGGTCGCCCTCCCAGTTGAAGTAGAAGTCCTGCCAGTCGAAGGTGCGCAGCGCGAGCGCGTAGTGCGACATCTGCGCCGGGCTCAGGCGCTGGCCGGCGGGCATCAGGTCGAGCCGTCCGCCGCCGGGGCGATGGCCGAACACGGTCGCAATGTAGCGCTCGATGTCGCGAAAGCTGTCGCCGCCGCCGGCCACCGACATCGACTCCTTGTAGGCGAGCAGCAGGTCGAGCAGGCCGGTCTGGCTGCGGATCGCGTCGCGCAGCTCGCGCTCGTCGCTGCGGTAGAAGAATTGTTCGAGCCCGGGCGCTTCGAGATCGAAGTCGATCATCAGCACCTTGAGCCCGCGTCGCGACAGCACGTCGCCGACGTTGGCGAGCGCCATCGAGCGGCCGACCCCGCCCTTGTAGGAGTAAAAGGTGCAGATCATGTGCGGCCCCCTCCACCCCACGGGTAGTCGCGTTTGGGCGGCAGCGCCGGCTCGCCGAGTTCGGCCGCGAGTGCGCCGAGTGCGCCGCGGTCGGGTTGCGGGGTCTGCAGGCGTGCGAGGGTTGCGGGCAGGTTCGCGTGCAGCCAGCGCTTGAGGCGGCGCTCGTCGCCGACCGCGAGTTCGCATTGCGGGTCGTACTCTATTGCGTAGCGATCGAAGGCGCCGGCCAGGCGTCGGCGCGCCACGTCTTCGAGCAGCGCCTCGATGCGCTCGCGCCCCGGGTCGAAGGGCGAGATGGTGACGATGGCGACCTGGTCGTTGTTGAAGAAGGGCGAGTTCTGGAAAGTCTCGCGCAGCCGGGGGTGGAACAGCGAGATCTCGTCGACCAGCACCATGCAGCCCGCCCGTGCCATTGCGCGATACACCGGGCGCAGCCGTGCGTCGTTGCCGGTGAGCGCGTCGAACGGATACCACTGCAGCCGGACGTGGCACTGCCGCTGGCGGACCGCGCCGCGGCGACCGACCTCGTCGGCGATGTCCTCGGTGATCTTGCCGATGCTGCAACCGTCGGCGCGGAAAGGGCGCCAACTGCGGCGCGAGTGCCCGTAGCGGTGTTGCCAGTCGATACCGTCGTGCTCGAGCGCGAGTTTCAGCGCCGCGTATTGCTGCTGGTCGCCGACGGTCAGGCGTGCGAGCAGGGCGGGATTGGTTTCGAGGTCGGTCAGTTCGTCGATTGTCATCGCCACCGCGCAGATGGGGATGCCGACGCTGCGGCAACCGGGGGGCGGCTGCCTGGCGGCGAGCCAGGCGCGGGCGGGGGAGAACGGATCGGTATCCGTATCGATATCGGCATCAGTGGCAGCAGCGGTGTCCGCTGGCGGCAGCACGAAGCGTGCGTCGGCACGCCAATGCGCGGGCACTTGCTTGTCATCGACGCCGGACAGCAACAGCGCCAGGGCGCCGGTGCGTCCGCGCAGGACGCCGAGTGCAAGGCTGGTTTCGGCGTCGTCGGCCAGCAGCGCCGGCAATGATTGCGGCGTGATCAGCGCGGCGGCGGCGTGGCAGGCGATCACGTATTCCTCGCGCGCGCTCACCGTGGGTTCGTCGCGGGCGAACAGGGCCTCGGCCGACAGGCGCACCGGCCGTTCGAAGCCGACCACAAGTTCGCGCGCGAGCGTGGCGGCCAGCTCGGCGTCGGCCGGGTGGTGGGCGAGGTATAGCGCATGCGTCACCTCGCGCTGCAGGCGCTGCGGGGGCTGACGTCCGCTCGGGGTGCGCAGGTGGTTGCTCACCGCGTTGCTGACACTCTTGGCCAGCGAGACCGGGTCGGCAAACTCGGTCGCGAGGCGTTCGTCGAGCAGGCGCTTGCGCAACGCGCCGATGCGTTCCCCGCGTTCGTTGTCGCCGGTGACCGAGTCCATCATCGGCGGCGGCCAGGGGGCATCGGCCTTGAGCACGAACAGCAGGCGGGGCTTTTTGTGGGCCGCGGCCAGTTCGAGTTCGGTGATCGAGCGCTGCTCGGGGTTTTCGGCCAGCGGCGGCACGAACCCGTAGCGCCACGCGAACAGCCCGACGTAGATGTCGCAGGCGCCGACATCCTTGAGGCAGGCCGCGAGCGGGCGGTCGTCGCGCGCCACGTAGTCCTCCATCGCGATCACCTTGACGCCGGTGAGCTCGTTGAGCGCCTTGTAGACCGCCTCGCGATGGGACTTCAGGTCGTTGAAGCTGGACGACAGATAGACAGTGCTGAACTCGGCCATGGCTGTTCCTTTCCGTCAGGCGGGGCGACGCGCAAATCGCTGCCGCGCCAAAGACGCCGTCATCCGGGTGGGCGGGAGGAGGCACTCTGGTGCGACTGTATGAAGGATAGTAAATCCGGAGCCACTTCCCCAATGCCGCTTGCGCTTGTCGTCTGCGTCGGTCGGGTGCTGGCGCGTCGACATCCCGCGGGCACGGCTGGAAGAAATTAATCAGTAACGAACGTATTGACCATTAACGAATAATCAACTAGGATTCACCTCATCCCCACCACCGGAAAACAAAACGATGAACACCAAAGTCTTTGCGTCCCA
The DNA here is from genome assembly GCA_030656215.1 of Azoarcus sp. Classification (GTDB taxonomy): domain Bacteria; phylum Pseudomonadota; class Gammaproteobacteria; order Burkholderiales; family Rhodocyclaceae; genus Parazoarcus. The sequence goes on from JAUSOD010000092.1 coordinate 6,549, forward strand.
GGCCGACCTTGAAGTGAAGCAGGTCAGCTTCGACAAACTGTCCGACAACGCCTACGCCTACACCGCCGAGGGTGATCCCAACACCGGCATCATCATCGGCGACGATTCGGTGATGATCATCGACGCCACCGCCACCCCGGTGATGGCGCAGGACGTGATCGCCAAGGTGCGCGAGCTCACCGACAAGTCGATCAAATACGTGGTGCTGACCCACTATCACGCGGTGCGCGTGCTCGGCGCCTCGGGCTACAAGAGCGAAGGGCTGGAGCAGATCATCGCCAGCCAGGACACCTACGACCTGATCGTCGAGCGTGGCCAGCAGGACATGGATTCCGAGATCGGCCGCTTCCCGCGCCTGTTCAACGCGGTAGAGAGCGTGCCCGGCCTGACCTGGCCGACGATCACCTTCCAGGGCGAAATGACGCTGTGGATGGGCAAGCTCGAGGTGAAGATCAAGCAGGTGGGTCGCGGCCATACCAAGGGCGACACCATTGTTTACCTGCCGTCGCAGAACATCTGCTTCTCGGGCGATCTGGTCGAGGCTGACGCCGCCTGTTACACCGGCGACGCCTATCTGAGCGAGTGGCCGCAGACGCTGGACAGGCTTGCCGCGATGAACTTCGACAAGCTGGTACCCGGCCGCGGCCCCGCCTTGCTCGACCCGAAGCGGGTGCAGGAAGGCCTGGCTTACACCCGTGATTTCGTGTCGACGCTGTATCGCAGCGCGCAGGAAGCGGTGGCCAAGGGTCTGGACCTCAAGGGCACGATGGAGCACACGCGCAAGAACATGGATCCGAAGTTTGGCCAGGTGTTCATCTACGAACACTGCCTGCCGTTCGACGTGACCCGCGCGCACGACGAGGCCAGCGGCATTCGCGACCCGCGCATCTGGACCGCCGAGCGCGACCAGCAAATGTGGCACGCGCTGCAGGCGTAAGGACGGCAAATGGCGGGCCGAAAGCAACGCCGCAGGACTAGTCGGTGTGACGGGGTGGCCGGCCTTCGTAGGGCCGACTTCAGTCGGCCGCAGGTGCCCGGGTTTGGCGCAGGTGCCCGGATCACCACCTGTGGCGGACTGAAGTCCGCCCTACGGCGGCTGTGCCAGCAGTGGGTAATTGACCCGGATGACAGTATCCACGGCGGCGGACCAGTCGGCGTGGCAGGCTTGCCGGTTGCGCTGCTTTCGCTGGTTTTCGTAGGGCCGACTTCAGTCGGCCAGAGGTGCTCGGGCCGGGGGCTGGTGCCCGGATCACCACCTGTGGCGGACTGAAGTCCGCCCTACGGCGGCTGTGTCGGGGATGAGCTCTTGACTTGGAGGGCGGCATCTACACACGGAGCCAATTGGCACCTGGCAACAGAGCAAGAGAACACCGGCGACACGCCCCGCAGATGGGCCGCGCCGGGATCAACGATGAATATGGAGGAGACACTGTGCTGAGCACATTTCAATACCCGAAGTTCGAGTATCGCCGTCCGCCCGAGATTAGCGAGGGCCGCGAAGGGCATTATCCGGTGATCGTGGTCGGCGCCGGTCCGGTGGGGCTGACCGCCGCGATCGATCTGGCGATGCAGGGGCAGCAGGTGCTGCTGCTCGACAACGACGACAGCGTGTCGATCGGTTCGCGCGGCGTGTGTTACGCCAAGCGCGCGCTCGAAGTGCTCGACCGCCTGGGCTGTGGCGAGGAGATGGTGCAGAAGGGCGTGTCGTGGAACGTGGGTCGCACCTTCTTCCGCGAGGAAGAGGTGTTCAGCTTCGATCTGTGCCCGCAGCCCGATCACCATCGGCCCGGCATGATCAACCTGCAGCAGTATTACCTTGAAGACTATCTGGTGAAGCGGGCCCAGCAGTTGCCCAATCTCGAGATGCGGTTCAAGAACACGGTGATCGCGGTGACCCCGGGCGAGGACAAGGCGACGCTGCGGGTGGAGACGCCCGATGGCGCCTACACCCTGACCACGGACTGGCTGGTGGTGGCCGACGGTGCGCGCAGCCCGATCCGCACGATGATGGGGCTGGACATCGAAGGCAAGATCTTCATGGACCGCTTCCTGATCGCAGATGTGGTGATGAAGGCCGAGTACCCGACCGAGCGCTGGTTCTGGTTCGATCCGCCTTTTCACCCCAACCAGTCGGTGCTGCTGCACCGCCAGGCCGACAACGTGTGGCGGATCGACTTCCAGCTCGGCTGGCAGGCCGACCCGGAGGAAGAGAAGAAACCCGAGAACGTGATCCCGCGGATCAAGGCCATGCTGGCAGCGAACGGCACTGAGGACCGCGAGTTCGAGCTCGAATGGGTCAGCGTGTATACCTTCCAGTGCCGTCGCATGAACCGCTTCAACCACGGCCGGGTGCTGTTCGTCGGCGACGCGGCGCACCAGGTCTCGCCCTTCGGTGCGCGTGGCGCCAACTCCGGCATTCAGGACACCGATAACCTGATGTGGAAGCTCAAGCTGGTGATGGATGGAAAAGCGCCGGCTTCGCTGCTCGATACCTACAGCGACGAACGCGTTTTTGCGGCTGACGAGAACCTGATGAACTCGACCCGCTCGACCGACTTCATCACCCCCAAGAGCGCGGTGAGCAAGACCTTCCGCAACGCGGTGCTGGGCCTGGCCGAGCACTACCCGTTTGCCCGTGCGCTGGTGAATTCGGGGCGCCTGTCAGTGCCGAGCTTTTTCACCGATTCGTGCCTGAACACCGCCGACAGCGACGCGTTTGCCGGAGTGATGGTGCCGGGGGCGCCGATGGACGACGCACCGATCGAAACCGCCAGCGGCGAAAAGTGGTTGCTCGGTGCGCTCGGCAACCGCTTCCAGTTGCTCTACTACGTGAGCGATGCGTCTACGCTAGACGCAGCCACCGCCCAGGCCCTGGCGTCGCTGGCCGATGCGCTGATTCCGGTCGAAGCCCTCGTGGTGGCCCAACGCGGCACCGCAACGGCCGGGCTGAAGACCCTGATCGACAGCAAGGACCGAATCCGCGAGCGTTACGACCTGAGCCCGGGCAGTTGCTACCTGGCTCGCCCCGACCAGCATGTGGCCGCCCGGTGGCGTGCCCTCGATGTGGCAAAGGTGCGTGCAGCCGTCGCCCGCGCCACCTGCAACGCATAAGGAGAACGCCATGGCCCTCAATACCCAAGCCAATCTGCAAGAGCCCGGCAAGCGCTACTTCCGTGCCTTCTCACCCGGCGACGACTTCTACGAAGCGCTGATCGAGACCCACCGCGACCTCACCGACGAGCAAAGCGCGATGGTCAACGCCCGCCTGATCCTGTTGCTGGCCAATCACATCGGCGACATCTCGGTGCTGCGCGAGGCGATGAAGATCGCACGCGAAGGCGTCTGAACCCCATCCGAAGCAGGAGACAAAGATCATGATCAAGAAGATTCACCACGTAGCCTACCGCTGCAAGGACGCGCTCGAAACGGCGCGCTGGTACGAGAAGCACCTCGACATGAAGCTGGTGCTGTCGATCGCCGAGGACGCAGTGCCCTCCACCGGCGAAGCCGACCCTTATATGCACATCTTCATGGATGCCGGCATGGGCAATGTGCTCGCCTTCTTCGAGCTGCCGACACGGGCGCCGATGGGGCGCGACGACAACACGCCGGCATGGACCCAGCACCTGGCGCTGGAGGTCGAGTCGATGGAGGTGCTGATGGCGGCCAAGGCGCGGCTGGAGGCGGCCGGAATCGACATCGTCGGCCCCACCGATCATGCGCTGTTCCAGTCGATCTACTTCTTCGACCCCAACGGCCATCGTCTGGAGCTGGCGTGCAACACCGGCAGCCCGAAGATGCTGGAGGCGCTCGACAAGGTGAAATGGGACATGCTCGAAGAGTGGGCGCAGACCAAGAAGGCACCCAAGCATGCGGCGTGGATGCACGATGGTAGCTACAAGGAGATGTTCAATTGAAACTCGCCACTCTCAAGCAAGGCGGCCGTGACGGTACGCTGGTCGTGGTCAGCCGAGATCTGACCCGCTGCCAGACCGTTGCCGGCATCGCCAAGACGCTGCAGGCTGCGCTCGACGACTGGGACACGGTGCATGCCGAGCTCGAGCTGGTGTATGACATGCTCAATGCCGGCCATGCCCGGCACGCGGTCCCGTTTCAGCCCGAGCACTGCCATTCGCCGCTGCCGCGCGCCTACCAGTGGGCCGATGGTTCGGCCTACATCAACCACGTCGAGCTGGTGCGCAAGGCGCGCAATTCGGAGGTGCCGGCCTCGTTCTACACTGACCCCCTGATGTACCAGGGCGGCTCGGACAGCTTCATCGGCCCGCGCGACAAGGTGGTGGCCGACGAGAGCTGGGGCATCGACTTCGAGGCCGAAGTGACCGTGGTGACCGGTGACGTGCCGATGGGCGTGTCGCCTGAAGAGGCGGCGAAGGCCGTCCGTCTGGTGATGCTGGTCAATGATGTGTCCTTGCGCAACCTGATCCCGAACGAGCTGGCCAAGGGCTTCGGTTTCTTCCAGAGCAAGCCGTCGAGCGCCTTCAGCCCGGTGGCGGTCACGCCGGATGAGCTCGGGGTGGCATGGCGCGATGCCAAGGTCCATCTGCCACTGGTCGTGGACCTGAACGGCAAGCGCTTCGGGCAGCCGAATGCGGGCGAGGACATGACCTTCAGCTTCGGCCAGTTGATCGCGCATGCGGCAAAAACACGGGTGCTGGGTGCGGGCACGATCATCGGTTCGGGCACCGTCTCCAACAAGCAGGGCAACCTGTGGGGCTCGTCGGTGGAGCACGGTGGCGTGGGCTATTGCTGCCTGGCCGAGGTGCGCACCTACGAGACCATCGAGCAGGGCAAACCCTTAACGCCCTTCATGGTGGCGGGTGATATCGTGCGCATCGAGATGTTCGACGGTGAAGGGCACAGCGTGTTCGGCGCAATCGAGAACGAGGTGACGACGCCAGGCCGCTGAGTCGTCGCATGGCGTATCCCGTGACTCTGGAGGAGGGGCGGGCCGCCAAGCAGATACCAAAAATAACAGGAGGAGATACCGATGGTGAAGAACAGATTAATGATTTTCGCATTCGGCGCCGCGTCGATGCTGAGCGCATCGTCCGTGAGCGCGCAGGAGATCATTCTCAAGGTGGCGCACTTCTGGCCCACCACCGCGCTGTCGCACCAGAAGGTGCTGCTGCCGTGGTGTGACAAGATTGCCAAGGAGTCGGCGAACCGGCTCAAGTGCCAGATCTACCCGGCCATGCAGCTCGGCGGTACGCCGCCACAGCTGATCCAGCAGGCGGCCGACGGTGTGGCCGACATCGTGTGGACGCTGCCGGGCTATACCGCCGGGCGTTTCCCGTCGGTGGAAGTGTTCGAGCTGCCCTTCATGTCGCGCAAGTCGGAGTCGACCAGCCGCGCGCTGTGGGAATACGCGGAAAAGTTCTCGCAGAAGGACTTCGCCCAGGTCAAACCGCTGGCCTTCCACGTCCATGACAACGGCTATGTGCACGGCAAGAAACCAATCAACACCATGGCCGATTTTCGGGGCATGAAGATGCGCGCACCGACCCGCCTGACCAACAAGATGCTGTCTGCCTTCGGCGCCTCGCCGGTGGCCATGCCGCTGCCGGCAGTGACGGAATCGATGTCCAAGGGCGTGATCGACGGCTACGTGCTGCCGTGGGAGGTGATCCCGACGGTGAAGCTGCACGAGCTGACCAAGTACCACTCCGAGACCGATCCGTCCGAGCCGGCGCTGTACACGGCGGTGTTCACCATCGCGATGAACAAGGCCAAGTACGAGAGCCTGCCGGCCGACATGAAAAAGGTGATCGACGACAATTCGGGCGCCGACTTCTCGGCCATGATCGGCCGCGTGTGGGACGAGTCCGCTCCCGCGGCACGGCAGCAGGCGGTTGACCGCGGCAACGTGTTCAACACCATTCCGGCCTCCGAACTCGCCAGTTGGCGCAAGGTGGGCGAGAAGCTCGAATCCGATTGGGTCGAGGAGATGAATGGCAAGGGCTATCCGGGCCAGGCCATGCTCGAGAGCGCCAAGAGTCTGATCGAGAAGTACAAGCCGTAAGCGGCTGCACCCTTGCGGTATGAGCGGGGCCCGGGATTGAAATCCCCGGGCCCCGTTGCGTATGCTGTTCCCGACAATACACCGCCAGAAGTGCCCAGAAGTGCCCCGACCACTCTCAGGAGACCGCAGTGAAGCTCTACACCTATTTCCGCAGTTCGGCTGCCTACCGTGTTCGCATTGCGCTGAACCTGAAGGGACTGGCGTACCAGGCAATTCCGGTGCACCTGCTCCGTACCGGCGGGGAGCATCGGCAGGAGGATTATCTCGCCATCAATCCGGCCGCGCTGGTGCCTGCGCTGGTGGATGGGGAAAGGGCCTTGTCCCAGTCGATGGCGATCATCGAATATCTCGACGAAACACATCCGGAGCCGTCACTGCTGCCTGGCGCGGCGACCGACCGCGCGCGTATTCGCGGCATTGCGCAGGCGATTGCGTGCGACATCCATCCGCTCAACAACCTGCGGGTGCTGCAGTATCTGGGGCGCGAGTTGGGGGCAACCAAGGAGCAGAAGGATGCGTGGTACCGCCACTGGGTGGAGCTGGGGCTCGAAGCACTGGAAACCACGCTTGCTGGGGATGCGCGCACCGGTGCGTTCTGCCACGGCGACACCCCGACCTTGGCCGATTGCTGCCTGGTGCCGCAGGTGTTCAACGCGCGCCGCCTCAACTGCCGCATCGACAAGCTGGCGGTGATCAACCGTATTGTCGAGCGCTGCGAGGCGATGGAGTCGTTCCGCCTCGCGGCACCCGAGAATCAGCCCGACGCGGAGTGAATCGCCCGCTGGCATTGGCTCTGTTCGGAGGCGGGCGTGGTTGAAAGCGGACGTGTTCGGATGGTGGCGTGTTTAGATGGTGACACGTGTTCCCGGCCCGGTTTCAGCGTGCGCCGGTGATGTTCCCCAGCCGGCCGGAGATTTCGCGGGCGCAGGCCAGCACCTTGCTTGCGGTCGAGCCCTTCCATTCGGTGTCGAACGTGCCTGCCGGGCCCATCGCCGTGATGGCCAGTGCCAGTCCGCCGCTGTTGTCGAATACGGGTGCGGCGAAGGCATTGATGCCCGGGATCGGGTGCCCGAGCGCGCGTGCAAGGCCGTGTTTGCGGACTTCGGCCAGGGCTTCGTCGACGTGGCGCCTGGACATGCGCAGCGCGGGCTGTTCGCCGCTGGCCAGGCGGGAGAGTTCTTCTTCGACCAACGGGCTGGTGATGCGCTCGGGCAGAAAAGCCGCAAAAACCCGTCCGGTGGCGGTGAGCATCAAGGGCGTCATCACCGTGCCGGGGCGCATATTGACGTGAATTGGCCGGCGGCACTCCTCGATGCGGATGATGGTCGGGCCGAGATTTCCCCATACCGCAATTGCCACGTTGAGCTGGATGTCGTCGGCCAGGTTGGCCACTTCCGGCATTGCGGCCTTGAGCGGGTCTAGCGCGTGCAGGGCGGTCAGCCCCATCTGCAGCGAGAATGGGCCGAGGCCGTAGCGGCCGGTGATGGCGTCCTGCTCGATCAACCCAAGCTTGCCGAAACTGACCAGATAGGGATGCGCCTTGGCCGGCGGCATGCCGGCCTCGCGGGCGAGATCCTTGAGCATCATCGGCGTGCCGTTGTGCACCAGGGCTTGCAGCAGGGCGCCGCCGACTTCGATCGATTGAATGCCGCGGCGGTCGGCGCGCTCGGTGCTGCGCTCCTCGGCGCCGTCCTGGTCGGGCGCAGGAGGTGGGGTGCCGGGTTTGTCGGGTATGAGCATGTCGGTCTTGCTTGGGTAGGTTGGCGGGTTGCGGAAGCTGCCTTCCCGATCGGATGCGGATGAACTCCGGCTTTGATCTGGATGAATAAATTCCGCATGAACGAATTGTGTCGCATGTTGCCTCAGAGGTGAAATTCAATCTGATGAGTCGGGGAAAAAATGATGACGATCGACGCAATGCAGGCGGTTCGGCGGGGGGCTGTTTGGTGCTTGAGCGGCAATGTGGGAGGGCGCGGCGTGCGCACCGCTGCGCTCTCGATCTTGTTGCTGCTCGGCCCGAGCTGGACGATTGCGCAGACGCCTTCGGATGCATCGGCGGGCAAGGTCCGTGTGGTCGAGGTGGCACGTGGGCTGGAGATGCCGTGGGGGCTGGCCTTTCTGCCCGACGGGCGGATGCTGGTGACCGAACGGCCGGGGCGGATGCGTATCGTGTCGCTCTCAGGCGAATTGTCCGCCCCCCTTGCCGGGGTGCCCGAGGTGCAGGCGCGCGGGCAGGGGGGCTTGCTCGATGTGGTGCTCAGCCCTGCTTTCGCCACCGATCGCACCGTGTTCTTTTCGTTCTCGCAACCCACCGCCAGCGGCGCACGCACCGCGGTGGCACGTGCCGAGCTCGATGTCGATGCGCTGCAGTTGCGTGCGCTCAAGGTGGTGTTTGCGCAGAAGGATGAACCCTCGGGCAACAACCACTGGGGTTCCCGGCTGGTGTTCGGTCGAGATGGCAACCTGTTCATCACCCTCGGCGATCGTTTCAGCCACCGCGACCGGGCGCAGGATCTCGACAGTCATCTGGGCAAGATCGTGCGCATTCGCCCGGACGGTTCGGTTCCGCCCGACAATCCCTTTGTCGGGCGCAAGGGCGCCTTGCCCGAGATCTGGTCGTACGGACACCGCAATGTGCAGGGCGCGGCGCTGCATCCGGTGACCGGTAGCCTGTGGGCTCATGAGCATGGTCCGCAGGGCGGCGACGAGGTCAACGAGGTGCTGGCCGGGCGCAACTACGGCTGGCCGGTCATTACCTACGGCAGGGAGTACGTCATCGGTACGCGGATCGGCGAGGGTAGCGAACGCGCGGATGTGGAGCCGCCGCGTCATCAATGGACGCCTTCGATTGCGCCCTCCGGCATGGTTTTCTACACCGGCAGCGCCTACCCGGGATGGAGCGGAAACCTGTTTGTGGGCGCGCTCAAGTTCCAGTTGCTGGCACGCTTGACCGAGCAGGGCGGCGAGGTGCGCGAGGCGGAGCGCTTGTTGCAGGATTACGGCAAGCGTATCCGTGACGTGCGCCAGGGGCCGGATGGCAAGCTCTGGTTGCTCGAGGAAACGAATGGCGCGGTGTTGAGGCTCGATCCGATCTGAATGTGCGGGTGGAGGTGAAGGGGGCCCGCAATGGAGGGCTGCGCTGGGGCGGGACGATGCTAGACTCGATCCGAATTCATCGTTCAGGTGCCTGGTCCCATGTCATTTCTCGATTCGCTGCGCAATCTGTTCAAGGTGCCGCCCGCGCCGGCGCGCCCGTATCACGGCCTGCGCGAGCATACGGTGCAGTGTCTCGGGCCGCATGGCCTGCACCGTATGGCGTATACCGAATGGGGTGATCCGAAAAATCCGCGCGTCCTCGTCTGTGCCCATGGCCTGACCCGCAATGGCCGTGACTTCGACGATCTGGCGCGTGCGCTGGCGGACCACTACCGCGTGATTTGCCCCGATGTCGTGGGCCGCGGGCGAAGCGACTGGCTCGGGGTCAAGGCGGATTACGGCTTTCCGCTGTATGTGGCGGACATGATCACGCTGATCGCTCGGCTCGATGTCGAGTCGGTACATTGGTTCGGCACCTCGATGGGCGGCCTCATCGGCATGCTGATTGCCAGTCAACCGCACTCGCCGATCAAGCGTCTGGTGCTCAACGATGTCGGTCCGGTGGTGACGGCGGTGTCCTTGCGCCGTATCGGGCAGTATGTCGGCACGGCGCCGCGGTTCTCCACGATGGCCGATGCAGAGGCCTACATCCGCATGGTGAGCGCGCCCTTCGGTCCGCTGACCGACGCGCAGTGGCGTCACCTCACCGAGTACACCGTGCGCCCGGTCGAAGGTGGCTTTGCGATGGTGTACGACCCGGGTATCGGCGATGTTTTCCGCAACGCGCCGATTCTGGTCGACGTCGATTGGTGGGACACCTACGACCGCATCCGCTGCCCGACGCTGGCACTTCGCGGCGCGGAGTCTGACCTGCTCGAACACGAAACCCTGGTGGCGATGTCGAAGCGCGGACCGAAGGCCGGCATCGTCGAGTTTCCGGGGGTCGGTCACGCGCCGATGATGATGGATGAGGGCCAGATTGCGGTCGTGCGCGAGTTCCTGCTCGAGGCCTGACCGAGCGCGAACTGTCTCAGATTCGGAAGCGGCTCACACTCTCCTGCATTCTGGCGGCGACGCCATTGAGGGTTTCGGCCGAGCGCGCTGCCTCCGAGGTGGCGGCGCTGGTTTCCTCGGCATGAGTCGCAATCTCTTCGACCCGTTTGGCGACTTCGGATGAAGCTGAGGATTGCTCGCGCAGGGCAACGTCGACTTCGCCGATGATCTGCGCAACCTTGCACGCCATGCCTTGCAGATTTTCAATGATCAGGCCTGCGTTGCGGGCGTGATCGACACTGTTGGCGACGGCGCCGACTCCTTCGTCGATACCACTGACGACCTCGCGGGTCGAGTTCTGGATCGACTCCACCATCGAGGTGATCTCTCGGGTGGATTGGGCGGTACGCTCGGACAGTTTGCGCACTTCGTCGGCGACCACGGCGAAGCCTCGGCCATGTTCTCCGGCGCGGGCGGCTTCGATGGCTGCATTGAGGGCGAGCAGATTGGTCTGTTCGGCAATGTCCTTGATGACCTGAACGATGTTCGAGATCTGCTGTGACTCGATCGCGAGCCCGCCGATGCGGGTGGAGGCGGCGGTGACAACCTCGGACACCCGGTTGATCTCATTGACCAGGGTGTCGATCGTCTTGCCACCGTCGCGGGCCTGACGATCGGAGTCGTTGGCGAGCTTGCTTGCATCGCCGGTGCTATCGGACACGTGGTTGATGGAGACCGTCAGCTCCTCGACATTGGCTGCAATCGCCGACGCCGCGGAACTTTGGATGCCGACGCTCTGCTCCATCTGGCTCACGCCCTCGCTCAGATGGCGCGCGGCGCGGCTCAGTTCGTCGGCGTTCGATCGGGTGTCACTGATGGTGTTGCGCAGAGCGGTTTGCATCTGGCCCATCGCTTCGACCAGCTGCCCGATTTCGTCTGCTGCAGGCGCTGGCAATGTGTTGCTGGCCAAGTCGCCCCCGGCAATCTGACGCGCCGCGGCAACCACATTGGCGAGACGGGCGCCGATGATGCGCGCGACGATGATGGATACGCTGAACGCCAGAATCACACCAATGATCAGGGCTCCAATGGTAATGGCCTTTGCCTCCTGTACTGCCTCTTCGAGGTCCAGGGTGGTGACCTGGGCCTGCCTGACATTGAAGTCGACCAGTGCAGCGACGGCATCGCGCAGGCTGTTTGCGGCCTCCACCCAGTCCTTGCGTTGCAGCTTCTCGGCTTCTTCCCTGCGATCGGCTCTTAGATGTTCGACGGCAGTCATCACACTGCGCTCGTAGGCGGCCGCACGCTCCCTGACGTCACCCAGCAGCTGGCGGTCAGCGTCGTTGCTGACGAGCGGGACGTAAGCGTCGATGGCGTCGCTCAGCCCCTTGCTCAGTCCCGTCATGGATTTTTCCATCTTTTCGCGTTCGGCCGGCTCGCTCTCAAGCATGTATTCGAGACTGCGGATGCGGTAGCGAAGGCGAAACTCACCGATCTTTGATGCCTGCACGATAGATGGCAGGCTGTTCTCCGAGATTTCGGTTGCATCGTCGTGCAGCCTGTTGATCTCCATATAGCAGAGCGCCAGTGCCAGGATGAAGATCCCGCCGGACAGCAGGAAGTTGACGATGAGCTTGGCACGCAGGCTCAGGTTGTTGAATCCGTTCATTTGATGGTCTCCACACTGCCGTATTTTTTCTGCGTCGTTGTCCGCGCGATGTCCTGGGTCCGGCCGAACCATCACGCTTATTGCTTACGGCGTAGAAAATGCAAACTTTAGGCAGGTGGAGGATTCTTGAACGGTGAGGTTGCGCAGCCTCGGACTTGCGCGGGATTCATCAGCTTGTGGATGAGTCTTCCGGGTCGAACTTGATGGATGCGGAGTTGATGCAGTAGCGCAGGCCGGTTGGCTGCGGGCCATCTTCGAACACGTGGCCGAGATGGGCGCCGCACTGGTGGCACAGCACCTCGGTGCGATGCATGAAGTGGCTGCGGTCCTCGGCCGATTCGACATTGTCCGGCTCGGCGGCGGTCCAGAAGCTGGGCCAGCCGCAGCCGGCATCGAACTTGTGCTCGGAATGAAACAGGGGTGCGCCGCAGCACACGCACGCGTAGCGGCCTTGGTCCCAGTGATCCCAGTAGTCGCCGCTGAAGGCACGCTCGGTGCCTTTCTCGCGTGCGACGTGGTACTGGGTGGGGGTCAGCAACCCGCGCCACTCGGCTTCAGGTTTGTTGATCTTGTGGCTCATGGCGCACTCCTGGTAGTTGCGGTGCGGCGGGTTCAGTGCAGATGACGCGGGATCTGTTCGGCCTGCTCCTCCGGCATCTCGGCATGCGCCACTTCACCCTCGGCCGAGGGATACATCGGCGCACCGCAGTCGTCGCAGAATTCAAGCGGAAAGCGGTGATCGAGGAAGCGCACGTCGCCGACCCCGCATTCGCGCAGCATCGCCTCGATCTCACCCGGCACGTCGACGGACTCGTCCTCCGAACCGAGAAGCGGCCACACGACCCCGTGCACGACTTCATCGCGTCCAAGTTGGGTGAAGCCGATGCGGTACTCCTCGATCAGCGTGTCGCCGAACGGCGCAATCACGGCCCGCAGGTTAGCTGCCGGGACGTCCAGCGCGGTGCCCAGGAAGGCCACCGAGGCACGGATGGAATAGGGGCGGCTACCCTTGTCGGCCGCGCGGCAGGCGGAGAAATACGCCTCGGGCAGGATGAACTCGAGCGTGCAGCCTGGCAGCAATGGGGCCAGACAGGCACCGCCCTGGTTGCGCCATTGCGCAAGCGCCTGATCGCGGCTGCCATCGGGCTCCTGCCAGCGGAACAGAGCCTCACCCTTCGGCACCGCTACCGCGGCGAGCAGATAACGGGTGTCGGAGAGAAACTGCGAGGTCTCGGGCATGCCTTCGGTTTCGATATGGAGGTCGAGCCCGTCCAGGGCGGCACGTCCGGTCAGTGCGGCGAAGCCGGCGGTGGCGCAGTAGCCCTGCGGGAGCTGGTCGGGACTGAAGAGGAAGTCGGACAGCGCGAGCCGGGTGCCGCTTGCCAGCACATGCGCCTGCAGATGGACGCGCAGGTTCGCCAGCGTGGCCGCAGACAGACTGGTGGCGGGAATGCGGAATCGCGACCACACCAGAACCGGGGCGGCGATCAGCAGGATATCGTGATCGCCCGATACGCCGGCAGCCGACTCCACCCGCGACTCGATGTGGTCGGCGAGTTCGTCGTAACCCGGACCGTCATTGCTGAACAACTGGTCGAGCGCGGCATTGAGCGTGTCTTCGTCCTCATTGCCGAGCACGGTGTCTATGGTGGCGCCGAGACGTTGTTCCCAGTAGTGATCTTCAACCCGGCAGCCGGATTCTGCGAGGCCTGAGGAGAGCCAGACGAGTTGTTCTGCGAGGCGGCCTATGCCTCCGCGGCGCTTCAGGCGCGGTCTTTTCATGGTGTGTCCTGTTGGTGGCGATCCGTCAAACGGGTGCTCGCCTGTTTACTTCGAGCCATTCTAACCGACTGGGTTCAGTAGGCCGGCTTGTTGAGCCTGACCGTTTGCAGGATGGTTGCGGAGATTTCTTCGATCGACTTGGTGGTCGAATCGAGCCAGCGGATGTTCTCGCGCCGCATCAGCTTCTGTGCAGCCTCGACCTCGTACTTGCAGTTGTCCAGCGAGGCATAGCGGCTGTTGGGGCGGCGTTCCTGACGGATCTGCGTCAGGCGGTCGGGGGCGATGGTCAGGCCGAACAACTTGTTGCGGTAGCGGAACAGCTCACCGGGCAGCTTGTTGCGCTCGAAGTCTTCCGGAATCAACGGATAGTTGGCCGCCTTCACCCCGAACTGCATGGCAAGGTAGAGGCTGGTGGGCGTCTTGCCCGAGCGCGATACGCCGACCAGGATCACATCGGCCTCTGCAAGCTCGCCGTCCGATGAGATACCATCGTCGTGTGACATGGCAAAGTTGATCGCTTCGATCCGGTTCTTGTAGTCGCTGCTGTCCGCTATGCCGTGGAACCGCCCGACCGCATGGGTGGAGCGCTGGCCCAACTCGGCTTCGAGCGGGCCGATGAAGCGCTCGAACAGATCGAGGAAGAGAGCATCGGCCTTGTGCAGCGCTTCAACGGTTTGCGGGTTGACCAGGGTGCTGAACACGAGCGGACGCGTGCCGTCGCTGAAAAAGGCCTCGCGGATCTGGCTCGCACAGTCGATCGCCTTGTCCAGATCATCGACAAAGGGGATACGCACCTGGCGGAAACGTGCCTCAGGAAACTGCGCGAGCAGACTGTGGCCCAGTGTTTCTGCGGTGATGCCGGTGCCGTCGGAGATAAAAAACACGGTACGGTAGGCAGGTTTGCTCATGAATGTGGGCTCGTTTGAATAGGGCAGGGGTATATTGGGGCAAACCCTGCCGTGCGGCAGAGCACAAAAATTCGGTAAAATCCTATTTTGCTTTCTCTTCATTGATTCCGGAAGCCATTCATGACCCGTTACGTCATTCCCTTCGCAGAACTTCGCATGACCGATGTCGACAAGGTTGGCGGCAAGAACGCCTCGCTTGGCGAGATGATCAGCCAGCTACCTTCGAGCGTTCGCGTTCCGGGTGGCTTTGCCACCACGGCCGACGCCTACCGCGAGTTCCTCGCTCACAACGGGCTGGCCGACCGGATCAACGCCGTGCTCGATACCCTCGATGTCGACGATGTCGACACCCTGGTCAAGACCGGCGCCGAGATCCGCAAGTGGATTGTCGATACTCCCTTTCCGCCGCAGCTCGAAGCCGACCTGAAGGCCGCTTACGAGCAGATCACCGCAGAAGGCGAAGGCAGCTTCGCGGTCCGCTCCTCGGCCACCGCCGAAGATTTGCCGGATGCGTCCTTTGCCGGCCAGCAGGAAACCTTCCTCAACATTCATGGCTACGAGCACATCCTTCACGCCATGAAGGAAGTTTTCGCCTCGCTGTACAACGATCGTGCGATTGCCTATCGCGTGCACAAGAACTTCGCCCACGCCGACGTCGCCCTGTCGGCTGGCGTGCAGCGCATGGTGCGCTCCGATATCGGCGCTTCCGGCGTGATGTTTACGATCGATACCGAATCGGGCTTCAAGGACGTGGTGTTCATCACCTCCTCCTTTGGTCTTGGCGAAACGGTGGTGCAGGGCGCGGTGAATCCGGATGAGTTCTACGTGCACAAGCCCACGCTGGCGCTGGGTCGTCCGGCGGTGGTGCGGCGCAATCTCGGCTCCAAGCTGATCAAGATGGTGTTTACCGACAAGAAACAAGCCGGCAAGTCGGTGATCACGGTCGATGTGCCAGAGCTTGACCGCAACCGTTTCTCGCTCACCGACGAGGACGTGCTTGAGCTCGCCCGCTACGCGGTGATCATCGAGCAGCACTATGGCCGTCCGATGGACATCGAGTGGGGCAAGGACGGCGAAGACGGCAAGCTGTACATCCTGCAGGCGCGCCCGGAAACGGTGAAGAGCCAGGACACCGGCCTGATCATGGAAAAGTACCGCCTCAAGCAGTATGGCAAGGCGATGACGCATGGTCGTGCAATCGGCCAGAAGATCGGTGCGGGCGTGGTGCGCGTGGTCAAGGATTCGTCGGAGATGAATCGGGTCCATGCGGGCGACATCCTTGTCACCGACATGACCGATCCCAACTGGTAGCCGGTGATGAAGCGCGCCAGCGCGATCGTGACCAACCGCGGCGGGCGCACCTGCCATGCGGCAATCATCGCCCGCGAACTGGGCATTCCGGCAATCGTGGGCTGCGGTAACGCCACCGAGGTGCTGGAAGAGGGTGATTCGGTCACCGTGTCTTGTGCCGAAGGCGACACTGGTTACGTGTATCGCGGCCGGCTCGATTTTGAGGTGATTCGCACCGACATGGGCAATCTGCCCGAGATTCCGGTGAAGATCATGATGAACGTGGGTAACCCGGAGCTCGCCTTCGAGTTTGCGCAGATTCCCAACGGCGGCGTGGGACTGGCCCGTCTCGAGTTCGTCATCAACAACATGATCGGCATTCACCCGAAGGCCATTCTCGAACTTGGCCAGGTGCCGGCCAGCCTGCGCGACGAGATCACCCGTCGCTCGCGCGGCTACGCCACGCCGAAGCAGTTCTTCATCGAGAAGCTGGTCGAGGGTGTGGCAACCATTGCCTCCGCCTTCTACCCGAAGCCGGTGATCGTGCGCATGTCCGACTTCAAGTCGAACGAGTACCGCAAGCTGCTCGGTGGTGAAATCTACGAGCCGGAAGAAGAAAATCCGATGCTCGGCTTCCGTGGTGCCTCGCGCTACATCGCCCACTCCTTCCGCGATTGCTTCGAAATGGAATGCACGGCGATGCGCAAGGTGCGCAACGAATTGGGTCTGACCAACGTGCAGATCATGATTCCGTTCGTACGCAACGTGGAAGAGGCTGCCGGCGTGGTCGAACTGTTGGCCGAGCACGGGCTCAAGCGCGGGGTGAATGATCTCAAGCTGATCATGATGTGCGAGATCCCGTCCAACGCGCTGCTCGCCGACCAGTTCCTCGAACACTTCGATGGCTTCTCCATCGGCTCCAACGACCTGACCCAGCTCACGCTGGGGCTGGATCGCGACTCCGGCCTGGTGGCGCATGCGTTCGATGAGCGTGACCCGGCGGTAAAGGCGCTGTTGTCGATGGCAATTCAGTCCGCGAACAAGCTGGGCAAGTATGTCGGGATTTGTGGGCAGGGCCCGTCCGACCATGCGGACTTTGCCGAGTGGCTGATGGATGAAGGTATTCAGACCATTTCGCTCAATCCGGACACGGTGGTTGCAACCTGGTTGAAGCTGGCTTCGCACTCGAAAGCTTAAGCAGGTCTGGTTTTGAGGCGACGAGGGCGACTGCGGTCGCCCTCGTCCGTTAACGCGGCCGCAGGAGGATGGGGGTCCATTTTTGGAAAGATGGTGATAGACTTGGTCCGTTTTGTGTTTGACCAAATAAAGTGTGCCCGGATGTTTCGAGTCGCACGGTCTGCACACCCATATATCAGTTGCCCACCCGGATCTTCAGGGCAGGGCAGCGTAATAGGAGGACGGGAGTGGCTCTGGTCATTCTTTCCATGGGACGATTCAGCCGGTCGCGTGTTCGCACGCTGAGTTCCCGTGCGCTCGTCCTGATCGCGTCGGGATCCCTGCTAGCGGTTGCGGCAGGCGCGTTTGCGCTGGGGGTCGGGGTTGGACGCGGCGGTAGCGAATCCAACACATCACCGCTGAGTGTGGATCATCCGGAGGGACGTTTTCTGGTTGATCGCCTGGGCGAGATCTCGGGCAAGCTGGTGCGACTCGAAAGTGAGGCACTCAGCCTGGCGCGGCGGGTCGGTGTGATCAAGAGTGGTGAGCCGCTCCTTGACCCCGTTCCTGCATCCGGTGAAGCAACGCCATCGGGCAGCAAGTCGATAGGGCCCACCGGGGGGCCGATGATTCCCGCTTCCGGTGTCGGTGTGGAGTTCGATGGCGGTCTGTCGATGTTCGATGACAATGGAGCAGGCCTGACCGATATCGAGTATGAGCTCGAGCGGCTTGGCACGGTTTTGTTCGAAGTCGAGCGGGCGGCAACCGAACTGGATCTGGCCTTGATGGCTTATCCGAACCGCAATCCGGTGCCGGGCGGACAGCGCAATTCGTCGTTCGGCACTCGTATCGATCCGTTCAATGGTCGTAGTGCATTCCATTCCGGGCTTGATTTTCAGGCGCCGAGCGGTACCCCGATTCTGGCCAGTGGTGGTGGGCGAGTGATCTTTTCCGGATATCACCGGCAGTACGGCTACATGGTCGAGATCGACCATGGCAATAGCCTGGTGACGCGCTACGCGCATTGCTCACGACTGTTCGTCAAGGCGGGGGATCTGGTGACACCCTCGCAACGCATTGCCGCAGTCGGCTCGACCGGTCGCTCGACCGGTGCCCACCTTCATTTTGAAATCCTGCGTAACGGCACATTCGTCAATCCCGCGACCTATCTCGCGCGCTCCTGATCCGGTATCCCGTGAAATTTCTTGGTGGTTTTCGCGCGCGCAAGCTCGGCGACGATGCGGCGCGCGCGCGGGAGCTTGCACGCGTTCGTCTGCGCATGGCGCTGGCAGCATGCGGCGGGGCCCTGCTTGTGCTGGTGGTCGGAGGGGTGTGGCACATCAATGTCAGCGCTGAAAGCGAGGCCAGGGTAGCGCTGCTCGAGCAGGAGAACCGCCGGCTCGTGGAGGAGCTCGGGGTCGGGCGTCTCGCGCTCGAAATGGAGAAGGCGACAAGCAGCGGGCTGGAGCGTCAGCTGGCGGAAATCAACGATACCCTGATGAAACGCCAGGCCGAGCTTCAGTTCTTGAAGTCGCAGGCGGCGCCAACGCGTCGCTGAGGGTGTGGCGGCGGGCCTCACCCTCTGTTCGGGTGCTCCGCGCGTTCGGTCTCCACGACTCGGTCCGGATCCTGGAGCCAGCCGAGCTTGATGAAAATCATCCACGCCAACCAGGCGGAAAACCAGGTCGCATAGAAGCTGAATATGATATCGCTCAGGAAGTGTCCGCCCTGAGTGAGGCGGCCAAGGCCAGCCACGCCACCGAGGGCAAGGCCGATCAGCGTCCACCGTCGTCTGGCTGCGGCGCCACCAAGAAACCCGAGACTGACCGCGTAGAAGCCTGCAGAGGCGTGACCGCTGACGAATGAGCAGTTGGACACGCACTGGTTGGTGGGCATGAGTGCCGGCGAGAAGGTGGCTCCGCCGCCGAACTCGGCCACCTTGTGCGGGCGTGCGCGCCCCCAGAAGTCCTTGAGTACCACATCGATCATCAGACCCGGCCCAAGCGCAAGAGCCGCAATCAGGTAGCCGACCTGAATGCGTCGTCTGACGCCATGTTCGCCGCGCTGAAAGGCATAGGCGAAGAGGGCGATGAAAAGACCGATGATAATGGCCTTGGACATCATCGGAATGCCGCGGTAAAGCGCAAGAACAAAGGCGTTGCGCTCGCCGCTGAAACCGGTGTCCTCCGAATAGAATACGGCGCTGGCGTTCAGGTCGATGTTCGGCCAGAGCGTGAACACGGCGCCACAGAACACCATGCTCAAAAGCATGTAAAGGGTGAGGCGACTGCCTGGCTGTGGTCCCGCAACCGGGTTGTGGGTAGTGTCGGCGAGTGCCATGTTCAGTTCTCCGCCTGTCGCCGCACGACGGCTACGCCACCTTTGCGGTAGAGGGTTTCGTAGTCCGTCTCGGGAATCCGATCGACACGAGTGAGTGCCAGCTCGCCGGGTTCGGGTGCCCGCGAAGGCGTGACCGCCTCGCGATAGACGCTGAAGCTCGGTGCGTTGAGGCGCCAGGCGACAACCGGTTCATCGAGCTTGCGCACGAAGGCAGCGGCCTCCTTTACCGGGCCCTGCAATACATTGCCCACCCATGGCACGACGACCGTGGTCAGCACCAGAACCTGTATGGTCGCCACGATCATCATCTTGGTCCACAGCGTGGCTTGTACGCGCAAGGCGATGCCCAGCCACAGCAGCAGACCGCCGAGGGTGACTGCAAAATAGATCCAGTCGGCCTCGGCAAAGGCCTCGCCAAGCTGCGCACGATAGTAGGCGTTTCCGGCATCACCGGTCGACAGCAGCTTGAACACCAGCGGCAAGAGCACGAACAGGCCGAGAAGTGCGGTTGGAGGGGCGAAATGCAGCCACGCCCGGCGCAGGCTCTCGCGATGGGCTGCCACCAGCAGGAACAAGGGTGTTGCGCCGTACAGCACATAGTGCGGCAGCTTGGTGCCTGACAAGGAGAAGAACACCACCACAAATCCGGCCCAGATCCACAGGAAGCGCCTGACGCCGGTGCCGGCATCGCTGCGGATGTTGCGCAGGGCCGCCAGCAGGGGTGAGGTCCATGGCAGCAGCAGCAGCGGAACCGCAAAGATATAGTAGAACAGACTCCCGGCATGCCCCTCCAGAGTGCCGGTGAAGCGCTCGACGTTGTGCTTGAGAATGAAGCCGTCGATGAAGTTCTGGCCATGGATTATCAGGGCGGCTGCGTACCACGGGACGACCAGAACCGCGAGCATGATCCAGCCGATCGGGTCGAGTACCGAGCGCAGCCAGATCTTCCATTCACCCCGGCTCGCGCAGTAGAGAAAAGTGACCGCACCGGGCACGATCAGCGCGATGGGGCCCTTGGTCAGCACGCCGAGTCCGATCCATACGTAGGTGCGCAACAGTGGAGCGCGGGCGCCCGATTCCAGGTGGCGCCAGGCGTCGAACAGTGCCAGCGCGAGCAGCAGATTGAGCAGTGCGTCGGCGGTGGCGGCCCGACCGATGGCAAAGGGGCCGATGGCGGTGGCGGCAACCACCAGTGCGGCCAGCGCGGTGTCGGGGCCAAAGCGCTGGCGGGCAAAGTACCAGGTGGCGTAGCTCCACGCTGCGGCGGCAATGGCCGACGGCAGGCGGAAAGCCCATTCGGTGGCACCGAACAGCAGATAGCCGATGGCCTGTAGCCAGTAGATCAGGATCGGTTTGTCGAAACGATGCTCGCCGTTGAGGTAGGTCGACATGAAGTCGCCACGCTCGAACATCTCGCGGGTGGCTTCGGAGAACGCCCCTTCGTCGACATCGAACAGTGGTGCGCCGCCCAGGCGAAGAAAAAAACTCACCAGGGGCAGCAGCAGAATCAGGGCGACGAGCGCCGGATTGCGTGAAAGCATACTTGTCATTCGCCTGTAGGCCGATGCCAGCCGGCATCGGACGGCAGCTCGGGGACGGAGCGGGCGAGATAGGGACGCGAGATGCCCGATTCGTAATAGACCCGGGTGAGCAGCTCGGCGAGCACGCCGGAGGTCACCATCTGCACGCCGGCAATGACCAGAAAGAAGCCGCCGAACAGCAGTGGACGAGTGCCGATCGCCTCGCCGAGGAAGATCTTGACGAAGGCGAGATAGGCGACGATCAATGCGCCAAGCGTGCCGATGGCGATGCCGATACCGCCGAAGAAGTGCCCCGGACGGGTGCGAAAGCGCATGAAGAAATAGACGAAAATCAGATCGAGCACGACGCGGAAGGTGCGCGAGATGCCGTATTTCGACTGCCCGAACACGCGCGCGTGGTGGGTGACGACTTCCTGTGCGATCCGCCGCGGCGTGGTCACCGTGGCCAGCCAGGCCGGAATGAAGCGGTGCATTTCACCGTACAGGCGCACGCTCTTGATTGCGCTGCCGCGGAACACCTTGAGGCTGCAGCCGTAGTCCTTCAGATGCACGCCGGTCATGCGGGCGATCAGACGGTTTGCGATGCGTGACGGGATCTTGCGCAGCAGCAGGCCGTCCTGCCGGTTCTTGCGCCAGCCGGCGACGAGGTCGAGGTCCTCGACAAGCAGGCGGTACACCATGCGCGGGATATCGATCGGGTCGTTCTGCAGGTCGCCGTCCATGGTGACGATCACGCTGCCGCGCGCCGCATCGAGCCCGGCCTGCATCGCGGCAGTCTGCTTGAAGTTGCGCATCAGTTCGACCACGCGCACATGCGGGCCGAAGTTACCGGCGCAGCGCGCGAGTTCGGCCGGGGTGGCATCCGAGCTGCCGTCGTCGACCAGCACGACTTCCCACGGCCACGGGTAGGGGCCGAGGGCGAGGTGGATGCGGTCGAGCAGCGGTTCGACGTTCTCGGCCTCGTTGTACATCGGCACGACCACCGACAAGGTGTGTTCAGGCAATCCGTCGGGGATTTGCGGTTCGGCGTGGGGTAGCGGAGATTTGCTCATGAGTGCGAAGCGCTCTTGGAAGATGAAGACGGTGGTATGTCCGGGTGTGCGTTGACATCGGGCGCAGGGCCGGCGTTGGGAAACAGCCAGGCCAGGGCGCCTGCGCCCAGCGCACAGGCAATGACAAATAGATGAAGGGCGAGGGCGGCGCGAAGACCGTCGTCAAACGCAATGCCGACCGGCAGCAGTGCCGCGGCAGCGCCCGCTTCGTAGGTGCCGAAACCGGCCACGCCCTGAATCGGCAGGATGGCGGCCAGTTCTGCTCCCAAGGCACCGGCCGCGCCTTGCGCCAGTCCGGTTGCCAGCAGCGCGGCAAGCAACCACGCCTGAGCTGCAAGTTTGACTGACCAGTTGGCGACCGTCCACACCCAGCCGAAGCGGGCGTGACGGGTGGATTCGCCAAAGGCGTCGCGCAGTTTAGCCAGCTTGCCCGCCAGTGCGCCGCGGTCGGCCCAGTTGTGGGTGCTGCGCGCCCAACGCGGCAGCCCCCAGGCAAAACCGATCAGGCCGACGACGCCTGCGATGCGCAGGGCGAGTGGCAAGCCTGGCCATACCAGTACCGCAACCATGCCGACCACCAGCGCGTCCTGCAGGCGGAACCAGAACAGCGAGGCAATGGCGCGTGGCAGCGGGGTGCCGAAAGTGCGCCGCAGCAGCAGCGGAAAAGCCGCCTCGCCGCCACGGAAGGGCACCACGTTTACCATGGCGTTGTGCATCAGAACGATGCGTATGCAGGCGCCGAATCGACCCCGTGCGTCATGGCGGAATTCGTCGTAGACCCGCAGTGCCCGTAACAGGTAGCTCAGCGCGAAACCAGCAGCGGCGATCAGGATCACGCCCGGGGTCAGGCGCGCCAGTGCCTCCCCGAGCGATTGCCAGCGCCCGTCGCTGATCAGCCAGCCCAGCAGTGCGAGGCTGAGCAGGACGGCGATCAGGCGCTTCATGCCGGAACCCGGCCGCCAGGCTGCCGGAGCAGGGCATGCGCCGCACCGGCCATGCCCCATGCGACCAGCAGATACTGCATCCACAAGCCTTCCGGATAGCCGAGGTCCTCGAATGCAAACAGCACCGGAAAGATCAGCATCAGCACGGCCATGACCTGCACGCCGCGGCGACGCTCCCAGAAACGCCAGCTGCTCGACCAGCGCACGCCGATGGCGGCACTGAGCCAACCACCGGCGGCGCCGGCGAAAATGTCCACCGGCCAGTGCGCACCAACGGCGATGCGTGAAAAGGCCACCAGTGCCGCTGCAGCCAGCACCGCCGCGCCCAGCCATGGGCGCTCGCTGCGGCTGGCGCAAAACGCCACCACGCCGGCAAGGACGAACGCGGTGATCGTGTGTCCGGACGGAAAGGAGTCGGTTCGCAGGGCCAAGCCGATCACGTTGAACTGATCGAGCGGGAGCACCGCCGGCGGACGAGGTTCGGCAAAGAGCGCCTTCAGGGCATGGGTGAAGAGCGTGGCGGCCGGTGCGGCGAGCAGGGCGGCCGCAACCCAACGCGGGCGCCAGGCAAGCGCCGGTGTGATCAGGGCAAAGGCGCCGAGGGTGGAGCCGAGGTTGGTGATGCCTGCCCACAGGAAAGGGGGCAGAAGTGTGGCGGCAGCGTGGTTCCAGCGGAGAAACCAGGGCTCATTGAGGCCTGCCAGCATCACCCCCACGGCAAGTAGCGCGCCCAGCGCGGCAGGTAGCGCGATCCAGAGCACGGGAAGTGAATCGGCACTTGCGGAGCGTGAAACGGCAGCAGGCATCGAGTTCGAGCGACAGGTAAAGCCGGCATTTTAGCCGATCCCCCAGCCTTGATGCCGAGTAGCTTTGTCACCGCGGTACAAGATGGCGCAATTCGACGGCCTCATAGGGAAAACCGACAGCTTCATAGGGAAAACGCGCCTTTCGCCGACCTTGCGAATTGACTATGGTGCGGGTTGCGATACCGATGCAGCAAAAACGCCCTGAGCGGGCGCGCTTTCAGCCGGATGCGGTGCGTCTGGCTGCAACTACATGCATTGAATGCAGGGAGTGAGACATGGACAAGCACGCCTTAGCAACGCCCCAGACCCAGCTTGAAGCCGTGATGGACATGATACGGACGCGTTTGCCGGCAGCGTTGGCGGTACAGGTTGAGCCGTTTGCGAACCGGTTTTTTGCCCAGGTCGATCCGGGTGACCTCGAAGGCGCTGCGGTGGCCGATCTCTACGGTGCGGTTGTCAGTCAGTGGCATTTTGTTCAGAAGCCGCTGCCGGAGGCGAGAGTTCGCGTGTTCAACCCGCGGCTCGACGAGCATGGCTGGGAGTCCACCCATACGGTGATCGAGATCGTGGGAAAGGACATGCCCTTTCTGGTCGATTCGATTGCCATGGAGGTCAACCGCCAGGGCTTGACCCTGCATCTGATCGTACACCCGGTCATGGCCGTGGTGCGCGACGAGGCAGGGCAGTTTCAACGCCTCGGTGAGCATGGCGAGACCGGGGTCGGCTACGAGTCGATCATGCATCTGGAAGTGGACCGGCGTACCGATCCAGCCGACCTCCATGCGCTGCAAGGCGGGCTCAATAGCGTGCTGGCCGACGTGCACTCGGCGGTGGCCGACTGGCCGCAGATGCGCGAGCGGGTGGCTGAAATCATCCACGGCATGGCGCAGAATCCGCCGTCGGTGGATGCGGCCGAAACGGCTGAGGTGCGCGAGTTTCTCGATTGGCTGAGCAAAGACAATTTCGTTCTGCTCGGATGCCGTGACTATGAACTCGTGAGCGAGGCGGGCGGTAACGAGCTGCGCATCCATCCCGGGTCCGGGCTCGGATTGCTGCGCGGTGGTGCCGATGATGGCCAGTCGCGCTCGTTTGCCGCTTTGCCTCCGCAACTCAAGGCTCAGGCGCATTTGCCGAATCTGCTCACGGTCACCAAATCGAACACCCGTTCTACCGTGCATCGTCCCGGCTATCTCGACTATATCGGCGTCAAGACCTTCGATGCCGAAGGCAGGGTGACCGGTGAGCGGCGGGTGATTGGCCTGCTTGCCTCCACCGCCTACAGCACCAGCCCGAAGCTGATTCCACTGTTGCGCAAGAAGGTTGCGGCGGTGATCGAGCGGGCGAGCTTGCTGCCGGGCAGCCACGCGGCCAAGGCCTTGCTGACCCTGCTCGAGCGCTATCCGCGCGACGAGCTGTTCCAGATCTCCACCGACGAACTTCTGAACCATGCGCTGGGCATCCTGCGCCTTGGCGAGCGACAGCGCACCCGGCTGTTCGTGCGCTGCGATCCGTTCGCACGCTTCGTCTCGTGTCTGATCTATGTGCCGCGCGAGCATTACAACACCGACCAGCGCCAGCGCATGCAGGCGGTGCTGATGCACGCCTTCAACGGCAGTGCGTCCGAGTTCGATGTGCACTTTTCGGAGTCGGCGCTGGCCCGCATCCTGATCATCGTACGTACGCGCGACTCGGTCATTCCACCCTTCGACGTGCGCGAACTCGAGCAGCGCCTGGTGCGTGCGGCACGGCGCTGGGAAGACGATCTGCAGCAGGCGCTGATCGAGCAGAGCGGTGAGGAGCGCGGGCTGAAACTGCTCCGCCGCTACGGCGCGGCCTTCCCTGCCGGGTATCGCGAAGAATATGCTGCGCGCGTGGCGGTATTCGATATCGAGCAGATGGAGTTGCTCGACGACGCGTGTGCGCTGGGCATGAACCTCTATGTGCCGCTGGAGGCGCAGGCCGGGCGTCTGAATCTGAAGCTGTATCACCTGGGTTCGCCGGTGCCCTTGTCGCAAAGCCTGCCGATGCTGGAGCACATGGGGGTGCGCGTAGTCGATGAGCGGCCGTCCGAGATCGTGCGCCAGGATGGCAGCCGGATCTGGATACACGACTTCGGCCTGAGCTTTGCCGATGCCGAAGGATTGAACATCCACACCGTCCGTCCGCTGTTCCAGGATGCCTTCCTGCGCGTGTGGCGGGGCGAAGTGGAGAACGACGACTTCAATCGCCTCACGCTCCTTGCCAGCATGGGGTGGCGCGAGGTGAGCATGCTGCGGGCCTACGCCAAACATATGCGCCAGGCCGCGTTCACTTTCAGCCAGGCTTACATGGAGCAGACGCTGGCCGCGTATCCCGTGCTTGCGTGCAAGCTCTTTACCCTGTTCCGGCTGCGCTTCGATCCGGCCGAAACAGGTGAGCGCGAGCAACGCTGCAAAGACCTGAGCGCCGAAATCGAACAGGGGCTCAACCAGGTTGCCAACCTCGACGAGGACCGCATCCTGCGCCAGTTCCTGGCGATGATCCAGGCAACGCTGAGAACCAACTACTTCCAGCGCGACAGCGAAGGCAAGCCCAAGCCCTACATCTCGTTCAAGCTCGCACCGGGGTTGATCCCGAAACTGCCGCAGCCGCTGCCGATGTTCGAGATCTTCGTCTATTCGCCGCGGGTCGAGGGTGTGCACCTGCGCGGCGGAAAAGTGGCGCGCGGTGGGCTTCGATGGTCCGACCGGATGGAGGATTTTCGCACCGAGGTGCTCGGTCTGGTGAAGGCGCAGATCGTCAAGAATGCGGTGATCGTGCCGGTGGGCTCGAAGGGTGGATTCGTGGTCAAGAGCCCCCCGGCCCAGGGCGGACGGGAGGCCATGCTGGCCGAAGGTATCGCCTGCTACCGTACCTTCCTGCGCGGCCTGCTCGACATCACCGACAACCTGGTGCAGGGCAAGGTGGTGCCGCCGCTCGATGTGGTGCGCCACGACGAGGACGATCCCTACCTGGTGGTGGCGGCGGACAAGGGCACCGCAACTTTCTCCGACTACGCCAACGAGGTGGCGGCGGAATACGGTTTCTGGCTGGGCGATGCGTTTGCGTCGGGTGGTTCGGTCGGCTACGACCACAAGAAGATGGGGATCACCGCGCGCGGCGCATGGGAGTCGGTCAAGCGCCATTTCCGCGAGCTTGGGCTCGACACCCAGACCCAGCCCTTCACCGTGGCCGGGGTGGGCGACATGTCGGGTGACGTGTTCGGCAACGGCATGTTGCTGTCACGCCACATCCGGCTGGTGGCGGCTTTCGATCACCGGCATATCTTCATCGACCCCGACCCCGAGGCTGAAAGTACCTGGCAAGAACGCGCGCGCCTGTTCGCACTGCCGCGCTCGTCGTGGGAAGACTACGACAAGACCCTGATTTCGGAGGGCGGCGGAGTGTGGCCGCGCAGCGCCAAGTCGATCGCGCTGTCGCCGCAGGCGCGTGCGGTGCTGGGGATCGAGGCCGAGTCGCTGCCGCCGGCCGAACTGATGCGCTGCATTCTCAAGGCGCCGGTGGATCTGCTCTACAACGGCGGCATCGGCACTTACATCAAGGCCGGCACCGAGACCGATGCATCGGTGGGCGACCGCGCCAACGACGCGTTGCGGGTGAACGGGGGCGAGCTGGCATGCCGGGTGTTCGGTGAGGGCGGCAACCTCGGTGCCACCCAGCTTGGGCGCATCGAGTTCGCCCTGAAGGGTGGCAAGGTCAATACCGATGCGATCGACAATTCGGGCGGGGTCGATTGTTCCGACCACGAGGTCAATATCAAGATCCTGCTCAATAGCGTGGTGGCTGAGGGCGAGCTGACGCTGAAGCAGCGCAACCAGTTGCTCGCCGAAATGACCGAGGAAGTGGCTACGCTGGTGCTGCGCGACAACTACGCGCAGACCCAGGTGCTGTCGGTGACGCGCGAGCGTGGCAGTGCGCTGCTCGACGAGCAGGCCGAGTTCATTCGCAGGCTGAGTTTCGCGGGACGGCTCAATCGCAAGATCGAGTTCCTGCCCCTCGACGACGAGATCGCCGAGCGCAAGGCCGCACGCAAGGGACTGGTCACCCCTGAACTGGCGATCCTGCTGGCCTACAGCAAGATCGAGCTCTACGACGCGGTGCTCGCGTCGGATCTGCCGGAAGATCCGTACCTCTGTACCGCGCTGTCGCGCTACTTTCCGGTGCCACTGCGCGAGCGCTTTTCCACCCAGATCCTGCAACATCCGTTGCGCCGCGAGATCATCTCGACCCATGTGATCAACAGCATGATCAACCGGGTCGGCCCCACCTTTGTCGGCAGGCTGCAGGGCGAGGTCGGCGCCACGGCGCCGGACGTGGTCCGGGCCTACATGGCCACCCGCGAAGTGTTCGGCCTGGTGTCGATCTGGCGCGAAATCGAAGCCCTCGACAATCGTGTCGATCACGCGGTGCAGACCGGGTTGATCATGGATACCGACCGCCTGGTGCATCGCGGCACGATGTGGTTCCTGCGCCATCGCGCCTGGCTGGCCGATCTGCAGGCTGCGCTGAACCACTTTTCACCCGGGGTGGCGGCGCTGGCGGCCGGTCTGCACGAGCTGGTCACGCCCGCCTATCGTGCGGTGCTCGACGACGTGGTGAGCCGCTATCAGGAACGCGGTGTGCCGCAAGCGCTGGCACAGCGCATCGCCGGCCTCGACGAACTCTATTCCGCGCTCGACCTGGTCGAGGTCACGGTGGAGACCGGGCGCCCCGAGGCGACCGCGGCGATCGTCTATTTTGCGCTCGGCGGGGATCTCGATCTGCACTGGGTCGGTCGCCAGATCGGCAATCTCCCGGCCGAGACCCGCTGGCAGACGCTTGCGCGCAGCGCCTTGCGGGTGGATCTGTCCACACAGGCCCGTGCGCTGGCGGCCGACGCGCTGCGTCTGTCGCCGGAGATCGACGATCCGGCCGAGCTGTGCGCGGTGTGGGCGGCGCGCAATCAGTTTCACATCGATCGCTATCGCCATCTGCTGACCGATGTGCAAGGTAGCCCGAGCATCGATATGCCCATGCTGTCGGTGCTGCTGCGCGAGTTGCGCAGCATGGGGTGAGCTGAATCGGCATGCGGCGATGCACCCTGCGCCGCCGGTCGCAAAATTTGTGGCCGGCGGTGGGGTGGGTGGCTCGGGTATAATCGCGGGCTCCCGAATCCGCTGCTGTCCGGCGCTCTTCCTTTTCGCGTTTCGACCGACATGACCCAAATTCTAAAGCTCCGTGGCGCTGCCGCGCTTTCCCGCTCCCGCCTGGACCGCCTTTCGCGCAGCGTCGCCGGTGTGCTGCCGAAACTGCAGGGGATGGCCGCCGAGCACTGGTATTTCGTCGAGCTGAGCGCGCCGCTCAACGCCGACGAGGAAAACCGTCTGGTCGACCTGCTCGGCGCGCGTCCGGAAACGCCCGCTGCGCCCGCAGGAATGATGCTGCTGGTCGTTCCGCGCCTGGGCACTATTTCGCCGTGGTCGTCGAAGGCGACCGATATCGCCCTTCAGTGCGGCTTTGGCAAGGTGGTGCGGATCGAGCGCGGTACCGCGTATTCGATCAACGCCAAGGGTGCCGACACGCGGCCGGCGCTGCTTGCGCTGGTGCACGACCGCATGACCGAGTCGGTGCTCGGCACGCTCGATCAGGCCGATGCGCTGTTCCATCACTATCAACCGCAGCCGCTGAGCTCGGTGGACATCCTGAGCGGCGGTCGCGCCGCGCTCGAGACGGCCAACAGCGATCTGGGCCTGGCGCTGTCGGACGACGAGGTCGATTACCTGGTGGAGAACTTCACCCGCATTGCGCGCAATCCGACCGATGTCGAGCTGATGATGTTCGCCCAGGCCAACTCCGAGCACTGCCGGCACAAGATCTTCAACGCCGACTGGGTGATCGACGCGCGGCCAATGGACAAGACCCTGTTCGGCATGATCAAGGACACCCACAAGGCGCATCCGCAAGGCACCGTGGTGGCCTACTCGGACAATGCCTCGGTGATCGAGGGGGCGACCATCGATCGTCTGTATCCCGATGCCGATGGCGGTTTCCGCTACCACAGCGAGGAAACCCACATCCTGGCCAAGGTGGAGACGCACAACCACCCGACCGCGATCTCGCCCTTTCCGGGGGCGGCCACCGGTGCCGGCGGCGAGATCCGCGACGAGGGTGCCACCGGGCGCGGCTCGCGTCCCAAGGCTGGTCTGGCCGGGTTCTCGGTGTCCAACCTGAATATCCCCGACTTCATCCAGCCGTGGGAAAAGCCTTACGGCAAGCCCGAGCGCATCGCCTCGGCACTCGACATCATGATCGATGGCCCGATCGGCGCGGCGGCGTTCAACAACGAATTCGGCCGTCCCAACCTCACCGGCTACTTCCGCACTTTCGAACAGGAAGTGCAGGGCGAGGTGCGCGGCTACCACAAGCCGATCATGATCGCCGGCGGTCTGGGCAGCATCCAGGCACAACAGTCGCACAAACCGACCTTCCCGCCCGGCACCCTGCTGATCCAGCTCGGCGGGCCGGGCATGCTGATCGGCCTGGGTGGCGGTGCGGCGTCGTCGATGGCGACCGGCACCAATGCGGCCGACCTCGACTTCGCCTCCGTGCAGCGCGGTAACCCGGAGATTCAGCGCCGCTGTCAGGAGGTGATCGATGCGTGCTGGCAGCGTGGTGATGCCAATCCGATCATCGCCATTCACGACGTTGGCGCCGGTGGCCTGTCGAACGCGATGCCCGAGCTGGCCGACCATGCCGGTCTGGGGGCGCATTTCGAACTGCGCGAGGTTCATATCGAGGAGCCGGGCATGAGCCCGCGCGAGATCTGGTCGAACGAGTCGCAGGAGCGCTATGTGCTCGCGATCGCGCCGGAGAGCCTCGAACTGTTCAAATCCTTCTGCGAGCGTGAGCGTTGTCCGTTTGCGGTGCTCGGTGTCGCCACCGACGATGGTCACCTGACCGTGTCCGACCGTCACTTCGGCAACAAGCCGGTCGACATGGAAATGCAGGTGCTGCTCGGCAAGCCGCCTAAAATGACGCGCAACGTGTCGCGCCGCGCGGTGTATCTGCCACCGCTCGACGTGGCCGGGCTGGATCTGAACGAAGCCGGCCTGCGTGTGCTGCGCAACCCGACGGTGGCGAGCAAGAGCTTCCTGATCACCATCGGCGACCGTTCGGTGGGCGGCCTGACCGCGCGCGACCAGATGGTCGGCCCGTGGCAGGTGCCGGTGGCCGATGTGGCGGTGACCGCGATGAGTTTCCATGGCTATCGGGGCGAGGCCTTCGCCATGGGCGAACGCAGCTCGGTGGCGTGCGTCGACGCGGCGGCTTCGGGCCGGATGGCGATCGGCGAGGCGATCACCAACATCGCCGCGGCAACGATTGCCGAACTGGGTGAGGTCAAGCTGTCCGCCAACTGGATGGCCGCAGCCGGCCACCGTGGCGAGGACGCCAAGCTGTTCGACACGGTCAAGGCGGTATCCGATTTTTGCGTGAGCGCGGGGCTGTCGATTCCGGTAGGTAAGGATTCGCTGTCGATGCGCACCGCCTGGAGTGAGGACGGGCAGGACAAGCAGGTGATTTCGCCGCTGTCGCTGGTGGCCACCGCCTTTGCGCCGGTCGAGGACATCCGCAGCACGCTGACCCCGCAACTGCAGTTGCCGGAGGGGGTAGCCACCGAGCTGATGCTGATCGACCTCGGCAACGGCAAGAACCGTCTCGGTGGCTCGGTGCTGGCCCAGGTGTACAACTCGGTCGGCGAGCATGCGCCGGATGTCGCTCCGGCCGAGCTGGCGGCCTTCTTCGGTGCAGTGCAGCAGTTGCGTCGCGAGGGGCTGATCCTGGCTTACCACGATCGCTCCGACGGCGGACTGTTCGCGACCGTGTGCGAAATGGCCTTCGCCGGCAAGGTGGGCCTGTCGCTGGTGCTCGACACCGTGTGCTACGACCCCTATATGAACGACGTTGACGGCCTCGAGAAAAAGCCCGACACGCTCAAGGGCCGCTTCGACGATCGACTGTTTGGCGGCCTGTTTGCCGAGGAACTCGGTGCGGTGATCCAGATCCGTCGCGATGATCGTTCCAAGATCACCGACATCCTGCGCGCTGCGCGCCTGAGTTATCACTTCATCGGCGAGCCCAACGACCGGGACGAAATCCGCTTCTGGCGCAGTGCCAAGAAGGTGTTCGGCGCCAGCCGCAGCGATCTGCTGCAGGCGTGGGCCGAGACCAGCTACCGTATCGCCCGCCTGCGCGACGATGCCGACTGCGTGCAGCAGGAATTCGATGCGCTGGCCGACGCGACCGACCCCGGTCTGTCGGTGCGCCTGTCCTTCGACGTCACCCAGGATGTCGCCGCGCCCTTCATCGCCAACGGTAGCCGGCCGAAAGTTGCCGTGCTGCGCGAGCAGGGGGTGAACTCCCAGTTCGAGATGGCGGCCGCTTTCGAGCGCGCAGGCTTCGATCCGGTGGATGTCCACATGTCCGATCTGCAATCCGGTCGCAAGCAACTGGCCGATTTCCACGGTCTGGCGGCCTGCGGTGGGTTCTCGTACGGCGACGTGCTTGGCGCCGGGCAGGGCTGGGCCAAGTCCATCCTGTTCAACCCCGCGCTGCGTGCCGAGTTCGAAGCCTTCTTCGGGCGCAGCGACACCTTCGCGCTGGGCGTGTGCAACGGCTGCCAGATGATGGCCCACCTTGCCCCGATCATCCCCGGGGCCGCGGCCTGGCCCACCTTCCAGCGCAATCGCAGCGAGCAGTTCGAGGCCCGCTTTGCGATGGTCGAAGTCACCGAAAGCCCGTCCATCCTCCTTGCCGGCATGGCCGGTAGCCGCATGCCCATCGTGGTCAGTCACGGCGAGGGCAGGGCGGTGTTCGCCACCGAGGCCGACCGTGCCGCGGCATTGCTGACCTTGCGCTATGTCGACAATCACGGCAAGCCCACCGAAACCTATCCGAAGAACCCGAATGGTTCGCCGGACGGTGTCACCGGCTTCACCACCGCCGATGGCCGGTTCACGATCATGATGCCGCACCCCGAGCGCACCGCGCGCACGCTGCAGATGTCATGGGCGCCGCAGTGGCTGGCGGACCAAAGCCCGGACGCGTCGCCGTGGCAGCGCATGTTCCGCAACGCGCGGGCGTGGCTGGGCTGAAGAAAAAAGCGGGCAGGCTAAAGCCGGCCCGGTCGCAGACGTAATCGGCGTGGCCGGAGCGATTTTTTTCGTTGGGCCGCTCAGTCGGCGGCAGCTTCCCGGATTGCGGACGGGGCTGTTGTCATTGCCGTCACGGTTGCCCTACTGTTACTCTCGCCGTGATCTGGATCAAGGATCCGGGTCAAGGAACCCTTACAATCGGCACGCCTCCGACCAACTCTCATTGCCCAGTCTCGATTTGATGCCCTTCGCAATCCGCCGTCACCGCCTCACCGCCTGGATCGCCATGTTCGCGATCCTGCTCGGTGCGCTCGCGCCCGCGGCGAGCCAGGCGATGTCGGTGTTCGGTGATGGCAATGTCAGGTGGACCGAGGTGTGCACCACCGCCGGCATGCAATGGATTGCGGTCGACGCGGATAGCGAGCCGCAGGGCGAGCCGGCGTCGGACATGTCGATGGCGTCGTGCCCCTATTGCTGCCCGCATGCCGGATCTTTCGCGCTGCCGCCGTCGCCCACGCTCAGTTTTTCCGTGCGCGGCACTCCGATGTTGCAGCCCACGCTGTACTTCACCGCACCACGCCCGCTCTTCACCTGGGCGGCGTCCCATCCCCGCGCTCCGCCACTTGCTTCCTGATCGCTGCTGACCGCGCCACGGCCGTGCCTCACGCACGGCTGGCGTATCGCCCCACCCGATCCAGGAGGCATTCATGCCCTCGATTCACTGTGCTGCACGGACCGCCGTGCGTACCGTCTTCGCGCTGCTTGCAGCCGTCGCCCTGACGGCTTGCGATTCCACAGCACTGCAGTTCCGCAATACCGACATCACCGGTGCAAATTTCGGCACGGATTTCAGCCTGTTAGATCCTGAGGGAAATACCCGTAGCCTGTCGGATTTTCGCGGCAAGGCGGTGATGATGTTCTTCGGTTTCACCCAGTGCCCCGATATTTGCCCGACCGCGCTGTCGCGAGCGACCGAGGTGCGCAAGCTGCTCGGCGACGACGGCCAGCACCTGAAGGTGATCTTTGTCAGTGTCGACCCCGAGCGCGACGTGCCCGAAGTACTGAAGGCCTATACCGCCGCGTTCGACCCGGATTTTCTCGGTCTTTACACGTCGGTGGAAAATACGCGCAAGGTCGCAGACGACTTTCGCGTGTTCTATCGCAAGGTGCCCACCGGGGGCTCCTACACCATGGACCACACCGCCACTAGCTATGTCTATGACCCGCAAGGCCGTTTGCGCCTGGCGGTGTCGCACCAGAGTTCGGCCGAGTCGATTGCGGCCGACGTTCGTATCCTGCTTCAAACCGCCTCATCCAGACCGTAAGGAGACAAGCATGAAAATGAAGATCGTTGCCTCGCTGTTCGCCACTCTTGTGTCGTCCGCCACGCTGGCTCAAGTTGCCGTTACCGATCCGTGGGTGCGTGCCACCGTACCGCAGCAGAAGGCGACCGGGGCCTTCATGCAGATCACCGCACCGGCTGATGCAAGGCTGGTGGAGGCGCGCTCGCCGGTCGCGAACATTGTCGAGATCCACGAGATGGTCATGGACAAGGATGTGATGAAGATGCGTGCCATCTCCGGCATCGATCTGCCTGCAGGCAAGGCGGTCGAGCTCAAGCCGGGTGGCTATCACGTGATGCTGATCGACCTCAATGCTCAGGTGAAGGAGGGTGATGTGGTGCCGCTGACGGTCGTGATCGAAGGCAAGGACGGCAAGCGCGAGAGCATCGAGCTCAAAGCCGCGGCGAGGCCGCTGAACAGTTCGGGCGTCATGCCGATGCACAAGCACTGATCACGCATTTCGATCCTCTCTCCGATGTTGCGGCTCAAGCCGTAACGCCGGGGAGACTGCCGGAACACCCCCTCATACTTGAACACATAAGCCTGTGACACGCGTCCTCCGCCATCGCCGCCTTACCGCCTGGATCGCAAGCCTTGCGATCCTGCTGGGCGTGCTCATGCCGATGATGGCGCAGGCCATAACCCGTCCGGACGACACCGGGCGGTGGGAACAGATCTGTACCGCCGCTGGTATGGTGTGGATCAATCTCGATCTGCAGCCCGAGTCTGGCGAAGGTCCCGCACCCGCTGCGGGTAACGGGCAATGTCCATTCTGCCTTCCGTTTGGCGGGCAGTTCCTTGCTCCCGTGCTCGGCGAGCAGTTAGCAATGCCGTCGCTGGAAGGCCACGGGGTCTATCAGTCATGGCCCGATCCGGCGCTGCGCAAGCATCGCTTCTTGCTGCACGCGCTCGCGCGTGCTCCGCCTCAAATCAGCTGATTTCGTTGACTACATGGTCCTGGTTCCACCCGCTTGCCTGAAGGCAGCGGGCGGCGGGCTCTGAACACACATTTTTTTTGAATCGCTGATTGATGCCGGAGTACGAATAATGTTGCCTTCAAAACCATCACGCCTTGCACTGGCGCTGGCTCTTGCCTTCGCCGCGCCGACCGTATCCGCCGATACACGGGAGATCATCGGCCACGCAGTGGTCCTTGCTCAGGCAAGCACTTCTAATGACGCAGTCGGCCAGGTCAGCACGGCTGCTGGACGGACGACCGAGCTTGGAGCGCTCGTCGTATCGGCGTCCCCCTTGACACCCTTGCCACAAGGCGCGGAGCAATCAAGTCAAGGCGAGATGGCTGCCTGGCGTGCCCAGGTGAGCGACACCGCCCAACTGCTGCGTAATGCAGACGGGGTGTCGCTTTACGGTGCGGGTGGTGTATCGAGCTTGCCTGCAATTCGCGGCCTGGCCGATGACAGGCTTCGAATCAAGGTCGACGGCATGGACCTGATCTCTGCTTGCGGCAATCACATGAATCCGCCCTTGTCCTACATTGATCCTTCAAACGTCTCGCGCATCAAGGTATTTGCCGGCATCACGCCGGTCAGTCTGGGAGGAGACAGTATCGGCGGCACCATATTGGTCGATTCGTCCGATCCTGAGTTTGCCGATGTCGGAGCGGGCAGCTTGCTCAAGGGTGAGATGGGTGCCTTTTATCGCAGCAATGGTGACGCGGCAGGTGGCAATCTTTCTGCCACTTTTGCCGGCGAGCAGTTGAGTGTCAGCTACCGTGGCTCAACAGCCAAGGCCAACAACTACAAGGCGGGCGGCAGCTTCAAGCCTGCTGGGCTCGCGGCAGCCGGGCGCGGATGGCTCGATGGTGATGAAGTGGGTAGTTCGAGTTACGAGTCCACAAATCAGTCGCTTGCGATGGGCTTGCGGCATGAAAACCATCTTCTTGAACTCAAGGTCGGCGTGCAGGATATTCCTTATCAGGGGTGGCCGAACCAGCGCATGGACATGACTGCCAACGACAGCGAGCAGGTCAATCTGCGCTACAAGGGCACGTTTGACTGGGGCGCACTCGAGGCGCGTGCCTACAACGAGAAAACACGTCACAAGATGCAGTTCGGTGACGACAAGCTCTACTGGTATGGCCCCAACAATGTTTCGAATTCCGATGGCATCGCCGGTCCGATCAGCCCGGGCATGAATGGCAGAGCCGCCGGCATGCCCATGGACACCAAGGGCAACAATACCGGCTTCACCCTCAAGGCGGAGCTGGCAGTTTCAGCGCGCGATCTGGTGAAAATCGGTGGCGAGGTTCAGCGCTACGAACTCGACGACTGGTGGGATCCTTCGGGCAAGGGGATGTCGCCGAACACCTTCTGGAACCTTCGCAATGGGGAGCGCGACAGATCTGCGCTGTTCGCCGAATGGGAGGCGGTGTGGAACCCGCAGTGGGTAACTCAGTTCGGCGTGCGTCATGAAACGGTGAACATGGATGCCGATACCGTGCAGGGGTACAGCCCGACGTTCAGCGCCACCGACGAGGCTGCATTCAACGCGGCCGATCGCAGCATGACCGATCAGAATCTGGATATCACCGCGCTGGCACGCTTCACGGCGTCGCCGACGCAGACCTACGAGTTCGGCTACGCGCAGAAGACGCGGTCTCCCAATCTTTACGAACGCTACGCCTGGTCCACCCATGGCATGGCCATGCGCATGGTGAATATGGTCGGTGATGGCAACGGCTACGTGGGCAACATCGACCTGAAGCCCGAAGTTGCGCACACGATCAGCGCCACGGCCGACTGGCATGACGCGGGCAACGAGAACTGGGCCTTCAGGGTGACGCCGTTCTTCACCCACATCGACAACTACATCGACGCAGCACGTTGCGCAACAGGCGGCAACGCTTGTACCGCAGCGAATCAAACGCTGACGGATGGATTCGTTTATCTCCGTTTCGTCAATCAGTCAGCCCGGCTGTATGGCGTGGATCTGTCAGGCCATGTGCTGCTTGCGAAGACAGAGGGGCTGGGCAGCTTTACCGGGCGAGGCAAGCTCAACTACGTACGAGGCAAGAATCGTTCAACCGGGGACAACCTGTACAACATGATGCCGGTCAGCGCCAGGTTGGCGCTCGACCACAGGCTTGATCGTTGGACCAACACGGTTGAACTCGAGGTGGTCGGCTCCAAGGAGAGGGTGAATGCCGAGCGCAACGAGGTCGAGACCGCCGGATATGGTTTGCTCCATTTGCGCAGCAGCTATGAGTTGAAACGGGTCCGGTTCGATATCGGTATTGAGAATGTCTTTGATCGGTTCTACAACCATCCCCTGGGCGGTGCCTACACCGGGCAGGGCAAAACCATGTCTGGAACCGATGTACCCTGGGGAGTGCCGGTTCCGGGCATGGGTCGCTCCATCTATGCAGGGTTGAACCTCAAGTGGTAATGCGCCGCACTGAACTGCTCCCTTGCGTTGCGAGGGCGTAGTTGGGCTGAAGGCGGTGGCGGTAGCAGATTCATCTGCCGCCACCGCGTCATCCCGGGTGGCAAGCGGGTGCTGGCTCAAGTCGTAAGCGCATGTTTTGCTGCGTTGCAAAATTTACGATTTATACCTAGGCTTCGGGTAGCGTTGCACTTCGACATCGCGACTTCCCCGACCTTACCCCTGGCGTGCCATGTACCCTAAATTAGCGTCTCGTCCGCTTTGCAGCCTCGTGTTACCGGCCTTCATGTTGCTTGTTTCGGTTGCTGCGTTCGCCGATGAGGTTTTGTTGACCAACGGTGACCGCCTTACCGGCAAGGTGATCAACAAGACGCCCGAAGGCCTTGAGTTCAAGACCAACTATGCCGGCACGTTGCGGATCGACTGGCGCGTGGTGGAAACCCTGAATACGGACGAGCCGGTCAATGTGCTCATGCGGCACAACGAGGGCGGGCTTGAAACCCGCCTGGCGCGTTCCGACGAGCCCGGAACGGTGCAACTGACCGAGGTGCCGGAAGTACCGCCGCTCAAGCTCGACCGGATCGCCTATCTCAATCCGACACCGAGTCAATCGGGTGAGGGTACCGAGTATCGGGGCAGGGTGAATCTGGCCGGCAGCTCGAACAGTGGCAACAGCGACACCAGCCAGGTCGTGGCCGAGGGGGAGCTCTTCGGGGTCGAGAAATATGCCCGCTTCAGTTTGCGGCTACGCGGCGAGCAACGTACTGAGGGCGGCGACGAGACCGCATCGAACGTGCTGGCTCGTGCCGATCGCGACTGGTTCGTGAGCAAGGATCGATTCATCTATGGCAGGACCACGGCCGAACGTGACCGCTTCCGCGATCTGGCGCTGCGCTTCTCGGCCGGTGGCGGCTATGGTCTGCAGTTGATCGACAATGACCAGACCGGTTTTTCCGTTCAGGGTGGTCTGGATTACGTACGCGAGAACCGTTTTGACGCGGACGACCAAGTTTACCCGGCCTTCGGCTGGGGGGTGAAGTATCGTCACTGGCTGATCGGGCGTTCGGCAGAGTTCTTTCACGAACAGGACGGCTACATGAATGTCGATGACGCGCGCGATGTGACTCTGCGAGCGCGCGCCGGATTCCGCTTGCCCATCATCGAGCGCCTGAGTGCTCAGGTGCAGGGCATCTTCGACTGGGAAGGGCGGCCGGCCGAAGGCCGGAAATCGTCCGACTTGAGTTTGCAGTTCGGTCTGGGTTATGACTGGTGAGGCCCTGAACCGAAGATCAGGGTGCAAGGGGCCGTGAGGCTGGTGGCTGAATGAGAAGGGGGCGCCGTGGCGCCCCCTTCTCATTCTCCAGCTTACATCCCCTGATAGATCGGCCCCTCGCCGCCTTGCGGCACCACCCAGTTGATGTTCTGGGTCGGATCCTTGATGTCGCAGGTCTTGCAGTGCACGCAGTTCTGCGCGTTGATCTGCAGGCGCGGCGCATTGTTCTCTCCGTCATGCACGATCTCATACACGCCGGCCGGGCAGTAGCGCTGCTCGGGCGCATCGTAGAGCGCCAGGTTCACCGCGATCGGCACCGAGGCATCCTTGAGCCGCAGGTGACAGGGCTGCTCTTCCTCGTGGTTGGTGTTGGACAGGAACACCGATGAGAGCC
>JAUSOD010000094.1 GCA_030656215.1 Azoarcus sp.
CGCTCCCTCAGACATGCATCGCCTCGTTTCCCCGCTGACACCTTCCCGGACGGCGCTCTCGACAGGCCCGCCCCGGCCTCCCGGATACCTCCCCGACGTTTGCCCTCAACCCGTAAAAACTCAGCGGGTCAGGCGATAGGCCAGTAGGCCCAGCCACTCATGCAGCGCATACCACCCTGCGTAGGCAGCGTGTGCGCTCGGCAGGGCTGGCCACACGTCATCGCTGCCGCCGGGGCGTGGCCCCTGCCATCCCGTCGGGGCCGCAGTCACGACCACGCCCCGCGCCTCGAATTCGGACTGAGCGCGGCGCATGTGCGCAGCATGGGTGACCAGGATGATCCGGTTGACGCCCGCGGCCTGCAACTGTGCGGCCGAGTAACGGGCGTTTTGCCGGGTGTCGAGCGATTCCGCCTCCAGCCACCGTGGCGTGACTCCGAAATCCTCCTCCAGGGTGGCCTT
Organism: Azoarcus sp.; assembly: GCA_030656215.1. Taxonomy (GTDB): domain Bacteria; phylum Pseudomonadota; class Gammaproteobacteria; order Burkholderiales; family Rhodocyclaceae; genus Parazoarcus. Next base: position 460 of record JAUSOD010000094.1, read on the forward strand.
CATCAAGCTCGCTTCGGGCATGTCGCCGCTTGGTGCGCCCCCACTGAGCAGCACCGGCAGGCCGGTTTGGCGCGCCAGACGGGCCCCGTAGCGCAGGCGCTCGAGCGTGTATCGATTCACTGTGTCGCCGCCATACTCGGGGGCGTCGTTGATGCGGCCACCGCCGAGAATCACGATAGCCTGGGCGTCGGCGATGGCAGACTGCGCCAGTGGCTGACGCGGCTCCAGCGGTTCGAGCAGCCAGCCAACAGACGCCGGAGTGATCAACAGCAGTCCGGCCATCAGCCCGACCCAGGCCAGCCCCTTGCCCAGACCTGGCCGGCGCCCCGCAAGCAACAAGCCGACGAGGATCAGCATGAAGGGTAGCAAGGGCGGAAGGATCAGCACCGAGACCAGCTTCTTCAGCCAGAACAGGATCAGCAGGGGGTCGAAATCCATTCGTGTTTGTCCTGAGCAGTCGTGACCAGTATTATCGGTCCAATTCAATCCTGCAGTTCCGGGCATATGCCTGCGGGCTGCCAGCGCTTCGATTCATCCTTAATCCGGCACTAGCCGTGTGGCGATAACAGACCATGGGAATCCGGCAACTTGTGTGGGCGCTGATTGCAGCGCTGTTGCTCTACGGCGGGTGGCAGATTCTGCGCTCGCTGACAGCGGGTCGAAGGACGCTCAAGAAGAGCATCGGCGAGCAGAAGCCGGCACCTCCTGTGGAGCAACCGGCCTCATTGCTTGCGACGGTGGATGATGAGGACGGAGAGGACGCCGGCGTAGGGGATTTCGATTACGCGCCCGTGCCCGCGCCCTTGCCGCAGCCGCAGCCACAGCCACAGCCACAGCCGCAGCCACAGCATCCGGGCCCCGACCTGTTCGCGTTCGAGCTCGAGCAGCAGCGCTTGCGCCGTGAGCTGGGCGCCGTACGTGCCGCACTTGATGTGCAGAAGGAAGAGATCAATGCGCTGCATGATGCCATTCGCCATCTGACCGAGCAGGGGCTTGTCGCCGCACAATCTGCGGAACCGCTCGAACAGAGCGCTTCGCCGGAGTACAGTGAGGCGCTTGTGCTGGCGCGGCGGGGCCTGTCGGTCGAGGAAATCTCGACCCGCTGTGGCATCACCCGGGCCGAGGCCGAGCTGGTGGTTTCGCTGGCGGCGCGTGGTGAAGGCGAGGGTGGAGCATGAGTGCAGCACAGATCGATCCGGTGAAGCTTGAGCGCAAGCGCGCATTGCAGCGCGCCGGACTGGCGACCGCAGCAGCGCTGGTGCTGCTGATCGGTGTGCTGGTGTTCGAGGACGGACGCGAGCCTGAGACCACTGCTCCCACTGCTCTCACTGCTCCCATTGCGTCAGATAAGGCGGTTGTCAGCGAGGATCAGGTGCCGCCAAAAACCGGTGTGGAGAATGAGGCGCCAGCGGCGAGTGGTGCTATCAGTGATGCGACCCCGCCCGGGCTTGCCACATCACCGGCCGTCGCCGTACCCGAGGGTTTAAAGGGCGCGACGGCAGGGAGCGAGGCAGCGGCTCCCGTTGCTGAGAAGGAGCAAGCAGCCGCGCAACAAGCAACGGAGGTGCCTGTGGTGGCCGCAAAGCCTGCTCCACCGCTCCCGGACGGCTATCTGATCCAGCTCGGGGTGTTTGGTGCAATGACTAACGCGGATGCGCTGCGTGCGCAGGTTGAGGCGCGTGGGCTGCCGGTGCGGGTGGAGGGACGGGTGGTGGTCGGGCCGTTCCGTGACAAGGCTGCCGCCGACGCTGCGCGGGATCGGCTTCGGCGTGAGGGTTTGCCGGCGGGCTTGGTCGTGCCGCCACGTAAAGGCAGCCCTGTGGTACGTGCGGAAAAATGAGCAGGAAAATCAAACCGGAGGAGAAGAGGACATGAGAATAGAGAATCCGATGCTGGGCGCAATTGAAGTTTCCGATGACAAGGTGATCGAGTTTCCGGCCGGACTGCCGGGGTTCGAGAACTGCCATCGTTTCGTGCTGGTACATGAAGAAGGACGTGAGGCCACGGTATTCCAGCTGCAGAGCGCAGATGATCCCGACGTTGTTTTTTCGCTGACCGGACCGGAGCAATTCGGCATCTCCTACGAGTTCGCGCTGAGCGACGAGGAGGTCGACGCCCTGCAACTGGCTCGTCCGGAGGATGCGCTGGTGGCGATCATCGTGCGCAAGGATGGCGACGACCCGGCCACGGCCGGCCTGCGTGCCAACTTCATGGCGCCGCTGGTGATCAACGTCGGTGCCCGGCGTGGGCTGCAGAAAGTCATCAACAAGCTCGGCTGCGACATCCTCCTGCGCGCTCAAGGCTGAGTTTCGGGTCGCGATCGCGTCGGGTGCTGATTGCCACCCGGGAGCGGTCTCATCGGACGGCGCGGGTTAAAATCCGCTCCGTCTTCTTCATTTCAGGGATCTGCCAATGACACGTAGTATCGTTTCCACCCCTAGTGCTCCGGCCGCCATCGGCACCTACTCGCAGGCGGTGAAAACCGGCAACACGGTCTATTGTTCCGGCCAGATCGGGCTCGACCCGGTGTCGATGCAGATGGTCGAAGGCTTCGAGGAACAGACCGTGCGTGTGTTCGAGAATCTCAAGGCCGTGGCCGAAGCCGCCGGCGGTTCGCTGGCCGACGCGGTGAAACTCACCATCTACCTGACCGACCTGTCGAATTTCGCCAAGGTAAACGAAGTCATGTCGCGTTACTTTGCCGAGCCCTATCCTGCGCGTGCCGCGGTCGGGGTCAAGGAGTTGCCGCGGGGCGCGGTGGTCGAGGCCGATGCCATTCTCGTGCTTGGCTGACCGTTCGCCGGGCGCGCGAAGTTGAGCGAAGCGGGAGGGCTGCGCGCGCCTGTCCGGGGCTGGCCCGGGGTGGGTAGTCAGCTCGCGGGGCAACTGGCGAAGATCGATCTGCATCGTCAGGAGGATCTAGTCCTCCACCTGCCGCTTCGTTACGAGGACGAGACCCGGCTGACACCGATTGCCGTCGCCCGGCCCGGCTTTTCGGCGCAGGTCGAGGGCGAGGTGGTGTCTTGCGAGGTCACCCTACGCCCGCGGCGGCAGTTGCTTGCGCGGGTCAGCGATGCGTCGGGCACCCTGGTGGCACGCTGGCTCAATTTCTATCCTTCGCAGCAGAAGCAACTGGCCGTCGGCCGGCGCGTGCGTCTGTTCGGTGAAGTGCGCGGTGGCTTCTTCGGCGACGAGATGGTGCATCCGCGGCTGCATGCAGTGGAGCCCGGCGAAGGCTTGCCCGAGGCGCTCACGCCGGTCTACCCGACCACTGCCGGCGTTGGCCAGGCCACGCTGCGCAAGCTGATCGACCGGGCGCTGCAGTCGGTCGCAGTGGATGATCCTCGGTCTGATCCAGTGCCGCCCGCGGTGTGCGCGCGTCTTGGCCTGCCCGGGTTCGCCGATGCGGTGTGCGCATTGCACCACCCCGCACCCGATGCCGATCCCGCATCCCTCGAAAACCGTGAGCACCCGGCCTGGCGGCGGATCAAGTTCGAGGAATTGCTGGTCCAGCAGTTGTCCCTGCGCCGCGCCTATAACGCCCGCAGGGCCAAGGGGGCGGCGAGCCTGCCGGCGCGCAGCACGCTGACCCGGGCGCTGCTTGAGCAACTGCCGTTCGGGCTCACCGGGGCGCAGCAGCGCGCGGTGGGCGAGATCGCTGCCGATCTCGCGGCGGCGCATCCGATGCAGCGCCTGCTCCAGGGCGATGTCGGCAGCGGCAAGACCATCGTCGCCGCGCTGGCCATGCTGCAGGCGGCCGAGAATGGTTTCCAGGCGGCCTTGATGGCGCCAACCGAGATCCTGGCCGAACAGCACTATCGCAAGCTCGCGGCCTGGCTGGCGCCGGTGGGGGTCGATATCGCCTGGTTGTCGGGCGGGCGCAAGAAGCGCGAGCGCGAGGCGGAGCTCGGGCGCCTGCAGCGGGGCGAGGTCTTGCTCGCGGTGGGAACCCATGCCCTGATCGAGGATCCGGTCGTGCTGCCGCGGCTGGCGCTGGCGGTGGTGGATGAGCAGCACCGCTTCGGGGTGCGCCAGCGTCTTGCGCTGCGCGAGAAGGGGCAGGAGGGCCGGCGGCCGCACATGCTGATGATGTCGGCCACGCCGATCCCGCGGACGCTGGCGATGACACATTACGCCGATCTCGATGTGTCGGTGCTCGACGAGCTGCCGCCCGGGCGTACGCCGATCCGTACCCGACTGGTGTCGGACGCGCGGCGCGAAGAGGTGATCGGCCGGGTGCGCGATGCCTGCCTCGCCGGTCGCCAGGCTTACTGGGTGTGTCCGCTGATCGAGGAGTCCGAGGCGCTGCAGCTGCAGACTGCGGTCGACACCTTCGAAACGCTCTCCGGGGCGCTGCCCGAGTTGCGTGTCGGACTCATCCATGGACGCCTCAAGCCGGACGAGAAGGCGGCTGCGATGGCGGCGTTCGTCGCTGGCGAGCTACAGGTGCTGGTCGCGACCACGGTGATCGAAGTCGGCGTGGACGTACCCAACGCCAGCCTGATGGTGATCGAGCATGCCGAGCGCTTCGGCCTGGCGCAGCTGCATCAGTTGCGCGGCCGGGTGGGGCGCGGCACCGCCGAGTCGGTGTGCATCCTGATCTACGCTCAGCCGCTGTCGGAGAATGGCAGAGCGCGGCTGAAGGTGATCTACGAGAACACCGACGGCTTCGTGATCGCGCGCGAAGATCTGCACATTCGCGGCCCGGGCGAGTTCGTCGGTGCGCGCCAGAGTGGCGTGCCGCTGTTGCGCTATGCCAGTCTGGAGAACGACGTGGATCTGATCGAGCCCGCGCGCGCGCTGGCCGAGACCCTGCTTGCCACCGATCCGGTGGCGGTCGAGCGCCTGATGGCACGCTGGATGGGCGGCCGTGAAGGCCTGTTGCGGGCCTGATCCGGTAAGATGCGGCCTGCACCCGAATCCAATGTCGCGCCCATGATGCTCTCCGACCGACTCCCCCTTTACGCCCGGCTGATGCGGCTCGACAAGCCGATCGGCACCCTGCTGCTACTGTGGCCAACGCTGTGGGCGCTGTGGATCGCCGCCGATGGCGTGCCGCCGCTGCACATCCTGTTCATCTTCGCGCTTGGCACCCTGTTGATGCGCTCGGCCGGCTGCGTGATCAACGACTATGCCGACCGCGACTTCGACGGCCACGTCGAGCGCACCCGCAACCGGCCGCTGGCGACCGGGGTGGTGAGCACGAGGGAGGCGCTGCTGCTCGCGGGCGGGTTGTCGCTGCTCGCCTTCGTGCTGATCCTGCCGCTCAATTCCCTGGTGATCTGGCTGTCGCTGCCGGCACTGTTTCTGGCCGCGAGCTACCCCTACACCAAGCGTTTCTTCGCCATTCCCCAGGCCTACCTTGGCATTGCCTTCGGTTTCGGTATTCCGATGGGCTTTGCCGCGGTGCTCGGTGAAGTGCCGCCGGTGGCCTGGGTGATGCTGCTTGCCAACATCTTCTGGGCGGTGGCCTACGACACCGAATACGCGATGGTGGACCGGCCTGACGATCTCAAGATCGGGATCAAGACCTCGGCGATCACCTTCGGCCGCTTCGACGTTGCCGCGGTGATGCTGTGCTACGCGGTGGCGCTCGGTCTGCTCGCGGCGGTGGGCATGGCGACCGGGCGTGGACCGGCCTTCCACCTCGGGCTGCTCGGCGCGGCCGGGGTGGCCGGCTACCATTTTCTGCTCATCCGCGAGCGTGACCGTGCCAACTGTTTCAAGGCTTTCCGCCACAACAACTGGCTGGGCGCGGTGATCTTCGCCGGCATCTTCATCGACGATCTGCTGCGCCGGCTCTGAGCCGGCTCTGAGGCGTCGGACTACTGGAACCCATCATGCACTTCATGACCGCCCTCAAGGCTGCCTGGCTGCAGCGCAACAGCCTGCTGTGCGTCGGCCTCGACCCCGATCCGGCAAAGTTTCCGCCCCATCTCCAGGGCCAGCCGGATGCGATTTTCGAGTTCTGCAGGCAGATCGTCGATGCCACCGCGGATCTCGTGTGCTGCTTCAAGCCGCAGATTGCCTATTTCGCCGCGCGCCGCGCCGAGGATCAGCTCGAAGCCCTGATCGATCACATCCATGCGCGCCATCCGGCCACGCCGGTCGTGCTCGACGCCAAGCGCGGCGATATCGGCAGCACTGCCGAGCAGTATGCGGTGGAGGCGTTCGAGCGCTTCCGGGCCGACGCGATCACGGTCAATCCCTACATGGGGCGCGATTCGGTCGAGCCTTATCTCGCATACCCGGACAAGGGCGTAATCCTGCTGTGCCGCACTTCCAATCCGGGCGGCTCCGACCTGCAGTTTCTCGAAGTGGTCGGATCTGGGGTGGGCGAGAAGCTTTACGAGCGCGTCGCCCGCCTGGTGGCCGAGGACTGGAACGCCAGCGGCAATTGCGGCCTGGTGGTCGGTGCCACCTTTCCTGCCGAAATCGCCCGCGTGCGCCAGCTCACCGGTGACATGCCGCTGCTGGTGCCGGGCATCGGCGCGCAGGGCGGAGACATCGCTGCCACCCTGCAGGCTGGCCGTACCGGCGCCGGCGCCGGGCTGATGATCAACTCCTCGCGTGCCATTCTTTACGCCGGCAAGGGCGAGGACTTCGCCGCCGATGCCCGGCGCGTGGCGCTGGAAACGCGCGACGCTATCAACGCCCACCGCTGAGGAATGCATGAAATACCACGATCTGCGCGACTTTATCTCCCAGCTTGAAGCCCGCGGCGAACTCAAGCGCATCACCGTTCCGGTCGACACCCACCTGGAAATGACCGAGATCGCCGATCGCGTGCTGCGCGCAGGGGGGCCGGCCTTGCTGTTCGAACAGCCGCTGACCAAAGGCGTGCCGCAATCGATCCCGGTGCTGGCCAACCTGTTCGGCACCCCGCAACGGGTGGCCTATGGCATGGGCGAAGAGTTGCAGGGCGGCGACTGGCAGGCACCGCTGCGCGAGGTGGGCAAGTTGCTCGCCTTCCTCAAGGAGCCGGAGCCGCCCAAGGGGCTGAAGGACGCGTGGGAAAAGTGGCCGGTACTCAAGCAGGTGCTCAACATGTCACCGAAGGAAGTCCGCTCCGCGCCCTGCCAGCAGGTGGTGTGGGAAGGCGCGGAGGTCGATCTGGCCAGGCTGCCGATCCAGCATTGCTGGCCGGGCGACGTCGCGCCGCTGATTACCTGGGGGCTGGTGGTGACCCGCGGGCCGCACAAGAAGCGGCAGAACCTGGGTATCTATCGCCAGCAGGTGATCGGCGAGGGTGGCAAGGGCAACCGGGTGATCATGCGCTGGCTGGCGCACCGCGGCGGCGCGCTCGACTTTCTCGAGCACCAGCGCGCGCACCCGGGCGAGCCGTTTCCGGTGGCGGTGGTGCTGGGTTGCGACCCGGCGACCATCCTCGGCGCGGTCACCCCGGTGCCCGATGCGATCTCCGAGTACCAGTTTGCCGGCCTGCTGCGCGGGGCCAAGACCGAGTTGGTGAAGTGTCTGGGCTCCGACCTGCAGGTTCCCGCCTCGGCCGAGATCGTGCTCGAAGGCGTGATCCACTCCGGCGACATGGCGCCGGAGGGGCCGTATGGCGACCACACCGGCTACTACAACGAGGTGTCGGACTTCCCGGTGTTCACCATCGAGCGCATGACCATGCGCCGCGACCCGATCTACCACTCGACCTACACCGGCAAGCCGCCGGACGAGCCGGCCATGCTCGGCCTCGCGCTCAACGAAGTCTTCGTGCCGCTGCTGCAGAAGCAGTTCCCCGAGATCACCGATTTCTACCTGCCGCCTGAGGGCTGTTCCTACCGCCTCGCGGTGGTCAGCATGCGCAAGCAGTACCCCGGGCACGCCAAGCGGGTGATGTTCGGCATCTGGAGCTTCCTGCGCCAGTTCATGTACACCAAGTTCATCATCGTGGTCGATGATGATGTGAACATCCGAGAGTGGAAGGAAGTGATCTGGGCGCTGACCACGCGCATGGATGCCACGCGCGACACGACCCTGGTGGACAACACCCCGATCGACTATCTCGATTTCGCTTCGCCGGTGGCCGGGCTCGGCAGCAAGATGGGTCTGGATGCAACAAACAAGTGGCCGGGTGAAACGAATCGCGAGTGGGGGCGTCCGATCGTGATGGACGAAGCGGTGAAGCAGAAGGTCGATGCGATGTGGGGCGAGCTCGGGTTATGAATTCCTTGCCACTTGTCCGGTAGTGGGCCCTTGAACCCTTCAGCAGGAGAACCCCCGAAGTGACTTATCCCGATTCCGTACCCGCCCCGCTGCAGGCGGGCCAGCCCTCCGAAAACATGGTCACGCTGGCCCATCTGATCTACGCCCTGCATGGCTTTGCCGTTTTTACCGGCGTGATCGGTTCGGCGACCATCCTTGGCAGCTTCATTGCCAGCGTACCGTCGATCATCGCGGTGGTGCTCAATTACATCAAGCAGGACGCGGTGCGTGGCACCTGGCTGGAGAGTCACTTCCGCTGGCAGATCCGTACCTTCTGGTTCGCAGTGCTGTGGGTCATGGTGGCGGTGATGCTGGTACTCACCATCATCGGTCTGCCGTTTGCGATGATGCTGCTGATCGGGGCCAGTCTGTGGGTGCTGTATCGCGTGATCCGTGGTTGGTGGACGCTGCTCCAGCGCAACACCCTGCCCATGTCCTGATCAGTGCCCGCCCGCCCACACCCATTCGAGCAGGGCATCCTGCGCGGCTGCGGTGTTGGCCGCTTCGGAGTGATTGACCATCATCACCACGACGTGGCGTCGTCCGTCGCGATCGAGAACATAGCCGGCAATGGCGCGGACGCCGTTGAGGGTGCCGGTCTTGATGTGCGCGCGCCCGCGCGCCGGGCTGTCGAGCAGACGGCGGCGTGCCGTGCCATCCTGTCCGGCAACCGGCAGCGCGGCGATGAACTCCGGCATCCACGGCCGCTGCCATGCGCTTAGCAGCAACTGTGCCAGGCTGTCGGCGCGAATCCGTTCGATGCGCGACAGGCCGGCGCCGTTCTCGATGACCAGCCCTCGGGTGTCGATGCCCGCTGCGGCGAGCTGTCCGACGGCAAGCTGGGCGCCGGCGGCAACCATGTCTACGCCGGGGGTGGGTTGGGTTGCCCCGAGCGTGGCGAGCAACTGGCGTGCGATCACGTTGCTTGACCACTTGTTCATGTCACGGACCACGTCGGCCAGCGGCGGCGAGTCGTCGCTAAGCAGGGTTTGGGCGCTTGTCACTGCCACGCCGGTGCGCACCGTGCCCCCGACCTGCCCACCCAGTTCCTTCCATAGGCCTTCCACCAGGGCGAGGCCGTAGTCGGCCGGCGGCAGCGGCGCGGCGCTCCAGGTCTGGGCGCCGCAACTTGCAGGAAGACTGCCGCTTAGAACCAGGCGGCGCCCGGGCTCGATGCGGGCCTCGAGATCGCGGTACCAGATGCCGCAGGATGCTCCCGAAGTGGTCAGACGGTTATCGATGATCACGCCATCAAGTGGCTGTTCGGTGGCGACGCTGACCCCTTCGCTGGCAAGGCGCCCGGGCACGAGCGCCAGTTGCAGGGTGTTGTAGTGCAGCAGCAAGCCGTGAGGGCCGCTGTTGTAGGGGCGGGTGCCACGGCCGTCGAAGGCATTGGGGTCGTGCGGCGGAAGGGTGAGCGCCGAACCATCGAGCACGATGTCGCCTGCCACCGTGCTCACGCCGAGGGCACGCAGCCGACGTAGCAGTTTCCACACGCGCTCGTAGGCCAGTACCGGATCGCCGCCACCGATCAGGTAAAGGTCCCCTTCCAGCACGCCGTTGCGCAATACGGCGCCAGTAGCCATGCGGGTCTGCCAGGTATGCGTGGTACCGAGACGCTCGAGTGCGGCAAAGGCCGTGACCAGCTTCATCACCGAGGCGGGGTTCATCGGCGTGTCGGCATTCACCGACAGGGAAGGCTGGGCGGAATCCACCGGCTGTACCCGGATTGAGACCGCATCGAGCGGAACCCGGGCTTGTTCGAGTGCGAGGCCGACGCCGACAGGAAGGATGTCTTGCCCGTCGGCGCTCGCCGTGCTTGCGGCGAGGAGCGCGAGCAGGGTCGTTGTCAGCGCCAGAAACCGGCGGGTAGAGGAATCCGGCATAAGTGGGATGCGTGGCATGAGGGTTTGAACTCGGAAATGCTGCAGTGCGGCAGATTGTGCGGATAGAATCGAAGCTTGCGCGGACAGCGGCCGCAAAGCCGCATTCTAGCGACCCTACACAGACGGAATGGACAATGAGTGGATTTGGGCACTATGCCCGCACAGCAGAGGAACTCGAGCGCGAGATCTTCAAGCGTGGCTTGATGATCGGACTCGATTGGCAGAATCCGGTCATCTTGCGCAGGTTGGCTTACGAGGCGCTGACCTGTACGGCTGACTGCCGCCTCGGCCTGCTCCGCCACGCGGATGCAACACAGCGCGGCAAGGGTGAATTATTTGCGTTGTCGGAAATGATGCTTGAAACCATGCGGCAGAGCGCGCTGGTCGGCGTGCATACGCACGGCGGAGTGACCTGGAAGGCCTTTGGCCGAGCCTTGTACGAAGAGTCCGAGCGTCTCGGGCAAGGCTCCGCAAAGTAAGCCGCCGCGCTGCGTCGAGCAGCGGGCGGCTCTGATTCCGCGGGTCTCTCAGGCGAGCGCTTGCTCCAGCGCGTAAAGCGACTCGATCGATTCACGTTCGCGCACGAGGTGAAGCGCGTTGCCCTCGACGATGACCTCGGCGGCGCGACCGCGGGTATTGTAGTTGGAGCTCATGGTCATGCCGTAGGCGCCCGCCGACAGCAGTGCCACCAGATCGCCTTCCGCAATTGCCAGGCTGCGGTCATGGGCGAGGAAGTCGCCGCTTTCGCAGATCGGGCCGACGATCTCGTAGCGTTGTGGCGCCACCGCGCGCTCGGTCACCGCGACCACTTCATGAAAAGCGTCATACAGGGCCGGGCGGGCGAGGTCGTTCATTGCTGCGTCGACGATTGCGAAGTTCTTCTCTTCGCCCGGCTTGAGGTACTCGACCCGGGTCAGCAGCAGGCCGGCATTGCCGACCAGCGAGCGCCCCGGCTCAAAGCAGAGCTCCTCGCTACGGCCCTCGAACACCTTCAGCAGCGGTGCCAGGTAGTCCGCCACCGACGGCGGGGTTTCGTCATCGTAGCGAATGCCGAGTCCGCCACCGAGATCGATGTGGTCCAGCCTGATGCCCTCGGCTGCGAGTTTGTCGACCAGGCCGAGCACCTTGGCTGCCGCTTCGGCCATCGGTGCGGGGTCGAGCAGTTGCGAGCCGATATGGCAGGCGATGCCGCTGACCCGCAGATGGGGCAGGCTGGCAGCGCGACGATAGAGCGCCAGCGCTTCGGTGAAGGCGACGCCGAACTTGTTGCTCTTGAGCCCGGTGGAAATGTAGGGGTGGGTCTTGGGATCCACGTCTGGGTTGACGCGCAATGCGATCGGGGCGCGCTTGCCGATCTGGCCTGCCACTTCGTTCAGGCGCTCGATCTCTGCCGCCGATTCGACATTGAAGCAGCGGATGCCGGCTTCCAGCGCCTGGCGCATTTCTGCACGGGTCTTGCCCACGCCGGAGAACACCACCTTGCCGGGATCGCCACCCGCTGCGATGACGCGCGACAGTTCGCCACCCGAGACAATGTCGAATCCGGCGCCCAGTGCGGCAAAAACCGATAGCACACCCAGGTTGGAGTTGGCCTTCACCGCATAGCAGACCAGCGCCGGACGGCCCTGCAGTGCGCCACGATAGGCGGCAAAGGCATCGCTGAGCGCTGCACGGGAATAAACGTAAGTCGGGGTGCCGAACTGCTCGGCAACGGCGGAGAGGGCCACGCCCTCCAGCAAGAGCTCGCCCTGGTAGCGGCGCAGGGTCGGAATGGGAAAGGCAGTGCTCATTTGATCGGGTTCGGAATCGACTCGGATTTGAAATCGGGTTTGTTATGATTGTCCGTTGTCTGCCCTGCACCGGCAGGACGGGGCGCCTGGGTTTGCTCGGGGAGATAGAGCGGCCCCTTGATGCCGCAGGCGGACAGGAGCAGTGCGCTGGTCAGCGCTACCGCGGGAATCATCGCTCGCATGGCCGTTCTTCGATAAAAGACGGAATGCTAACAGAAGGAGTCGGCATGGAAGAATCGGTATTCAACGCCCTGGCAGAAGCCGAACTGGTGCGCATCGAGGCGGCGCTGGAAGACTGCGGACCGGATCTCGACCTCGAGCTCAAGCAGGGAGGGGTGCTCGAAGTGGAGTTTGATAATGGCAGCAAGCTCATCATCAATCGTCACGCGGCTGCCCGCGAGATCTGGGTGGCCGCCAAATCGGGGGGATTCCATTTCCGGCCCGAAGGCGGGAAATGGATCGCGGGTCGCGATGGGGCCGAACTCTATGCCTTGCTGTCTCGTGTGGTGAGCGAACAGTCGGGTGTATCGGTCAGACTGGAAGCCGGCACCTGATCAGCGTCGCACCGGGGTCGGCATGCGGTCGATCACCGGTGCCGGCGCCTGCATCTGCGGAACGGGCCTTGGTGCAGGTGCTGGCGGTGCCGGCGGGATGGCTTCCTCGGGGGCTTCCAGTGCGGGGCTCGGACTGCCGAACAGCTGTTCGAGCCAGTCCGGCTGGGGCGTCAGCGCCGGGGCCTGGTTTTCAGCATAGTAGAAGTCCTCCCGGTTGCCATCCGCGACCGGTGCGCTGCGCAAGCCTTCCGGGCGCGCCAGCCGGGATTCCGGTGCGTCCTTCAGTGCCGTGCGCATGTAGTTGATCCAGATCGGCAGCGCTGCAGCGCCCCCGGTTTCACCGCGGCCCATGTTCTTCGGTTGGGAGAAGCCCATCCACGCAATCGCCACCACGTCCGGGTTGTAGCCGCAGAACCAGGCGTCGAGGTAATCGTTGGTGGTGCCGGTCTTGCCTGCAAGGTCGTTGCGATTGAGCGCGCGCGCGCGGGTTGCGGTGCCACGTCGAACCACATCCTGCATCATCGAATCCATCAGCCATGCATTGCGCGGGTCGATCACGCGTGGCGCGCTGGTGCCGGCAACCGGCGGGTCGATGCGTGCAATCAGCTTGCCAGTGCCGTCGTAGATTTCCTTCACTACATACGGGTCGATGCGATAGCCGCCGTTGGCGAACACCGCGTAGCCGGTTGCCATCTCCCACGGCGTGACCGATCCGGCGCCCAGCGCCATCGTCAGGTAGGGTGGGTGGCGCGCGGAGTCGAACCCAAAACGGCCAATGTAGTCCTGCGCATAATCGGGCGTGATGTTTTGCAGCAGACGGATTGAAACCATATTCTTGGAACGTGCCAACGCGTCGCGCAGAGTCATCATCCCTTCGAACTTGCCGTCGTAGTTCTTCGGCTCCCACGCCTGCCCGCCGGTGACGCCGGCGGGGAAATAGAGCGGTGAGTCCTCTACCAGGGTGCCGGGGCTGTAGGCGCGCTCGAGGCCGGCCGAGTAGATGAAGGGCTTGAAGCTGGAGCCGGGCTGGCGTTGCGCCTGGGTGACGTGATTGAACTTGTTGCGATTGAAGTCGAAGCCGCCGACCAGTGCGCGGACCGCCCCGGTGTGAGAATCGATGGAAACGAAGGCTGCCTGTACTTCGGGCAGCTGAACGATCTCCCAACCCTTCTCCCCGGTATCGCGGATGCGCACGATTGCGCCGCGCCGGACCCGCCGGGTCTGCGGAGCCTTGTCGGCGAGCATCGGCTTTGCAAGGCGTAGTCCTTCACCCGAGACGGTAAGGGTCTGCCCGCGACGAAACACCTTGACCTCGGTGGGAGAAACGCTCAGCACGATGGCCGCCAGCAGGTCGTCGTGATCGCTGACCTCGCTCAGAGCCTCCTCCAGTATCTCCTCATCCACCCCGCCCGGGGGCAGCTCGATGAAGCTCTCCGGGCCGCGGTAACCGTGGCGCCGATCGTAGTCCATGACGCCCTTGCGCAGGGCTGCGTAGGCGGCCTCCTGGTCGGCGCGGGTAATCGTGGTGACGATCCTGATGCCGAGCTGGTATGCCTCTTCGCCGAACTGCTCGACTGCGATCTGGCGCGCCATTTCCGCAACGTAGTCGCCATGCAGCGTGGGCTCGTTGCCATTACGTGCGGCGCTTGCAGTCCGGGTGCGCATGGGCTCCGCAACTGCTTGACGATAGGCGCCATCGTCAATGAACCCGGCCTCGACCATGCGCCGCAGCACATACTGCTGGCGCAGTGTTGCGCGTGCCGGATTGACGATGGGGTTGTAGGCCGAAGGGGCCTTCGGAAGTCCCGCCAGCATTGCTGCTTCCGCAAGCGTGATCTCCGTCAGTGGCTTGCCGAAATATGCCCGCGATGCTGCGGAGAAACCATATGCACGCTGGCCGAGGAAGATCTGGTTGATGTACAGCTCCAGAATTTGATCCTTGCCGAGGTTGCGTTCGATCTTCAGAGCGAGCAGGATTTCATACAGTTTTCGGTTGTAAGTTTTTTCGCGCGACAGGAAAAAGTTGCGCGCAACCTGCATCGTGATGGTTGACGCGCCCTGGCCGCGCCCGCCTGAGGTAAGGTTTGCCAGTGCTGCGCGGGCGATGCCGATCATGTCGATGCCGGGATGTTCGTAGAAACGTTCGTCTTCGGCGGCCAGGATTGCCTGCTTCAGCACGAGGGGAACGTTGTCGATCTTGACCACCGAGCGCCGCTCTTCGCCGAACTCGCTGATAAGGTGCCCGTCGGCCGTATAGACGCGCAGCGGAATTCGCGGGCGGTAATCGGTCAGTACGTCGAGCGACGGAAGGTTGGGCCAGGCCAGGATGGAGATCGCCGCCAGTGTGGCGAGACCGAGTGTCGCTAGCGCGGTGAGCGCAGCGACCGGGTAGAGGACCCAGCGCATCGTTTGTCCGGAAAAATGGGAGCAGTCGCGCATTATATAAGGCGGAAACTGATGCGGCCGCCGTAAACCGCGACTGATTCATTTTGATGCATTTGCTTTACAGCCGGTGCGCTTGTTGCTAGGATTTGAGAGCCTTATTCAGCAACGGCGCGTAACATGAAGAAATTTAAGGGTTTTCTTTGTGATTGACTTCTCAATGTTCGGTTCGAAGGCGCGCCAGCTAGCAGGGCTGGATATCTCTTCATCATCGGTGAAGATGGTGGAGCTTGCGGAAAGCGAGAAGGGAGGCGTCCGGGTTGAGCGGTACGCAATCGAAGCCCTTCCGCGCGACGCGGTGGTCGATGGCAATATCGCCAACCTTGATGCGGTCACGGAAGGCGTCAGACGTCTGGTCAGACGGTTCGGCCCCGGCGTGAAGAATGTGGCGATGGCGCTGCCCGCCTCTGCCGTCATTACCAAGAAAATCATGCTTCCGGACGGGCTGCGCGAGCAGGAAATGGAGCTCCAGGTCGAGTCCGAGGCCAATCAGTACATTCCGTTTGCGCTCGATGAGGTCAATCTCGATTTCCAGGTCGTCGGGCCGGCGCCGGGCAGTCCGGGCGATGTCGAAGTGCTGATCGCGGCCTCGCGCAAGGAGAAAGTCGAAGACCGCGTTGCGGTGGCCGAGGCCTGCGGCCTCAGGGCGGTAGTGCTTGACGTGGAGTCGCTGGCGGTCGAGTCGGCGTTTGAACTTGTCAGCCGCCAACTGCCCGGTAATGGCGCCGGCAAGGTGGTGGCACTGATCGATATCGGTGCGTCGGCAATGAACGTGTCGGTGTTGCGCAATGGAAGCCAGGTCTATTCCCGCGAGCAGGCTTTCGGGGGGCATCAGCTGACGCAGGATATCGCGCGCCAGTACGGAATGAGCGTGGAGGAGGCAGAGGCGGCCAAACGCTCTGGCAGCCTGCCTGACGATTATGCTCGAGAGTTGCTGCGCCCGTTCATGGACAGTCTTGCGCTCGAAGTCTCACGCGCCTTGCAGTTCTTTTTCACCTCGACCCAGTACAACCAGGTCGACCACCTTGTGCTTGCAGGCGGTTGTGCCGTCATGCCCGGCCTCGCGGATGTCGTGGGTGGTCGCACCCAGGTCGATACGGTGGTAGCCAATCCCTTCGTCGGCATGACTTTGTCGTCGAAGGTTCGCCCCAAGAACCTGCTGGCTGATGCGCCCTCATTGATGGTCGCGTGTGGCCTGGCCCTGCGGAGATTCGACGCATGATCCGGATCAACCTGCTTCCCCATCGGGCGGAAAAGCGCAAGGAGCGGCGGCAGCAGTTCTACGTTCTCTCTGGCGCGATGATCGTGCTTGGCATGGCGATTGCATTGCTTGTACACACCATTTACGCCGGATACATCGAGGGGCAGGAGAGCAAGAACGCCTACCTCAAGGCGGAGATCACCAAGCTGGATGCGGAGATCGCCGAGATCCGTTTGCTGCGACAGCAGATCGATGCGCTCCTGGCGCGAAAGCAGGTCATTGAGTCTTTGCAGGGTAGTCGAGCCGAAACGGTGCACCTGTTCAACGAACTGGCCAGCAGGATGCCCGATGGGGTTTACCTCAAGTCGGTCAGGCAAACGGCGCAGCAGGTCACGCTGGTGGGTTACGCCCAGTCCAATGCGCGCGTGTCGACACTGATGCGCAGTCTTGACGAGTCTCCGTTCCTCCAGAATCCGGGTCTTGTCGAGGCCAAGGCGGCAACAGTGAATAGCCGAAGGGTGAGCGAGTTTACGCTCAGAATTGGTATCGAACGTCCCACGGCTGACGCCGTTCAGGCGGGGCAGGGAGGCGGACGATGAAGAGCAAGGACGTTCTCGCCGAGGTGCGCGGTTTCGATTTTCAGCGTTTTCAGCAGGATTTCAGAGGGCTGGATCCAAACGATCCCGGTGTATGGCCGCTTGCCCCACGTGTTGCTGTGTTCATTTTTCTTCTGGTGGCGACGGTGGCAGCCGCATGGTGGTTCGACTGGAGTGAGCAGGCGCTCGTGCTTGAGCAGCGTCAGGCAGAAGAGCAGCAGTTGCGCCAGGACTGGATCTCCAAAAAGCGTCTCGCCGTCAATCTCGAGGAGCACAAGCGCCAGCTGGCGGAGATCGATCGTCAGTTCGGGGCCCTGCTCAAGCAGTTGCCCAACCGGGCGGAGATGGACTCCTTGCTGTCCGACATCAACCAGGCGGGGCTTGGGCGTGGTCTCCAGTTCGAGTTGTTCAAGCCGGGCAATGATCAGATCAAGGATTTTTACGCAGAGATGCCGATCGACGTCCGGATTACCGGCAGTTATCACGATCTGGGCGAATTCGCCGCAGACGTGGCACGTATGCCGCGGATCGTGACCTTGAATAACATTGCGCTGGATGCGGCTGCAGATGGCCGGCTCAAGCTCGACGCCAAGGCAGTCACTTACCGCTATCTTGATGAAGACGAGCTGTCGCAACAGCGCAAGGCTGCGCAGGGGGCCAAGCGATGAAAAAACTGTTGCTACTGGTCAGTTGTGCAGCGCTCGTAGGGTGTGCCGATGATCAGGAAAACATCCAGGCCTGGATGGCGGAGCAGGCCGCCGGCATGCGTGGCGTGGTCAAGCCTCTTCCCGAGATCAAGCCTTTTCCGGTGGTGGATTACGCAGCTGCCGGCCAGATCGAGCCATTTCTGGCTGCCCGCATCGAACCCGACTCCGGGCGCAAAGTGGGAGGCGGTGCGCTGCGTCCCAATCTCGACCGTCGTCGTGAGCCGCTGGAGGCCTATCCGCTGGAGACTTTGCGTATGGTGGGTGTATTGACCCAGGGCAATGCGTCGCATGCGTTGGTACAGGCGGACAAGTCGCTGTATCAGGTCAAGGTGGGAAACTACTTGGGACAGGATTTCGGCGTGGTCACTGCGATCAACGAGTCCGCTGTATCCCTTCGTGAATTGGTTGAAGATGTGAACGGTGACTGGGTCGAGCGCACCAGTTCGCTGCAGTTGCAGGAGCGGCAGGAGGCCGGCAAATGAAAAACAGAATCGGAACGGTGCTGCTCGCAGCCACCATGGTGGTGCTGACGCCCGTGGTCTCGGCCTGGGCTCAGGATCAGGGGCAGGCGCAGGCAGCAGGGAATCAGATCGAAGCGTTGGAGGTCGCGGAGCAGGGTGGGGCGCTGTTCGTCCGGCTGACCCTGAAGGAGGCGCTTACGGCGCCGCCCGCCAGTTTCAGTGTGGCCAACCCGGCGCGTATTGCCTTCGACTTCCCGGCAACGGCCAATGCCCTCGGGCGCAACGTGCAGACGATCGAACAGGGCGACCTGCGCAGCGCCAATATCGTGCAGGCGGGAGACCGTACCCGGCTGGTGCTCAATCTGATCAAGATGACGCCCTACGACACCCGAATCGAGGGTCGCAGCGTGATCATTTCGCTTACCCCGATCAGCGCCCAGGCAACCCCGACCCCGGGTGCCCAGGCCTACGCCAATTTTGCCGAGGTTAAGCCGGCGCTCAGTGGCGGCCAGAGCATTCGGGACATCAACTTCCGTCGCGGCAAGGAGGGTGAGGGACGAGTTGTGGTGCAGCTGTCGAGCGCCCAGACCGGGATCGACATTCGCCAGCAGGGCGGCAATCTGGTGGTGGACTTCCTCAAAACTTCGCTGCCAGAGCACCTCCGGCGCAAGTCGGACGTCACTGATTTTGCCACCCCGGTCACCGGTATGCTTGCCCAGCAGTTGGGTGACAACGTTCGTCTGGTGGTCACGCCCAATGGCTTGTGGGAGCACAACGCATACCAGAGCGACGACCAGTTCGTACTTGAGGTGAAGCGCGTCATTGAAGACCCGAACAAGCTCGTGCAGGGTACACGCGGACAGTATCAAGGCGAGAAGCTGTCGCTCAACTTCCAGAACATCGATGTGCGCTCGGTCCTGCAGGTCATTGCCGACTTCACCAACTTCAACATCATTACCTCGGATTCGGTGCAGGGTAGCCTCACGCTGCGCCTCAAGGATGTGCCATGGGATCAGGCGCTTGACATCATCCTTCAGGCCAAGGGTCTTGACATGCGCAAGAGCGGCAACGTGATCTGGATTGCGCCGGGCGATGAGCTTTCCGCACGCGAGAAGCTCCAGCTCGAGTCCAAGGCCCAGATCAGCGATCTCGAGCAGTTGCAGACGGAAAGCTTCCAGATCAACTACCACAAGGCCAAGGAGATTTTTGATTTCCTCAAAAGCAAGGACCAGACCATGCTGTCCAAGCGCGGCAGCGTGGTGGTCGACGATCGTAGCAACAAGGTGTTCGTGACTGACGTCGGGTCCCGGCTGCAGTCCTTGCGCCGCCTGATCACCGAGATCGACGTTCCGCCCCGCCAAGTGTTGATCGAGGCGCGGATTGTGGAGGCGAACAAGGATTTTGCTCGCGATCTGGGCGTTCGGCTGGGTTATGGCGACAACAAGGCCAAGAACCTGGGGGATGGTGCGCAGATCGGTTTTGGCTCCTCGGCGCTGGGTAGTTCGGCCAATACCTTCAATCCCGGCTTGGTATCGTCGGGTGGTCTGGTGCCGGCAGCAACTTTCGCGGCCATGAACTTGAGTTTGTTCAATCGTTCTGCGACCCGCTTCCTGAACCTGGAGCTGTCGGCGCTGGAGTCCGATCAGCGTGGCCGGGTTATCTCCAGTCCGCGGGTGTTGACTGCAAACCAGGTGGAGGCGTCGATCGAGCAGGGGACCGAGATTCCCTACCAGGAGGCGACGAGCTCTGGTGCGACCAGCGTGTCGTTCAAGAAGGCAGTGCTGTCGCTCAAGGTGAAGCCACAGATCACTCCGGACGGGCGGATTCAGCTTCAGGTGCTGGTAAACAAGGACTCCCCGATTTTTGACTCGCGGTTTTCCGTGCCGTCCATCAACACCAAGAACTTGAAGAGTGAGGTCCTGGTCGAGAACGGCGGAACGGTGGTGATCGGCGGGATCTACGAGGAGGAACAGAGCACGGCAATCTCCCGGGTGCCCGTGCTAGGGGAGATACCGGTGCTTGGTGCCTTGTTCCGTACCACCAAGACCATCAATGACCGGAGTGAGCTTCTTGTCTTCATCACCCCGCGCATCGTGGCAGATTCGCTGACGCTCAAATAAGCCCAACCGGCTGCTGCTACAATCGGGGGGCCACGACTCCAGAGGGAGCCGTGGCCCCCCGAGCATTTGTGGACCACGGCGATATACGTGTGACTTGTCTGATACTGATCGGCATGATGGGTGCCGGAAAAACAACCGTAGGCCGCGAGCTGGCAAAGCGTCGGCGGATGCGTTTCGCCGACTGCGACCATGAGATCGTTGCACGCACCGGCGTCACGATTCCGACCATCTTCGAGATCGAGGGTGAGGACGGGTTCCGTCGACGTGAAACACAGGCGCTGGACGAACTGACGCTGGAGCAGAATCTTGTGCTTGCGACCGGTGGCGGTGTGGTGCTGGACCCTGCCAATCGGGCGATCCTCGCCAGTCGTGGGGTCGTGGTTTATCTGAACGTTCCGCCGCAGATATTGTGGGAGCGTACCCGGCACGACCGCAACCGGCCCTTGCTGAGGGTTGAGAATCCACGGCAGCGTATTCAGGAACTGTACCTGGCGCGTGATCCGCTCTACCGTGAAGTGGCCGATGTCGTGGTCGACGGCGGGCGTGGGAATCCTGGCGCAATGGTGCGGCAGATCGAGAAGGCGCTGGCTTCACTGGACAAGACCTCATGCGAACATTGACCGTTGCGCTGGGTGATCGGGCCTATCCGATTCACATCGGGCAAGACTTGCTCGGCCAGCCCGAACTGATCCTCCCCCATCTCAAGACCCGCCGCGTGGCGATCGTGAGCAATGACGTGGTCGCGCCGCTGTATCTGGAGCGGCTTCAGTCCGGCCTCGAAGCGCATGGTGTGGCAGTGACCCCGGTGGTGCTGCCGGATGGTGAGGCGAACAAGAACTGGCAGACGCTGAATCAGGTTTTCGACTCGCTGCTCGGAACACGCTGTGAGCGCTCCACCACGTTGATTGCGCTCGGTGGCGGGGTGGTTGGCGACATGGGGGGGTTTGCGGCGGCGTCCTACCAGCGCGGCATGCCCTTCATTCAGGTACCGACCACATTGCTGGCGCAGGTCGATTCGTCGGTGGGCGGCAAGACCGCGATCAACCATCCGCTGGGCAAGAACATGATTGGCGCTTTTTACCAGCCGCGCCTGGTGCTGGCCGATACCTCAACGCTCAACACCTTGCCACCACGCGAGTTGGCGGCGGGCGTTGCCGAGGTCATCAAGTACGGACTGATTCGCGATCCCGAGTTCCTGCTGTGGCTCGAGGCCAATATCGAGCGACTGATGGCGCGCGATCCGGAGGCCCTGGCCTTTGCGATCGAACGCTCGTGCCGCAACAAGGCCGAGGTGGTGGCGATCGATGAAACCGAGCAGGGCGAGCGCGCGCTGCTCAATCTGGGCCACACCTTCGGTCATGCGATCGAAACCGGTATGGGCTATGGGCAGTGGCTGCATGGCGAAGCGGTTGCCGCGGGCACCATGATGGCTGCCGAACTGTCGCGCCGCCTGGGGTGGCTGGGTCCGTCGGATGTGGCGCGAATCGAGGCGCTATTCCAGCGTGTCGGCTTGCCCGTTACCGGGCCGGTGCTGGGGGTGGAGCGTTATCTCGAGTTGATGGCGCACGACAAGAAGGTCGAAGCCGGGCGGCTGCGCCTGGTGTTGCTGCGCAAACCGGGTCAGGCCGTGTTGTGGGGCGATGCGTCGGCGGCGGATATCACGGCTGCGATCGAGGCGCGGTGCGCGTGAGCACCGTGGCAGGGCTGTCGAGCTACGCCGTTACCGAGGCCAACTCACGCGGCCGTCAGTGGCCCGAGGCGCCGCCCACGGGGCGCAGCGAGTTCCAGCGCGACCGCGACCGTATCATCCATTCCACCGCCTTTCGTCGTCTCGAGTACAAGACGCAGGTCTTCGTCAATCATGAAGGCGACCTCTTTCGTACCCGCCTCACCCACAGCATTGAGGTCGCCCAACTCACGCGCAGCATTGCCCGTGCGCTGGGCCTGAACGAGGATCTTGCCGAAGCGATCGCCCTGGCGCATGACCTCGGCCACCCCCCGTTCGGCCATGCCGGGCAGGATGCACTCAATGCCTGCATGAAGGATTTTGGCGGCTTCGAGCACAACCTGCAGTCACTGCGTACGGTGGATCTGCTCGAAGAGCATTACGCCGCTTTCGACGGCCTCAATCTGACCTACGAGACCCGCGAGGGTATCCTCAAACACTGTTCCCTGCCGCACGCAGCACGGCTTGGCGAGCTTGGACAGCGTTTCATCAATGGCACTCAGCCGTCGATCGAGGCCCAGCTGGCAAACCTTGCCGATGAAATTGCCTACAACAATCACGATGTCGACGACGGGCTGCGTTCCGGACTGATCACGCTCGAACAGCTCGACGCAGTAAGCATCTTTGCCGACCATCGACGTGCGGTCGAGGCGAAATGGCCTGGGCTCGGCGGGCGCAAGCTGATCCATGAAACGGTGCGTCTCATGGTCAATAGCATGGCCCTGGATCTGATCGCTCAGACACGCTCGAACATCGCGGATGCCGGCATCCGGAATCTCGATGACGTGCACGCCGCGCCCCGACTGGTCTCCTATTCCGACGCGCAACTGCCACGATTGCGCGATTTGAAGGTGTTTCTGCGCGAGAATCTGTACTGGCACTATCAGGTGCTGCGCATGACCGACAAGGCGCGGCGGATCATCGGCGACCTGTTTTCTGCCTTCATGGCCGATCCCAGGCTGTTGCCGCCCCAGTATCAGTTGAAATCCCGTGAAGACAAGGCAAGGGCGATCGCCGACTATATCGCGGGCATGACGGATCGCTATGCGATCAAGGAACATCGCCGGCTATTTGCCGTTGGCGAAATCCACTGATTTGTCATGGACTTGCCGCAGTGCAAAAAAGTCTTGAATCGAGCGTTTTGCGCGCGTATATTCGGTCATCCGTTTGATGTGTTCGTAGCGGTCCGGTAACGGTATTACCGATCGCGCAAGCCGGGGTGCGTGTGCGCCCGGCTTTTTTGTGTCCGCGCGGTTAACGAGTGCGGGTTTGAATAGCGACGAGAGTCGCCCGAACAGCGCCGGCAAGCTACCGGCCAACATGTTGTTTCGAGGACAAACGAGATGGATCTCCCCCACAAGCAGGGTCTGTATGATCCCGCGAACGAACATGATGCCTGTGGCGTGGGCTTCATTGCCCACATCAAGGGTAAGAAGTCTCACGACATCATTCTGCAGGGCCTCGAGATCCTGAAAAATCTGGATCACCGGGGTGCAGTCGGTGCCGATCCGCTGCAGGGCGACGGTGCAGGCATCCTGATCCAGATTCCGGACCAGCTTTATCGCGAAGAGATGGCGGCGCAGGGCGTGACCCTGCCGGCTCCGGGCGAGTACGGCGTGGGTATGCTGTTCATGCCCAAGGAAGCTGCCTCCCGCCTCGCCTGCGAGGAAGAGATCGAGCGTGCGGTCCGTGCCGAAGGCCAGATTGTGCTCGGCTGGCGAGATGTGCCGGTCAATGCCGACATGCCGATGTCGCCCACGGTCAAGGCCAAGGAGCCGGTGATCCGCCAGGTCTTCATCGGCCGCGGTCCGGACGTGATGGTGACCGAGGCGCTTGAGCGCAAGCTCTACGTCGCCCGCCGTCGTGCAGCCAACGCCATCAACGCGCTTCACCTCAAGCACGGGCAGGAGTTCTACATGGTCTCCATGTCGGCTCGCACCGTGAACTACAAGGGTTTGCTGCTGGCTACCCAGGTGGGCGTGTATTTCAGCGACCTCGTCGATCCGCGTGCCACCTCGGCGCTGTCGCTGGTGCACCAACGCTTCTCGACCAACACCTTCCCCAAGTGGAATCTGGCGCACCCGTTCCGCTATATCGCCCACAACGGCGAGATCAACACCGTGCGCGGCAACTACAACTGGATGCGCGCACGTGAAAAAGGCGTGTCGTCGCCGCTGCTGGGTGCCGATCTCGAGAAGATCTGGCCGCTGATCTACCCGGGCCAGTCCGACTCCGCTGCATTCGACAATGCACTCGAACTGCTGGTGATGAGCGGCTATTCGATGGCGCATGCGGTGATGATGATGATCCCCGAGGCGTGGGAGTCGCATGCCCACATGGACGAGAAGCGTCGCGCCTTCTACGAATATCACGCGGCAATGATGGAGCCGTGGGACGGCCCGGCGGCGGTGGCCTTCACCGACGGCCGCCAGATTGGCGCCACGCTCGACCGCAACGGTTTGCGCCCGGCTCGCTACCTGGTGACCGACGACGACCTCGTGGTGATGGCGTCCGAGTCCGGCGTGCTGCCGATCGCCGATAGGAGGATCGTCAAGAAGTGGCGTCTGCAGCCGGGCAAGATGTTCCTGATCGACATGGAACAGGGCCGCATCATCGACGACAAGGAACTCAAGGATAGCCTGGCGTCAGTCAAGCCCTACACCGACTGGCTGTCGCGCATCAACATCAAGCTCGACGGGCTCGAGGTGCCGACCGATGCTGCTGCGCCCGACTGTGCGGCGAGCATGCTCGATCGTCAGCAGGCTTTTGGCTATACCCAGGAAGACATCAAGTTCATCCTCGAGCCGATGGGCAAGACCGGCGAGGAAGGTACCGGCTCGATGGGTAACGACTCGCCGCTGGCGGTGCTGTCGTCCAAGGAAAAGCCGCTCTACAACTACTTCCGTCAGCTCTTCGCCCAGGTCACCAATCCGCCGATCGATCCGATCCGCGAGCAGTTGGTGATGTCGCTGGTGTCCTTCATCGGGCCCAAGCCGAACCTGCTCGAGATCAATGAGATCAACCCGCCGTTCCGTCTCGAAGTGACGCAGCCGGTGCTGGACTTTGCCGACATGGCCAAGATCCGCAATATCGCGCGCTTCACCAAGAACAAGTTCCGCTCGGCCGAGCTCGACATCTGCTACCCGGTTGCCTGGGGCAAGGAAGGCGTCGAAGCCCGCCTGGCATCGCTGTGTGCCGAAGCGGAGAATGCGGTGCACGAAGGCAGCAATATCCTGATCGTGTCCGATCGCAAGGTTGCTGCCGAACGTGTGGCCATCCCGGCGCTGCTGGCGCTGTCGGCAATCCACCAGCACCTCGTCACCAAGGGCCTGCGCACCCGCGCCGGCCTGGTGGTCGAGACCGGAACCGTACGTGAGACCCATCACTTCGCGGTGCTGGCCGGCTACGGTGCGGAAGCGGTGCACCCCTACCTCGCACTTGAAACGCTGCAGCAGCTCGCCGGTAGCGAAGAAGCGGGCGCCAAGTACATCAAGCACTTCGTCAAGGGTGTCGGCAAGGGGCTGATGAAGGTGATGTCCAAGATGGGCATCTCCACCTACATGTCCTATACGGGCGCGCAGATCTTCGAAGCGGTGGGGCTGAACAGCGCACTGGTGGACAAGTACTTCACCGGCACCACCACGCAGGTCGAAGGCATCAGTGTGTTCCAGGTGATGGAAGAGGCAATTCGCCAGCATGTCCAGGCCTTCAGCGCCGATCCGGTGCTCGCCAACATGCTCGATGCGGGTGGCGAGTACGCCTACCGTATCCGCGGCGAAGAGCATATGTGGACCCCGGACGCGATCGCCAAGCTGCAACACTCGACCCGCTCCGGCAAGTACGACAGCTTCAAGGAGTACGCCAAACTCATCAACGACCAGAGCCAGCGTCACATGACGCTGCGCGGTCTGTTCGAGATCAAGCCTGCCGGTGCGCCGGTGGCGCTCGACGAAGTCGAGTCGGCCAAGGAGATCGTCAAGCGCTTTGCCACCGGCGCGATGTCGCTCGGTTCGATCTCGACCGAGGCGCACACCACGCTGGCGATCGCAATGAACCGTATCGGTGGCAAGTCGAACACGGGCGAAGGCGGCGAGGATCCGATGCGTTTCAAGCCGATCACCAAGGCGATGAAGCTGTCTCAGATCATCGGTGAGAGCCGGATCGAACGCGACCTGGATCTGTCGGCGGGCGATTCACTGCGCTCGGCGATCAAGCAGGTGGCGTCCGGTCGTTTCGGCGTCACCACCGAGTACCTGGTCAATGCCGATCAGATCCAGATCAAGATGGCACAGGGTGCCAAGCCGGGTGAGGGCGGTCAGCTGCCCGGGCACAAGGTGTCCGAGTACATCGGCTTCCTGCGTCACTCGGTGCCGGGTGTCGGGCTGATCTCGCCGCCGCCGCATCACGACATCTACTCGATCGAGGATCTGGCGCAGCTGATCCATGATCTGAAGAACGCCAATTCGCGCGCGGACATCTCGGTCAAGCTGGTGTCGGAGATCGGCGTCGGCACGA
Source organism: Azoarcus sp. (assembly GCA_030656215.1). Taxonomy (GTDB): domain Bacteria; phylum Pseudomonadota; class Gammaproteobacteria; order Burkholderiales; family Rhodocyclaceae; genus Parazoarcus. The sequence goes on from JAUSOD010000094.1 coordinate 26,672, forward strand.
TCGCGGCCGGTGTGGCCAAGGCCAAGGCCGACCACATCGTGATCGCCGGTCATGACGGCGGCACCGGCGCGTCGCCGCTGTCGTCGATCAAGCATGCCGGGTCGCCGTGGGAACTCGGTCTGGCTGAAACCCAGCAGACCCTGGTGCTGAACCGCTTGCGCAGCCGCATCCGGCTGCAGGTCGATGGCCAGATCAAAACTGGCCGCGACGTGGTCGTCGGTGCGCTGCTCGGCGCCGACGAGTTCGGCTTCGCGACTGCACCGCTGGTGGTCGAGGGATGCATCATGATGCGCAAGTGTCACCTCAACACCTGTCCGGTGGGGGTTGCCACCCAGGATCCGGTGCTGCGCAAGCGCTTTACCGGACAGCCCGAACATGTGGTGAACTTCTTCTTCTTCATCGCCGAAGAGGTCCGCGAGCTGATGGCCCAGCTGGGTATCCGCAAGTTCGACGATCTCATCGGCCGGGCGGACCTGCTCGACATCAAGAAGGGGATCGAACACTGGAAGGCGAAGGGGCTGGACTACTCGCGCATCTTCTATCGTCCTAACGTGCCGGCAAGCGTTCCTCGCATGCACACCGAGCGCCAGGATCACGGGCTCGAGAAAGCGCTCGACAATCAGCTTATCGCCTTGGCTGCGCCTGCACTCGAAAAGGGGGAGAGGGTTTCCATCGACCTGCCAGTGCGTAACGTCAACCGCACCGTCGGCACCATGCTGTCCGGTCGCGTTGCGGAGAAATACGATCACGCGGGTCTGCCCGACGGCACCATTCACATTCGACTGACCGGTACGGCAGGTCAGGCGTTCGGCGCCTTCCTCGCCCGCGGCATCACGCTCGAGCTGGTTGGCGAGGGCAACGACTATGTCGGCAAGGGGCTGTCGGGCGGACGCATCATCGTGCGCCCGCAGGCCGAGTTCCGTGGCGCGACCGAGGACAACATCATCATCGGCAACACCGTGCTCTACGGTGCGACCGAGGGTGAGGTCTATCTTGCCGGCGTCGGTGGCGAGCGCTTTGCAGTGCGCAACTCGGGTGCCACCGCGGTGGTGGAAGGCGTGGGCGACCACGGTTGCGAGTACATGACTGGCGGCACGGTGGTCGTGCTCGGCCAGACGGGACGCAACTTCGCCGCCGGCATGTCGGGCGGCGTGGCTTACGTGCTGGATGAGGACGGGACTTTCGAGCAGCGCTGCAACATGGCGCAGGTGGCGCTCGAGCCGCTGCCCGAAGAGTTCGAAGCACGCAAGGGCTCCGAATCCGGGGACGATCTCGAATCCTTCGGCCGGGTGGATATCGATCACCTGGGCATGGGTGACGAACTCATCCTCAAAGGCCTGATCGAGCGCCATTCGCGCTTCACCGCAAGCCCGCGTGCCCGTGAAATTCTCGACCATTGGATTACCTGGCGGACCAAGTTCGTCAAGGTGATGCCGCACGAATATCGCCGCGCGCTCGCCGAGATGGCCGAGCAGCGTCAGCAGCAACTGGAGGCCGCGTAAAAATGGGCAAGCCCACCGGATTTCTGGAATTTCAGCGCCTGTCGGAGGCTTACGAGCCGGTTCCAAAGCGCCTGAAGAGCTACAAGGAGTTCATCCTCCGCCTCACCGACGACCAGGCTGCGGTGCAGGGCGCGCGCTGCATGGATTGCGGCATCCCGTTCTGCAATAGCGGTTGCCCGGTCAACAACATCATTCCGGACTGGAATGATCTGGTGTATCGCGGGCAGTGGAAGCAGGCGATCGAGGTGCTGCATTCGACCAACAACTTCCCCGAGTTCACCGGCCGTATCTGCCCGGCGCCCTGTGAAGCGGCGTGCACGCTCAACATCAACTCCGACCCGGTCGGCATCAAGTCGATCGAGCATGCGATCATCGACAAGGCGTGGGAAGAGGGCTGGGTGCTGCCGCAGCCGGCCGCGGTCCGCACCGGCAAGAAAGTCGCCGTGGTCGGATCCGGTCCGGCCGGTCTGGCAACTGCGCAGCAGCTTGCGCGCGCCGGTCATGACGTGACGGTATTCGAGAAGAACGACCGGATCGGTGGTCTGCTACGCTACGGCATTCCCGACTTCAAGATGGAAAAGGGTCTGATCGACCGTCGGATCGAACAGATGGAGGCCGAAGGCGTGAGCTTCCGTACCGGTGTTCTGGTCGGTGCCGCAACGATGCCTGCCGGCATCATCTGCGATGCCGCGGAAGTGGTGACGGCAGAACAACTCAAGCAGGACTTCGATGCTGTCGTGCTCGCGGGCGGGGCGGAAGTACCACGTGATCTGCCGGTTCCGGGTCGTGATCTCGATGGCGTGTATTTCGCCCTCGAGTTCCTGATTCCGCAGAACAAGCAGGTCGCGGGTGGTGCGCCCAACCCGATCTCCGCCGAAGGCTGTAACGTGGTGGTGATCGGTGGTGGCGACACTGGCTCCGACTGTGTCGGCACCAGCTACCGGCACGGGGCCAAATCGGTCACCCAGTTTGAAGTCATGCCGCAACCGCCCGAGCAAGAGAACAAGGCGCTGACCTGGCCTTACTGGCCGATCAAGCTGCGTACGTCCTCGTCTCATGTCGAGGGTGACACCCAGCGCGAGTATGCGATCGGCACCAAGGAGTTCGTCGGCGAAAACGGCAAACTCACCGGCGTGCGTACCGTCCGGCTCGAGTGGAAGGACGGCCGTATGGTCGAGGTGGCCGGCAGCGAGGAGATTTTCCCCGCCGAGCGCGTTTTCCTTGCGATGGGTTTCACCAATCCGGTGGGTGGCGTGCTAGAGGGTTTTGGTGTCGACAGGGATGCACGCGGCAATGCCAAGGCGACGACCGATGGCGCAGGCTGCTACGCAACCAATGTGGACAAGGTGTTCGCGGCGGGCGACGTGCGTCGTGGCCAGTCTCTGGTGGTGTGGGCGATCCGCGAAGGTCGCCAGGCTGCCCGCGAGGTCGACCAGTTCCTGATGGGTTCAAGCGTTCTTCCGCGTTGAGTGTGGGTGTTGTCAGCCCTGCAGGGCGGCCTTCGGGCCGCCCTTGTTATTTTCGGGAGATGAACAGTGGAGATGGATGCCAGCGGCTGGGTCGTGACTGCTTTTGCGGTATTGATAACCGGCATCTCGAAATCCGGCCTCGGAGGTTCGCTCGGAGGGCTGGCGGTGCCGTTCATGTCGATGTGGATCTCCCCGCGCGATGCGGTGGCCGTGATGCTGCCGATCCTCATCGCCATGGACATGGTGGGCATCCGTGCGTGGCGCGGCAAGGCAGCCTGGGACGAGTTGCGCGTGCTGATTCCCGCCGCGCTGGGGGGCATCGCGTTGGGTAGTGTGGCGTTCGGGGTGATGTCCGATCGCATGGTGGTGGGCGCGCTGGGGCTGATCTCGGTGCTGTTTGCTGTCGATCGCCTGCTTCGACGCGGAAAGGGGCTGGGGCAGGAGCCGGGGGCAAGCGTGCCCCGCCTCTGGGCCGGTTTCTGCGGTGCGGGTGCCGGATTCACGAGCACGTTGTCCCATGCTGGTGGGCCGCCGCTGCTGATCTACCTCCTCGGCCGTGGCTTGCCGCGCGAGCGTTTCGTTGCGACCACAGTGTTCTTCTTTGCCGCGATCAATCTGGCAAAGCTGCCGTTCTACCTGTCGCTGGATTTGTTCAGCCGCGACACTTTGATGATGTCTTTGCTGTTGTTGCCACTGGTACCACTTGGGGTGTGGCTCGGGATGCGGCTGCTGGCGCGCATCCCTGAGCGGCCCTTCTTCCTGTTTTCCACTGCCGCGCTGGGACTGTCGGGCGCCAAGCTGTTGTGGGACGCAATCGGGTGACGGGCGCCGAGCGGCGCCCGGTCAAGCCTCAGAGTCCGAGCACCTCAACCGTATAGCGCGCGATCATGCCTTCCTCGTTGGTGGGTACCACCGCGACCGCAACCCGGCTGTCGGGGCTGTCGATACGGGAAGCATGTGCGGCGTTTGCATCGGCATCGATATGGACGCCGATCCAGCCCGACTGCGCAGCAACCTTTTCCCGGACCTGCGCCGCATGCTCGCCGATTCCGCCGGTGAACACGAGGGCATCGAGCCCGCCTGCCGCCGCCGCCAGTGAACCGAGTTCGCGAGCAATGCGGTAGCAGAACAGATCGACGGCTTCATGTGCTTCCGCTGCGTCGGAGGCCAGCAGCGTGCGCATGTCCTGGCTGATGCCCGACACGCCCAGCAGGCCGGACTCCTTGTATAGCAGGTTGGTGAGTGCCTTCACCCCCATGCCTTTCTGCTCCATCAGGTAGAGCATCACGCCGGGGTCAAGCGTACCGGTGCGGGTGCCCATCATCAGGCCTTCGACCGCGGTGAAGCCCATGGTGGACGCCACGCTCCTGCCATCGCGCAGCGCGCACATCGAAGCGCCGTTGCCGAGGTGGGCGATGACCACCGAGCCGTGCGCCCGCTCGCCGATGATGTCGGGCAATTGGCGCGCCACGTAGTCGTAAGACAGGCCATGGAAGCCGTAGCGCTTGACCCCCTCGGCGGTGATCGCCCGCGGCAACGCAAAGGCCTGAGCCACGGCAGGCTGGGTGCGGTGGAAGGCTGTGTCGAAACAGGCGACCTGCGGCACCGCGGGCATCAGGGTGGCGACGGCCCGGACCGCGCGCAGGTTGTGGGGTTGATGCAGCGGCGCGAGCGGAACAAAGGTGTCGAGCTCGCGCAGCAGCGCTTCGCTGAGCTTGACCGGCGCGCTGTACAGATCGCCGCCATGGACCACGCGGTGGCCCGCCGCGGCGATTTCCAGGTCCGGATTATGTGCGGCAAGCCAGTGGAACAAATGGTTCAGGGCGTCGCGATGCTGCTCGCTCTGTTCGCCTAACGTGGCGACCGGCTCGTGGAAGCGTTCGCCGTTTGCATCCTTGGCGCTCAGTTCAGGCGTGGCGCCAATGCCCTCGATCTGGCCGGACAGTGCCGGCTTGGCGGCAAGGGTCGGCTCGAGCGGGAACAGCGCAAACTTGAGGCTCGAGGAGCCTGCATTGAGGACGAGAACAGCTTTCATAGTTTTGATGCCTCGCGTTTGCGGTGAGCCATGAGTTGAGCGATTGCGCACGAGGCGGCCCGCGTTTCGGCGGTGTCGGCACGGCTGGTCAGCACGATCGGTACGCGTGCGCCAAGTACCACCCCGGCCATCAGTGCATCGGCAAGGTACTCGAGCTGCTTGGCGACCATATTGCCCGACTCGAGGTCCGGCACCACCAGGATGTCGGCATTGCCCGCCACCGCCGAGCGGATACCCTTGGTCTTGGCCGCGACCAGGGATACCGCATTGTCGAAGGCCAGCGGGCCGTCGAGCAGGCCACCGGTGATCTGGCGCCGATCGGCCATCTTGCACAGGGCGGCGGCGTCGATGGTCGAGCGCATCTTGGAGTTCACCGTTTCCACTGCGGCCAGGATGGCGACCTTGGGTTCGGCGAGTCCGAGCATGTGGCCGAGGTCGATCGCGTTCTGGATGATGTGGGCCTTGTCCTCCAGCGATGGCAGGATGTTGATCGCGGCGTCGGTGATCATCAGCGGGTGCGGGTAAGTCGGGACATCGGCAAGGAACACGTGGCTGATCCGCCGCGCGGTACGCAGCCCGGTCGTCTTCGATACCACCGCGCTCATCAGCTCGTCGGTATGCAGCGAGCCCTTCATCAGCGCCTCGATTCCGCCGTCGCGGCACAGGGCGACGGCGGTCTCGGCCGACGCGTGGCTGTGGGGTACGTCGATGATGCGAAAACCTTTCAGGTCGAGTCCGAGCTCTTCCGCCAGTGCGCGGATCTTGGACTCCGGGCCGACCAGGATCGGATCGACCAGGCCCGCATGGGCCGCCTGGATCGGCCCGCGCAAGGACTCGGGATCGCACGGATGCGCCACCGCGATCGGAATGGGCGACATGCCTGCAGTGATCGACAGCAGGTGGCGATAGCGCAGCTCGCGATCCGAAATCGTGACTTCGGGTAGCACAACGCGCGCGCGAGAGATTTTCTCGGTCGGGGCGGCCACTTCGGCGGTACCGTCGATAACCTTGAGCCCGTCCTGGTTGACCGCCAGGCAGTCGAGGACCAGGTGATGGTTGTGCTCGTATTTTTCGCGGCAGGTGACCGAGATCGTCAGCGTGTCACCGATGGTGATCGGGCGCCAGAAGTTCAGCCCCTGCGACACATACACCGTGCCGGGCCCCGGGAACTCGGTGCCCAGGATGGTTGAAATCAGGGTGCTGCCCCACATGCTGTGACCGACTACCTCGCGAAACTGGCTCGAGCGCGCGAATTCGGGGTCCACGTGAGTGGGATTGACGTCGCCCGACATGGCCGCGAACAAGTGGATATCTTCGGGACGCAGGGTCCGCACGAGTTGCGCAAAGTCACCGACCTGAATCTCGTCGAAGGTACGGTTTTGAATGAGCGAATGAACGGCGTGTGCCATAACGTTCCCTTGTTGTGAGTGCAATGCAGCATATGCATTCTAGCCGCAGGCGTGTTACTAAAGTTGGATTCGGATCAGGAACTGTGCGCTGCAGCACGGTGGTCGTATCTCATCCGCAACATGGAGCAGGTCACGAAGGGCCCGCAGGCCACATGCTAGAATCGGCTCGGTTATTTTCCTGGAATTCCTCATGGAAGTCGTGATTCTCGCCGCCGGTCAGGGCAAGCGCATGCGCTCGGTTCTGCCCAAGGTCTTGCAGCCGATTGCCGGCAAGCCGATGCTGACGCACGTACTGGCGGCTGCCCGTGCGCTCGAGGCGAAGCGCATTTGTGTGGTTTATGGTCACGGCGGCGAAGTCGTGCGCGAGCAACTCGATGCGCCCGACCTGGCATGGGCACGGCAGGAGCCGCAGTTAGGTACCGGGCATGCGGTGCAACAGGCCTTGCCGCACCTGACCGACGGTGCGCTCGCCCTGGTCCTTTACGGCGACGTGCCGCTGATCGGTGTGCCTACCCTGACCCGGCTTGTGGCTGCGGCGGGCGAGCGCCGCCTGGGGCTGCTCACCGTGGAGCTCGACAACCCTGCCGGCTACGGGCGCATCCTGCGCGATGAGGCGGGTCGGGTCGTGCGCATCGTCGAAGAAAAGGACGCCAGCGCAGCCGAGCGCACCGTGCGCGAGGTCAATACCGGCATTCTGGTGGCTCCGGTCGCACGCCTGCGCGACTGGCTGGGTCGTATCGGTAACGACAACGCCCAAGGTGAGTACTACCTGACCGACATCATCGGCATGGCGGTGGCAGAGGATATCGATATCGTCACCGTGCAGCCCGACGCCGTGGCCGAAACGCTCGGGGTGAACAGCAAGCAGCAACTGGCCGAGCTTGAGCGCATGCATCAGGCGGCGATCGCCGGACGGCTGCTGGACGAAGGTGTGACCCTGATCGATCCGGCCCGGATCGATGTGCGCGGCGAGCTGGTGTGTGGTCGCGATGTCGAGATCGACGTCAATTGCGTGTTCGAGGGCCGCGTGGAACTCGCCGACGGTGTCACCATCGGCGCCAACTGTGTAATCCGCGACACCCGCATCGGTGCCGGCACCCGGGTGGCGCCGTTTTCGCACCTCGACAGCACCACCATGGGCGCGGACTGCGTCATCGGTCCCTATGCCCGTACCCGCCCCGGCACCGTTCTGGGCGCGGACGTGCACATCGGCAACTTCGTCGAAATCAAGAACAGCGTGGTGGCCGACCACTCCAAAGCCAATCACCTCGCCTATGTGGGCGATGCCGACGTCGGCAGCCGGGTGAATATCGGCGCGGGCACCATCACCTGCAATTACGATGGCGCCAACAAGTACCGCACGGTGATCGAGGACGATGTTTTCATTGGCTCCGACACCCAGTTGGTGGCGCCGGTGCGCGTAGGGCGCGGGGCCACGCTAGGCGCCGGAACCACGCTCACCAAGGATGCGCCGGCGGGTCAGCTCACCGTGTCGCGCGCAAGGCAGTTCAGCGTGGTCGGCTGGAAGAAGCCGGTCAAGAGCAGGTAAACCGTTCGACAGCGCGCTGTCGGTCAATCCCCGGAGTATCAGCACCATGTGCGGAATCGTCACTGCAATCGCCACCAATAACGTTGTGCCCATGCTGCTCGAGGGCCTGCGCAAGCTCGAGTACCGGGGTTACGACTCTGCCGGAATCGCCGTCTTGGCGGGCGAGCTGACCCGCCTGCGCTCTGCCGGGCGGGTTGCCGAACTCGCCGCCCTGGCCGACGCGCGTCAGCTGTCGGCCAACATCGGTATTGCCCACACCCGTTGGGCCACCCATGGCGTGCCCGCCGAGCGCAACGCCCATCCCCACGTTTCGGCCGGGCTGGCGGTGGTGCATAACGGCATCATCGAGAATTTTGCGTCGCTCAAGCTCGCGCTGGAAGCGCGTGGCTACGTGTTTTCGTCCGAAACCGACACCGAGGCGATTGCGCATCTGATCCACCACAAGCTCGAATCCACGCCCGACCTGTTCGAGGCGGTCCGGCTCGCGACCAACGAATTGGTCGGCGCCTACGCCATCGGCGTGGTGTCCGAGGCCGACCCGTTCCGCATCATCGTCGCCCGCCGCGGTTCTCCGCTGCTGCTCGGGGTCGGTGAGGACGGCATGTATGCCGCATCCGACACTGCCGCGCTGCTGCAGGTCACGCGCAAAGTGGTCTATCTGGAAGACGGCGATCTGGCCGAACTGCGCCGCGACAGCTTCCGGGTGATGCTGTCCGACGGCTCGCCGGTCGAACGTGAGATGCATATCTCCAGTCTGTCGGCGGACGCGGTCGAGCTTGGCCAGTATCGCCACTACATGCAAAAGGAGATCTTCGAGCAGCCGCAGGCACTGGGCAATACGCTTGAGCTGATTGCCGGCGGCGGATCGATCACGCCGCTGCACTTCGGTGCACGCGCGGCGGAGGTTTTCGACGGTGTGAAGCGGGTCCTGGTGCTGGCCTGCGGCACCAGCTTCCATTCTGGCCTGGTCGCGCGTTACTGGCTTGAAGCGCTGGCGAAGATCCCATGTACGGTCGAGATCGCCAGCGAGTATCGCTATCGTGAATCGGTGCCTGACAGCGAAACCCTGGTGGTGGTCATTTCCCAATCGGGCGAAACCGCCGACACCCTGGCCGCGCTCAAGCACGCCAAAGCGCTCGGCATGGAGCGCACCCTGGCGATCTGCAACGTGCCCGAATCCGCCATCGTGCGCGAGGCGGCGCTGCGTTTCATTACCCGTGCCGGCCCCGAGATCGGGGTGGCGTCCACCAAGGCCTTCACCACCCAGCTCGCTGCGCTCGCGCTGCTGACCCTGTCGCTGGCAAAGATCAACGGTCGCCTGTCGGAGACCGAAGAAAACGGTCACCTTATCGCCTTGCGCCACCTGCCGGTTGCGGTGCAGAAGGTGCTCGAACTGGAGCCGGAGATCGAGCGCTGGGCACAGCGCTTTGCCACCAAGGAGCATGCGCTCTTCCTCGGTCGCGGTCGGCACTGGCCGATCGCCATGGAAGGTGCGCTCAAGCTCAAGGAGATCTCCTACATCCATGCCGAAGCCTACGCCGCGGGCGAACTCAAGCACGGACCGCTGGCGCTGGTTGACAAGGACATGCCGGTGATCGCGGTGTCGCCCGCTGACGAACTGCTGGAAAAACTCAAGTCCAATCTGCAGGAGGTCCGCGCCCGCGGCGGCGAACTCTACGTGTTCGCCGATGCCGGCAGCGAGATCCCGGAGTCGGAAGGGGTGCACATCCTGCACCTTCCCGAACACTACGGCATGCTGTCGCCCGTGCTGCATGTGATTCCGCTGCAATTGCTGTCATACCACGCAGCCCTGGTGAAAGGCACCGATGTCGATAAGCCGCGCAATCTGGCAAAAAGCGTTACCGTTGAGTGAGCAGGTCAGACGCGGTGTTTTGGTGTTCCTTGCCAATAAAGTCGAAAACGTGGCAATAAAGTCGAAAACATGGCAATAAAGTCGAAAACTCACGGCGCGCAGCTGGACACCCAAATGACTTGAGGATGGCTTCGCTGGTTCGAGGCAACCTTCGGCGGCGCACGACGTTGGCCGAAGAACAGTGACTGGAGGCCGATCGTCCGCGTTTGGGCCTGACCTGTCGGTCGGGTTGCATCAGATGAGCGGCGGCAATGCGCCACAGACCTGCCGGCCAGCGCTCACGCTCAACCAACGACCGGTCTCGCCATCCTCGAACTCACCCTTCCGACCCAATGCAGCCATCGAGCTTTGTGGAAAGCAGTCGCTCAACGCTCGCGGTGAGCGGCTGCGGCGAGCGAATGCGAGCCAGCGGTCCGCTCCACCGCGCAGTTGGGCGACTCCTGCAACAATGGCGCCGCCGTCACGCTACCCCTCGCGGCCGCTGACGGCGAAGGGCGTGAGGCCTCGCCAACGCTGCTCACGCGGGCTTGAGGAACACGCCCTGAACGTACGCGATCCGC